>JBPCPW010000113.1:0-10464 GCA_050998755.1 Candidatus Dormibacteria bacterium
TCGGCAATCGTCTGGTCGGGATCCTGCACGGCTGTCTTAGGTATCGGCAAAACTACTCCGAGGCGGTGGCCTGGGAGGAAATTTCCGTTGCCGCTTGACATTTACAGCCGTGGGATGTCTAGCTCGCCGTACAGCGCGCAGTCGGCGGGCCGCCCCCGTGGGTCGTCTACCGGGTGACGCCGTTTCAGGCGACGGCTCTGTCGACGGTCGAAGGAGGCGCCGCCACCACCTGGACGTTCGAGGGGCCCGGTGGGCTAACGGTTACCTGCCGGGCCGCACCCCCTGAGACCAAGTCGCGTCTCTCCGTGAGGTTGATGCGCGGAGGCCTTGGCCGTGGCGCTGTCGGAGATCCAAGTATCGTCGATAGTCATGGACTTCCTCGTCTACAGTCGGAGTGCACCTGTTGCCGAGGACTCAGAGGACGATCCCGACCTCGACGAGCAACATTGGTCGTACATGGATGGATTCGCCGGCGGAATGGCTGCCCGAGGCCCGACGCTCGGAACTGATCGGCAGACATGGACCGGGAGCCTTCACGTGGTCGATCTGTCCGGCCCGAAGGCCGCGCGCGAGTTCGTGACCAGCGATCCATACAACCAAGCAGGACTGTTCGAGGAGCACTTCATCTGGCGCTTCGCCAACCTTCTTGGACGGACGATGTGGCAGTTCGCGGGAGCTGCGGACGAGCCTCGCTTTCTCGTCCTCGCGCAGGCGTCCGAAGACCGATCGAAAGTCCCGGGACCGGTGCCAGCGGCCGAGCTAGCGCCGCAGCTGCGAGAGCGCCTGATTGTCTACGGAGCGTTGCGAGACCTCGTTGACGAGGAAGTGGCCGGAGTGGCGTTGGCGGTGCAGGTTCCGACCCGAGAGGCGCTCGACCCGCTACTCGGAGACGGGCTGGCCGGGTTCGCCGACTATGGCGATGTCGGGATTCACGACTGGGAGTTCGGCGGCCGCCGTTGAGCTTGCGCGAGTGCCGGGTGATTGTGCCATCCCGGTCGTGAGCCTGGCGGTCGGGGCCGTCCCGCTTAGCTTGGCTTGGTAAGCGGCTGGGACGTTCGCGATTCGAAGGTTGGCGCCACTAGATAGAAGCATCTCGGCATCCGGCACGAGAGGACGAATATCGTTGGGTAGCACATGTAGTAACATGTGGCATGGCAAGAATCAGCGTCGGTCTGAGGGAGCTTCGTCAGCACGCAAGCAGCTTGGTTCGCAGAGTGGAAGAAGGAGAGGAGGTCGTAGTAACCGTGAATGGACGGCCGGCGGCCCGACTGTCTGCGCCGGAGCCTGGGTATTGGCGACGGGCAGCGGATGTTGGTGAATTGTTCGCGGGCCACCCGACGGACACCGATACCTGGCTGGAGGACATGCGCCGTCTGGACGGGTCGGTGGCCGATCCGTTCAAGGCTCGGGAATGAGGGCGGTTCTGGACACTTCTGTCGTGATTGGCCCTGAACCGCCGGCGGGGTGGGCGGACGAGGTTGCTGTCAGCGCCGTCACGTTTGCGGAACTCCACTTTGGCGTGCTGGTGGCCAGGAATGCTGCGGAGCGAGCGGAGCGATTGCGCCGGCTTGTGTTTCTGGAACGCGAGTTTCCTCCAGTACCCGTGGATGCATCGGTCGCCGTTGCCTTCGGGCGACTGGCAGCCGCGACTGTCGAGTTGGGTCGGCAGCCTCGGCAGCGCTCGCTGGACTTGTTGATCGCGGCTACCGCGATGGCTCATGGGGCCTCGCTGATCACCAGGAACGCTCGAGACTTCGCAGGGCTCTCGGGGTTCGTGGCGGTGGTCGAGGTTTGATGAGCTTGCCGGATGGTGGGATGCTTCCTCGATGCATACGGTCGCTTGACCGCGCCTGAGCCTTTCATTAGACCTTCGTTGGTAGCGACAACGTCCGGCAGAACTGGCAGGCCATCCTGGGCGGGGTGCCCGACCTCCACGCGGAACTGGTCCGGAGCTCCACCGTAGGCGACGTGGTCTGGGCGGAATGGGCATGGTCGGGTACCCGACGCGACGGCGTCGCCATGAGATGTGCGGTGTGACCATCCAGGGCGTCGACGGCGATGTCATCGCCTGGACCAATTTCTATATGGAAGTTGTGGAGCCCAGGCGATCCTGAGGTCCTGATTAGACGATCCCCCGGGATAGCTCGGTCAGGAGGCCGGCGGCGCCCCTTCCAGGTGTGAGGACAGCGACCTGGTCGCGCTGGAGATTGAATTCAGTGCCTGCACGCGGAAGTCGTAGACCTGCGCGAGGGTGGCCTCCACCCCGGCCCACGCTGCGCTCAGGATTGCGAGGTGAGAGGTGGAGCCGGCCTCCCCGCTCTCCGCCGCGTGATGGGCGTCATTGAGCCTGGTGCGAACCAGCCGCTGCGTCAACATTGCCTGCTGCACCACCTCTGACATTCGAAGCGCCGCCGCCGTGGTGGTGGTCGCGCCCGCAATCGAGCGGATCAGCCCGGCATTGTTCTCCTCGACGACCCGCAGGGCGGCGAAGCCCTGCATCGCAATTGCCAGCTGCATCAGGATGTCGCGACGACGCTGCTGGACGGCGAAAAGAACGCCGATCGACGCCGAGAGACCAGGTAACAGAGAGAACCGCTCGTGGATGCGGGTCGCCATGTAGGCGTGACGCCTCAGGGCCTCGATCTGAGTCGCCAGCGCTGTCAGCTCCTGGGCGATCGCGGCGTTATCCGACCTCAAACCCTGCTCAGCCTCGCCAAGGCCGTCGAGGACGGCCTGGACATTCTCATGGGCGCGCTCGCTGCGCACGATAAAGGGATCGAGCTGCGCGCGCGGCGGCAGCATGCCGAGCAGCCGTCGCTGCGGCTCCCGCGCCATGGCCGCAGCCTCCGTCTGGAGGGCGCCGGCCATGCGCCTGAGTTCGTCAAGACGCATCCCGACGGAACCGCCATCCCCGGAGAAGGCGAGCATGGCTGCTGCGGGGCGCTCGAGAAGGCGTCCGCTCAGCGCCGCGACGGCCCGCATGTCGCGGGTTCCGAGTGAATCGACCGCCTCCACCAGAAGGGCCTCCGTTCCTGGCCGGCCGTCGATCTCCTGCGCCCGGGCAACAAACTCCTCCACCTCCCGATCGACGTCCGCTACCACGGCAGGCGCGAGCCCGAGGTCCTGGCCCGGTGGTTCGATCGCCGGGCCAGGTGTCAAATCACCTGCGCGCCATCAGGCGCGGGGGTTGTCAGCGGCATCGTCCGACGATGGACGGGACGTGGAGCCTGCAACGGCGCCGCGGGGCTTGCGCGAACCGCTGCGACCGTTGCTGCCATTTGAGCCGTTTGAGCCGTTTGAGCCGTTTTGACCGCCTGACCCGCCGGTGACCGCGGGCATCAAGGAATCGCGCGCCATCCCGGTCAGCGCGCCCGCCTGCTGGATGATCTCAGCAATCGCGCTGGTCACGCCCTGAGCGCCGTTCAACACGGTGAACTGCCCGATGTGCTCGAAGGGCGCAGCCGCGGCGGCGACGATCTCAGGCAGCTTCTCCGCGATCTGCTGGGCGATGACTGCCTCCTGGTTCTGGCTGAGGGCCGCGGCGCGGCGCTCGATCCCGTTGGCCTCCGCTTCCATTCGCGCGCGGATCGCATCCGCCTCCGCCAGTCCCTTGGCCTTGATCGCGTCCGCGTCGGCCTGCCCGATGAGGCGGGTGGCGTCGGCCTGCGCCGTCGCCTGCACCTTGATCTGTTCGGCAGCGGCCTGGGCCCGCAACTTGACCTCCTGCGCCTCGGCCTCGGCCTGGCTGATGTGGGCATCACGCGCGGCCGTGGCGAGGGTGGTCTGCTTATAAGCCTCGGCGTCGGCGGGCTTGCGCACGTCGACCTGGAGCTGCTGCTCCTTCTGCTTGGCCTGCAGCTCGGCAACCATCGTCTCCTGCTGCACGACCAGCTGGGTGGCGGTGGCCTGGGCCAGGGGGCCCTGCTGGGCCGCCTCCTGGGTGGCCTTGTCGACCTCGGCCTGGTAGCCCGCCTTCTTGATGTTGGTGTCGCGCATTGACTGCGCGATCTGGGCCTGGGCGGCCTGCTCCTGGCCCACGGCCTCGCGTTCGGCATTGGCGCGCGCAATTCGCGCGTTCTGCTCGACCTGCGCCTGGTGCGGCGCCGCCAGGTTCTCGATGTACCCGGAGGGGTTGGTGATCTCCTGGATCTGGAAGCTGTCGATGACCAGCCCGAAGGACTCCATCTCCTGGGAACAACGATCGCGAACCTGCTGGGCGAACTGGTCCTGGTCGCTGATCATGTCCTCGACGGTCATCGCACCGGTGATGGCGCGGAGGTGCCCGACAAAGACGTTCTGCACCTTGGTCTCGAGCTCGGCCGCCGGCCGATCGAGGAACCGGCGTGCGGCATTGGCAATGGAGCGGTAGTCGTCGCCGACCTTGTAGACCACGACGCCGCGGAGGTCGAGACGAATTTTCTGCTGGCTGACGCACGGGACGGTGATCTCGCTCTCGTGGGCCTCCAGCGACAACCGCCTCACCTTGGTGACCCCCGGGGTGATCAGCGCGCCCCGACCGGTGACGATCTTGAACCCCATGCTCTCGCCGACGCCGTCAGGCCTCTGCCCGGTGCGGAACCCGGAGATGATCAGCGCCTCATCGGGCTCTGCCACCCGCCATGCGCTTCGGAAGAGCATCGCGATGAGGATGAGAAACAAGACGACGACGCCAACAACGATTCCCAGAATCTCCATTACCTTGGTAACCCCATTCTTTCTGTCGGCTTCACTTCCACGGTCCGTCCACCCAGGCTGCCGACGACAACCACCTGGGTGTGTTTACGAATCGTGGCCGCGTCATCTGCGGCGCGGGCGAGGAATCGTTCTGTCCCCGCCCTGACCTCGATGACGACCTCACCAAGGTGCCCCGGCGTGATGTCGGCGGTAACCCTGGCCAACTTGCCGACTACATCCAGCGACACGCTCTTCAGTTCTCCCTGTGTTCAATCATCAGCCTCGCGCCATGGTATGCGCAATGCTGGTCCGTTCTAAACCCCCGGTTCCGCTGTCAATCGACCGTCGCTTGGCCCAGGCTTGGTGGGTGACCACCAACAGGAGTGCCGCCGCCCGGCACCTGGCCGTGCCACCGCACGCCTACTTCGTCGGGAGCGCGATCTTCCACTACCTCGGCCCGTCGTTCGCTGTCCTGCTCTTTGCGCGCGTGGACGTTCTTGGTGTCGCCTGGTTGCGCATCGCCTCCGCGGCGCTGGTCTTCGCGATGTGGCGCCGCCCCTGGCGCAAATTCCTAGCCCTCGATCGCGGCGGCCAGGTGCTGATCGTGGCATTGGGTGCGGTGTTCGCGGTGATGAATGCGTGTTTTTACCTCTCGATCTCCCGACTGCCCTTGGCCACGGTGGCAGCCATCGAGTTCATAGGGCCAATCGTCCTGGCGGCGATCGGGGCGCGCGTGGGCCGCAACTTCGTCGCGGTGGCAATCGCCGCGGTCGGGGTTTACCTGCTGACGCACGTTCGTTTTTTCGGCCAGCCCGTAGGAGTGGCGTTCGCATTTGCGAATGCCGCACTGTTTGCGCTGTACATCGTCCTGGCGCACCGCGTCGCGCGGCGTCCGCAGATGGGCGGGATTGACGGGCTCGCGGCCGCGATGATGTTCGCATTCGTCTTCGTCTCGCCGATAGGGCTCGCTGGAGCAGCGCATGCCCTCGGTGACCCGGTCGCCCTCGCCGCCGGCGTTGGCGTCGGCGTATCGTCCTCGGTCATCCCCTACGTCTTCGACCAGTTGGCCATGGCGCGGCTGCCGCGGGCGACGTATGCACTTTTCATCGCGCTGCTCCCCGCAACCGCGACCGTCATCGGGGTCATCGTGCTCCGGCAGCTGCCGACGGTTGTCGACATCATAGGCATCGGGCTGGTGATGATCGCCGTTGCCGTGCACCGCGAGACGGAAGCCGTCTAGGCGGCACGGCACTGGGATCCGTCCCGCGCGCGGACCTTCAGATGGAGGGCGCTGGGACCATGCCTGTAGGATCGCACCCTGATCGTCCGTGGGGTTGGGCACGCGCGGGGAGGTTTGGTTGTGAAAATGAATCGAGTGACGGCGCCGTCTAACCGGTCTCTGACACGCTCGTGGCAGGCGGGGCTCGCAGCGCTGGTCGCCTTTGTGCTGGCTGGCGCCGGCATCGCCAATGCCCAGGTGACGACCAGCGTTTACGCCGGACCCACTCCTCGAGCCCACTGTGGCCCGGGAGGGATGCCGGAGACGGGCCGACAGGGTCGCATAACCCAGGCCGACCTCGACAGCGGTCGCGCGGCCCAAGGCTTCCAATGCAACCTGGCCGTTCTGGGGCACTTCGGGCAGCGCGGCGGTTACAAGGTCGAGCGCTATGTGGACAAGGCCGGTCACGAGTGCGCCTATTACGACACCACCCTGCTGTTCCCCAAGGACGCGGTCCTCGCGGCCGGCGTCAACGTCCTCGACATGACGGACCCCGCTCATCCCGCGCTCACCGCGAACCTCACAACCCCGGCGATGCTGACGCCGCACGAGTCCATTCTTCTGAACCAGAAGCGCGGGCTGCTCGTGGGAGTGAGCGCCAACCCCGCGTTCTACCCCGGGATCGTTGACGTGTACGACGTCAGCGCCGACTGTCGTAATCCTGTCCTCCAGTCCAGCCTGCCAGTTGGCACCTTTGGCCATGAGAGCGGGTTCGCGCCGGACGGCAACACCTTCTATTCGTCTTCACTGGATGGCGGGTTCATCACCGCCATCGACCTCACCAACCCGATGCTCACCAAACCAGTGTGGTTCGACAACCAGATCGGGAAGATCCACGGGCTCTCGATTCGCGACGATGGCAATCGCGCGTACCTCGCAACCCGAGCCGGCCTGATCATCCTCGACACCAGCCAGGTTCAGGCGCGGGTGGTCAACCCGGTTGTGCCGGTGGTGAGCAGCCTGACCTGGCCGACCATGAGCACCCCACAGATCACGATACCGGTGACCATCAAGGGGCACTCATACCTGGTTGAGATCGATGAGTTCGGCGGCGGGAGTGCCAAGATCGGCGCGGCGCGGATCATCGACATCGCCGACGATCGCCACCCGGCGGTCATCTCGAACATCAGGCTCGAGGTGAACATGGCGGAGAACCAGGCGGGCCAGGCGAATGACCCGGGCGCAACGACGACCTTCCGGGGCTATGCCGGCCATTATTGCGAGGTACCAAGCCGCGTCGAACCCGGTGTCGTCGCCTGCACCTTCATCCTCTCAGGGCTTCGGCTGTTTGACATCCACGACCCCTACCACCCAAAGGAACTGGGCTACTTCAATCCCCCGCCGCGCAAAGTCATCCCAGGTGCCCCGGCGGCCGCCGACCCGGTCTCCAACTACGCGATGTCCAAGCCGACCTTCGTCCCGCGGCGCAACGAGATCTGGTACTCCGACGGCAACAACGGGTTCTATGTCCTCGGCGTCGCCAACAACGTCTGGACGCCAACGCGCGCCCAGCTTGCCGGGGGGGCCCCAGGGGGAGCCCCAGCGACGATCCCAGCTGCCGCCGCCGGAGGCAGGCTGTCCAGTACCCCGGGCACGTCAACAGGTGGGCCCGTAGGCTACTCGCTCCTGGCGTTCGGGTCAGCCGGGATGGTGCTCGCACTCGGGCTGGGTGTGGTGCGGCAGAGGCGCCGAGGCTAGTCGGTCGGGTTAGGACAAGGTGGCGAGGCCGCCGGAAACCGGGATGACCGCGCCGGTCACGTAGGCCCCCGCCCGGGACGAGAGGTAGATCACCGCGCCGGCGATGTCGTCTCCCCCGCCCTCGCGGTGCATCGGGATTCGGTCGAGGATCGCCTTCTCAACCTCGGGTGTCTCGTACATGAAGGCGGTCATCTTGCTGGGAAACAGGCCGGGAGCGATGGCGTTGACGTTGATATTCTCGTCGACCAGGCGTCGCGCCAGGTGACGGGTGAGCATGTGCACCGCCGCTTTGCTGGCGGAATAGGCGAAGCTCTCGGGCAGCGGCACGGAGATCCCGTCCACCGAGCCGATGTTCACGACACTGGCCCGATCGGCGGCAGTCGCGGCTGCTCGGAGCAGAGGCAGAAAGAGCTGGGTGGTGAAGAAGACCCCCTTGACGTTGGTGTCCAGGACCTTGTCCCAGCCGTCCTCGGGGTACTCGTCAATGGGCGCGCCCCACGCGGCACCGGCGTTGTTGACCAGGATGTGGACCTGCTTCTCCTTCGCCGCCACGCCATCGCGAAGGTGCTCGGCACCGGCGCGAGTCGACAAGTCTGACGGGATGGACTCGCATACGCCAAAGACGCCCAGTTCGGCCGCCGCAGCGTTGCAGGCATCGGCTTTACGCCCGGTGATGTAGACCCGCGCACCGGCCTGCAGCAGCCCGCGCGCGATCATCTTGCCAATCCCGCGTGAGCCCCCGGTGACAACCGCGGTCTTGCCTTGGACCGAGAACAGCTCGCTCATGGGCGTGATGGTAGCGCGTACGATGACTGCGCATGACCGCCGTGGTCGAGGCCCAGGACGTACGCAAGCGCTACCGCGCCAGCCAACCATGGGCCGTTGACGGCCTGACCATCACCATCCAGCCAGGGGAAGCCTTTGGTCTCCTTGGCCCCAACGGGGCCGGCAAGACCACGATGGTCAAGATGCTGACCGGCCTGCTTTTTCCCGACGAGGGCAACCTGCGGGTCTTTGGAGAGGATCCCACTCACCCGGCGGCGCGGCGAAAAACCGGGTTCTCGCCCGAGGATCCCGACTTCCCGAAGTTCCTGCGCGCCGGCGAGGTCCTCGACTACTTCGGACGGTTGTTCGGCCTGGCGGAGCCAGAGCGTGGCCGCAGGGTCACAGAGGCCCAGGCGTGGGCCGGCCTGGCCGGCGAGCGACGCCTGGTGCGGCAGTACTCCAAGGGCATGAAACAGCGCTTGGGTTTGGCGCAGGCGCTGGTTGGCCGGCCCCAGCTCCTGATCCTGGACGAGCCCACCGCCGACCTCGACCCGGTGGGCCGGCGGGCGGTCCGTGACCTGATCCTGAGTCTCAAGACCCAGGGGGTGGCGATCCTGCTCAACAGTCACCTCCTCAGCGAGGTCGAGCGCGTCTGCGACCGGGTCGCGATCATCGACCACGGGCACGTTCTGCGTGAGGGTCAGGTGCACGACATCGTGCCCGAGGGCAAGACACTCGAGGATGTCTTCATGGAGCTGGTGCCGTCCCGGTCCCAGGGCCTACCCAGCTTCATGGTCGACCCTCCCGCATGAGCGTGGCATACGCCGCGACCTACTACACGCTGCGCGAGATGATGCGACGCAAGCTCCTCCTGGTCTTTGCGGGCGGAGGGGTCTTGCTGGCCTGCGGGCTCGGGCTGTTCATCGCGCTGGCCCCAGGTCAACTGTTACAGGGGAGCTCTCGGGCCATATTCCTGGTCCTCTTCTCAGGACAGATTGCGGAGTTCTTCCTCTTCCTGACGGCGCTGGGAATAGGGGCGACAACCATCTACAACGATCTCGACAGCGGTTCGGTGGTCTCCGTCTTCACCAAGCCGATCTCCCGACTCGAGTACACCCTTGGCAAGGTCGCCGCGGCAGTGGCCGCGCTGGCCGCGGTCAGCCTGGTGCTGGGCATCGGGCTGCTAATCATCCTGGAGATCTCGGGCGGCGGGCATGAGGACCTGCTCTTCCTGGATTTCGGGCGTATCGTGGCCAACGAGGCGACGATCCTGGTCCTTGTCCTGATGCTCACAGCGGTGACCAACAACGTCGTTGCCATCGTGGTCGCCGTGGTGGTGACCAACCTGGCCAACCTGATCAACACATTCTGGATATTCACCAAGGACCTGTCCATCGCGACAGGATGGAAGGTCGCGCTGACCACGCTCCATTGGGTCCTGCCTCGCCAGCTGCGCTACAGCGTGGCCTCGGAGTTGGTGCGCGTGCGGGCCAGCCTCGGCGGCGTGGGCTCCGAGGCGCTCACCTCTGACTGGACCGACATCGTCTACTGGGCCGTGTACCTGGTCCTCATCGTTGTCGTCCTTTACCTCCTGGTAAGGCGCAAGCAGGTCTGAGCTATGCGGCGCAGTTCATGAACGTACTCAGCGGGCTCCACGGCACACCCGGGGTGCTCCTGCTCTGCGGTCTGCTCTTCACGGAGGAGACCGGCGTCCCGTTACCATTCGCTCCCGGCGAAATTGTGCTGCTCGCCGGCGGCCTGCTGTTGGCCACCGGTGGGCTCAACCCGTTGATCTTCATACCCCTGGCGATCGCGGCGTGTGTCGCCGGGTCTGTGCTGGGCTTCGGCTGGGCGGCGGCGGCAGGCCCCGAGGGGCTCTACAAGGTGGCGCGCAAGCTCCACAAGGAGAAGGCACTGCAGAGAGTGGAGGACCGGATTAAATCCGCGGGGGCGGTGGGCCTGGGGGGCGGCAGGGTTGCCCGCAGGCCGGGAAGCTACCCCACAACCGTCCAGGGTGGCATGTGGGGCGGAGGAGGCGGGCTCTTGGT
>JBPCPW010000021.1:0-27827 GCA_050998755.1 Candidatus Dormibacteria bacterium
TGCGGCACGGAGAACGCCGCGACCGCCAAGTTCTGCGCCAACTGCGGTGCGAATATGCAGGCCACGGCAGCGCCTGCCGCCGGATCGGAGAGTCCCCCGGAGTCCTCGCCCCCGCCCGGCCCGGGACCCGAGGCATCGGCCTGAGCGCCCTGGCGTCGATGCGCGAACGTGCGGAGGCCATCATCAGTGGTGGTCTGACCGCGTTCTTTGGGCGCCGGCGCCTGGTGCTGGGCGCGGCCCTCCTCGCCCTGCTTGTCCTGCTGCTTGTCCTGCTGCTTGTTCCCGAGGCCGCCCTGGCCCGGGGCGGCGGCGGTGGCGGCGGGCATGGTGGCGGTGGCGGATTTGGCGGTGGCGGACGAGGTGGCGGCGGCAGCTTCAGCGGCGGCGGCAGTGGTGGGTTCGGCGGTGGTGGCGGGGGCGGTTTCTTCTTCCTGCCGCTGTTCTTTGGCGGCGGTGGCGGCGGCAGCATCTGCTGCCTGATCGTGGTGTTCCTGATCATCTACGTCGCCTACCGCAGCTTCCGCGGCGGTGGCCGAGGCGTCGGCAGCGCCCCGGCCTACGAGCCGGTGTACGCCACGCCCGTCCCCCAGGCGTCCCACGGCCAAGCCGATCCCCAGGAGCAGTTGGCGGCGATCAAGGCCAACGATCCAAACTTCAGCGAACAACAATTCCTCGACCGCGCCCAGGCCGCGTTCTTCCTGCTGCAAAAGGCCTGGCAGGACCGCAACGTGGATGAGGGGCGCGCCTACATGAGCCCCGGCCTGTACATGGGTTGGAAGACCCAGGTGGACCAGATGACCGCTGAACACCGCAAGAACGTCCTGGAGGCGCTCTATGTCCAGGGCATGTCCGTCGTGCGCGCCAGCCACGATGACAACTTCGACAACATAACCGTTCGGGTCGATGCCAGCGCCAAGGACTACGACGTGAATGACGAAACCGGCAAGAAGCTCTCGGGCGACAGCAGCGACACCCCTTTCACCGAGTTCTGGACCTTCACCCGCACGGCGGGCGCGAAGACCCTGGTGAGCGGGGGCATCACAGAGAAGAAGTGCCCCAACTGTGGCGCGCCACTCGACGTCAATGCGACCGGGCATTGCAAGTACTGCAACGAGGCGGTGACCAGCGGCAAATTTGACTGGGTGTTGAGCAAAATAGACCAGGCCAACGAGTTTCAGGGTTGAGGTGAGCCCACAGCCGCCATTCGAACCGGCGATGCCTTCGCCGGTGGTGCCGGACCCTCCCGAGACGCCGGCGGCGGCGCCCGAGGCTCGACCCGAAGAGGTTCCGGGGCCGGCGCCCGAGGCGTCTGAGCCCGCGGGGGAAGCTGCTCAGCCGGCATCACAACCTTCCGAGCCCGCACCATGGCACACCGAGGCGCTCACAGCCGAGCCCGAGCCTCAGGCGTACAGATCGTGGATGCCGGCCGCGCCGCCCGCGGCTCGACCCGATGCGGTGCCGACATGGGGGCCCAGGCCTGCCCCCCTCAGCGTGCCGCCGCCGGCGGTCATGCCCCCGCCGGCGTCCGAACCCGCGGCAGGCGACGAACCGGGGCCGCCGCCGGCGCCCGCGCCGGAGCGACGCCTGGAGCCCAGTCCCGAGCAGGTGCCCTCCACCGCGGAGCCATCGCCCGAGTGGGCGGCCCCGGTGGCCGCGGCGGCCGAAGCGGCCGGGACCGGCCCGCTGGAGCGGCCGTTCGCCAGTCCGGCCTCGTTGATGGAAGCGGCGCGTGACCCGGCGGCCGACTACGCGGCCGAGCTGCTTCCCCAGTCCGCCGCGCCGCCGGTGACCGGGCCTGCCGCGTCGGTCGCCGCGCCCCTACCAGCCCAGCGCATCAACACCCTGTTTGGTATCGGCGCGGCGATCCTGCTGGTGGTGACAGTGGTGGTCGTCATCCTGCTCGCGATCTTTGTTATCAACCTCCTGGCCACTCGCTAGCCGTCGCTTGGGGATCCCTCCGTAGAATTGGCGCCGTGAGCGTGACCATAGCGGCCATCTCCGGGAAGGGAGGGACCGGCAAGTCGACCACTGTCATCAACCTTTCCTGCGCGCTCGCCGAGCTCGGGAAGACCGTCCTGGCGATCGACATGGACCCGCAGGCCAACCTCACCTCCGGCATCGGGTTCGACCCCTACCGCCTTGACACGACCGTTTTTCACACCCTGACCGGCGAATCTCCCAATGGGGCCGCGGTGCTTACGACCGAGTACGGCGTCGACCTTCTTCCCTCCAACCCGGACCTGTCGGCGGTCGAGGCGTCCCTACAGAGCGGCATCGGCCGTGAATTGCTGCTTCGAGGGGTCATCGGCCGGCTCACGGAGGACGGCGCGAAGTACGACTATGTCCTGGTGGACACTCCTCCCAACTTCGGCTTCCACACGCTCAACGCCCTGGCCGCGGCGGACTACATTCTTGTGCCCGTGCAGATGTCGGGATTCGCCATCAAAGGTCTCAAGGAGGTGCTCCGCACCGTGGCGGCCGCACGCCAGAGGCTCAACTCCGATGTACGTGTCCTGGGCATCCTGCCGACGTTTGTGAGCCCCCGTACCAACTTCAGCCGGGACATGCTGGAGGCCCTTCGCGACCTGCCGAACCTGCCGGTGTTCGACTCCGTGGTGAAGCAGACCGTCAAGCTGGCCGAGACGTCACTCGAAGGTGTGCCGATACTCAAATACGCGTCAAGTTCTGATGCGTCGAAGGCTTATCGTGACCTGGCGGCTGAGGTGGTCGCGAGGGTGGAACGGAGATCATGAGCAAGCGGAAGGGTGACTTCAGGTCGAAAATCGACAGCATCCTTGCCGACGAGCCGGCGGCGTCCTCCGGCGCCGGGGAGACCAGCGGGCTGGACCGGATGTTCGGCGCCCAGGGCAGCGGAGACAGGGCCACGGCCGACGACACATTGAGCCGGCACGTCGCCCCCACCACGGAGACCAAGCTTGATGAGATCGACCTCTCGCGGATCAAGCTGCCCCGGGGGCGGCGGACGGACGCCGACTCCGAGCTCCACGACAGCATCGCCAAGTCGGGGATACTCCAGCCGCTGCTGCTGAGGCCCACGGCCAACGGTTACGAGGTGCTGGACGGGGGCCGCCGGCTGGCCGTAGCGCGGGACCGGGGCCTCAAAACGGTTCCCGCGGTGGTTCGCACCATAGGGGACGTCGAGGCCAGGGCGATGACTGCCGAGCGCCGGGGCGGGGCCGCGAAGGCGGTGGGCAAAGCAGCGCCCGGGGCCGCAGCCGTCACGACCGCGACACCCACCGTTTCCCCAACGACGCCCGCCCCGGTGGTGGTCCCCGGCGTGGCGCCGAAACCTGCGGTTGCGAAGCCCCCGACCCCCAGTGTGGCCAAGCCGCGGGTCAAGGTTGCCGGCCCATCGGCTGCGGTGGTGTCGGGCGCGGCGGCCCGCCCGGCCAAGCCAACCACGGCGGTGTCGAAAGCTGCGACCCCAGCTGCCCCTAGGGCAGTCGCAAAGGCGGCGGCAGCCAAGGGCCCGGCCCCCGCCGTGGCCCCGAGCCGCGCAGCCGTCACCAAGCGCACCCCGACAGCGCCAAATGCCCGAGCGACGGCGAGGACAAAGACCGGCAAGGCCACCGAGTCCGCCGCGGCCACCGCCGCTGCTGCGGCAACCGTTGCTTCTGCGGCAACCGCCCGCCCCTCGCGGAAGGTGCCGGCGCGGCGCGACCGCGCCGCTGCTGCGGTTGCGCTGCCCGAAGCTCCCGCGGAGCTCGATACCGAGACCGCGAGCCGGCCTGCAGGAGGTGCGGACGAGACCGTGGTCCTCCCGCGGCCGTCATCAACATCCCCGCCGGCCAAGATCGAGGAGACCGGTGCCCTCCGCGCAGGGTCGGAGGCGGACGCCGAGAAGCCGGGCGCGGACGACGAGACGGTGGTCTTGCTACGGGACGACGATGAGAAGCCCTCCGTCCCCGGGTCGACAGCGGCAGCCCCCGCCATCCCGCGGACTGCGCCGGAGCCGGCGCAGCGCCAGGTCGCGGCTGCTTCCGCGGGCGGCGGCGACACGACCACCGCACCGGGCAGCGCCGGCAGACTACTGGCCGATTGGGTCTTCTTCCCGCTAGGGGCCGGCGCCCTGGCGTTTGCCGCGACCAACCTGGTGTTCTTCAACAACCTCGGTCTATTCCTGGAATCTGGGGCCGTCTGCGTCTTCGCCCTGGCCGTCTTTGGCGTCCTCTACCTCGCCGGGAGGAGGACCGGACCGTAGCGGTCTAGGTTTCCCACATGTCCAAGAAGAAGTTCACCCAGGATATTGCCGACATCCTGGCCGATGATCTCGCCCTCCTCGAGAGCATCGAACCGGGCGCCATCGTCCGGCCCGACATCCCGCCAAGGCAACCCGCCGAACCGGCCCCGGTGCCCGCTGTTGAGCAAGCTGCCGCCCCGCCGGTCGAACCCCCGCCCAGCGCGCCTGTCGAGCCGACCGTGGATGTCCCCTCGGCGCCTCTCGAAGTCGACGTCCGCCCGGCGCCGTCGATCCCATCCGGGTTGGCGGCCAACGAGCCACGACGACCCGAAGCCCCCCTGGCGCTACCGCCCGCCGCGCCCCCGCCCAGCGGGCAGACCGCCAGTTCGCTGGAGGCCGAGCCCGCGAGCCTTGAGCCCCCGGATGCGATTGCCGCGGAGCCCATGGCCCGCGTGCGCCGCGATGATCAACCGACGGACGAGGACCAGCCGACTCTGCCTTTTGAGGCGGTCCAGCCCCGCGCCGATGTGATGCCAGAGCCCGAGGCCGCTCGTGCCCCCGAAACCGCTCTTGAGGCGGTTGTCCAGGATGAGGCGGAGCCCACGCCCGTGCCGGAACCGGAACCCACGCCTCCGCCTCTCCCTCCGCCGGCACCGGAGCCAGCGCGTGCACCGGAACTGGAGCCCACGTATGTGCCCGTGCCGGAACCGGAGCCAACGCGTGCACCGGAACCCGAGCCCACGCCTGTGCCGGAACCGGAGCCACCGTATGTGCCCGAGCCGGAACCGGAGCCCACGCCTGTGCCGGAACCGGAGCCCACGTATGTGCCCGAGCCGGAGCCCACGCCCGCGCCAGAGCCGGAGCCCGCTGCCGAACCCGAACGACTGACCGCACCCGAGGCGCACCACGAAGAGGCGTGGACCGCGCAACCCGAAATCGAGTCGGTCGTCGCACCGCCGCCGGTCGCTGACGCTGGACAGCTCCCGCAGCTCGAGGCGGAGGTGGCACGTGACGCTGCGCGTGAGGCCGAGGCCCGCGCCGCCCTGCTGGCGGAGCTCTCCGCGGGGCCTGTCCATTCGGAGCCTGCTCCGCCACCGGCCGACCTAGGTCCGGTTTCCTCCGCGCCTGCCCAAGGGGCTGCGGAGAAATGGGAGGAAATCGTGGACCCGGTCCCGTCGGTCGCAGCGTCGGTCGCAGACAGCGCGCCGCCCACCGAGGCCGTCGGCCATGTCCTCAACGCGCCATCTCCCCTCGAGGCGTCGTCGTCGCCCGGATTGGTCAGGGTGCCCAGTGGCTTGGCCGAGTCCTCCGGGCCGACTGCCTCAGAGGTCACGGTGCTGCCAGATGAGATACCGGCCGAAACCGCGCTCATCACGCCAGCCGCCGCCGTGTCGCCCGCGATGGCGACCCAACCCCGTCCTTTCTATCAGGACGCTGTGACCCTCCTCGAGATCTCGCCGCAGGAAGGCGGCGGAATCACCGAAGCGCCGCTGCCGGGCAATCGTGGCGGGAGTCCCCCGGCACCGCTTGCGGCCCGCAGGATCGGTTGGAACCACCCCTTGGCGAGATGGGCGGCGTACGTCCTGGTGGTGGTCGCCCTGACGTTCGTGTTTCTGTGGTTACTGGTCGACCTCTTCCACGTGGGCTAGCCCCGGCGCAAGCGCGCGATTGGGTGGACACAACTACACAGAGTTGTCTATAATCGTCCTGTGGGGGTGGCGTGGGGGACGTCGCCGGTAGGCGAGGATTGCGACCTTTCGCTGGCCGGGATAGTTGCGGAATTGATCGATTTCGACGAGCCCGGCGGTTGCGCGGCGCTGGTGCGGGGCGCGCTCGCCTGCGGGATGTCGGCATGGATCGGTGAGGAGGGCAAGGAGCGCGCCATAGCGGCCGGTTTCACGGCGCGGCAGGCGCGCCAGCTGCGCCTCTGCGCCGAGTTCGCCACCCGGCTGGATAAGGAGAGTTGGGCCATGCCGGCCCCCATCACCGGCCCTGCCGACGTCCTCGCCCAGGTTACCGATCTCCGCTCGTCCGCACAGGAGCGGGTCGTGGCTATTTACCTCGACAGCCGCAACCGCCCTATCCACCGAGAGCTGGTGGCAGTCGGAGGATTGCGCGCCAGCGTGATCCAGCCGCGCGACATCCTGGCGCCGGCGCTGCGCCTCCCCGCGGCTGGGATCGTGCTGGTCCACAACCACCCGTCAGGTGACACGACGCCGAGCCGGGAGGACGTCGAGGTGACGAAGCAACTTGTCGCAGCGGCTCGGTTGCTGGGCCTCGAACTCCTGGATCACCTCGTGGTATCGAGCACCCGGTGCTCCAGCCTGCGGGAGCTGGGGCACCTCTGAGGCGGGTTCACGCGTGTCACAGCCTGGCTACTGCCGTTCCGGTACGCGCCGCCCACATATACTGGGCCAAATGGCGCAGGTCGCGTCACAACAAAGCCTTGTCGAGTTGCTTGGGCAGCTGGGCGGGATGCTCACATCCTCCCTCAACCTCAAGGAGAACATCGACTTCATGCTGCAGGCCACCAGCCGGATGGTCACCTTCGACGCGGCCAGCGTTTTCCTCCTCACGGATGACGGCGGCGAGTTGCAGGCGATCGCCACCTACCCCTTCTCCGACCAGGTCAACAGGATCGCCCGCTTCAAGCTGGGGGAGGGTATCGTCGGCTGGACTGTCCAGAGCAACGAGATGGTCAACATCCCGGACGCCCTCCAGGACCCGCGCTTCAAGATCGTGGACCCCGCGCGGGCGCCGCGCTCCATGCTCCTGATCCCCCTGAGCTCCCCTCAGCGGGTTATCGGCGCCATGACCATGGCCCGGCGCCAGGTCCAACCCTTCACCGACGTGGAGGCTGCCCTCGTCCGAGTGATCATCAACCAGTCGGCGATCAGCATCGAGAACGCGCGGCAGTACCAGGAGATGCAGGGGCAGCTCGGCCGGATCGAGGAGTTGAACGCCAACCTTGAGGACGCCAACGTCCAGATCAAGGAGGTCAGCCGCCTCAAGAGCGAGTTCCTGGCCAACATGAGCCACGAGCTGCGCACCCCCCTGAACTCGATCCTGGGATTCAGCGAGATCCTCAAGGACAATCTCGCCGGCGTCCTCACCGAGGAGCAGCGCGTGGAGTCCCTGGAGGCCATCCACGCCTCCGGTGAGCACCTTCTGCAGCTGATCAACGACGTCCTCGACATGTCCAAGATCGAGGCCGGCCGGATGGACCTCGTGCTCGAGGAATTCGTGGTCGAATCGGCCTTCCGGGAGGTGCTGACCGTGGTCAAGTCCCTTGCCGGCAAGAAGGGGATCGAGCTCACCGTCGCCGTCGAGCCAGAGGACCTCGCCATCTACGCGGATAAGGGCAAGGTCAAGCAGATCCTTTACAACCTGCTCTCCAACGCCATCAAGTTCACCCCGGAGGCCGGGTCGATCGCGGTCGAGGCCAAGCTGCGCAACCAGGCCCAGGACGTGATCGTGACGGTCACCGACACCGGGGTCGGGATCCCCGCGGAGCACATCGACAAGATCTGGGGCGAGTTCTACATGATTCAAGGCGAGCATCAGAAGCAGAAGGGCACCGGCCTCGGCCTGGCCCTTGTCAAGCGCCTGGTTGAGCTGCACGGGGGCACGATCACCGTCACCAGCAAGGACGGCAAGGGCTCCACCTTCACCTTCACCGTTCCCCTCCAGGCGGGACAGGCCAGGGAGGACGGCGACCAGCTGGCCAACCTGGTCCTGATCGTCGAGGACAACCCCAGCAACCTCGAGCTCGCCAAGCTGGTGCTGGTCGGAGGCGGTTTCCGGGTGGAATCGGCGGTAGACGGCCAGGAGGGCCTTCTCAAGGCCAAGGAATTGAAGCCGGCACTGATCCTGATGGATATCCAGCTCCCGGGCGGCATGGACGGCCTGGCCGCGACGCGCGCGCTCAAGGCGGACCCGGAGACCGCGGACATCAAAGTGGTAGCGATGACCGCCAACGCCATGAAGGGAGCCAAGGAGGAGGCCCTGCAGGCCGGCTGCGTGGGCTACATTACCAAGCCGATCGACGTGCGCCGCTTTGTGCGCGACGTCACCGAGTACCTCCGGCAGCCCGTAACCTAAACCCTCTTTGCCCGGCACCAAGAAGATCCTCATCATCGAAGACGACGCGCAGGCCCGTCAGGTCCTGCGTATGTCGCTGCAGCCCCAGAACTACGAGATGCTCGAGGCGACGACCGGCGACGAGGGGCTGGACAAAGCGCGCTCCGAGAACCCGGACCTGATCCTTTTGGACATCAACATGCCAGGGCTGTCCGGGCTCGACGTGTGCCGCAAACTGCGAGCCGACGGCTCGCTGGTCCCAATCATCATGCTCACCGCCAAGAGCGACACGATTGACAAGGTGGTGGGGCTGGAGGTCGGCGCCGACGACTATGTCACCAAGCCGTTCGAGGTGCGGGAGCTGATGGCGCGGATTGGCGCCCATCTGCGGCGGTCTGAATCCGTGGCCGAGGTCGTGCCGGCCTCCAACCGCCGGGAGTACCCCGGGCTGGCGCTGGACATCAGCCGGCGGCAGGTATGGCGCGACGGCAAGGAGATCAATCTCACCGTCACCGAGTTCAACGTCCTGGCCCTTCTCACCAACCGGCCGGGCCATGTCTTCAGCCGTTCCGACCTCCTTCGCGAGGTCTGGGGCTACGAGGTGGACATCGAGACGCGCACCGTTGACGCCCACGTCTACAGGCTTCGCAAGAAGATCGAGGTGGACTCCGAACGCCCCCGGTACGTGCACAGCGTCCCGGGGGTGGGGTATCGCTTCAGCGTCGATTGAGGTGCGGGAAACCCACCTGGTCTGTGATCCATACCCGTATACGTCGTCGTAGCTCTGTATGGATGCAGATCGAAGATACCGTCCGGGCCATCCGCGCTGCCGAGGCCGAGCGGCTGCGCCGCATCGCGGCCCAACGTCGGCGCGAACTGCCAGTGGTTCGTCTGGACGCAATCCTCGAGGAACTGGAGAGAATGCACCTCCGCGGCAACATCAAAGTCTCCGTGGAGATGATGGGTCGAATCGAGAGGTATCTGGCGGAAGTCCCCGCCGAACTGCGACACGAATTTCCGTTGCGCACGACCATCACTCGCGTGATGGACAACCTCTACCTGATCCTGGATCGCCTGCTGTCTCGCAAGGATGTCAGTCGGGAACACTTCCGCCGCCTGGACCAGGACACCGACGAGCGCAGCCGGGACGACTACTCCGCCGCCTAAAACTCTGCTAGCGGTGCGCTGAGGGCGCGGCTGGGAAGGAGCGACCGAGGAGGGAGCGGAGCGTACACGAAGTACGCGAGCACCCCCCGCAGGGGCGCGCAAGCGCCGAATCGCGACGCCCCCAGGCGCGTCCTCAGTAGCGCCGCCTAGGGGTAGATGCCGCGGACCAGGGTGGCCTGCGCCACCTTGTCCAGGGCCAGGCTGTAGGCCGCGTCGCGGAGGGTCCCCCCGCTTTTTTCTGCGACCCCCCAGACGGTCTCAAAGGCGCGGTGCATCAGGTTCTCGAGGCGCCGGTTGATCTCTCCCTCCTCCCAGAAGAATGCCTGGAGGTCCTGGACCCACTCGAAATAGGACACCACCACCCCGCCGGCATTGGCCAGGATGTCGGGAACCAGGAGGATGTTCCGCTGCTTGAGCACGAGGTCCGCGTCGGGCGCCGTGGGGCCGTTGGCGCCCTCGACGACCAGCCTGCACTTTGCCTCGCGGGCGATCGGCACCGTGATCACTCCCTCCAGGGCCGCGGGGACCAGGACGGTCGCATCCCCGGTCAGCAGTTCGGCGTTGCTCACGGGAACGCTGCCTGGGTAGCCGACGACCGAGCGGTGATCGCCAACCCAATTCTGGACGTCGACGATGTCAAAGCCCGCACCGGCGGGGTCCCAGATGGCGCCGTGGACGTCGCTCAGTCCGATCACCCGGCACCCTGCGCGGGCCAGCAGGAGAGCCGAGATCGAGCCCACGTTGCCGAACCCCTGCACGGCCACAGTGGCGTCTGGGGGAGCGACTTCCAACTTGGCCAGCGCCTGGACGGTGACCGCGGCCACGCCGCGCCCGGTGGCTTCCGCCCGTCCCAGCGACCCCCCCACGGACACCGGCTTGCCGGTGACCACCGCCGGCATCGAGTAGCCGGCGTGCATCGACATTGTGTCCATGTACCAGGCCATGATCTTGGCGTTGGTCCCAACGTCGGGGGCCGGGATATCGCTGTGCGGGCCCACAAGGATGGAAATCTCGGTGGCAAATCGACGGGTCAGGTTCTCCAGTTCGTTGTCGGACAGCGTCTCGGGGGCCACCACCACGCCCCCCTTGGCCCCCCCGTACGGGATGCCCATCAGGGCTGTCTTCCAGCTCATCCACATGGCCAGGGCGCGGACCTCGTCGAGGGTCACCCCGGGGTGGTACCGCAGGCCGCCCTTGGCCGGGCCGCGGGTGATGTTGTGCTGCACGCGGTACCCGGTGAACACCCGCACTCCGCCGCTATCCATGCGCACCGGGAAGTTCACGATCAGTTCCCGCTGCGGCACTCGCAGCACCTCGCGCATCGAGGGGTCCAGGCCCATCGCCTCCGCCGCGGCATCAAACTGCTGCTGGGCAACGTCGAAGGCGCTGATGGTCATCTTGGGGGGACTGTAGGCCCGTGGCCGCGCCGGGTCAAGCGGAAGGGGCCATACTTCTGGGCTGTGACACTGCTGCGCGTCAGTGATTCGGGACAGGTCTACGACATCGACCTCCCCGACGTAAGAATCACCCCCGACCAGGGCGGCGGTTACTACATCCACGGCAAGAGACAGTTTGCCTTCTTCGAGACCAAGGAGGAGGCTGACGAGAAGAAGAAGGAGCTCGACTACCGAGGCGTGTTTTAGGCAATGAGCAAGGCCACAGTCACCGTAACCGTCAAGGCTACCGTCGAGGCGGCGTTCGATTTTGTCGCCGAGCCCAGCAACACGCCGCGGTTTATGAACGGAATCACCCGCTATGAGCCGATCGGCGACCAGAGCCGCGGCAAGGGGGCCCGGTTCGACTCGCGCGCGGTGGTTGCCGGCAAGCATTTCGACGTCGAGCTGGAGGTCACCGGCTGGAAGGACAACGAGCGGATGGTGGCGACCTCGCGCAAGGGTCCCAAGACCCAGGGCACGTGGAGCTTTGAGGAGTTCGACGACGGCACCACCGATGTCACCCTGATCTACGAGTACGAGCTGCCGATGATCTTCAAGTTCGTGCCCGGCGTCAACGGGATCATTGAGGGAAACCTCGAGAAGTCCCTGCAGAAGCTCAAGCGCCTGCTCGAGGCAGAGCCCGCGAAGCCGCGTCCCGTGGCCAGGAAGGCGACGGTGAAGTCGGCTGCCAAGGCCGCCCCCAAGGCGGTCACAAAGAGCGCTCCCAGGAAGGCTGCAAAGAAGGCCTAGCAGGGGCCGGGCGGCTTTTGACTTTGGCTTCCGCGCCCACCTATCCTCCCGGGGTGACGGAACTGTCAGTTTGAGGAGGATCCCGCGTGGCTGAAACGGTCGATGAGGTCTTTACCGAGATGGAAGGCCGTCTCAAGGACAACCCTGACAAGACCAAGGGGATGAACGCGATCTACCAGTTCGACCTCACCGGCGACGGCGGCGGCGAGCGCTGGGTGAAGCTGGCAGACGGCGCCGGCGAGATGGGGACCGGCCAGGCCGAGAACCCCAACATCACGATCACCATGGCGGCCACGGACTTCATGGACCTCGTCTCCGGCAAGCTCGACGGCACCATGGCCTTCATGAGCGGCAAGCTCAAGGTCAAGGGTGACATGGGGCTGGCCATGAAGCTCCAGCAGGTCCTGCGCTAGACGGCCACGGTGCATCCCGCTGCGACGCCGGGGCCGGCGTCGTCTCTTGCGTTCCTCGCTCACGCACTGCGGTGCGCTCGCTCCGGGACTCAGACCCTTCTTGGCCGCGACGCCGGATCGGGCGCACCGGGGCCGTTTCAACTTGTCTGATCTCGACGCTCTTCTAAGTCGGAGCATCGAGGCGGTGACGATCACCGTCGACCCTGCCTCGGTGTACGCCTACACGCTGGCTGTCGGTGACCGCAACCCCGCGTACCCGCAGTCGCCTGACGACGCCCAGGGCAAGATCGCGCCACCGAGTTTTGCCGCGGTGTATGCGCTGGGCGCGGGCTCGCTGAGCCTGATGGCAGCCGGGATCGACCCATCCCGGCTGATCCATGCCGGGCAGGAGTTCACCTGGGACCGTCCCATCCGGGTGGGGGAGAAGCTCAGCGCCCAGGGGCGCGTGGCCGAGGTCACGCGCAAGCGCTCGCTGCAATTTGTCAGTGCGGAGGCGGTGGTGACCGACGAGACGGGGGCCCAGGTGTGCCGGTCGCTGGCAACCATCCTGGTCCTCCCCGACCCAGCCGCAAAGCCGGCGGAATGACTGCCCTGTCTTCGCTGGCGGTGGGAGACGAGGTCCTGGACCTCGAGGTCACCCACACCCTGGCCCAGATCAAGGCATACGCCGACGCCTCGGGCGACCAGAACCCGATTCACCAGGATGCCGCCGTTGCCAGGTCGGTGGGGCTGCCCGGCGTGATCGCGCACGGCATGCTGAATTACGGCCTGTTGTCCCGCGCGGTCACCGACTGGCTCGGTGACCCCGGCCGGCTGCGGCGACTCACCGTGCGCTTCTCCAACATGGTTGAACCTGGGGACACCGTGCGCTGCCGGGGCCGGGTGAAGCAGATCGAGGCGGCAACCGGCCGTGCGATCCTCGACGTCTGGATGGAGAACCAGAAGGGCGACAAGGTGCTGAGCCACGCGGAGGCCGAGATCGGCGCTTAGTGACCCTGTTCGCCGGCTTGGGCCGGCGCACTCGAAACCCCAACCCGCATGGCCTGACGGCCACACAGTAAAAGGAGTATTGACTTGGCGTTTTGTGATTTGACTGGCAAGGTGGCACTGGTCACCGGCGGTTCCCGCGGCCTCGGCCGCCAGGACTGCATGACCCTCGCCTCGCTCGGCGCTGATGTCGTCGTCACCGACATCCTCATCGAGTCTGACCCGGAGCTTGAGAAGGCGGTCGAGCAGTCGGAGTCGATCCTGGCCAACGTGATGCAGGCGCAGGGCGCCATCTACACCGAGAAGACCGTCGCCGACATCATCGCCATGGGCCGCAGGGCGTCGGCCTACAAGATGGACGTGACCAACCGCGAGCAGGTGGCCGAGGTCATCGGCAAGGTCATCGCCGAGTACGGCCAGATCGACATCCTGATCAACAACGCGGCCACGCTTGACCACGTCGGTCCAATCGAGCGCCAGCAGGACAACCTCTGGGACCGCGACCTCAAGGTCAACCTCAGTGGCGCCTTCAACGTCACCAAGGCGGTGTTCCCGCACATGAAGGAAAAGGGTTTCGGGCGCATCATATTCATGGCTTCGGTGGCCGGCACCCTCGGTGGGTTCGGCCAGTCGAGCTACTCGACAACCAAGGCCGGCGTGATCGGCCTGGGCAAGACCATGGCCCTCGAGGGCGGTCGGTACGGGATCACCTCCAACATCATTGCGCCCGGGGTGATCGGCACCGAGGCCTTCCAGATGGGCAACCCGGAGATGAACGAGCGAATCGTCAAGCGCACCGTCTTCCGCAAGCCGGGCCAGCCAGAGGACATCTCGAACACCATCGCCTTCCTCTGTTCCAATGAGGCCAACTACATCACCGGCCAGGTCATCCACGTGGCCGGCGGTATCGACCTCTTCACGTTCTAGGTTGATGATGGCTGAGGCGACTACAGAACAGCTTGCAACCCCGTCCAAAACGGGTCACGTCGGCACCATCACCCTCACCCGCAAGGGCAACAACTCGATCGCCGCGGACCTCGGCGACGCGCTGGTCAAGGCGCTCGAGGAGCTCGAGGCAGACCCCGAGGTGCGAGTCCTGGTGATCCGCAGCGGCTACGAGAAGTACTTCTCCGTGGGTGCCGACCTGGGCAACATGGCCGCTGTCGACCGCGATGACAAGGAGGGTATGCGGAGGGCGCTCGGCGATACCGTCGGGCACCTCCAGAAATGCTTCACGCGGCTGGAGAAGTCGCGGCTGATCGTCATCGCCGCCATCAATGGGCACGCGCTGGGCGGCGGCTGTGAGCTGGCGCTGAGTTGCGACTACCGGATCATGGTTGACGACGGCAGGGCCAGCATCGGCCAGACCGAGGTCAACCTGGGGATCATCCCGGGGGCCGGCGGCACCCAGCGGCTGCCCCGGCTGGTCGGTCCGGGCAAGGCCCTGGAGTTGATGCTCGAGGGCACCCGGATCCTCGCCCCCGAGGCCGAACGCATTGGACTGGTCACCCAGGCCGTGAAACCCGAGGAGTTCGAGAGCGCGGTGAGTGAGCGCGCTGAGAGGCTCGCCGCCGGCGCCCCGATCGCCCAGGCGCTGATCAAAAAGGCGGTCCATGAGGGCGTTGGCAAGGAGCGCATCGAGGACGCCCTACAGGTTGAGCTGGACGGTTTTGTGGAGTCGGCCATGAGCGACGACGCCGCGATCGGCATCATCAGCTTCCTCTCCAAGCAGAAGCCGGAGTTCACGGGCAAATAGCCGGTGAGGGAGGCGCCTCCGCGTCTCCCTCACAATCTCTGCCAATGGAAGGCGACATCGAAGGCGGCGACACCACCCTCCGCCCCGACCTGGCCGAGGTCCTGCGCCGCCGCCTGTTGCCTGGCGACGAGGCCCGGTCCGAAGTCGTCGACGCGCGCCACGCCGCTGGGCGGCGTACGGCACGGGAGAACGTGGAGGACCTGCTGGACGCCGGTAGCTTCGTTGAGTACGGTGGCCTGGCGATCGCCGCCCAGCGTGGGCGGCGAAGTGTCGATGACCTGATTCGACGGACGCCGGCGGATGGGCTGGTGGCGGGCATCGGTCGCGTCAACTCGGGCACCGTCGGAGAGGAGAGGGCGAGCTGCGCTGTCCTCTCCTACGACTACACCGTCCTCGCCGGGACCCAGGGCACCATGGGGCACCGCAAGAAAGACCGCCTGTTTGAGGTGATCGAGCGTCTTCGCCTGCCAACCGTGCTCTTTGCCGAGGGCGGCGGCGGCCGGCCGGGCGACACCGACCACGCCATCGTCGCCGGCCTGGACACCATGGCATTCGCGTTGTGGGCGCGGCTCTCGGGTGTGGCGCCGCGTATCGGCATCGCCTCTGGACGGTGTTTCGCGGGCAACGCGGTGCTGCTTGGGATGTGCGACATCGTCATCGCCACCCCGGAGGCCAGCATCGGCATGGGCGGACCCGCGATGATCGAGGGGGGAGGGCTTGGCGTGGTCGCCGCCGACGATGTTGGGCCGGCCGAGATGCATGCCAAGAGCGGCGCCGTGGACCTCGAGGCGAGGGACGAGGCTGAGGCTGTGCGGCTGACAGCCCAGGCCCTGGGCTACTTCCAGGGCGCCATCCCGGCGGGCTCAGAACCCGACCAGTCCAAGCTTCGCGACATCGTGCCGGAGAACCGGCGGCGGGCATACGACAGCCGGAAGGTGATCAACCTGCTGGCTGATGTCGACTCGGCCCTCGAGCTGCGGCCGAGATGGGCCCGGGGAATGGTGACCTGCCTGGCACGAATCGGCGGCCGGCCGCTGGGGATCGTGGCCAACAACCCGATGCACATGGCGGGCGCCATTACCGCCGATGGTGGAGACAAGGCGGCGCGCTTCCTGCAGCTGTGCGAGGCCTTTCGCCTCCCGGTGCTCTTTCTCTGCGACACCCCCGGGATCATGGTCGGTCCCGAGGCCGAGAGCACCGCGCTGGTGCGCCACGTGAGCAGGTTGTTCCTGGCGGGCGGCGCACTCACCGTCCCCAACATGACGGTGGTCCTGCGCAAGGGTTACGGCCTGGGCGCCCAGGCGATGGCGGGCGGCAGCTTCCACGCCAACCTGATGACCGTCGCCTGGCCCAGCGGCGAATTCGGGGCGATGGGCCTGGAGGGCGCGGTCAAGCTGGCAATGCGCAAGGAACTGGCGGCAATCGAGGACCCGGTCAAACGCGCCGAGGCCTTTGAGACGATGGTCGCCATGGCCTACGAGATGGGTAAGGCGTTGAACATGGCGGCGCACTTCGAGATCGATGATGTGATCGACCCCGCGACCACCCGGGCCCTGGTCGCCAGGGTGCTGTTCGCGCCCGGCGGTGGTGACCAGCCGCCCCGCGGGCGCAGCTACGTCGACGCCTGGTAGCTAGTTCGGGTGCTCCTGGTACGGCTCGGCCGGTGCCGCCTCGCGCACCATAGTCGCGGCCGCTGCGACCTGCAGGGCGTCGGGGCCGGCCAGGCGGATGATCAGGTGGCCCCGGTCCGGCTGGGGGTAGGAGCCGACCGATAACCCGGGGAACTCGCGCTCAACCCGGGTGAGCAGGTCCCAGAACTCGGCTTCGACAGCGCGCTCGAAGTGGACCTCCTCGGTGAAATGGGCGGTTCCGCCAGAGAGGTAGGCGCCCACGATCTCCTCCTCGAAGATCGTCTTCAGCTCCCGCGGCACGCCGGGGAGTACGAACAGGTGGCGCCCCTCCTCTTCGTCCGCGGCGCTGATGGGGAAGGCGAGGCCCGGGGCCATGCCCATTGAGTTGTTCAGGATGATCGCGCCCTCCGGCACCTCTGCCATCCGGCGGTTGGCCTCACGCATCTCATTGGTCGGGATGCGGCCGATGCCGTGGAGCCAGTCGATACGGTCCTGGATGTGCTGGCGGGCGGTGTCGTCAAGCTTGAGGGGCCGGCCGAGGGCTGCGGCGAGCGCGGCCAGGGTGCGGTCATCGGGCGTGGGTCCCAGGCCACCACAGCAGAAGACGGCACTCGCGCCCGAGGCGATCTCGGCGCGAACGATGCTCACGATCTCCTCCTGGACATCGGCAACCTGGTGCGTCCGGCGCAGCGGGAAGCCCACGGCATAGAGCCGCTGAGCGAGCCAATGGGTGTTGGAGTCAAGGGTGTGGCCACGCAGCAACTCGTCGCCGACTGCCACGACGACTGCGAAACGGTCTGTCACGTCCGGGTCCTCACGGGTGGTTTAAAAGCGGCTCATTGAATTCAAAGAACCCTATGGCATAATTCGCCCGGCTCATGATACAGGTCGATTTATTGACCAAGGATTACGCCGGCAGGAGAGCCATCACTGACGTGAGTTTCTCCGTCGAGCGCGGCGAAATCCTTGGTTTCCTGGGACCCAACGGCGCCGGGAAAACAACCACCATGCGGATCCTCACGGGGTACCTGCCGCCCACCAGCGGCTCGGCCTCGATTGCGGGGTTTGACGTCAGCACGGAGTCATTGCAGGCTCGCCGTCACATCGGCTACCTGCCCGAGTCGGTGCCGCTGTACAAGGACCTGCGCGTCTACGACTACCTCGACTTCATCGCCCAGCTACGCGGCATCCCGTCAATTCAACGGCCCGCCAAGATCGGCCTGGCGATGGAGAAACTGAACCTCACCGAGGTCTCGGACCGGTTCATCGGCAAGCTCTCCAAGGGCTTCCGTCAGCGCGTCGGCATCGCCCAGGCGGTCCTGCACGAGCCCGACGTGATGATCCTCGATGAGCCCACCGAGGGCCTCGACCCACGTCAGCGCACCGAGGCCAGGGCCCTGATTCGCGAGCTGGGCAAGGAACATACGGTCATCCTCTCGACCCACATTCTCCCCGAGGTGGAGGCCACCTGTGACCGCGTCCTGATCATCAGCGAGGGGCACATCGTGGCCTCGGACACCCCCGAGGGGTTGCAGACCACGCTCAAACGTGGCCAGCGGCTGAACGCCCTGGTCCATGCCGAGGAAGACCACGTGCGCCTCGCGCTGCAGGGTATCGACGGCATCACCAAGATCACCTCTGAAGCCACGTCCGACGAGCGCCGCCGGGTGATCATCGAGGGCCTGCCCGACATCGAGTTGCGGCACCTCGTGGCGCGGAGTTTGATCAACTCGGATATCGACCTCTACGAGTTGAATGCGCAATCGGTGAGCCTGGAGGACATTTTCCTGCGCCTTACCACGTCTGACGCCGATCACCACGATGAGGAGGCCCAGACCGCGCGCGAGAGTTCCGCCGGCGACTGGGCCGCCGACCGGGCTGCGGGCGGCGCCACCGGGTCGGAGGACTCGGAGTGAACAACGCCGTGGCAATAGCCCGCAAGGAGCTCAAGGTCTACTTCGCCTCACCGCTCTTCTACGTCGTCACCGCTCTCTTCGTGGCCGTGACCGGGGGGTTCTTCGCGCTGACCATCCTGCAGCCCAGCGCCAACGGCAGCCAGACCAACAACCTGAAGTCGCTCTTCAACACCACCCTCTTCGTGATGATCTTCCTGGGGCCGCTGATCACCATGCGCCTGATCTCGCAGGAGAAGCAGGAGGGCACGATCGAGCTCCTGCTCACCAACCCCGTGACCGACACCGAGCTGGTGCTGGGCAAGTACCTGGCAGCACTGGCGATGTTCGGCGCGATGTTTGTCACCACCCTGCTTCAGGTGCTGGTGCTGTTGGTGACCGCGGTGGACAAGCACCGGCTCCTGTTCTTGAGCATCGGTGACGTCGACACCGCGACACTTATCGGCGGCTATCTCGGCAACGTTCTGATCCTCGGCGGCTACCTGGCGCTGGGGGTCTTCGCCTCCACGATCACCAACAACCAGATCATTGCGGCGCTGGTGAGCTTTGTCCTCCTGCTCGGGCTGCTGGTGATCGACACCGCCGCCCAGTTCACCCAGCCGCCGATCAGCGACTTCCTCAGCAACGTCGGCCCGCGGGCCCACTCCGACGCGTTCGCATCGGGCCTGATAACGGTTCCCGACCTGCTCTACGCGCTAAGCATGATCTTCATCCCGTTGTTTTTGGCCGTGGTGGTCCTGGGAGCGCGTAGGTGGCGGTGACCCCCGAGACCGGCGGACCGAGCCGGACGGCAGGCCTCGCCGCTCGCGCCATCCTGGTCATCGGGGTCGCATTCATGGTGGGCGGCCTATCGATCATGCTGCTCTTCGGCCTCAACAGTCCCGGGTTGCCGGCGACCATATGGGGCCTGCTGCTGCTCGTGGTGTACGGGTTCTTTGAACCCGACACAATGCGCGCGTTCCTCGGCCAGGGCCAGCTGCGCGCGGGCACCAAGGCGCTGGCCCAGGTGCTGCTGGTGCTGGCGGCGATCGTCCTGCTCAACGTATTCGCCCGCGACAAGCTCGCCGATAAGCAGCTGGACCTCACCAAGAACAAGGTCAACAGCCTTGCCCCGCAGACCGGCCAGATCGTGGGCGGGATCAACAAGCCCATCGTGGCGACGATCTGGTCAAGCCAGACAACCACCGAGAACCAGGCCGCCTTCCAGCTGCTTCAGCGCTACCACCAGATGAACGGGCGGCTCACGGTCCAGAACTACACCGTGCTGGACCATCCCCAGCTGGCGCAGCAGGAGAAGATCCAGCAGGCGGGGTCGGTGGTGTTCCAGCAGACGGGTCACCCTGATGTCATCACCACCGACCTCACCGAGCAGGGTTTTGACAGCGTGCTGGTGCAGTTGGTCACCGGGCGCAGTCCCAGGGTGTACTTCCTCACGGGGCATGGCGAGCCGGATATCCAGGCGGCCTCTCAGACCGGCAACTCTGTGACCGTGCTGGCGGCCGCGCTGCAGAAGCAGGGCATCGTGGTCGGCCGACTGAACCTCGCGGCCGGTGGCGGGGGTGGCGCGGTCGCCCCGGGCACGCCGGCTCTGGCCACCCCCAGCGCGGCGCCGACCGACACCTCGTCGCCCAGCGCCGCACCAACCGACGCGGGCACCCCGTCGCCCGCGCCCTCCGACGCCGGCACACCATCGGCCGCCGCCGCGCCGGCACCTGCGCCCAGCCCGCCCGCCGTGGCCGCTGCAACCGTCCCGGCAGACGCGGACGCGGTCGTGATCCTCGACCCCCAGGCCAACCTGAGCGCGGCTGAGGAGGCCGCGATCAACAGCTATGTGAGCCGCGGGGGACACCTGCTGGTCAGTGCCGGTCCATTCAGCAAGAGCAACGTCAACGACATGGTGAAACGTTTCGGTGTCAGCTTCGGTGGTGGCATCGTGCTCGACAACAGCCTGCAGTTGCGCGGTGTCCAGGGAGGCATCCTGGAGATCCAGTCCTATGGCCAGAGCATCGTCAGTCGCGGTATGAACACCCTCCCCACCGTCCTGCTCGGGGCCACTCCCGTGGAAGGCAAAGCGCCCGCCGGTTTCACGCTGGCCCCGATCATCGCAACCCAGGCCGGGGGCTGCGAGCGCACCGACCTGACGGTCACCTCGGCCACCTGCCAGGCCGCCGACAAGAAGGGGCCATTCAATCTGATGGTCACCGTTGAGCAGACAGGAGCCAAGGCCGGCGCTGTTCCCATCCGCGCCGTTTTGATCGGCACCTCGTCCATCGACGGCGACACCGTTGCCCTCAGTCAGAGCAAGCCCCCCGGCAACCAGCCTCTGATGATCAACGCCATCAACTGGCTCGCCGGGCAGGACAAGGTGATCAATGTCCCCCCGCACACGGATAGCCCGCAGGCCATCTTCTTCACCGAGGGCCAGAAGGCGATCGTCGGCCTGGGCTATCCCTTCCTGCTGCCCCTGCTGATTCTCGGCATGGGCGTCAACGCCTACCTGCGCAGGCGCTGAGCTTGTTCCGGGAGAACCGGGGCCTCTACCTCGCAGGCGCCTTCTTCGCCGTGATCGCCCTGGGTTTCATATACCTGGACAAGGGTGGCAAGGTCAGCCCATCCTCGGGCGCCACGCCGGCGGCGCAGCCCAGCCCGGCGGTCGGCCTCTCGATCAACCAGGTGGCCCAGGTGGTGGTTCACGGTAAGGGCAAGGTCCTCACGGTCGCGGTGCAGACCAACGGCTTCACCTACTCCGTCTGCGCAGAGGGGCAGGGGGACTGTCTTGCCCAGCCAGCTGACAAGATCCGCGCCGCGCAGCTATTCCAGGCGGTCGTCCAGCTGACCCCGACCCATGTGGTGTTCGGCGCTCCGGAGGGGCTGCCCGCCTATGGGGTGGACAAACCCACCAACGGGGAGGTGGACGTCAAAGGGCGCGGGGGCCAGCAGGCCACGCTGGTGATCGGCAACAAGTCAACCGATGGCGCCAGCTACTTCATCAAACGCCAGGATTCGACCGACGTCCTGGTGGTGGCGGCGGGGTCCATCGACACCAGCCTCTTCGGCCTGATCGATGCTCCACCGGTGCTGACCGCCAGCCCCCCGCCCGGCGCGGTGAGTCCCTCACCCAGCGCCGTGAGTCCCTCCCCCAGCCCCTCCTGACCTCCCCCGGCTGCAACTTTTGGTAAACTCTGCCGCCGCCAGAAACGGTGGTATTGGGCCGCCTGCAACCCGCGGCTGTTGGCGGATGCTCCGCCCCGCATAGCACAGGAGACGGATGACCACTGAACTCGCCCTTGTAGTCCTAAGCGCGCTCGTGGCCATCGGCTACGGGGCATACCTGGCTTTCTACATCGTTGGCCAGGACGCGGGCACCGAGCGGATGAAGGAGATCGCCGGGTACATCCAGGAGGGAGCCTCCGCCTACCTGAACCGCCAGTACACGATCATCGCGGCGGTCGGCGCGGTCATATTCGTGGTCCTCTTCATCGCCCTGGGCTACCGCACCGGCCTGCTCTTCCTGGTCGGCGCGCTGTGCTCCGCCGCGGCGGGCTACGTGGGTATGAACGTTTCTGTGCGCGCCAATGTCCGGGTTGCGCAGGCGGCCAACAAGGGGCTTGCCTCGGCGCTGCAGATGGCCTTCCGGGGTGGCGCCGTCACGGGGCTCTTCGTCGTCGGCCTGGGCCTCGCCGGAGTCACCCTGAGCTATGTCGTCTTCAAGGATCCCAAGGCGCTTGTCGGCCTGGGCTTCGGTGCCTCGCTGGTCTCGGTGTTCGCGCGGCTCGGTGGCGGCATCTATACCAAGGCGGCCGACGTGGGCGCTGACCTGGTGGGCAAGGTTGAGGCCGGCATCCCCGAGGACGACCCTCGCAACCCCGCGGTCATCGCGGACAACGTCGGCGACAACGTCGGCGACTGTGCCGGTATGGCGGCCGACCTCTTCGAGACGTACGCGGTCACCTCGGTCGCGGCCATGCTGCTGGGCGCACTGGTCTTTCCCGGCCACGTCGAGTTCGTGATCTTCCCCCTGCTGCTCGGCGGGGTCTCGATCATCGCCTCGATCATCGGCAGCTTCTTCGTCCGACTCGGCAAGAGCAACAACATCATGAATGCGCTGTACAAGGGTCTCGGCGTGGCGGCCGTGCTGGCGCTCATCGGCTTCTTCTTCGTCACCCACGCGTACATGGGCAACGTGGGCGGGATTGACGTCAACCGCCTCTTCTACGCGGCGGTGATCGGCATCGCCATCACGGTGTCCCTGGTTTACATCACCGACTACTACACCAGCGCCAACTACCGGCCGGTGAAGCGCATCGCCGAGGCGTCGACTACGGGGCACGCCACCAACATCATCGCGGGGCTCGCGGTGGGCATGCAGTCCACCGCCATGCCGGTGGCGGTGATCGCACTTGGGATCATCGTCGCGGCCTCCCTGGGCGGCGGCGGCGGACAGTCGCTCTACTACATAGCGGTGGCCGCGATGTCGATGCTGTCGATGACCGGGATCATCGTCGCGATCGACTCCTATGGACCCATCACCGATAACGCCGGTGGCATCGCCGAGATGGCGGAGATGGACGAGAAGGTCCGCGCCGTGACCGACCCGCTGGACTCCGTTGGCAACACCACCAAGGCGGTCACCAAGGGCTACGCCATCGGGTCCGCGGCGCTCGCCGCGCTGGTGCTGTTCGGCTCGTACACCCAGGAACTCAACGACGCGCTCCACCTCGATGCGGCGCACGCATTCCGCTTCGACCTGTCCGATCCGCAGGTTATCGTCGGCCTCTTCATCGGCGGCATCCTGCCGGTGCTGTTTGCCAGCTTCTGCATGCTGGCCGTCGGCCGGGCCGCGGGGATGGTGGTCAACGAGGTGCGGCGGCAGTTCAAGGAATTCCCAGGGATCATGGCCGGCACCCAGCGCCCCGAGTACGGACGGGCCGTGGCGCTGGTGACCACTGCGGCGCAGAAGGAAATGATCATCCCAGGGCTGATCCCGGTCCTGGCGCCCCTCCTGGTCGGGTTCATCCTCGGCCCGAAGGCGCTCGGTGGAATGCTGGTCGGTTCGATCGTGGTCGGCGTGTTCGTGGCAATCCAGATGACCAACGGTGGTGGCGCCTGGGACAACGCCAAGAAGTTCATCGAGGACGGCGCCTACGGGGGCAAGGGCACCGACGCCCACGCCGCGTCGGTCACCGGGGACACGGTCGGCGACCCCTACAAGGACACCGCCGGCCCAGCCATCAACCCGATGATCAAGGTCGTGAACATCATCGCCATCCTCATTGCCGGCGCGGCGGCGACCCACTCCCTGATTCACTAGGCAGAGCGGCATCCACGCCGGCCACGGGCGATATCAGCGCTCAGGGAACGGTGATATCGACCACCGGGATGTTTTCTCTGACCCGCATGCCCGCGCCGAAGGGAAGGTGGGTACGCAGCAGGCCGTGGATCCGGTAGGTGCCGTGCGAGGGGAGAGGGATGGTGGTGCTGAATTCGGCGGTTTGTCCCTCCGCTATGGCCGTCACCGAAATCGCGTTGCAGTGCACGGCACCCGAGGGGCTGGCCTCAATCCGAACGCCGTCGGCCCCGATGGCCCAGGCCGTCAGGCTTGGAACACAACCGCCGTCGACACTGAGGGGTCCGGGCACTGAGAGCTTCACGCTGATGGTCCGCGAAACGCTGTTGGCGTAGGCCGAGGTCGTCCAGCCGTGGTCGATCGCCGAGACTGTTGGACCGGCTCCATTGGATGGGGAAGGCGCCGCGGTGCACGACATGACGGCGCACGGGCGGGCTGGCCGCAAATACCCGCACGCGCTCATCAACATGATCGGTAGTACCAGGGCTGGCAGCCGGAGGGCGCTGATCATGCCGCCGGCCCGTGCCGAGGCCGGAGTGTCACGGCTCACGTGACGCGGGCGCCGGGTGCGGATTCCTCGTCCGGGCGCAACAGCCGGATCCGCCCGCCCTCTTCGGTGGCGCCGAGGACGAGCACCTCGGACATGAACCCGGCGATGTTGCGCGGGGGGAGGTTGAAGGCGCAGACCACCTGCCGGCCAAGGAGTTCTTCCGGCGTGTAGAACGGCTTGAGCCCGGCCGACGAGCGGCGCGTGCCGAGCGGCCCGAAGTCGATGATCAGCCGGTAGCTGGGGCGTCGCGCCCGCGGAAACTCCTCTACCTGGAGGACCCGGCCGACCCGGATCTCCAGCCGCTGAAACTCCTCTACGGTGGCCGAGGGCTCAGGCTCATTGCTCATGGCCAGCCGAGCATAGCCATAGGATTTGGAGTGGGGGGTTGTCGGGCACCGACTACGGCACCATCATCGGGTGGTGGCTGGGCGGCTGTTGATTCTGACGGGCCCTCCGGGACACTGAGACCGGCCCTCGAAGGTACATGGTGGAGGCGAGATGATTCGACCTTTACTTGTCCCTGCTGCAAGTCGTGTACGACCCCAGCGCACGCGATGTCGCGCGGCCATTTCATTTCCAGGTCAAATACCTGCGTCGGCCAGTAGCCCGGGCGCGCAGGCCCGGTGTTCGCTCACCCTGTCGGGAAAGGCCGCTGTGGTGGTGACGCCGCGAGACCGTCACTGCGAGACGCCGGACCCGGCGGGCTGAGCGAGGACCAGGGGTGCTTGAACGGTGAGTGACTCGCACGCAATGCGAGGTGCGACATTGCCGGTCGAGTCACGCGGCCACCATAGCCAGTCGTCTCTCCGCCTCATCCAACCAGATGGGGACCTCCTCTGGATGGTGGCGGATCACCCAATCCAGGCGTCGAAGGGCCATATGAGCGATGTAGGCGGCGACGGCATCCGATTGGCCCACCGACAGAACGTGATCCCAGAGGCGGGTACTCACCCCGTCCTCGGTCTCGGCCACGGGTAGGCAATACGCAAAGGTCACCAAGTCAAACAGCCGGTCGCCCGACCTGAAGCCTTCGCAGTCGACCACAGCGATCAACTCCCCACCGTCGCGCAGCACGTTCCGGTGGTGAAAATCGACGTGAACGAGGTCGCGCTCCGGAAGCGGGCCCATTCCACCGCCGACCGCCTCAATTCTCCGCAGAACCGCAGCAGTAGCAGGCGAATGAGACCGCAATGGCTCGTGGAGGCACCAGACCTCAGCGCCTTCCGTCAAGGTTTGACGGATGAACTCCCTCCAAGACGATGCATGGCCGGGCGCAAGGCCGGCCTGCAGGTCGTTGATCTCGAGCATTCGGTCGAGAAGACCGTGGTCCACCGAGTCGCTCCACTGACCGCGTAGCCTTTCTTGCAGCGAGACAGTAGCTCCCTCAACCCTCAGCACCGGCCAATAACGAGGGGCGGGATATCCGCGTTGCCGTAGAGCAGCGACTGCTGCGGCACCATCTGTGAATCGCTGGTGGCCGTCGGGAAGTTCTGACCACTTCAGGATCCATTGCGTGCCGTCTGGCATAGACACGTAGAACGCCCCGACCTCACCACCCGGGCATCTTACCTCCAGCTGGAGCGTCACTTGCTGGCGCTCCTTCACCAGGGCTAGAACGGTTTCGACAGTCATGCGTGTGACTGTACGATCCTGACGGACCTTGCCATGCGACGGTGCGGGAATGTCACGGAGCAGGTTTCCCCCTGCGCGATGCTTAGACTGATGATGCCCATGTACGGTGCGAGATGGCTAGCCGTGAAGGTCAGCGAAACGGTGCCGGGCTGGGTATGGGAAGGTCTTTTGTTCGTGTTTGTAGTCGCGGTAGCGAGCGAGGCAGCGGGGGGAATGAATTGGCCTCCAGGGGAAACCGAATCCGATCGGCCTAGGTGACGTGTGGATGCCGAAGCGCGATCCCAGCGCTCGGTACCGGCCGTTTGGATCGACGCGCTTGTCACGAGACCTCAGGAAGCTAAGGCGCAATGCCGCACTGGGACCTTGGACTCGGAGTCGGAGCGCCGCCCCGGCGTAGGCACCCGACCGTGGCGGATCCACACTTGAACCGTCGGCGGCAGTCTCTCAACTGGCGCGGACGACAAGGTTATTCACTCCCCGTGGTGAACCTTGTCCGACCGCCTGCGGGTTGGCAGGCCGACAACCCCCAGCCCGGCTGCCACGCCGATGACCACACCCCATACCGCGCCATCGAGAAGTGCCTGCTCGCTCGTACCTGTGCCGGTAGTTACTTTGACGGCGAGATGGCTGATAATTCCGCCGCCAATGCCGCCGACGATGGCCCCGCCCAGCGCAGCCGCCACGCGGACAACAGGGCAATCAGGCTGGCAATGACCAGTTCAACAGCAGCAGGTACCAAGGTGGCCAATCCTAGGGGCATCCGACATGCGAAGGTGATTTCATCAGAAGTAAATCGCCGGGCTGGAGGGGAGCTACGCCGCGATGATTGAGCCCGGGCCGCGCGCCAGTTGCGGCGGCACGACGACAACCGATCCATCGGCACTCATCCCCAGCAACCACCCACCTTCATGGATACGCCAGTGGTGGAATGGACAGAGCAACATCATGTTGTCGAGCTTGGTCTTGCCGCCCCGAGAGTAGAACTCGATGTGATGCGCCTCGCACTGCGACGGCGGTCGGTGACAACACGGGTACCGGCACCCGCCGTCACGAGCGTTCAATGCTCGCCGCTCGGCCTTGGTCAGCGTGCGCTTCATGTGACCGACGGCCACCGGGATGAGACGATCGTCGAGCAGGACCTTGGTGATCTCGCTGTCGCAGGCCAGGCGGTTGAGCGTGGCGCCGGATATCGGCTGGCCGTACTCGATCTGGGCCGCCGGCGCACCCTTCAGGCCCATCAGGGTCTCGAGTGTGCAGGTCACGCTGATGTGGGGTCGCTGCGAACCGCCTTCGGGCGCGGCACCTTCGTTGAGCATGTACAGGGCGATCTCGATCAGCGCATCCGCGTCGCGTCGGGCGCTGGTCCGGTAGTCGTCTGGCCCAAGCTTCTTGGACAACGCCTTGAGCGCCGTCTGAACCGTCGCGGCGCCAGTTGAATCCAGCCGGGCACTGATCAGCGTCATGCCATCGTCCTGCGGATACACCAAGAGCTCCCGGGACTCGACGGCGTTGACCTCGGAATCCACGTAGCCCTCAGGGTCTTGGGAGTGGCGCATGGCCAGACAGGTGTGCCGGAACCGGCTCACGCTCTCATCGACGGCTTTCTCGAGCAGCGGCCTCTCATCGAAATGCGCCGTCCGTGACTTGGCGCAGAACCGGGCGTTGCGAGCGATCTGCACCAGGTGACCGAAGCCGACCTCGCCGTCGTTCAATGCGTCGCAGCTCTCCGGCATCTGGGCCACGTGGCCCCCGACCACCATGAGTTCGCTCGCCCGGGTGGTGGATAGCTTGCAGTGGTGACGAACCCACTCGACCGGGCCCTTGGAGCCCTGCGACCCCGCCTCACCCGTCGCTGCGAAGACACCACCAAGCTCCGAAAACTCGAGGTCGAGCCGGTCACGCAGGTGAGCCAGGATTTCCATCTGCTGACCGATCTCGTGAGACAGCAAAAGCTCCTCCGGACG
>JBPCPW010000097.1:0-14281 GCA_050998755.1 Candidatus Dormibacteria bacterium
ACGCCCGATACGGGCGTCGCCGGCTTCGCCCGCTGCGCGGGGCTGCGCGCCTCCCTCACGCACCTATAGGTGCGCTCGGTCCGGTGCTCACCCGGCTCCTTCGTCTCGAACGTCCATCATCCCAATCTGCGGCGCCCGGATCGGTGGATCCCGTCTTAGACTCTCAGGGTCCGACTCGTAGTTTGAGGGGTCCGCCACAGAACTTTGCTCGCGCAGGAAGAAGCCGCCACCGCCACCAGCAAGCCAATCGTCAACGATTTCACCTTCCAGGCCGCGACGATCAACGGCTCGGGCAGCCAGTCCTCGAACCTGATCATCGCCCGCACCATCTTCTCGATGGGTATCCCGGTCTCTCCCAAGAACGTCTTCCCTTCCAACATCGAAGGCCTGCCGACCTGGTTCTCGATCCGCCTCAGCCCCGATGGCTACCAGTGCCGGACCGACGACGTCGATGTCCTGGTCGCGCTCAACCCCACCACGTGGCAGCGCGACATCCAGGGCGTCAACAGCGGCGCGGCGGTGATCCACGAGGCCACCTACCCGGTTGTCGGCAACATGAAGCGCGAGGACGTCAACTACTACGCGGTCCCCTTCCACAAGATCGGCCAGGAGAATGTCGACAACCCTGACCTGCGCAAATACCTGACCAACATGATCTATGTCGGCACCGTCGCCTGGCTCCTGGGCATACCGATCGACACCGTCGAGAAGTCGCTGGCGCAGCAGTTCGCCAAGAAGCCCAAGGTCATACCGTCGAACATGAAGATGATCCAGATCGGCCTGGACTACATGGCGGCCAATCACCAGAAACACGATGCATACACGGTCAAACCCATGAAGGGCAGGACCGAGGGCAAGATCCTCATCGAGGGCAACGAGTCGCTGGCGCTGGGGGCGATCATGGGTGGCTGCACGGTCGCCGCCTGGTACCCCATCACTCCCTCCTCCAGTGTCTGCGAGAACCTCAACGCGCTGGCCGACAAGTACCGCGTCGACGCCAAGACGGGCGAGAAGAAGATCGCCGTCATCCAGGCGGAGGACGAGCTGGCGGCGATTGGGATGGTCATCGGCGCCGGTTGGGCGGGGGCGCGGGCGATGACCGCCACCTCGGGCCCGGGTCTCTCATTGATGGCGGAGTTCGCCGGCCTGGCCTACTACGCCGAGGTCCCCTCGGTGGTCATGGACATCCAGCGCATCGGTCCCTCCACCGGCCTCCCGACGCGGACCTCGCAGGCCGACATCGAGTTCGCCCACCTGCTCTCGCACGGCGACACCAAGCACGTGGTCCTGCTCCCGGCAACCGTCGAGGAGTGCTATGAGATGAGCCAGCTTTCGTTTGACCTCGCCGAGCGGCTGCAGACCGTGATCTTTGTGCTCAGTGACCTCGACCTTGGGATGAACCTCTGGATGTCCGACAAGTTCAAGTACCCGGAGAAGAAGTTCGACCGCGGGAAGGTGCTCAGCGCCAAGGACTTGGAGCGCATCGGAGAGTGGGGCCGCTACAAGGACGTCGACGACGACGGCATCCCGTGGCGTACCCTGCCCGGCACCAACCACCCTTCGGCCGGTTACTTCACCCGCGGCTCGGGGCACGACGAGTACGCCAACTACACCGAACTGCCCGAGGTCTACGAGCGGGTGATGGACCGGCTGAAGAAGAAGTACAAGGCAGCCCGGAAATACATGCCCAAGCCGGTGATCGAGGATGATGGCAACGAGGTGGGCATCATCGCCTACGGCACCACCCACCATGCCGCCGTGGAGGCCCGCAAGCGGCTCGCCGACCGCGGGCTCAAGACCGACTACTGCCGGGTGCGTTCGATCCCCCACCCGCAGGAGGTGATGAAGTTCATCGTCCGCCACAAGCGGGTCTACGTGATCGATCAGAACCGCGACGGCCAGATGTACGACCTCTTGCGCCTGACCCTCAACCCGACCCAGGACAACCTGTTGTCAGTCCGGCACTACGACGGCACCCCGATCCCGGCGAGAGCGATCGTGGCCCCGATATTAATTGAAGAGGGCATCGCGTCGCAGTCAGAGTTCGAACGAGCGCGACAGGTTTACGCCCTGCCCGTGGAGGCGGCCAACGCATGAGCAAGCGCGACGAGAAGAATGGCAAGCAGGACGAGGTGGGTCACGACAGCACTCCGCGCGTTGACGCCAGCCAGATCCAGTACCGCCAGAAGCCGCTCAATGAAGGACGCCGCCGTTCGGAGTCGGCCGCGCGTGGGTCCACCAGCGGGACCGAGCAGGATGACGACGACACAGTAAACGGCGCCCAGAAGGCCGGCGCCGCCCCCGGTGCCGGTCCCAAGGCCGAGGTTCATGGGACCGACGGCCACAACCACGTGAACCTGCTGCGGGAGTCCTACAAGGGCGCCCAGACCACCCTCTGCGCCGGCTGCGGGCACAACGCCATCACCAACCACATCATCAAGGCGCTATTCGAATATGGAGTCGAACCCTACAAGCTGGCCAAGATGTCGGGCATCGGTTGTTCGTCGAAGGCGCCCGCCTACTTCGTCAGCCAGAGCCATGGCTTCAACAGTGTCCACGGGCGCATGCCGTCAGTGGCCACCGGGGCCAAGCTGGCCAACCGCGACCTGATCGCGATGGGCATCAGCGGCGACGGGGATACCGCGTCGATCGGCCTGGGGCAGTTCTGCCACATGGTCCGCCGCAACGTGAACATGGTCTATCTGTGCGAGAACAACGGAGTCTACGGCCTGACCAAGGGCCAGTTCTCGGCGACCGCGGACATGGGCTCGCTGCAGAAGGGAGGCAAGCCGAACGAATTCGAGACCATCGACATCTGCGGCCTCGCAGTTGAGCTCGGGGCGTCGTTTGTGGCGCGCTCGTTCTCTGGGGACGGCAAGCAGCTGGTACCGCTGATCAAGGCTGCGCTGGCCCATCGCGGAACCGCGATCCTGGACATCATCAGCCCCTGTGTCACCTTCAACGACCACGAGGGCTCGACCAAGAGCTACAAGTACGTCAAGGCCCACGACGTCGCCATCCAGGACCTCGACTTCATCCCCTTCTTCGAGAATATCGAGGCCGACTACGAGCCGGGAACCAAGTCTGACGTGGTGCTGCACGATGGCTCTCACCTCCACCTGCACAAGCTGGCCGAGGACTACGACCCCACCGACCGGATCGGCGCGCTGCGGGTGATCCACGAGGCCCGGGCCAAGGGCGAGGTGCTCACCGGACTGCTCTATGTCAAGACCGAGGCCAAGGACCTGGCGACCCTGGAGAACATCCCCCAGAAGCCGCTGCGCGATTACACCGAGAGCGAGCTGCGGCCCTCCAAGGACGCGTTCGACGCCCTGATGAAGGAGTACGCCTAGCCCAGCGACGCTTGGATCCGACCTACCATTGCGACCGGCGCTCGGGGAACATCTCCTGCAGCGCCGCAGGCAGCCGCACGCCGCGCTCGGCCAGCTTCTGCAGGGTGGCCGGCCGAACCCCGGTCGACCGGAACTCGCCAACGATCTTGCCGTTTTCATCAGCACCCATCGCCTGGTACGTGAAGATGTCCTGGAGGACGATCTTCTCCCCCTCCATGCCCAGCAGCTCGGTGATCGCGGTGACCTTGCGCGACCCATCCCGGAGCCGGTTGAGCTGGACGACGATGTTGAGGGCGGCGGCGATCTGCTGGCGGATGGCCGACATCGGCAGGTCCATGCCGGCCATCAGGACCAGTGTCTCGAGCCGCGATAGTGCGTCGCGAGGGCTGTTGGAGTGGACGGTGGTAAGCGAGCCGTCGTGCCCGGTGTTCATCGCCTGGAGCATGTCGAAGGCCTCGCCGCTACGGCACTCGCCGACCACGATGCGGTCGGGGCGCATGCGCAGGCTGTTCACCACCAGGTCGCGAATCGGCACGCGCCCGGTGCCGTTGGGACCGGCCGGGCGAGACTCCAGCCGGACCACGTGCCACTGCTTCAGCTGAAGCTCGGCGGCGTCCTCGATCGTCACGATGCGCTCGTCATCGGGGATGAAGCCGCTCAAAACGTTGAGCAGGGTGGTCTTCCCGGTCCCTGTACCGCCAGAGACAATGATGTTGCACTTGGCCAGGACGCAGGTTTCGAGGAATGCGGCAGCCTCCGCCGACATCGTGCCGAAACCGATTAGGTCACTGGCCTTGAGCGGGTCGGTGGCGAATTTACGGATGGTCAGCAGGGGTCCGTCAAGCGCCAGCGGCGGGATGACCGCGTTGACGCGGGACCCGTCTGCCAGGCGCGCGTCGCACAGCGGACTGGCATCGTTGATCTGACGCCCGATCGACTTGACGATGAAGGTGATGACGTCGAGAAGCTGCTGCTCGCTCTCGAAGCGGACGCTGGAGCGCAGGAGCTGTCCATTCTGCTCAACGACCACGGTGTCCGGGCCGTTGACCATGATCTCGGTCACCGATGGGTCGTTGAGCATTGCCCCCAACGGGCCGAGTGCGCGGTAGTACTCGGCCATGTCGACCTCTCGCGCGACCGCAACCAACTGCTCGGCCATCAGGCTAACCCTCCTGGCGCGGCGCCTGCGCCCCGCCGGAATATCTGATTGAAGATTCTCTGGGTGTCAACTTACAGATTCGCTCGCGGGCCTATCATCGGCGATCGGACAAGAGATGCGCAGAGATGCAAAAGATAGTCAAGCAGGTTGACCCCACCGAGGACGCGGTCCGAACCACCCTGGCGCGTCTCGCCGCTGCCGGGTGCGTGCTACCCGGTGAGGAAGTCGCCGCCGCGCTCGCAGCCTGGGACGGGAGCGAATTGACCGAGATCCTGGCGCGCCTCACCGAGTACGCCGTCCGCCGCGAGCGCGGCGAGCCGCCCGCTTACATCCTTGGTGGGACGCCCTTCCTGGGTACCTGGATCAAGGTCGGCCGGGGAGCGTTTGTCCCGAGACCGTGGACCCAGGCCGTTGCGAGAAAAGCGATCGACCTGCTGCCTCCAGGCGGCAATGCCGTCGACATCGGCACCGGCGCCGGGGCGGTGGCCGCAGCGATCGCGCTTGCCTCCCCCGCCTCCCATCTATGGGCCACCGAGATCGACCCCGCGGCGATGACCTGGGCGCGCATCAACCTCGGCGCGCTGGCCAACGTCACGCTGTTGCAGGGCGACCTCTTCGGCCCGCTTCCGCCCGACCTCGAGGGCGCAGTCGACATCGTCGCCGGGTGCCTACCCTACGTTCCCACCGCCGCCGTCGCCGATCTCCCCAGGGACTTCCGCGAGCACGAGCCGGCGGTGGCATTCGACGGAGGGTCGGATGGCCTCGGCATTGTCGGCCGGGCCCTGGCCGAGGCCACGACATGGTTGCGCCCCGGCGGATGGGTCGTCCTCGAGGTCGGCGCCCGCCAGGGCGCCCGAGCGATCGAACTGTCTGAGGCAATGGGCTACGTGGAGTGCGTCGCCGCCAGGGACGAGGACGGCGACGACGCGATGATCATCGCCCGCCGCTGAACAGCCGTGTGTGAGGTCACGAGCGGGGTCTACGAAGTTCCCATTCTCGAAGCCTGCCACCGTCAGCCAGGTGCTGGCCGATGGCGACATCATCGCCGCCGCCGGGCTCAGCGCCGTCCTGACGCCGGGCCACACCGTCGGGCACGTCTCGTACCTGCACCCGGCATCCGGCACACTCTTCGTTGGAGACGCCGCGGCGCTCTCTCCCCGTAAGCACCTGACCCTGCCCGTTGGCGATCACGACGAGGACCCGGCCGCAACCATCGCAAGTATCGAAAAGATGGCGGGATTCAACTTCGAGACGGCGTGCTCCGGACACGGTGGCACAATCTCCCGCGACGCCAGGGTTCGTATGCGCGAGTTCGCGGAGAAAGTGGCAACCAGGGTTCACTGATGGCGTCGCCTACCCTTCCCCACTCCCACTCGGAGCAGAACCCTGGAATGGACGTTGTCCTCGGGGCTATTCGAGGACGGCTCGCCAGAGCTCTTCGGCAGGCCAGCGCATCGCCCATTCGGCCGGCACGTAGTTGTAGCGTTCGTGGTCGATCGCGTTCTCTGGGGCATAGATCTCCACCAGGTCAAGGACACGGAAGCCGCTGTCGCGCAGCAGGCGGAAGAGGTCGCCGTGGCCGAGGTGGAACTCGACGCCTGGGTCGTCGTCGGCCCACTCCAGCCGGTTCATCCCGTGCTGCGGGCGCAGGAGGCGCTCGCCGACCTTGCCGGTGTCAGGCATGCACAGAACAGAGAGCGTGGAGTTGCGAAGGAACACCAGCTCGCCGCCGCGGCGCAGCAATCGTGCCGCCTCGGGGATCCACTTGTACGGATCGCACCAGATGGAGGCGCCGTACTCCGAGACCGCGAGGTCGAACGTTTCACGCGGCAGCGGGACCGACTCGGCATTGGCCTCGATGAGCTCGAGTCTCATGTCGAGCCTCTCGTTCAGCCGCCGTGCCGTGTCGAGCTGCGCCGGTGTTATGTCAATCCCGACCACCCGTCGCGCTCCACGCCGCTTGATCCATGCCGCTATGTATGCGGTGCCGCAGCCGAGCTCGATGACGTCTCTGTCGCGGAGGTCGGGAAGAACGCGAACGCTCGACTCCGGCGTTGACCACACGCCCCACGTGACGTCTTGCTGCGCCCACATGCGTTCTGCCCACGCGTCCGTGTAATCGGCGTTGGCCTTCGTCCACGAGTCGCGGTTGACGCTGATGTAGTCGGGCACGTCGGCAGGAGGCATGACCGGCACTATACCGGGAGGCGGTGCGCAATCGGATGTCGTTGCGGCACCTGACCATGAGAGCGTCAGTGCATAAGGCCCGCCGCGTTACCTGCGTTACTGCAGTGGCATCCGCGGTGGTGACCAGCCTGCGTCAATGCCATTGTGTCGGATGAGCGAATGGTCGGGGCTCCCCTCTAGATCCAAGAAAAACGCGCTTGTGGTCACGGAGCAACACACCCAAAGATGGCGACGGCTCCGGCTCAAATCAGGGCCGCGGAAGGAACAGCACCCGCAGCACTTCCATGGTGCCCATAGCGGTGCCTGCGATAAAAAGGGCGGCACCTGACAGCCGGGTGACCAGGCCCAGGGCCGTCCACTTTGGCTTCTTCTGCTCCGCTCGCATCGCTCCGAGGAAGGCGGCGATACCCCGCACACCGTGGTGGTGGTGAACTCGGGCGCGCCCGACCTCATGCCCTGGTCGGGCACCGTACCCGCGATCGTGCAGGCCTGGTACCCCGGCGCGGAGGCCGGGAACGCGCTGGCGTCGGTGCTGTTCGGCGACTTCAACCCGTCCGGGCGGTTGCCCGTCAGCTTCCCGAAGCTGGAGACCGACCAGCCGGCCCTGACCCCGCAGCAGTACCCGGGAATCGCCAACCAGGCGCAGTACTCCGAGGGCATGTATATCGGTTACCGCCATTTCGATCGCAATCAGATCACGCCACTATTTCCCTTCGGGTTCGGCCTCTCCTACACCACCTTCCGATACAGCAACCTGCGAGTAACGGGCCCAGCGCCCGGAGGCCCGCCCCTGACCCGAACCGGGCTTGGCGGACCGAGCGCTACCGCGACGTTCGACGTCACCAACACCGGCACGCGGGACGGCGCCGACGTCCCGCAGCTCTACATCGGCCCACCGCCCGCCAGCCCGGTGGACGAACCGCTCCGCCAGCTCGAAGGCTTCCAACGTGTGCAGGTCGCGGCTGGTCAGACCGTCCAGGTCAGCCTGCCGATCCAGTTCCGCGCGGTTTCCTACTACAACGTCGCGCAACATGCCTGGACGCCCCTCCCCGGGTGCCACGAGGTGCAGATAGGGAGCTCGGAATCCGATATCCGCTTGCGGATCTCTGGGGTCGACCAGGCCCTGCTGCCGTGTGGTTCGGCTGCGGCCGCGACCACGCCGATATCGGCCGGCGGGGCTGGAACTGGCCGTCACGCCCTGCCACTGACCGCCACCAACGGCGGTGCGCCCACAGCAATTGTGCTGACTGGTCTGCTGGTGCTGGGCGTGCTTCTCGGCGTCCGGGTTACGGCTCGCCGCCAGGGATAGCGCGGCCGGCAGCCTAAGCCGCCAGACCCACTCAAGCCGAGAGCCGCACCCTTGAACTCAACATGAATCTCGGAGTCGCCGGAGGGCGCACGGCTGGGCGGCCCCGGGCGCGGCGCTGGGCCCTCTTGTTCGGGGCGATTGTGTTCGCGCTGGGCGCGATTCTGATCACGGCAGCGATCTGGACTCCTACGGCTCGGCAGCAGCGACCACCAGAATGCTCGGTATTCATTTCTCAACTGCCGGCGCCGACACAGCGCCATTGTCAGGGGTTGGCGCTACGACCCGATTGGACCGGACCTCGCCGCGGTTGGCTCATCCCCCGGCTCGCGGTGAAAGGTCTCGCTGTCTTGGGGTTCGGGTTTCTGGTGTCGTCGTCACTGCTGCGAGGGTTCTTGCGCTACCGCCAGGGCAATGGCCGAACCGCAGGCGTCCCAGCTTGACCGCATGCGATGCGAGCGTTGGTAAATGTCATCAGAAATTGCCAGACACCCGTCCTATAAGGTCAGCGCTCTCGTCCCGAACACAACGCAGTTATTCGCCCGGGGGGGATGGGCCGGCGCCAGACCGTACGCTTCCCCGATCGAGCTTGGGGCCGGGCTCGGCGTGGCTGTTACCGAATTTGTCCGTCCGAAACATCATGGCCGGGCGGTCCCCGGGGTACATCACGAGGAGAAGGGAGCAAGGGCGCGGCCGTCGTCCTCGTCATCGGTCCGCTCTACCTGATAGTCGGCAGCATCGTGGCGCTCACCTACGGCGCCGCCGGAAGTATCGCGCAGATCAGGCCGGAGCTCCGTCACGATCGGTGGGCATTCTGGTCGGCGCTGAGTTTCTCAATGCTACTGATGCCCCCGCTGGTGGCGACATGGGCGTACGGCGGAGACACCTCCACGATCCAGTCGCTGCCGATCTGGCTGGTTCGGGTCGCTTCCCTAACCGGGGTTGGCGCCGCGGTTGCCGCTGGCTGGAATTGGCCGAGTCGAACGCCCACGGCCTGAGAGCATTGTTTCCCCGGAAGGAGACCTTTCCGTGCCCAGGCTGTCATCGAATCACCACGGTCCCTACCGTGTGCGAAGGCCTTGAGCGGGTGACATGTGTCAACTGCGGCAAAGCACTGCGGCTCCGACCTGCGCTGAACTCCGAGCAGCGCGCCCAGGCCCGCGCGCTACGTTGGGCCGCCGCTCAGATCGAGCTGTCGCTCACCACCCGGCATCGTCGCAAGCCTCTCGACGGTCTGGCCAAGGCAAGCGTCTTACAGCTTCAGCCCGGACCCGGCCGGCGAAGCTCGCCGGCGCGCCGCTCAGCGAGTCGATGCCTCACCTCCCGGGCTACTCGGCGTTGCATCACCTCCATGGCCAACCCAACCTGGGGTTCAATCCGCTGGATTACCTTGATCTCGCCCGTGATGTATTCCCCGTCGAGGTTTGTGCCCCATATGGCTGACATGGCGATCAGGGAATCCAACCTCTGACTGAAGCGCGCGGTTTCGCTCGCGGTAGCCTGGCGCAACCGGTCAAGGTACAAGTCGTCGAGACCAATCACGCGGACCCGGCTCCCGCCTACCTCAACCTCCACCGTCCGATGGATGTCGTCACCGGTTCCTGGAAACTCGACACCGTGGATGAGGTCGGGATGCACCCAGTGGCGACCCTCGCGGCTGAACCCAAGACCAGAGAGCTCCAACAGATCGCGGGCAGAGGGCCGCGGGCACAGATCGATATCGGTGGGACGGGACTCCTCACTCAGCCAGTGCTCTTCCGCCGTCCCACCAACGATCACCGGCGGACGCTCGAAGACGGCGCCGATGGCAGCCGCGATCAGTAACCGCTGAGTCTGCGGCGTCGTCGCCGCGGTGGCCAGCGCCAGCAGCCGGCGGGCCTCCTGGCGCTGCGCCTCATCGGCCACGCCCGGACCGACCCCCGAATTGCTCGGGACGGATCCCCGTCGCAGTCAGCGTGCGGCGCTCGACATCGCTAAGGGTGCGGTCGTAGGGATTCCAGTTGTTGTCCCCGAATATGGCGCGGGTCATTGCCCGGCGTTTGACCGGGTCAAATGGATCTTCGCTTTCGCCCAGCACCAGCTTGAGCGGAAGCCCGCAGGCACGGGCCCAGCGATCAGCGAAGTCCAGGCGAGGGCTAAGGCGACCGCTCTCCGCTCTCGCGATCGCCGCCTGTGTGGTCCCCATGCGAGCGGCCAAGGCAGACTGCGTCAGACCGGCGGCTAGCCTCAAGGCGTTCAACTCCACTCCCACTGCCCGCTTGTCCATCCGAAGGATATTATATCAATAATGCAATAAGATGGAATACCCGCAGACGCTGCCCGCGCCCTACGTTGGGGCGAAGCCCACGACGACAGGCGTCGCCGGATGCCTCAAGCGGAACGCCGCCGCTTTATCGTTGACGTATGCCAGAAGATCGGCCAACCAGGGATGAGATCAACCGTCCGGCTGCGAGTCGGCGGGCGTTCTGGTGGCTCACCATTACCCTACTTGTCGTGGTCAGCGCCGGCTGGGAGGGCTTGCTGTTTGCAATCCTTCATCACCCACCGGCGGTACTTGGGTTTCTCCCTTTCGCGGTCGCCGTCGCGCCGTTCGTTGGGATCCTCAGCGTGACCACGGTTCCTCTAATGCCGTGGGGCCTGAGCGTTGCGATGCGCGCAGCGAGGCGTCCCGACTAGGTTGGGCCATGCGAGGGTGACGTCACCAGAGCACCGTCCGGGGCTTCAATGCCCCGCCCGCCAAATCAATAGAGGCCCGCTCGGCGCGCGAGGTGAAGGAGTGATCGAGGAGCGGAGCGCGCGTACACGGAAGTACGTGAGCGAGCACCGCAGAAGGCCGCTTGCGGCCGGGCACGACGCACAGATCGCGCGCCCAGCGGACCGACGAGTGCCGCCCAGAGGACTCGAACCTCCACGGGCATAAGCCCACAACGCCCTGAACGTTGCGTGTCTACCAATTCCACCAGGGCGGCACGTAGGGACAAATAATACCGGCGTCGGACGACGGCTCTACAACCGCCGGCGCCCGTTCACAAACCAACCCTGGACCAGGTCGTAGCGCTGCCCACCGGTGGGCAGGACGATTCCCTTCACCGTGTCGCGCGCCCCCACGGTGGCGTCCGGGGAGTAGAGGAAAACCGCGGCGTGGTCGTCGAGGATCTGCTTCTGGGCATCGAGGTAGGCCCTGCGGCGGGTGGCATAGTCGGTGGTGCTGCGCCCAGCCTCGAGGTCCCGGTCCAGCGCGGCGTTGGCCGGCATCCCGGAGAAATTGAACCCACCTGGCCCGGCCTGGCTGGAGTGCCAGAAGACGAAGATATCGGGGTCTGAGCCGTTGTCGAGCGCCGTCAGGGCCATGTCGAACTGGTGGCTTTGGAGGCGGGGCAACACCGTCTCGGGCGACAGGTTCTGCGTGGTCGTGCCGATCCCCACGGCGCCGAGGTCCCGCTCGATCCCGGCGGCGATCGATGAGTAGGGCTGGCTCTCGGCGGTGGTCAGCTTCAACTGCAGCTTCTGGCCATCCTTGAAGCGGGCCTGGCCTCGACGACGCCACCCTGCGGCCTCGAGCTCCCGGTTCGCGGCCCTGCGGTTAAGCGCGATGGTGCGGCCCTGGACTGTCGCCCAGCGAATCGCCGGCGGGATGGGCGAGTCGTCGGTGGTGGCGAAGCCGCCGAGGGTCGAGGTCAGCTGGGTCTGCCGATCCAGTGCCAGGCCGATCGCTTTGCGAACGTGGTCATCCGCCAGCACGGCGTTTCCCTGGTTGAACAGCAGCTCGGTGTACGCGAAGGTGCTGCCGGTGACCACCTGGCGGTTCACCGCCATCTGCACCCGCCGTGCGTCATCCGCCCCCAGGCCCGCGAAGACGTCGACCTCGCCGTTCAGCAGGGCCTGGGTGGCGCCACTGCGGGAATCGTAGAAGCGCAGCTCGAGACCATCGAGATAGGGCCGTTCGAAGGCGTGCGGGTTGCGGTCCAGCACCAGGTGGGCACGGTCGGAGCCCACAACCTGAAAGGGGCCGGAACTGGGGGCATCGGTCTCCGCCCGCAGCGACTTCGCCGAGCGCGGCCGCAGCGAATGCTCGGGCAGAAGACCCATGGTGGTCAGCGAGAGGAACGCCGCACTCGACTGGGGCAGCGAGTAGGTGATCGTCAGCGGGTCGGGAGCGGCCGCGCTGACCCCTGACCACGCCTGCCCGATGGCGGACCGCGCGTCGTCATCGCTCTGCAGCACCGAGAGCGTGTAGAGGGCATCCCCAGAGGTGATGGGCGCGCCGTCCGACCAGCGCAGACCGCTTCGCAGGTGGAACGTGAAGGTCTTCGCCGCGGCGTCCACCGACCAGTTCCTGGCCAGCTCCCCCACCGGCTTTCCGTCGCTCCCGGTGCGCGTCAGGCCGCGGTACAGAAGCGCCGAGATGTCGCGCGAATTGGGGGTCTCCGCAAAGGCCGGGACGAGGGTGATGGGCCCATCGACAACCAGCGCCTCGGTGACCCGGCCACCGGGGCTGGGGTCCTCGCGGCTGAACTGGCGGTAGGCCAGCAGTCCCCCGCCGAGGCTGGCCACGACGAGCGCTGCCAAAGCGAGCAGCGCGGGCACCGTGGCCCGGCGCCGCCGCACCGGGGTCATCCCAGCTTGATGTTCGCTACGGAAAGGAGGAGGAACATGACGGTGAGCCCGACGGTGATCTGGAAGAGGCTCTTCTCGATCCCGCGGCGCGTCCGGTATCCCCCACCGCCACCGTCGCTGCCGCCGCCCCCAATGGTCCCCCCGAGGCCACTGGTGGTGCGGGGGGTCTGCAGCAGTACACCGAGGATCAGCAGCACAGCGTCGGCGACAACCAGCACCTGCATGGTGGTGTGCAGGGGGAACTTGCTGGTGGTGGCCAGGAGGACCTGGGCCACCAACATCAGAGCGACTTCCATCGGCGCGAGATTACCAGAGACCGTCTCGGATTAGGTGGTGGCAGAACTGCTAGTCTGTAGACATGCGAAGGGCGTGGGGGTGCCTGGCGATGCTGCTGCTGTGCGCCTGCGGCCGTCCAGCGACATTGGTCACCGGTGCGGTGCGATCGGTCCCCGTCACGGCGTCGGCTCGCCTCGGGCGTGACGACGTCCAGGTTTTCACCGACGGCGGTGCCGCCACGACCGCGCTGATCGTCGCCGTCGGCTCGGCGACTCGCTCAGTTGATGCGGAGATCTACGAGTTCGACCGGGCCGAGCTCGTCGGGGCCATGCTCGCCGCGCTGCGGCGCGGCGTGCGCGTGCGGATGATCGGGGATCCGACGGTGAGCATCACGGTGCAGACCGGGCGCCGGCTGGCCGCCGCCGGGGCGATGGTGACCTACTTCCCGGTTGTCGCCGCCCAGATCGACCACGTCAAGCTGTTGCTGGTGGACGGCGTCGTCGCGTACTTCGGCGGGGTCAATTGGGGCTCGGGGTCCTACCTCAACCGGGACTACGAGCTCCGGTTGGCCGGCCCCGGGGTCCAGCACCTCGAGCACGTCTTCGCGATGGATATGCGTCGAACAGGCGTGCTGGCGCCCGCCGTTCCCGACGCGCCGGCAGGTGGGGTTGAGCCGGCGCTCCTGACCAGTTTCCCTGACGACGAGATCGGTAGGGCGGTGGTCACCGCGCTGCGACGCGCCCGTCGTTCGGTCGAGCTCGAGATGTTCGTGATGACCGATACGGACACGATCCGCGCCCTCCAGGACGCGGCCCGCCGGGGCCTCCCGGTGCAGGTCCTCTTCGACCCCGGGCAGGACCTCAACCAGGCGGCGATGGTGCAGCTGCGAGGCGCCGGGGTAGCCTGCCGTTTCTACCGCTCGAGAGGCGAGAAGCTCCATGCCAAGACGGCGGTGATCGATGGCGAGGAACTGGTCATCGGCTCAGCCAACTGGACCGCCTCAGGTTTCCGGCACAACCACGAGCTGGACGCGGTCCTGACCAGCCGGCCGCTGGCCGAAGCGGTGGCGGCGCGCATGGATGCCGACTGGGCCGCGGCGGCCTAGCCGGGATCCACCGGTCCGGGCCCCGGAGGTTGGGCTATTGAATTCGGCGGCGTGTGGTCACGGCCAGGGTGCTGGCCGCCAGCAGAACCAGGCCCAGGGCGAGCACGACGGTCGCCGCCTCGGCCCCCGCACTGGTATTGGGAATCGTCCGGACGGTGAGCGCGGTGTTGGCGCCGACGACATCAGGGCCAATCGTCGGCGCCCCTGGGACGATCGAGCAGGGGAAGTTGGTTAACCGGAGCGAGGCGAAACCGCTCTTTTCGTTGTTGGAACAGGTC
>JBPCPW010000049.1:0-12631 GCA_050998755.1 Candidatus Dormibacteria bacterium
CTCCGGTGTCTCCCCGGACGGGACTCTCACCCGTTGGACTGATACAGCTTTCAGGACGCACCATGCGGTTGATCGTAGTCCGCACAGCGCGGCCGCAAGCAGCTAACGCGCGGCCTCCAAAGACTTAGCCTCGCCGAATGACAGAGGCCCGTCCGCGCGCCCTCCCGGTGCTTGCGCTCTGCGCGATGGCCAGCTTCCTCGTGGGATACGGCGGCTCGATCCTCTTCGTCGCGCTGCCAGGTGTGGCCGCGGACTTCCATGCGACCGTCCGCCAGTTGGCCGGGTTGGGCGCCACCCTGTCGGTGGGCTCGGCAATAGCCCTACCCCTGGCGGCATTGGCGGATCGACGCGGCCGCGGGCTGATCGCCGCCGCCGGGGTTGCCGGGTTCTCGCTGGCCGCCCTGGGAACCGCGGTGTCCCAGGGCCTTGCCGGCCTGGCGGTGGCCCGACTCCTGGCGGTCTGTTTTGAGACCCTGGTGCTGGCGGTTGCCACCGCCGCGGCACTGGAGGCCGTGGCCGCCGCTCGCCGCGGGCGCACGGCCGCCCTGATCGCGCTGGCCGCCGGCGCGGGGGCCGGCGTCTGCGTGCTGGCCTACCCGCTCGTCGCGCCGCACTGGCGCCTGCTGTACCTCGGCGCGGGCGTCGGCCTGCCGTTCGCCCCGCTGATGCTGCTGCTACCCCGGGCCGCCGCCAGCGGCACGGGGTTGCAGCGCTGGGTGCTGTGGCAGATGCCCTGGCGCGGGCGGGTCGGGCTGCTGGTGGCGGCAGGTGCCATGAGTGCTGTGCTCTACGAGCCCGCCAACTTCTTCGGCACCCTTTTTGGCAGCCAGGCCCTACACCTGGGGCCAACGGCACTGAGCGCTGTGCTGGCGGTCTCAGGGGTCGCGGCGGCGGCGGGTTATGCCGGCGGCGGAATCCTCACCGACCGTGCCGGCCGGAGAGTCCCGTGCGTTGTCCTGAGCGCAGCCACCGCGGTGGTCGCTGGACTCTCGTTCACGGCCAACACGGAGATCTACATCGCCGCCGGCATCATCTCCAGTGGGCTGGCGGGCGGCGCGGCACCAATGATCGGCGCCTGGACGGCGGAGCTCGTACCGTCGCGGGCCCGGGTCACCGCCTTCACCACCATTGGCGTGGCGGGCTCCCTTGGTGGGGTGGCCGGGTTGCAGCTGGCGGCCTGGCTGGCGCCTCATCTTGGCCTCGGAGGCGCCCTCGGGGCCGCAGCGGTGGTGGCAGTGGCCGGGTCGCTGGTGCTGCTGGCGCTGCCGGAAACGCGCGGGCAGCCCCTCCCCGAGTGAGTCGCTGGCGCCCTTTCCTACAGCGCGGCGGCATCTCCCCAGACACGCTGCAGGTACTTTCCGACTGCCTCGGCCCCATCCTCGCGCAGCCGGTACAGGCGCCGGGCGCCCACCTGCTCATCGACAACCAGGCCCGCCTGGCTCAACACCCGCAGGTGGCGCGATACCGCCGGCCGGCTGATGGGCAGGGCGTCGGCGATCTCCTGAACGGATCGAGGGCGACCGGCGACCAGTTCGACGATCTCGCGCCGGTGCAGGTTGCCGAGAGCCTCGAATGGGTCACCCTGCCCGGCGGCCTTCAGTCTGCTCATCGTAACGGTGAAGTTACGGTAACACGTACGTTACGGTAGGCAAGGCGAGAATAGAGCGGTGCAGGACGTGGAATAGAACGGTGCAGGATGTCTTCGATGAGATAGACGGCAACCGGGCACTGTATATCGAGCGCCTGCGGAGCCTGGTAAGGCAGCCCAGCGTCGCCGCGCAGAATCGCGGCGTGGCCGAAGCGCGCGAGGTGGTCACGGCGATGGCCGCGGAGGCGGGCGCAGAAGTGCGGGAGATATCCACGTCCGGACAATCCGTGCTGTGGATGGACTTCGGCGGCGACGGCCCTCGCACGGTCAATGTGTACAACCACTACGACGTTCAACCGGCGGAGCCCATCGACCTCTGGGACGTTGACCCCTTTGACGTCACAGAGCGTGATGGCAAGCTGATCGGGCGCGGCGTCGCCGACGACAAGGGGTCGCTGGTCGCACGGATATGCGCGATCGAGGCCTACCGCAAGGTTCGCGGCGACCTCCCGGTGCGGGTGCGGATCGCTGCCGAGGGCGAAGAAGAGGTGGGCTCACCCCACCTCGACGAATTCGTGGACCAGTTCGAGGGCACCCTCCGGGAAGCCGACGCGGTGATCTGGGAGGGCAGCGAGAAAAACCTCGCCGGCCAGGTGGAGGTCGAGCTTGGAGGTAAGGGGCTGCTGTACGTGGAATTCCGCGCCCACGGATCGACGCGCGACGAGCACTCGATGTGGGGCGGCCTGGTGCCCAACCCTGCCTGGCGCCTGGTGCGGATGCTGGCAGAGCTGGTGCACGCCGACGGCCGGGTACAGATCCCGGGTTTCTACGACGCCGTCAGGCCGGTGAACGAGGCCACCGCCGCGATGCTCGACAGCTTCCCGTTCGACTCGGCGGGCGAGCGGCGTGAGCGTGGCCTAGATGGCTGGCAGCGCGGCATCTCCGACGCCGACGCCGGTCGGGAATTGCGCCTCGGCTCGACATCCAACATCGCCGGGTTCACCTCTGCTTACGGAGGGCCAGGCGCCAAGACGGTGACGCCTGCGCAGGCCACGGTCAAGATGGACTTCCGGCTCGTCCCAGACCAGGACCCCGCCCAGGTCGCCGACGCCCTTCTGACGTGGATGAAGGAGCATGGCTACGAAGACGTCAACCTCGAGGTGGTGTCATCTCAGCGGCCCTCCCGCGGTCGCGCCGACCATGCGATCGTCGAGGCCGTACTGCAGGCGGGGGCGCAACTCGGCATCGATTGCCGGGTGGCACCCAACAGCCCGGGCACCGGGCCGATCTACCCGATGTGCGACCGCCTGGGTCTGACCATGGTGTCCGGCGAAGCAGTGGCGCGTAGCACCAGCCTCTTCCACTCGCCCAACGAGCACATCCACACCGAGGACTTTCTCCAGGGCATGAAGCACTTCATCGCCACGCTGGACGTCTACGGAAGGAGCTGACGGCCTGGACCTGATGTCCGTCCGGTGAGCCGGCGCGGTTGGCTCCTGTTTTTGGCCATGGGGGTCATCTGGGGCATCCCATACCTGCTGATCAAGGTCGCCGTTTCGGACCTCAGCCCGGCCACCCTGGTGCTGTTTCGCACCGCGATCGGGGCGCTGATCCTGGTCCCCGTCGCCGCTGGGCGGGGAGAGCTCGCACCGCTTTTGAGACGGTGGAAATGGGTCCTGCTGTACACGGTGATAGAAGTCGCCCTCAGGTGTTCACCGTGGGCTCCCTGGCCGGCTTCGCGCTCATCCTTCTGGGGTCATTCCTGACCACGCGGCGCGCGACGTTGCCGAGGCCGGAAATCGCCGCGCCAACAAACCAGGGCGATCCCGCCGTAGAGTCAGTCGGCGTTCCCTGAATCGATCAAATGTCCCCGGAGGGCGAAGATGCGACAGCTGACCAGCCTGGATGCCCAGTTCCTGGCCATGGAGACCCCGCGGCAGGCGGGCCACGTGTCGGGCGTGGCGGTACTCGATCCGCGCAGCGCGCCTGGAGGCAAGGTCGGCCTGGCCGATATCCAGGAGCTCATCGCCCAGCGGCTGCCGCTGCTGCCTCCATTCCGGTGGCGGCTGGCGGAAGTGCCGTTCGGCCTGGACTACCCGTACTGGATCGATGACCCGGACTTTGACCTTGACTTCCACGTGCGCGAGTTGGCCCTGCCTTCACCTGGCGATGACGAGCAACTCTGTGACCAGGTGGCTCGGATCTTCTCGCGGCCCCTCGATCGCGCGCGCCCGCTATGGGAGCTGTACCTGATCCACGGCCTGAAGGGAGGCAAGGTCGCGCTTCTGACCAAGATCCATCACGCGGTGGTCGACGGGATGTCAGGGGCCGAAATCCTCGGTGTGCTGCTTGACCTCGACCCCAAGGGGCGGGAGGCACCCGCGCCGATGACCGGCCGAGGGGACGCCGTGCCGGGACAGGTGGAGATGCTGGCGCGGGGCGTCCTGGGTCTCCCCCGCTACCCGCTGCGCTTGATCGCATCGCTGCCGCGAGCCCTTCCCAGCCTGGAAGAGGTGGGCATCTACGACGCCCTGCCCGGGGCGCGTGAGGTGGCGCGGGTGGCGCGCACCGTGCAGACCGTGCTCGGGATGGGCGGAAACGTGCGCGAGCGGCGGCAGATGGTGCCTCCGCGAACGTCATTCAATGGCAGGGTCTCGCCGCACCGCCGCCTGGTGATTGGGCGGATGCCGCTGGAGGACGTGAAGACCGTCAAGAACATTCACGACTGTACGGTCAACGACGTCATCGTCTCGATCTGTGCCGGTGCCGTGCGGCGCTGGCTGCTGGAGCACGGTGAGCTGCCCAAGACGCCGCTGGTGGCGCAGATACCGGTCTCGGTTCGGACCACGGAGCAGCAGGGGACCTTTGGCAACAAGATCATGTTGATGGGCGCCCCGGCCTTCACCAACGAGCCGGACCCGGTTCGCCGCCTGGCGCTGACCCACGAAGCGATGGGCGACATGAAGGAACGCCACCGGGCTTTGCCCGCAGCGCTGCTGCAGGACGCGACCAACTTCATCCCCCCTGCCGTCTTCTCGCGCGCAGCGCGGCTGACATTCGCAATTTCGAGCAGTTCGCGGCCCACCTGGAACTTCGTGGTCTCGAACGTCCCTGGGCCGCAGTTCCCGCTGTACTGCGCCGGCGCCAGGCTGGACGCGATCTACCCGGTCTCGGTGATCACCGATGGGATGGGGCTGAACATCACGGTCATGAGCTACTGCGGGCAGCTCCATTTCGGCATTGTCGCCGATCGTGACATGGTGCCGGACGTTGCCCTGCTGATGACCTGGCTTCGGGAAGAATTGGGCCTGTTGATGCCCCGGCCGAAGCGCCCGAGACGACCGGCCAAAAGCAAGCCAAAGCCGACCGCGACCAGGCGCTGACCCGTTGGCTTATGGTCAGCCCGTGAGCTCATCAGCGCTGCCCGAAGGGCGCCAGCCGGACGCCGCCGAGGGAACCCGGGTCTTTGAGTTGGACCGCGCCCACGTGTTCCATTCGTGGTCGGCTCAAAAGGCACTCAAGCCGATGACCATCGCCGGGGGGCTGGGCTCGCACGTGTGGGATTTCGAGGGCAACCGTTACCTCGATTTCTCCTCCCAGCTGGTCAACACCAACATCGGCCACCAGCACCCTCGTGTGGTCAGAGCGATCCAGGAGCAGGCGGCGCTGCTCTGCACCGTGGCCCCGCAGCATGCCAACGCCGCCCGCGGCGAGGCAGCCCGCATGGTCTGCGAGCTGGCTCCGGCGGGGTTCGAGCACGTCTTCTTCACCAACGCCGGCGCCGACGCTGTGGAGCACGCGGTCCGCATGGCACGACTGCATACCGGTCGCATCAAGGTGCTGTCGCAATACCGCTCGTACCACGGCGGGACACAGACGGCCGTCAACCTCACCGGGGATCCCCGCCGCTGGGCCAACGATTACGGCAGCGCAGGCGTGGTCCACTTCTTCGGTCCGTTCCTGTATCGCTCGCCGTTTCACAGCACCACCGAGGCCGAGGAATGCGCCCGCGCCCTGGAGCACCTGGACCAGGTGATCTCCTTCGAAGGCCCGTCGACCATAGCCGCGGTGATCCTTGAATCCATCCCCGGCACGGCGGGCATCATGCCGCCACCCCCAGGCTACCTGGCCGGGGTGCGCGAGCTGTGCGACCGGCATGGGATCCAGTACATCGCGGACGAGGTGATGTCCGGGTTCGGTCGCGCCGGGCGGTGGTTCGCTTTTGAGAACTACGACGTCGTGCCGGACCTGATCGCCTTCGCCAAGGGAATCAACTCAGGTTACGTCCCATTGGGCGGGGTGTTGATCAGCGACCCCATATACGACACTTTTGCCGAGCGGGTGTATCCCGGCGGGCTGACCTACTCAGGCCACCCACTGGCCTGCGCCGCGGCGGTGGCCACGATGTCCGCGATGCGGGACGAGCGCATGGTGGAAAACGCCGCCAGCATTGGCGAGACCGTACTCGGCCCGGGGCTGCACGCGTTGGCGGAGCGACATCCGTCGGTCGGGGAGGTCCGAGGGCTCGGCGTATTCTGGGCCCTCGACCTGGTCCGGAACCGGCGGACTCGCGAGCCCCTCGCGCCCTACGGCGGCAGCTCCCCGGCGATGGCCGAGTTGGTTCAGGCATGCCTGCGCCACGGACTGCTGCCCTTCACCAACTACCATCGGCTGCACGTCGTGCCGCCATGCAACATCAGTCGCCAGGACGCCCAGGCGGGGCTGGCGATCCTCGATATCGCACTCAGTACGACGGATGCCCACACGGTTGAGGACTAGCCCATCGAGAACGCTTATCGTTGGCTCATCCGCTGATGTTGAGATACCCTCACATGGCTCGGAATCGCAGGCACCGCCGCTTTCGATGGCGCCGACTGATCAGCTCCTGCGGCATCGCACTGGTATCGGCAACAATTTTCGGCAACGCCCCTTTCTGGCTGGCCGGGATCCCGGTCGCCAGGGCATCCTCCCCGCCCCTGGTCGGCTTCTCATTCAGCCCCAGGACCGCCGAGTGGCTGGGCGAAAAGCCACTCCCGGCGCTGCGCGAATTGCTTGACCGCCTCAACCCGGACCTGGTCCGCCTGCCGATTTACTGGGACACCGTCGAACCCCAGCGCGACGCCTTCGACTTCTCGTCGCCGGACGGCATGCTGAAGGTGGTGCGCGACTACAACCGAACTCACCGGGAGCGCCCTGCTCATGTCGTCCTGGAGGTCGGGATGCGCAACATGGGCTTCCCCGAGCTGTACGTGCCCGCCTGGGTCCCGGCGTATCAGTCGATCCAGATGATGGCCACCAGCGCGGACTACACCCACTACCTGGACCTGGCGGTGAGCCGCTATCGACGCAACCCGCTGCTGTACAGCTGGCAGTTGGAAAACGAGCCGCTCGACAACGTTCCCACCACGGCGGCGAGCCAGGTCGCGGTGCCCGGCGATACGCTCCAGGACGAGAAGGAGGCGATGACCGCCCTCGACCCCAACCACGAGGTGGTGATCACCACCTACAACTCATCCACCCTCGACCTGGACATCAAGGGGATGTCGCCCAAGAATGGTGCGGCAGATCCTCCTGACGGCCCACAACCGGCTGGGCACCCGCTGCAAACTCTCCAGCTGGGCGATGCACTGGGCATGGACCTCTACGTGGTCACCAGCGACACCTCACTCGATGACGCGACCGCCAGGGTCCGCACCGATTGGAAGAAGGCGGCCCTGTCCTACTGGGCGTCACAGGCACGCTCGCAGCACAAGCCGCTCTGGATCACCGAGATGCAGGGAGCGCCCTGGCCCGGGGAGACCAACTTCACCCCCGACGACCTCCTCTACAGCGCTCGCCTGTATCGCCAGTCGACCGCCGGGGTCATCCTGCTCTGGGGCGTTGAAGCCTGGCTCAATTCCTCGAAATGGATGGAGGCCGGGATGGAGGCGCGAAGGATCGTCGGCGCGTGACAGGCTCATGGCTCGATGCCGAGTTGCAGTTTGGCAACCAGGCTGAGCGATACCGCGCATTGCTCGACGCCCTCAGCGACCTTGGCGAGGGACTCGTGGTCACTGAGGGCGGCCGGTTGGTGTATGCCAACAACGCCTACCTCGAGATGACCGGTTACTCACAGGCGGAGCTGACCGCCAAAGCCAGCCTGATCGAGCTGGCGCCCTCGCCGCTACGGGCCCAACTTGCCGCGGGGCTTGCGGACATGCTCGCAGGCCGCCGCGACCCTTCGCATTTCCTGGAGTCGCAGCTGGTGACTCGCAGGGGGCGCCTGGTGGACGTCGAATCATCGATTCATCTCCTGCCCTCGGAGACCAACACCAGGATCCTGGCAATCGTGCGTGACATCACCGAGCGCAAGCGGATCCAAGCAGAACTCGAGCAGCTCAACGAGGGCCTGGAACGGCGTGTCCTCGAGCGAACCGCGATGCTCGAGGCGACGCAGCGGGAGATGGACGCCTTTTCATACAGCGTCTCGCACGACCTCAGAACCCCCCTCCGCGCGATCCACGGGTTCAGCGGCATCCTCGCCGAGCAGCACCTGGCCGAGCTGACGCCGGAGGCTCAGCGCCTGGTTGGCCTGGTCACCGAGAACGCGGCCCTGATGGGTACCCTGGTCGACTCGTTGCTGGCCCTATCGCGTCTTGGACGCCGTGAAATGAGGACCGAGGTCGTTGGTGCGCGTGCGGTCGCGGAGGCCGCAGTGGACGCCGTCCGGACGCTCCATCCCGGCACCGAGTCGCGAATCACGGTCGCCGATCTCCCCGCGGTGCGCGCCGACCCGGACCTGCTGGAGCAGGTGTTCGTGAGCCTGCTGGACAATGCCGTGAAGTTCAGCGGCCCGCAGCCCCAACCGGTCATCCGGATCGGCTACGACACCAAGCTGGAGGAGCCGGCCTTCTTCGTCCGGGACAACGGCATGGGCTTTGACGGGCGTTATGTCGACAAGGTGTTCGGGGTTTTCCAGCGCCTGGTGCGCCAGCAGGACTACGATGGCGTTGGCGTCGGGCTGGCCATCGCACGCACCATCGTCCAGCGCCACGGGGGTCGGATCTGGGCCGAGTCCACGCCGGGCCACGGAGCCACCTTCTACTTCACGCTGGCAGCCCCGTAAGCAACGGCTGCGGGCTATCCACCCGACATGGCACCCACGATCACCAGGGCCTCAGCCCCGGTCGTGACGCCATCAGGGAGTGGATCCCCTGGGGACTGATGCGATAGGTCCTCCTCCCCCGCATAGAACCGAATGAAGGGCCGGCGCCTTTGGGTCACCTGGTCGCGGATGGTGCCCCTTAGCGCCGGGTAGGTTGCCTCGAGGGCGTCAAGCAGGGACGTCATGGTGGACTCACCGGGAACGTCGATGCCCAGTTCAGGCGGGGCCTGCGTCAGGCTGCGCAGCGCGGCCGGGAGCACTACACGGATCAAGGCAGCACCTGGACCTCCACCGACAGCACCGCAGGCAGGTCGTGGACAATCGGCGTCCAGCTGTCGCCGGAGTCCGCTGACCCATACACCTGGCCGCCGCTGGTTCCGAAGTAGATGCCGCAGGGGTCGAGGCTGTCGACGGCCATGGCATCACGCAACACGTTGACATAGCAGTCCTGCTGGGGCAGGCCCCTGGTCAGAGGCTCCCACTCCTCTCCCCCGCTGCGGCTCCGGTAGACACGGAGCTTCCCGTCCGGAGGATAGTGCTCTGAATCGCTTTTGATGGGCACCACGTAGATCGTCTCGGGTTCATGAGCGTGGACGTCGATGGCAAACCCGAAGTCGCTCGGCAGGTTGCCACTCACCTCGCGCCAAGAGTCACCGCCGTCGTCGGTTCGCATGACATCCCAGTGCTTCTGCATAAAGAGGACATTGGGTCGCGATGGATGCATCGCGATCCGGTGGACGCAGTGGCCCACCTCCGCCGCGGGGTCTGGGATCCCCTCCGACTTCAGACCGCGGTTGACCGGCCGCCACGTTTCCCCGGCGTCATCGGTGCGGAAGACGCCCGCCGCGGAGATCGCCACGAAGATGCGCTGCGCATTGGAGGGATCCTGGACGATGGTGTGGAGGCACAGTCCTCCCGCACCAGGTGCCCACGACGACCCCGAGTCCTGCCGCCGTAGGCCACTCATCTCAGTCCACGACTGCCCGCCGTCCACGGTTCTGAACAGGGCCGCATCCTCCACCCCCGCATACACCGTGTCAACGTCGGTCAACGACGGCTCGAGGTGCCAGACGCGGGCGAACTCCCAGGGATGAGGGGTGCCGTCATACCACTGGTGGGTACCCGGGACGCCGTCATAAACGAAGTTGTTGCCAACCGGCTCAAAGGTCGCGCCGCCGTCATTTGACCGCTGGATGAGCTGCCCGAACCAGCCGGAGGACTGCGAGGCATATATCGTGCTCGGATCCACGGGTGAGCCTTTCAGGTGGTAGACCTCCCAGCCCCCAAAGAGAGGGCCTCGGACCTCCCACGATTGACGCCGGGCGTCGGAAGTCAGGACAAAGGCACCCTTGCGGGTGCCGACCAGGACCCGTACGGAACTCATGAACACCTCCGGAGTTAGGGAGGTCAGGTTCTCACAGAGAGGCCCCCGACCGCTACCGGCCGGGGGCCGATGGGTCTCTAGACCGCGACCTCCGTCTGGTCGGCGAGTGCGTCGCAGCAGGTTTCCATCAGCAGTCGGATGACCACGTACGGGTCCATGTTGGCGTTGGGGCGCCGGTCCTCGAGCCAGCCCTTCTTAGCCTTCTCGACCGCCCAGGGGATACGCACCGAGGCGCCCCGGTCGGACGAGCCGTAGCTGAACGTGCTCCAGTGAGCGGTCTCGTGGGCACCGGTCAGGCGGTCCTTGATCCCGGGGCCGTAGTTCTCGACATGCTTGACGGGGTTTTTGCCGAGCGCTTCGCAGGCGGTGATGATCGCCTCGTAACTCTCACGCATCGCGTTGGTCGAGAAGTTGGTGTGCGCGCCCGCCCCGTTCCAGTCTCCGGCGACAGGCTTGGCGGCCAGGCTGACCTCGACGCCGAAATCCTCGGCGATTCGGTACAGCAGCCAGCGGCCCACCCAGATCTCATCCGCGATGCGCGGCGCCGGGAGGACGCCGACCTGGAACTCCCACTGCGCCATCATGACCTCGGCATTGGTTCCCTCAATTGACAGCCCGGCCTTCATGCAGGCGATGGTGTGCGCTTCAATGATCTGGCGACCAGCCATCTTGCCGCCGCCCACGCCGCAGTAGTACGGGCCCTGAGGGGCGGGGAAACCAACCTCAGGCCAACCCAGGGGCCGGCCATCCTGCATGAATGTGTACTCCTGCTCGATGCCGAACAGAGCCTCCTGGTCAGCGTACTCCTCGGCCACCGCGGCACACGCCGCGCGGGTGTTGCTGGCATGCGGACTCCCATCGGGCAGCATCACCTCGCAGAGTACAAGCACGTTATCGCCGCCGCGAATGGGGTCGGGACACGAGAAGACCGGCTCCAGGACGCAATCAGAGTTCGAGCCCGGGGCCTGGTTGGTGCTCGAACCGTCGAAGCCCCACGTTCTCGGCTCCTTGCCATCGTCGATGATCCGGGTCTTGCAACGCATCAGGGGGGACGGCGTGGTCCCATCGATCCAGATGTATTCGGCCTGGTAGCTCAATGTCGCTCCTCTTCTACAATGTGGGCCGACCCCACGCTTTCTCCTGCGGGGGACGCTAGCTCTTCCCCGAGCGATCACGATCATGTGCATGACACAACCTGCACGACGGTATTTCATGCGCTGGATACAGGACGCACCCTCCGCCCGCGAGTTCGCCGAGTAACCGGGAACGGCCCGCGTACCATCGTCAACATGCCCTTCGGACCGCGGCGCCTACTGCTCCTCTGTCTGCTGTTCGGTGCCTGCGCGACTTCTCAGACGGGGATCCAGCGGGCGCGCCCGCCGGCCTCGACCTCCACGCCGTCCGCGGAGGTCTCGGCATCGCCGGCGCCGCTGACCGCAGCGGTTCCAGCCCCCGCCCCCGCATCGCCATCCCCTTCCCCGGCGATGAGCGAGATGCAGCGCCTGGCGGCGGCGACCCGGGCGCTCGAGGCTCCCACCAGCGCGGTCCTCAACTCACGGCTCGCCTCGGCCTACGGCGCTCTCCGTGATGCACGACGGTCGCCGGCCACCCGGGCCGCAGCCGCGCGGTCGATCCAGCTGACAAGCGGGCAACTGCTTTCGATCAAGGCCTGGCGCCCCTCCGCCCTGGCGGCGTTGCTTCCTGCCGACCGCCCATCGCTGCAGGCGATCCTGGATGCCGGGGATGAGCTGGCCGTCCTCGGGGACGACGTCAACGGTACCCCGCACTGGCGCATCTCCGCCCCTGATCCCGAGGCGGCGCTGGTCGCCTACTACCACGAGGGCCAACAGGCGTACGGCATACCCTGGCAGTACCTGGCGGCGATCAACTTTGTCGAGACGGCGACGGGGCGGATCCATGGCCTGAGCGTCGCGGGGGCCCAGGGCCCGATGCAGTTCATGCCGGCGACGTGGGCGACGTATGGACACGGCGATGTCAACGATCCTCGGGAGGCAGTCCTCGCGGCGGCGCGGTACCTTCGGGCGAGGGGGGGCCCGGCGGACATGGACTCCGCGCTCTACGCCTACAACCAGAGCCACAACTACGTGCGGGCGATTGACATCTTCGCGCAACAGATCGCCGGCGATGCCGACGCCTTCACCGTGTACTACAACTGGAGCGTGGTGGTGCCCACAAGTGAGGGGCCGGCCCTGATCCCCGAGGGCTGGACCTCGGGTTAACTGGAGTCGCGTGCTTCCCCGGTAGGCGTCGCCTCACCGTCAATCTCTGGGGTGGACACTCGTGCGCGAACCCGCGGCGCGGCCCGGCGATCATCCTGCACGTGCTCGTTGAGCATTGCCTTCAGCGCGTCCACCGCGGGCGACCAGAGGTGGTCGCCGGACTCCTCGTCGAGGATCTTGAGCGCCTCGGCACGCGTCCGCGCGCGCCGGTAGGGGCGGTCCGACACCAGCACGTCGTAGGTGTCAGCGACGGCCAGGATCCGCGCGCCGACGGG
>JBPCPW010000056.1:0-28304 GCA_050998755.1 Candidatus Dormibacteria bacterium
GCGAGCGCAGATTCCGAGGGGCCGTGAAATTCCGCCGCTGCAAGCGGCAGTTGCGCGGGTCGGCCCCGTCCGCCGCCGGGGGTTGCGCCAGGGGCGTCAGGGCCCCGGCTGTGGCGTCTTCGCTGTCCCCGTATCTCGGAAGCTGTACATCCTAGACGGCGGCATCACACACCAGGCGGAAATCGCAGCGCGCGCATTTCCACGGTGATGGCTGGGGCGTGAAGTCGCCGGCGGTGATCCCGGCCGCGAGTTCGCCGGCGCGTTCGGCGTCAGCCTGCAACTGGGAGGTCGTCTTGAGCACGTCGACCTCGATCCCGTCCTCCAGGTAGCAGATCGCCAGGGTCACCGGCCGCAACCCGAAGACCTGCTCCGCCGCGATTGCATAGAGCCCCAACTGCAGGTCGCGCTCCAGCTGCCACTCGTCCTTGACCTCGCCCGTTTTGTAATCCACCAGCCGGAAGCCGTTCCGGGCACGGTCGATGCGGTCGATCCGGCCCTTCAGACGGAAACCCGCCATCGACAGGTTGAACGGCTGCTCCGGAGCCACGTGCAGTGCCCGGCCGTCAAGCCGGCCGCGGCGGTGCAGCGCGGCGACGAAATCGCGGCCGCGCTGCTGCCAGAGGTCAAGGTTGATGGGGTCGCAGAAGCGGTCGCCGCCGAACACCGTGTCAAACACCGCCATGGCCCGCTCGACCGTCGGTTGGCCGTCGGTGGCTTCCTGGAGGATGAGGCTCAGCGCCTGGTGCACCGCGACTCCGAACTGTTGCTCCGGCGAGGTACGCGTGGGCAGGCGGTAGATGTAACGGTACTGGTAGGCGCGCGGGCACGTCTGGTAGGTGTCGAGGGCGCTGTAGCTCACGACCAACTCCGGCACCTCGGGGTGGTCCATCGGCAGCGCCGCCTGGGCCACCGGGGGAGCGGGCAACTCCACCGCCGGCGGCTCCTCCAGCAGCAAGGGCTCGGCCGTGCTGCCGTCGGGGGCCGGCAGGAAGCCCATGTCCGCGAGGAACCGGGATGGCTTCCATTTCTTCCCGCCCTCGTAACGCTGCGCGGCCGAGAGCAGGACGTGGCGCCGGGCGCGGGTGACGGCGACGTAGCAGAGACGGCGCTCCTCGGCCAGCCGCGGGTCGCGAGATGAGATCTCCTCGGCGATCAGCTCCTGTGGCAGCGGCAGCGCCTCGCCCTGGTTCTTGAAGGGGAAGCGGTCCTCCACCAGGCCAGGACAGATAACCGCGCCGAACTCCAGGCCCTTGGCCTGGTGAACGGTCATCAGGTTGACCGCCTCGCGCCCGGTCTCGATGGGGGGGATGCTCTGCGCCGAGGCCGAGACGCGCGACGATTCCTCGATTGCGTCCAGTTGGTCCATGAAGCCGGATAGCGTCGCGCCGTCGTCGCCGGCGGACTCGCAGAAGGTCTGCGCCATGTCCACGAATTTGTCGATGTTGGCGCCCGCCTGGCGCTTCTGGATCTCCGACGGGTAGGAGAGCAGGTCGACATATCGGGTCCGCTCCAGGGCGGTGAAGATCACCTCATCGGCCCGTTCCCGAAGCGCCTGGTTGCGCACCGCCCGGACCATCTCCAGGGCCCCGCGCAGGGCCACCGCGACCCGCTGCTGCGCTTCGCCGCCGGGGCCATCCAGGATGCGCTGAACCGTCGAATTGGCGACCTCCTCAATTGACAGTCCCTCCCCTTCCGCGGAGCTGGTCAGGCCGAGGATGACCTCCGCGTCAAGTTCTACCCCGGGCATCCCCAGCACACGCGCCGCGGCCTGGGTGTCGGTTGGATCGACCGCCCACCGCAATAGCGAGCGTAGGTCTTTGATCTCCGGCTGGTCCAGGAAGCCGCGGCCGCCCGACAGCTGGTAGGGGATGCCGGCGCGCTGCAGCGCGCGCGTGAACGGCCGCAGCTGGGCATTGGTGCGAACCAGCACGGCAATCTCCCCCGCGGGCTCGGCCCCGGTCTCCAAGAGCTCGGCGATGCGCTCCACCGTCCAGGCCACCTCGTGGTGGCTGTCGGGCGCGAGGTAGACGCGTGCCTGCGGGCCTTCGCGGTCCGAGGTGATCGCTTTTTTGACGCGCTCCTGGTTCTGGGAGACCAGCCGGTTGGCGGCAGCCAGGACCTGGCGGGTGCTGCGGTAGTTGGTCTCCAGCCGCACGATACGGAGCCCGGGGTAGATCTTGCGAAACCGCCGCAGGTTGGCGACCGACGCACCGCGGAACTTGTAGATCGACTGGTCGTCGTCGCCCACCACGGCGACGTTGCCCTCCCTCCCGGCGAGCGCTTCCACCAGCCGCAACTGGGAGAAGTTGGTGTCCTGGAACTCGTCGACCATGACGTGGGTCAGGCGCCGGCGCCAGCGTTCCAACACCGCGGCATCGGACTCCAACAGCCGCACCGTCCAGTAGATGGTGTCGTCGAAGTCCAGCAGCCCGGCCTGCGTGAGCTCGTCCTGGTAGGCCTCGTAGACGCCGGCCACCTGGACCTGCATCTCGGCGCCCAGCCGGGCCTCCATCACCATGTCGGAGGCGATGCGGCGGTAGTCGGCCGGGCCGGCCATTTCTTGTTTGGCCCGCTCAATCAATTTAAGAAGGTCGGGCGCGACGTCGAGCGGCCGGGGCAGGCGGTACAGCTGGTCGGGGCGGGTCCGCTCCAGGACCCGACACATCAACTGCCAGCGCTCGACGTCATGGGCGATGCGAAAGGGTCGGGGAATCGGCAGGTGGTGACCCTCCTCCTGGAGAAAGCGCAGGGCGAACGCGTGGAAGGTACTGACGTACAGCTCTTTGAAGCCCGTCTTACAGAGCGTGCTGATGCGCTCCTCCATCTCCCCTGCCGCCTTGACCGTGAAGGTGAACACCGCGATGTTGTCGGTATCCACGCCGGAGTTGAGCAGGTTGAGATAGCGATGCGTGATCACCCGCGTCTTGCCCGTGCCGGGGCCGGCAAGCACCATCATCTGGCCCTGCAGGAACTCGCAGGCCTCCGCCTGCGCGGGGTTCAACCCCAGCCCGCTGAGCTGTGCGGGAGTGGCGCTCCCGGTCATCTGCCGGGCTGCAGCCGGAATCGGATCTGGGTCACCACGCGCTCCCCGATGGCGGCGTTGAGCTGGTCGATGATGGTCTGCCGCTGCAGGTGCAGTTGGTGGCCCAGCGCGGGGCTGTCGGTCTCGACCACCAGCCGGCCGCGGTCATAGGCGGTGGGATGGGCGCCGACGGCCACCGCCTCGCCCACGACGCCTGCCCACAACCCCATGATCTGCAGGTGGCGGGCCTTGGTCTTCAGCCCCAGTTTGGCCAAGGTTGGAAAAAGCAGCGTCCCGATTGCCTGGGGCCCGTCGTCCTTGCGGTTGACGATGCGCCGGCGCGGGGCGAACTCGAAAATCGGCGCGTCGGGGTCGCGGGGCGGGCCTGCGGAATCGCCACTCGGATCGCCACCCCGGCCGCTCATGCGTTCCAGTTCCGCACCCTGCCGCCGTTCACCTCGCGGGTGTTGACGCGGGCGGCGAAGCCATCCGGGAAATACCGCGACTCCGCCGATGTGATCACCGACTGCGGCGACTCCTCGATCAACTCCAGCAGATGCTGGCGTCGAGGCGCATCCAGCTCCGACATGACGTCGTCGAGCAGGAGCACCGGCGCGCGCCCGCCCATCCCCAGCACCTCCACCTCGGCGAGCTTGAAGGCCAGGATGGCGGTGCGCTGCTGGCCCTGCGACGCGTGGGCCGCCGCCGCCACGCCGCCCAGCCGGAACTCGATGTCGTCACGGTGGGGGCCGGCAACCGTCACTCCGCGGGCCAGTTCTTCACGTTGCCGCCCTCGGAGGGTCGAGGCCATCGCCGCCGCCGCGTCGTCCCCGGGGTCAAAGCTCGGCACATAACCAACGTCCAGGTGCTCGCCCGGCGCCACCTCCGCGTAACGCCGCGAGATGCGTTGCGCGATGTCCATAAGGAACGCGGCGCGCCGCTCCATGATGTCCCCGCCAACGCGTGACAACTCGTCGGTCCACCAATCCAGCGCCGAGGCCGGCTCGATGTCCTCGGCCACCCGTTTGAGCAGCTGGTTGCGCTGCTCCAGGAGCCGCGTGTAGCGGCTGAGGTTCTCGGCATAGGCGACATCGAGCTGGGTCAGGACCCCGTTGACCAGCTTTCGCCGCGGCTCGCCGGACCCGCGCAGCAACGTCATCTCCTCGGGATGAAAGAGCACGGTGCGGACCAGGCCGCTGATCTTCGCCGGGGACGCCGGGCGCTCGTCCAGGCGGAGCGTACGGCGGGTGCGGGAGCTGCCGGGGTCACGCTCCAGGCGAACCTCGATTGACCTTGAACTTTGCGATCGCGCCGCGTCCCCCTCACCAAACTCCATGACCACGCGGCCGCCGGCCTGCTCCCACATCACCATCTCTGCCAGCACCGAGGCCCGCGGCGACCGCGAGGTTGCGGCCAGGTAGATGGCCTCGAGCAGGTTGGTCTTACCCTGCGCGTTGGCGCCGAGGAACAAATTTACGCCGGGCTCCAGCGCCACGGACTCCTTCATGTAGTTCCGAAATGCGTAGAGCGCGATCGACGTCAGCATGTCCTTCCCTGCCTCGAGTCACCCCCGGTGTCTAGCGAACAATTGTACGTCTTTGGCGACCTGGGCGAGCCCCCTTACATCGCGACGCGGACCGGCATGATGACGTAGGTGTAGTCATCCTTGCCGGCAGGGCGCACGACGCCTGGGCTGAGCGGGCCGTTGAAGTTGAGCACGGCCTTCTCCGAGCCCAGCAGGTTCAGGACATCCAGCAGGTATCGCGAGTTGAAGGCAATCTGGATGTCGGCACCCTCGATCTCCGCGCTCACCGACGCCTCGCTCGAACCCACCTCGCTGGTGGTCGCGGAGATGGCGATCTCCCCGGCCTCGGTCTTGATGCGCACCACGTTGGCGCTGTCGCGGGCAAAGATGGCGACCGCGCGGGCCCGCTCGTGCAACTCCTTGGTGTTCAGCGTGATGGTGGTGTTGGCCGGCTCCGGCGGGATCACCTGGGAGTAGTTGGGGTATGTCCCCTCGATCAGCCGCGACATCACCTCAACGCCCTCGACCTTGAAGAAAACGTGGTTGCGCGAGCGACCCATGGACATCTCGACCACGCCGTCACCCTTCAGCACCCGGGCCACCTCCTGCAGCGCGCGCGCCGGGATGATCACCGAGTCGGCACCCTCGACCGCGCCGTCCGGAGCCTCAGAGCCCTGGGACGGCTTTGATTTCAGCGTCTTGACCGCGAGGCGGTGGCCGTCGGTGGCGGCGAGCGTCAGGGTGTCGGCGCCGAGCTGGGTGTACACGCCGGTCAGCACCGGCCGTCCCTCGTCGGTGCTGGCCGCGACAACCGTCTGCTCGATTGCCGGGAGGAGATCCGACTGCTGCAGGTCGATGCGGATGCCGTCCTCGCGCGCCGGCAGCGCGGGGAACTCCGCGGCGTCGATGCCCTTGATCTTGACGTTGTGGTAGGGCCCGCTGTTGACGTTGAGGGTCTGTGTCTTGACGTCCAGTTCGATGTCCATCTTCTTCTCGCGAAGTTGCGCAACGAACTCTGTGAGCAACCGCGCTGGAAGGGTCACGGCACCCTCGGAGTGAACCTCGGCGTCGACGTAGTTGACGATCCCCATCTCCAGGTTGGTGCCGGTCAGGCGCAGTCCGTTTTCTGAAGTTTCCAGGAGGATGTTGTTGAGGATCGGCAGCGTTGTCCGCGGGCTCACGGCGCGGGAGACAACCTGGAGTGCCTGGCTCAATGCGTCAGGCGAACACGTCAACTTCATGAATGCACACCCACCCCTGTATAGAGCGCCTGTAGTTTAAATTTCCGTAGTAGGAGAAGGGCGGTGGACATCCGGGAAAAGCCCCCCATCTGTATTCCGGACTGCCTGAAATTATAGGTCCGGGTACTGTGGACGAAGGGCCGACAAAAACCCACAAGTCCGCCCACCCGGCTGGTTGTTGGAAGCTCCCACAGGTTCTCCCCGGTTACCAACAGCCTCGCCTGTGCGTTCAAATTGAGTGTGTCGATGTCGGCCATCATGTCAGTGGTATAGGAGCTCGCGGATCTTCGCGACCTCCTGGGACACGCGGCTGTCGTCCTGGCAGTCCTGCACGATCTTCTCGTAGGAGTGCAGCACGGTGGTGTGGTCGCGGCCGCCAAAGGCCTGGCCGATCGCCGGAAGCGATGAAGCCGTCTCCTCGCGGATGATGAACATCGCCACCTGGCGCGGGAACACGATATGACGGTCGCGGCGCTTGCCACACATCTCCTCGACGCTGATGCCGTAGAAGTTGGCCACCACCTTCTTGATCCCGTCCACGGTGAGCGACCGCGAGTCCTGGCTGGGGAGGATGTCCTCCAGCACGCGCGCCGCGATCTCGGTGGTCATGGGTTGGTGGGTTACGGAGGCATAGGCCAGGACCCGGATCAGCGCTCCCTCCAGCTCGCGGATGTTGCGCTGGATCTTGTGGGCGATGAATGAGATGACGTCCTCTGGCACCAGGCGGTTGTTCTGCCCCACCTTCGACTTGAGAATCGCCACCCGGGTTTCGAAGTCGGGGGGCTGAATGTCGGCGATCAGACCGCCCTCGAAGCGCGACCGCAGGCGGTCCTCCAGGGTGGGGATCTCCTTTGGCGGCCGGTCCGAGCTGATGACGATGTGGCGGTTCAGCTCATGCAGCGCGTTAAAGGTGTGGAAGAACTCCTCCTGGGTGCGGTCCTTGCCCGCCAGGAACTGGATGTCGTCGATCAGCAACACGTCGCAGTTGCGATAGCGCTTGCGGAAGTCGTTCATCGAGTTGCGGCGGATCGATTCGATCATCTCGTTCATGAACCGCTCGCTGGTCACGTAGGCCACCTTGCGGCGGCGGCCCTTCTTCATCACCGCGTGGCCGATGGCGTGCATCAAATGGGTCTTGCCCAACCCGACCCCGCCGTACATGAAGAGGGGGTTGTAGGCCTCTCCCGGGGCGTCGGCCACCGCGCGGGCGGCGGCGTGCGCGAAACGCGAGTTGTGACCGGGGATGAAGGAGTCGAAGGTGAACTTGGGGTTGAGTTGGCTGGAGTGCGGGTCGTAGTCGGGCTCGTCCATGACCGGGGCATCGTCGATGACGTCGTCCAGCGTGGGCTCAGGGTGGCGCTGCTCGGTGACCTCGAAGGTCAGTTCAACGTCGCCCGACATGATGGCGCTGAGCGTCTCTTTGATCAGCGCCTGGTAGCGGTCCTCGAGCCAGTCCTTGGCCAGCTTGGTCGGCACGCCGATGTGGAACTTGCGCCCCTCCAGCGAGATCAGGCGGGTGTTCCGCAGCCAGGCCTCATAACTCGGCTTGGCGATCTGGTAGCGCCACTCTTCCTGGGCCGCCTGCCAGATGTTCTCGGCGTTTACTTCCTGCACAGCGATGGCCTTCCCCCGGGCTAATAGTTATCAACAACATGTCCACAGCAGTGGAAAACAGTGCCTGACGGGGGGCATCCACTGTGGATAACTTGTTGATGCCCGCTGCCCTCGGATCCCCTACGGCCGGTGAAGCATAGCCACCTGTCCGGGGGCCTGCAAGGGGCGAAAATCCGTTCGCGCCAGGGGTCTGTGCGAGCGCCAAAATTCGGCAGTCGAGCCTCCAGTCGGTATACTCGTCGCTCCGCCTTCGCGGACCAGTCACGCCCTCCTGAGTGAATTGAAATGAAGCGCACTTTCCAACCCAAGAAGCTCCACCGCCGGCGCACCCACGGGTTCCTTTCCCGTATGGCCACCCCCGGCGGCGTCCGTGTGATCAAGGCGCGCCGGCTCAAGGGCCGCAAGCGGCTGACCCCGGGCGGTCGCAAGCTCATCCCCTAAGGCCTGGTGCTCGCCCGGCTGCGGCTCAAGCGCAGCCAGGACTTCCGTGCGGTCTACGGCTCCCGGCGCGCCCGCCACGGCAGGCTGATGGTGATCCACTCGCGCCCCAACGACCTGGGGCACCCGCGGGTGGGCTTCTCGATCTCCACCCGCGTCGGCGGCGCGGTGCAGCGCAACCAGGTGAAGCGGCGGCTGCGGCAGTTGGCCCAGTCCCGCCTGGCCGGCACGGAGCTGGGCATCGACCTGGTCGTGGTCGTGCGCCAGGGCGCGGCGGGGGCCGAGTTCGCTGAACTCGAATCTGAATTCGGGGCGCTGGTCGCCCAGGTGCTAGGCTTGTGAAACCTCGATGGCCCGCGTATCGCTCCTACTCATACGGGCCTGGCAGCACTCTCTTGGTCCCGTCTTCGGTGTTATCGGCGGGTGCCGCTACTCTCCCAGCTGCTCTCACTACGGGCACGAGGCCATCCAAAAATATGGATTCTTCAAAGGCTGGAAGCTCACCGTGTGGCGGATCATCCGTTGCAACCCCTTCACCGCGGGTGGATACGACCCTGTCCCGTGATTGGGCCGCGGGACGCCCGGGTATCGCACTGAGATGAATCTGATCGCGGCCAGCTTCTTCGACTTCCTGAAGCCGGTGGGAAATGCCATCGGCCTGCTCAAGTACCCCTTCGAGTTCATCCTCGGCCACGTCTACCAGGCCCTCAACGCGGTCGGACCGCTGCAGGTCATCGGCTCCTACGGCCTGGCCATCATCGTGCTGACGGTGGTGATCAAGGCCTGCCTCTTCCCGCTGTATCAGAAGCAGCTGACGATGTCGCGCAAGACCCAGGAGGAGCAGCGCCGGGTGGCCCCCGAGCTGGCCGCGCTGCGCAAGAAGCACAAGGGCGATCCCGCGAAGCTCAACACCGAGATGATGGCGCTGTACAAAGAGCACGGCATCAACCCGCTGGGTGGCCTCGCCGGCTGCCTGCCGACGCTGGCCCAGCTGCCCATCCTGATCGGGCTCTACTCAGCTATCCGCGACCCAGCCTTCTTCCATGCGCTGAACGCCAGTCCCCACTTCCTGTGGATCGCCAATCTCTCGCACCCGGCCACGGTCAGCCATCCCATCACCTGGATCCTGCCCGCCCTCGCCGGCGCCACCACCTTTGTCCAGTCCAAGATGATGGCCCCGCCCGCCGCCCCGCCCGGGGAGGGCAACGACCAGGCCGCGCAGATGGCCCAGATGACCCAGACGATGAGCCTGATCATGCCGCTGGTGATCATCTATTTCGCCTTCAACCCGCAGATCGGCCAGGCGCTGGTCCTGTACTGGATCGTCAGCAACATGTTCTCGATAACCCAGCAGTACTTCGTCAACGGCTGGGGCCAGCTGCCCATCCTGGGGACCAAGGCGGCCCCCGCCCTCGCCACCGCGGGCAACGGCAACGGCAACGGCAACGGCAAGGTTTCGGGAAATGGGCGCAACGGCAACCCCAACAACCGTGAGGTTGTCGCGGGCAAGGCGGACATCAGCGCCACCAACGGCAATGGCAACGGAAACATCAACGGCAAGGTGACCAACGGCAAAGTGACCAACGGTAGGTCGACCGCGGGGGGCAAGAAGAGGCGGCGCTAGGCCGCCAACCATTTGGCCGAGGTGGCGCCGAGCCGCCTGCAAGACAGAAGCGTCCAGGGGCAACCCCGGGCAATGGAACAGCCGCGGTGCGATCGCCCGCCGGCGCGAGGGAGTGAAGATGCCGTCAATCGAGAGCACAGGCAAGACCATCGAGGACGCCCTGGACAGCGCCCTACAGAAACTGGAGGTGCCGCCGGAGCGCGTCGAGGTCGAGGTGCTGCAGGAGCCCGGCCAGGGGGTGCTGGGGATCGGTGGTGCCGATGCCAAGATCCGCGTCACCGTGCTCAAGGAGCACGCCCTGGTTGCCGAGAAGTTCCTGGTCGAGATCCTCGAGCTGATGGGCATTGAGGCGTCGGTCGAGCACCGCCTCGACGGCCGCGACGAGGGCCCCGCGATCATCGACATCCGCGGCGCCGACCTCGGCGCCCTGATCGGCTGGCGCGGGGACACGCTGCGGGCGCTGCAGCTGCTGCTCAACAACATGGTCCGCCGGGAGATGCCGGAGGCCGAGCCGGTGGTGCTGGACATCGAGCGCTACCGCGCGCGTCGTGAGGACTCGGTGCGCGAGCTGGCGGTGCGCGTCGCCGACCGGGCCAAGCAGAACCAGGAGCGTATCGGCCTTGAGCCGATGCAGCCGTTCGAGCGCCGCGCGGTGCACACCGCACTGGCCGACGACCCCGAGGTGAGCACCGAGAGCGAGGGCGAGGGTCCCGATCGCCGGGTGGTCATCAGCCCCCTCAACCCGCGCCGACAGGAGGTCGTGAACTACGGTAACCGCCGCACCATGGAGGGCGGCGACCGCGGCCGCGGTGGCTTCAACGGTGGTGGCCGGGGCGGCTTCGGCGGAGGCCGCGGAGGCGGCGACCGAGGTCGTCGCTAGGCGGTGACCGCGGAGGACGGCACGACGTCCTGCGTCTTCTGCCACCCGGAGGCCTCCCCCGGGATGCTGAGCGAGAACGAGCACATCCGGCTGCTGCCCGACCTGTACCCCGTGGCCGCCGGGCACGTGCTCCTGGTCAGCCGCCGTCACCTGGCCTGCTACGGTGAGGCGCCGCCGGAGGTTCTCGACTCCCTCGAGGCGCTGTCGCAGACGGCGATGGAGTTCGTGCGCCAGGCCTACAACGTTGAGCCGGTGCTCTGGGAGAACGGCGGCGCCGGCCAGACCGTCTTTCATGCCCACCTCCACCTGATGCCGGTCGAGCTCCAGGCCATCGAAGAGCTGATCGCGCACGAGCATATGGAGGAGGTGTCGGGGTGGGGCGCGGTCGCCGACCTGTACCGCGAGAAGGGCCCCTATCACTACCTCGGGTTCCAGGAGCACCGCCGGCTGATCGAGGGCAACGGCGAGATGAATTGGGAGTTCCGTCGCCGCGTGGCGATCGCCGCGGGGATGCGCTTCGATGGAGGTCACGTGGTGCGCCGTACCACTCGTGCGGATGTCGACGAAGTGACGCTACGCTGGAAGGCCTGGAGCGCACAGGAGGCGAGACCTTGACCACACTGAAGAACCGGCCGAAGACCGCACTCCTCGTCGTCGACGTACAGAACGGCGTCGTCAAGGGGGCCCACGAGCGCGACGCGGTTGTCGCGAATGTCGGCACCCTCGTCGAGAGGGCGCGTAAGGACGGGGTCCCCGTCGTCTGGGTCCAGCACTCCGACGATGGATTGGCAAGGGGCAGCGAGGACTGGTGGATTGTCCCCGAGCTGACGCCGGGTGACGCGGAGCCCCTGATCGAGAAGAATTACGGCGATTCCTTCGAGGACACCGGGCTCGAAAGCATCCTGTCAGAACTCGGCGTCGGGCGGCTCGTCGTCGTCGGGGCCCAGACCGATGCGTGTATCCGCTCCACGCTCCACGGGGCGTTCGTCAGGGGGTACGACGCGACCCTGGTCAGCGACGCCCACACCACTGAGGACCAGACCGAATGGGGGGCGCCGCCGCCCGACAAGGTCATCGCGCACACCAACCTCTACTGGAGCTGCCAGACCGCGCCGGGGCGGACGGCGGCGACGGTGGCGACCAGGGACGTGGACTTCGGCGGCTAGCAGCTAGCGCCTGCGGCCCGTCGGGGCCGGTCCTTGTATGTTGATTAGGCGCTCTCTATAGAAGCTGGCTCTTGGCGGCGTCCATCATCCCAATCTGCGGCGCCCGGATCGGTGGATCCCGGCTAAGCGCTCGTTCCTCCCGGGCAATCCGCCGTGCGTCTACCCCGGCAACATCACGTCGACCGCGCTGTGGCGATGCGACTCCAGCCAGCGCGATGAGGTCGGCGGCCGGACGCATTCGAGCAGCGCGGGACTCGCCCCCGATCTTCAGGTTCTCGACCTCGAAAACGACTTGATCGCCCTTCTTGATGCCCAATGCCTTACGAACGTCCGCCGGAATCGTGACCTGACCCTTGGAAGTGAGAGTAGCGCGCTTCTCCAACTCCTTACATTATCAAAGCGCAAGGCACAGTAAGGAGGTAAGGAACATGACCACGATTTCGGGGCGAGTAGCGCGCCGCCGGTTGGTTCTCCCTCAGCGCTTCTTTCGGAGGACTTCGCGGCCGGCCATCACCTCGAGGGCCACCGCGTCGGCCGGCTCCCCGTCGTCCAGCAGGTCCCGCGCTTCGTGGAAATGACGGCGGGCCTCGACCAGCCGGGTCTTCCAGTTGCCGCGGGTGGTCTTGGCCAGCTCCTCTGAGGTCTGCTCCAGCTTGGCGAGGGTCTCGGCAAGCTCCTGAAGGTCGGCGTCGGCATCGTCGCCGGAGAGCCGGAGGGCCGCCAGCTCGGCGGCGTCGCGCAGGGCGCTGACGCCCCGGGTCAGTTCGTCTTTGGCCGGGGGTGGCGTAGAGGGCACGCCGGTATAGTAAATGCCGATGCCCTCCAGCGAAACGGTGGCCTCGGGCCACAGCCTGGAGGTCCTCAACTCCGGCGCCCGTTTGATCACCGCGCCGATGGCCGCGCGACAGTCCGTCAGCGTCGCCCTGATGTTCAGCGTCGGGTCCCGTTACGAGGACCCGGCCCTGGCCGGCGTCAGCCACTTCGTCGAGCACATGCTGTTCAAGGGTTCGGACGCCTTTCCCGGTTCGAAGGAGATCGCGGAGGCCATCGAGGGCATCGGCGGCGAGCTCAACGCCGCCACCGACAAGGAGGCCACCATGTACTGGGCCCGCGTCCCCGGGGACCGGCTCCAGGAGGCGGTCTCGGTGCTCTGCGACATGGTTCTGCACCCCCTCATAGACGAGGAAGAGGTCGATAAGGAGCGCGAGGTGATCATCGAGGAGCTGCGGATGTACCGCGACTCCCCCGGCGACCATGTGCACACCGTCTTCGAGGAGATGATGTGGCCCGACCACCCGCTGGGCGTGGACATCGCCGGGACGGAGGAGAACCTGCCGGGGGTGACCGGGCCGCGGATGCGCGAGTACCTGAAGACCCACTACACGGCGCAGAACCTGGTGGCGGTGATCGCCGGCAACGTCGATCCCCAGGAGGCCCTCCACGTCACCGGCAACTACCTCGACACCTGGCCGCGAGGTGAGCGGGCAACCTTCCCGCCGGCCCGGCCGTTGGAAAACGGCCCCACGGTGCAGGCCATCTCCCGTCCCACGGAGCAGATCAACCTGGTCATGGGCACCCGCTGCATCGACTACTTCCACCCCGACCGCCACGCGCTCGACATGATGAACACCGTGCTCGGCGAGGGCATGAGCTCGCGACTGTTCCTCGAGGTGCGTGAGAAGCACGGGCTCTGCTACGACGTGCATTCCTGGGTGGGCAAGATGGCCGACACCGGGTCGGCCGGCGTCTACATCGGAACCGATCCCGGACGTACCGAGGAGGCGGTCAAGGCGGTGATGCACGAGCTGCACCGGATGGCCGAGGAGCCCGTGGGAACCTCGGAATTGGAGAAGGCCCGGGCCTACCTCCGGGGACGGCTGCTGCTGCGGCTGGAGAGCACGGGCGCCGTCTCCACGTGGCTGGGCGGCCAGGAGCTGCTGACGGGCCGGATCATCCCCATGGAGGAGACGCTGGCCTCAATTGACGCCGTCACCGCCGAGGACATGATGCGGCTGGCGCGCGAGACCTACGCCCAGCAGGCGATGCAGATGGCGGTCATTGGGCCGATCAAAGACGAGGGCCGCCTGGCGGACCTCATACAGTGGAATTGAAAGTCGCAATGGAGCCAAGAAACATGAGTGAACAAACCCTGGTACTGGTCAAGCCCGACGGCGTTCAGCGCGGCCTGATCGGCGAGATCATCGGCCGGATGGAGCGCAAGGGGCTCCGGGTCCACGCGCTGAAGATGGTGCGCATGGACCAGGCGCTGGCGCGCCGCCACTATGCCGAGCACGTGGAGAAGTCCTTCTACCAGGGGGTTGAGGACTTCATGACCTCCGGGCCGCTGGTGGCCATGGTTCTCGCCGGCCCCAATGCCGTGGCCAACGTGCGCGGGATGATGGGCGTCACCGACCCCGCGAAGTCCGCGCCCGGCACGATCCGGGGCGACCACGGCCTGACCATCGGCATGAACCTTATCCACGGCTCCGACTCCCCCGAGCGGGCCCTCAAGGAGATCGAGATCTTCTTTGAGCTCGGGGAGGTCGTGGAGTACAGCCGCGACGTTGATCGTTGGATTCTAGAAGGTGACGACTAATATGGCAGCTGAAGTGAACCCGGCCATCGAGGTGGGCCAGGAGGCGCCAGACTTCACCCTCGTCGACGATGCCGGCGAGAAGTGGACGCTGTCCGAGCACCGCGGCCGCAACGTGGTCCTGGTCTTCTACCCCTTCTCGTTCAGCGGGATCTGCACCAAAGAACTCCACGCCCTGACCGGTGACGCTGACCGGTTCGCCGGCGCGGGGGCGGAGGTCGTGGGCATCTCGGTGGACAGCAAGTTCGTGCAGAAGCGCTTCAAGAGCGACGAGGACCTCAACGTCACCCTGCTGGCGGACTTCCAGCCGCGCGGCGCGGTGGCCAACCAGTACGGCGTCTACCTCCAGGACCTGGGCTTCTCCAACCGTGGCACCTTTGTCATCGACAAGGCCGGGAAGGTCGCGTTCAAGGTGGTCACTTCGGTGGGCGAGGCACGCGACCCGGAGGCGTACCTGGAAGCCCTGAGGAACTGCCCGGTCTGAGGGCGTCCCGACTCAGTTGGCGAACGCGATCCCCGAATGGAAGACGGTCAGGGTGTTGAGCGGCCAGATGCGCACCCAGGCGTTGCCCAGGAACTGGTCCTTGGCCTGGTAGCCGAGGAAGCGCGAGTCGGTGGAATGGTTGCGGTTGTCGCCCATGACGAAGTACTTGCCGGCGGGGACGGTGTCCTCGTTGCCCTGGTTCCAGGTGTCGGTCCAGGTCCACGGCTCGGGGAGGTAGTCCTCCTTCAGCTGCCGCCCGTTCAAAAACACCTGGGCGTGGGAGATCTTCAGCTTGTCGCCAGGGCCCGCGATGATCCGCTTGATGTAGTCGTGCGCGGCGTCGTTGCTGGGCTTGAAGATCACGATGTCGCCACGCTGCGGGGCATGCAGCCGGTAGCTGATCTTGGAGGCGATGAGGAAGTCGTTGTTCTGCAGCGTGTTCTCCATGCTGGGGCCCATGACGTGGATGGTCTGCACCGCGAACGAGATGATCACGAACAGGGCGAGGGCCAGCAGCACCACCTCGACGAAATCGCGCAGCCACGATTTCTGATGCTCCTCCGCGGGGAAGCTGGTCAGCGAGGGGTAAGACGACAAGTGGTCAGATTGTCCTAAGGCGGGTGGTGACGGCCCCGCTGCGTGGCCTCAAGACAGGCGCGGCGAACCGCTACTGAGGCACATTCCGATTCTACCCCGCAACCCCCGCCCGGCCTTCGATTGGATCTGGGTTGATGCCGTAGTTCTCGCACATCGTCCGGAATCGCCCCGCGGCGTGGCTGTCAAGGGCCTCCAGCCGGTTGCCGATGAGCGGTGCCAGGTGGCGGCGCAGGTATTCCCCGCGGGCCATCCACTGGTAGTAGTCGCGGCCGCCGTGGTGGTAGGGACCGTAGAGCCGCCCGCCCGGGAAGTGCACCTCGAGCCACCTAAAGAGGCGCTCGTGCCGGGTGTGCATCCGCAGCGTGACCTCGGGCTGGCGCCCGTCGCCCCCAAAATGCCCCTCGCCGGCCAGGATGCCGAGCAGGAATCCGATCTCGAACTCACTGGACGAAGGGGGCTCAGGAAGCGAAGTCACGCCCGCGATCGTGGCACATGGTGTGTTTCACGGTCAATCCGGGGGACCCACGTGTCCATCGCGATGCCGGGCTCAGTGCTGGTCGAGGACCTCAAGTTGGGCTTCGAGCTGCAGCTCTGCCCGGAGGTCGTTGGCGTCTTGGGCCACCTCGAGGGACCGGTTCAGGCGTCTGCGCTGGACCTGGTCGTCGGGCTTGACGCGGGTGCCCACGTAAGCCACCAGGCCGGCAATGAGCATCAGGCCGGACAGGACAAAGCTGGACGTCACCGCGTACGCCAGGGCGGTGACCACGACCACCCCACAGACGCGCGCCCAGGTAATGCCCCGGATGGACCGCGGCCACGATGCGAACGCGCGGTGAACGAGGTTGGCCGAGGTGCTGGTCTTTATGCCCACTGGCTGGTACGACGCTTCAGCGGCCCAAATACCTGCGGAGTTCCCGAGTCCGGCCTCGGCGGCATATAGAACACCCGTTTTAGAAGATCTCCACCCCCTGGTGTTTCACCGTCATGTTGCACGTGAAACATTGGAGAGTTACGAGCCCGGGCGCTCGCCCAGGACGACATGGCGGAACAGCGCATCAAGCTCCTCGTCCGAGCCGAACTGGATCACCAGCTTGCCCCCCCTCCGTGAGCGGCTCAGGCTGACCCGGGCCTGCAGCGCCTCGCGGAACCGGGATTCGAGCTCCCGAGTGTTCGGATCCTGCTGCCTCGTCGCGGAGCCGCGGGGAGCGACCTCTCGCTTCCCCGCCATCTGCTGTACCAGTGCCTCCGCCTCGCGGACGCTCATCTCCCCGCGCAGCACGCGCCGAAGGGCCTCCTCCTGGAGGTGGTCGGGCAGGCCCGCGATCGCCCGCGCGTGCCCCGCGGTGATCGCGTCGCTCAGCAGCGCGCCCTGCACCGCTGTCGCCAGTCCCAGCAGCCGCAGCGAGTTGGTGATGTGGGTGCGACCCTTGCCAACCTGGCGGGCGATCGCCTCGTGGCTCAGGCCAAACTCATCCAGCAGGCGCCCGTAGGCGTCAGCCTCCTCGAGAGCATTCAGGTCGTGGCGCTGGATGTTTTCGATCAATGACAGGGCCAGTGATTCCTGGCGCCCGGGCATTTGGCGCACCACCACCGGGACATCGGTCAGCCCGGCCGCCCGAGCCGCCCGAAGTCGGCGTTCGCCGGCGATCAGCTGGTACCCGGTACCGCTGCGGGCGACGAGCAGCGGCTGGAGGATGCCGTGCTCGCGAACCGACGACACCAGGCTCTCCATCTCCGCGTCTCTGAAGGTCTGCCTCGGCTGGTCGGGGTTGGCCTCGATCGCCGTCACCGGCAGCATCGAAGTCTGCTGGGGACTGGCATTGAGATCGCCGCCAGGAAGAATCGCGCCAAGGCCGCGGCCCAGGCCACCGCGGCGCTGGTTCGACATCAGCGCCACCCCTCGGATGCGGCACCCTCGCCGCCGGGTGGGTCGCCCTCGGCCATCTCCGGGAGCATCGTTCCAAGATCAGTTGCCGACATGGGGTCCTCCTTGGTGCTGGGTGTGGGGCCGGCCTCGCCGGTCGCTGCGGCGTCTTCAGCCCAGAAGCGTGCGGCGACCTCCGCGGTCAGGGCCGAGTATGCCTGCCCGCCGCGCGAACGCGGATCGTACTGCGCAATGCTCTGCCCGTAGCTGGGGGCCTCGCTCAGTCGGACATTGCGGGGGATCACGGTCTGGAAGATGAGCGAGGGATAGCTCCGGCGCACCTCCTCGACCACCTGGGTGCTCAGCGTGGTGCGACCGTCAAATAGGGTCATCACGATCCCCAGCACCTGGAGCCCGGGGTTGGACGAGCGCCGCACCAGGTCCAGCGTCTGGGTCAGGTGGCCCAGGCCCTCAAGGGCGTAGAACTCGCACTGGATCGGAATCAGAAGGTGAGTTGCCGCCACCAGCGCGTTAACCGTCAGCAGCCCGAGCGACGGGGGGCAATCGACGATCACCAGGTCGTAGTCGTCGGCCACCCCGTCAAGGGCGTAGGCCAGCCGGTGCTCCCGTCGCGGCATATTGATCAATTCCACCTCGGCACCCGCCAGCCCGATATCCGAGGGCATTATCCAGAGGTTGGCGATGGGGCCGGGGAGGATCGCCTCACCGGGAGGCTGGCCGTCGATGACCACGCTGTACACGCTGGGACGCTCCGGGTCGCGAACCAGGCCCAGCCCGCTGCTGGCATTGCCCTGGGGGTCGAGATCGACGAGCAGGACCCGTCGACCGCTGCCGGCGAGGTAGGCGGCGACATTGACCGCCGTCGTGCTCTTGCCAACGCCACCCTTCTGGTTGGTCACCGCGCATATCAGGGGCATGGCGGGCCGCCTGGCTGACTCACAGCCCTATTTGTGGAGGACGAACGGGATCATGAGCAGGATCAGGTCGTATCCGGCATGGGCGATGATCGTGCCCGTCACCCCGGCGCGCCTGCGCAGCAGGCCCAGCGCCAGGCCGAGGATGAAGATCTCGAGGCTGGCCAGGCTGATGGCGTACTGGGTGTGGAGCACCGCGAACAGCAGGGCCGCGGCGATTATCCCGAGGCGGGGCTGCAGCGCACCGCGGAAGAGGACCTCCTCCCCGATCCCCGCGGCCAGTGCGAGGGCGATCGCCGCGCCGGGGTTGGTGACGTTGCTCAGCAACTGCTGGCTGACCTCGTTGATGCTCTTCGACTGGTCGGGGGTCAAGCGGGTGATGAGGACGTCAAAAACCACCCCGAAGACCACCAGCAACACCGCGACTCCCGCGGAAGCCACGATCCACCGCCAGCCCGGCCAGATCAGCCCCAGGCGCTCCAGCACCTGCCGGGGACTGCGCTTGACGAAGAGTCCGACCCCGGCAATCGCCACGATCAGGAAGGGCAGCTGGTTGGTGCCGATGATGAACAGCAGTGACGGCGACGTACCGCTCGCCTTGATCGCCTTGAGTTGGTCGGTGGAGACCTGCAGGCTGAGGAAGAACACAGTGACCAGGAGGTACAGGCAGGCGGCGACGGCATTGATCGCCGACTGCGGCTCGAATGAGTGCAGAACCCCGGCGAGGCGGCGTCGCACCCAGGGCAGCAGGAATAGCGGCGAGATGACGGCACCGCCGAGGTCGATGACATTCCCCGTCAGGAAGCGCGTCGCGGAGACCCCGGAAGCGGGGACCAGGCCTGGCGAGAACAGGCTCGAGACGATGTTCAACACGGCCAGCAGGCCGACGATGACGCACAGTCCGATGGTCCCGGTGTAGGCCACGATGCGCCAGCTCGGGCTCCTGTCGCCCAGGTTGGCGGCGCTCAATACGAAGACGAACACCAGCACCGCGCCGAAGACAAGAGCTGCCTGGGACAGCTCGTCGGCCGAGATCATCGGGCTCAAGACAAGCAGGTTAGCTGTTCTGCGTGGGCCGCTCTGGCTCCGGCTCTGGCTCGGGCTGTAGGCGCGGTGCGGCCTGTGGCGCCGGTCGCGGACCGCTGCCAGTGGGCTCCGGCGCACCGGCGCTCCCGGCCTCGCGACTGGCGCGGCGGCTCAGACCCAGCAGGGCGTCGATGATGTCCACCGGCAGCGGGAAGATGATCGTGCTGTTCTTCTCGACGCTGATCTCGGTCAGGGTTTGGAGATAGCGGAGCTGTAGCGCCGCCGGCTCGCGCCCGATGACCTCGGCGGCCTCCATGAGTTGCTGGGAGGCCTCGAACTCGCCGCGGGCGTGGATGATCTTGGCCCGCTTCTCGCGCTCGGCCTCGGCCTCCTTGGCCATCGCGCGTTGCATGGTCTGGGGAAGTTCAACGTCCTTGACCTCGACGGTGCTGACCTTCACCCCCCAGGGCTCGGTGTGCTCGTCGATGATCTTCTGCAGGCGCCGATTGACCCCCTCACGGCCCGCCAGCAACTCGTCGAGGGTCGATTCGCCGAGGACGGATCGCAGCGTGGTCTGGGCGATCTGCGAGGTGGCGTTGACGTAGTTGAGCACCTGGGTCACGGCCTTGGCGGGATCGACGATCTTGAAGTAGATCACGGCAATGACCTTGATGGTCACGTTGTCCCGGGTGATCACCTCCTTCGGGGGCACCTCGAGGGTGACGGTTCGGAGGTCGATCTTGACCAGGCGGTCCACGCCGAAGGGGATGATCAGGACGAACCCGGGGCCCTTGATGGGCATCAGGCGGCCGAGGCGGAAGACGACCCCACGTTCGTACTCCTGCAGGATGCGCACCGCGGCGAAGAACAGGATGACGAACAGGACCAGGACGATCCCGATTGCGAATGGCATTGGTCTACCTCCGGGGGGTGAGATCCAATTGTCCGTCCTTGGCAGAAATCATGTGATGTTCCACGTGAATCCTGACGGTGAAACAAGGGAGCGGCGGGGTGCAAGCGGCGTGGTGTAATGGCTCGGCCGATGAGCACGCGCATGCCGATCAGGGTCGCCGCCGACGTCAGCGCCCTCGCCGACCATCGCGCCACCGCTGGTATTGGGCGCTACATCAACTCCCTGATCGCGGAGCTGCGCCGGCGCGAGGACATCAAACTCCTGGCCATCAGGCCTCCGTGGCCGCCTCTGAAAGAGAGCTGGGCGCTGCGCTTCGCCTCGGCCCAGGCGCTGGTTGCGCCGGGTGCGCTGGCCCACCGCGCCGCCATCGTGCACGCCATGGCCTCCGACCCGGTCCTCCTCTGGCCCCTCAAGCGCCAGGTGGTGACTCTCCACGACGTGGTGCCCTGGACCGGGACGCCCCGCCCCGGGGTGACCGGCCGCTACCTCGCGCTGCAGTCACACCGCCTCCGCGGCGCCGGCGCGGTGATCGCCGTGAGTCAGGTCACGGCGGACGAGGCCGTCGAGGTGCTCCAGCTGGACCGCGCCCGGGTGCATGTCGTGCCCGAGGCCACCTCCAACGTGTTCGCGGCCGTCGAGCAGCCCGCGGACGCCGGCCGCCGACGAGCCGCGGGCGTGCCGGACACGCCCTACCTCGTGTGGGTTGGCAGCATGCGGGCGCATGACCCGCGCAAGGGCCTGGACGGCCTCCTCGATGCGCTCACTGCGAGCAACCATCACCAGACCCCCCTGGTGCTGGCGGGCGCGTGCGGGCCGGAGAGTGACCGCCTCGAGGCCGCGGCGCTGGCACGCGGGCTGCGCGTGGTCCTGCCGGGGTTCGTCGACGACGACACGCTGGCAGCACTCTACCGGGGGGCGGCCGCGGCGGTCGTTCCCTCTCACCACGAGGGCTTCGGCCTGCCTGCGCTCGAGGCCCTGGCCAGCGGCACCGCGCTCGTCGCCGCGCGATCGGCCAACCTGCCGGCGCTGGTTGGGGACGCCGCCGTCCTGGTACCGCCCGGGGACGACGCCGCCCTCGCCGCTGCCATCGACTCCGTGCTGGGCGACCCGGTGGTCGCCGCCCGCCTTCGCAGCCGCGGGCCAGAGGTCGCGGCCGCCTACAGCTGGAGGCACACCGCCGACCTCACGGTACAGGTGTACCGGGAGCTGGTCGACAGTCTCTGATGCGGCGATAGCGACGACACGAGGGAGATGGGCTAAGCCACAGGGGAGCCAGTGTTGATCTAGAAACTATTGTCTGACAGAATGGACGAACTGAGGTTTGCCAAATCTGCCAGCAAGCACCATGTTTCCGAGGAGCGCGCCACCTATGTCATCGACCACTGCGGAATGGTTCTCCCCCAGCCGCCCCCGGCCAACAATCCGGATGACCACGACGAGCGGCTCGTGTTTCTAGGGGATGATCGCAGCGGGATCCCTTTGGAGGTCGTTGCGATCGAGGTGGCCGCCGGCAAGCTTGTCGTGATTCATGCACAGAAGCTTCGGGATAAGAGTCGAGCCGCCTACAGGCGGGTAATTGGATACCAGAGATGAAAAAGGAAACCCTCGTCACCAAGTCTGGTCGGGTCCTGGACGAGGCTGCCCTGGAGGCGCTCGCAGCCGAGGCGGAGGCCGGCTACGACCTGGACGTGCTCACCCCTCGCCGCTGGCTGGGGCGCCCGACGCTGGGCAATGGCCGGGGACCCTCTCCGCGAATCAACGTCCGGCTCGCGCCTGATGTCTACGACGCCGTGGTCAGAAAGGCCAAACGCGACGGGCGAAAGGTGAGCGACGTGGCGCGCGATGCGGTCGAGAAGTACGTCACAGAGGTCGCCGGTTAAGTCGGAGGTCGCGCGTGCCCGGTGCACGTCGTACCAGATGTCCGCTCTAAGCCGGCTCGACGGTGAGGTGAAGTCCATCGACGGTGCGGACCCTGACCCTGGACCCCCGGCTCACCGCCACCAGCGCGCTGGCCTGCCAGAGCGCGCCGTCGACCATCACCAGGCCGCCCTCGGGCCCAACAAGGTCCTCCCGCGCCTCTCCCTCGGCGCCCAGCAGCGTGTTGACACCGACGGCGTTCGGGCGCCGCCGTGCCGCGATCGCGCGCGAGATGAGAAAGGCGAGGATCAACCCCACGGCCACTGGGGGTAGCACCGCGAGCGCCAGGTTGGGTTCCAGGAACGGTGCGCCGGCGTCGAGGATCAGGAACGAGCCCAGCGCCAGCGCCAGCACGCCGCCGGTGGTCAGCACCCCGTGCGTCGGCGAGTGCACGTCCGCCGCGAACAGCACCAGGGCGAAGGCCACCAGCGCGATCCCGGCGAAGCTCACAGGCAGGCTCTCAAATGCCACCAGGGCCATGAGGCCGGAGACCACGCCGATCACCCCTGGCAGGATGGCCCCGGGATGGGTGACCTCGAAGCCGATGGCCAGGATCGCGAGCAGGAAGAAGAGGTAGGCGACCTGGGGGTCGGCCAACGCGTGCAGCAAGCCCTGGGACCAGTTCATCTCCTGCTGATCGACAAGCGCGCCGGCGCTGTGCACGGTGAGCGTCGCACCGTGCTTCTCAACGTGCTGCCCGTCGACGTCCTTCAGCAGGGTGGGCAGGTCGCGGCTGACGCGGTCGGCGACGTGTAACTCAACCGCCCGCTCGGCTGGCACGTTGACGCTGTTTTTGACCGCATCGGTGGCCCAGTCGGCGTTGCGGTGATGCAGGTTGGCCAGGCCCTGGATGTAGGCGACGGAATCGTTCAGCACCTTCTGGTCCTCGACGTTGGACCCACTCCCGCCGGCCGCCCCTCCCGCCCCGATGAAGACCGGGTGCGCCGACCCGATATTGGTCCCAGGGGCCATCGCCAGGATGTCGGCCGACTGCGAGATGTAGAGCCCGGCGCTCGCCGCGCGGGCCCCCGACGGCGACACGAACACCGCGACCGGCAGCGGGCTGTTGAGGATGGCCTGGATGATGCGGCGCATCGATGAATCGATTCCGCCCGGGGTGTCCATGCCGATCACCACCAGGCTGCTGCCCGAGGCCCTGGCGCCGTCCAGGCCGCCGCTGATGTAGTCGGCGGTGAAGACGTTGATCACCCCGTCGATCCGCAGCACCGTGACCCGCGGTGGGTCGGCATGTGTCGGGAGTGCGGTCAACAGCGCGGCAAGAGCCACGACGCAGATCAGCATCGCCAGGCGGACGGCCCGGGCTTGCTGCATCACACCCATGATGTTCATCGTACGGCGGGCCGCGCGCACCCGCGCCCTTCATATGATTCCAGAGTGCCGGAGGATCGCTCGCTGGAGGAGAGGGAGGCGCTCCTCGAGAAGGAGCTGCGAGACCAGGCCGACGCCTACGGACGTCTCGAGCCTGACGACGAGGCGGAGCTCCTGAATCGCGTCCCCGACCCGCGCGCCACCGAGTCGCTGGTGCATCACAACCTGGACCTGGCGGTGGCGCAGGCAGAGGCGCACGCCGGCCGCGGGCTGCCCTTCTCCGACCTCTACCAGGAGGGCACCATCGGGCTGGTCGACGCGATCGGGGCCTACGGTGGCAAGGGGGCGTTCCGCGACTTCGCCAGCCTCCACATCGGGCTGCAGATGGACTCGCTGATCGAGTCCGAGGACCAGGCCCGCAAGGAGACCGAGGAGGACGTCGCGGACGTGCGCACCCTGGACATGGCTCAGGTCATGTTCCGCCGAGAGAACGGTCGCGACGCCAGGCCGGTGGAGATGCAGCAGTCGCTCGGTTGGGACGAGGGTCGGATGGAGCGCATCGAGCGGATGCTGGACCTGGCCCGCGAGCGCAATGACGCTGCCACCATCAACTTCCTGGAGGCTTCCGATGCCGACGACCTGGGCATCGACTTCGTGGATGAACAACCCGACTCGCGCCGTCGCCCGCAGGGTGCCGGGCCGGATTCCGACGAAGCGTGACCGAGGCCGCGGCCGCCCTACGCACCCCGCTGTACGACACCCATGTCGCGGCCGGCGCGCAGATGGTGGAGTTCGGCGGCTGGATGATGCCGCTGCAGTACTCGTCGATGCGCACCGAGCACCTGGCGGTGCGTACCGCCGCGGGGATGTTCGACGTCTCCCACATGGGCGAATTTGAGGTACTCGGCGCTGATGGTGCGGCGGCCCTCGACCGCGTGGTGACCAACCGCGTCGGCGACCTCGACGACCGGCAGGCGCGCTACAACGTGCTGTGCACCGAAGCCGGCGGAATCGTCGACGACTGCCTGGTCTATCGCATCCATGCGGACCGCCACATGGTGATCGTCAACGCGGGGCCCCGCGAAAAGGACCTGGTGTATTTCCGCGAGCACGGCGTCGAGGTTGACGACCAGACCCTGGACACCGCGCTGATCGCCGTCCAGGGCCCACGGGCGATCGACATCCTGGGCCGCGTGGCCACCGGAATCGACCTCGCGGCGGTGCGGTACTACCACTACGCTCCCGGACGTATCGGCGCGGTTGATGTCGGGTTCAGCCGCACGGGCTACACCGGCGAGGACGGCTTCGAGCTGATCATCCCGTGGGACGCCGCTGTGGAGATCTGGCGCACCGTCACCGACGCCGGCGCTGCTGATGGTCTGGTGCCCTGTGGGCTGGGGGCCCGCGACACCCTGCGCCTGGAGGCTTCGATGCGTCTCTCGGGCCAGGACATCGACCAGGCAACCAACCCACTGGAGGCCGGCCTGGGCTGGGCCGTCAAGCTGGACAAGGGTGACTTCGTCGGGCGCGATGCCCTGCGGGAGATTATGGACAAGGGAGGCCCGACAAGGACATTGGTCGGGCTGGAGCTTGACGGCCGCGCCATTGCCCGACATGGCCATGCCATCGCCGACGCCGGGAGGGCCGTCGGCGAGGTAACCTCCGGGACCTTTTCCTTCACCCTTGGCAAGGCGGTGGCGATGGGTTACGTCGAGCGGGCCAGCGTTGATTCGAGCGATCTATCAATTGAGGTCAGGGGGGAGCAGGTGCCCGCCCGACGCGTGCCGATGCCGTTCTACAAGCGGCCCAAAAACAATTGAGTCAGAGGGACTGAATGGACACCTCCAACTACAGGTTCAGCAAGAGCCACGAGTGGGTCAGCAGCGGCGGCGAGGTGGTCCGCATCGGGATCACGGAGTACGCCCAGAGCCAGCTGGGGGACGTGATCTACGTTGAGCTCCCGAAGGTGGGCGCCGAGGTCACCGCGGGCTCCAAGTTCGGTGTGATCGAGTCGGTCAAGGCGGCGTCGGACCTCTACTCCCCGGTCAGCGGCAGGGTCAAACAGGCCAACCCGGCGCTGACCCAGACCCCCGAGCTGGTCAACAGCGACACCTACGGCGAAGGCTGGATGCTGGAATTGGAACTGACCGAGCCACCGTCTGGTGAACTGCTCGACGAGGCCGGATACAAGAGCTTCACCGAGGGACTCTGACCATCCAACATCGGTATTTGCCGTTGTCGGTCAAGGACCGCGAGGCGATGCTCGAGGTCGTCGGGGCGAAGTCCCAGGACGCCCTGTTCGAGTCCCTGCCCGCGGACCTCGACCACCGGCTGGAGCTGCCGGGCGGGATGTCCGAGCTGGAGCTGACCCAGTACTTCGGCAGCCTGGCCGCCGAGAACCAGGACCTGACCCGGCTGGAGAGCTTCCTGGGCGCTGGCGCGTACCGGCGCTTCATCCCGTCTGCCGTCAGCCAGGTCATCAGCCGGCCGGAGTTCTACACCGCCTACACGCCCTACCAGGCGGAGGCCAGCCAGGGCTGGCTGCAGACTATCTTCGAGTTCCAGTCGCTGATCGCCGAGCTCACCGGCATGGACATTGCCAACGCCTCGATGTACGAGGCCGCCACCGCCATGGCCGAGGCCGCGGTGATGGCCGTCGTCCAGACCGGGCGGCAGAAGGTGGTGGTGGCGGGGCGCGTCCATCCCGAGTACCTCGCGGTGCTGCGCACCTATGGCGCCGGCCGCGGGTTCGAGGTGGCGCCGGTCGCCGCGCCGGACGTCGCCGACGAGATGGCCGACAGCGCAGCGGTGATCTTCCAGCAGCCCGACTTCACCGGCCAGCTGCACGACGGCTCGACGCTGACCGACCTGGCCCATGAGAACGGCGCGCTGGCGATCGTGTCGGCCGACCCGGTCTCGCTGGCGCTGATCGCACCCCCGGGCGAGTACGGCGCGGACATCGCCGTTGGCGAGTGCCAGCAGCTGGGCATCCCGCTCTGGTACGGAGGGCCCTACTGCGGCTACCTGGCGGCGTCCGAGGCGCTGCTTCGCAAGATCCCCGGCCGCCTCGCTGGCGAGACGGTCGATGGTGAGGGACGGCGCGGGTTTGTCCTCACCCTGCAGGCCCGCGAGCAGCACATCCGGCGCGAGTCGGCCACCAGCAATATCTGCACCAACCAGGCCCTGATCGCGCTGGGGGCCACCGCCTACCTCGCGGTGATGGGTGAGAGGGGGCTGCGCCGGGTGGCCGAGGTGAGCGCTGCGCGGGCCCACCACCTGGCGGGGATGATCGCCAACAAGCCGGGGTATTCGCTGGCGTTTGATGGTCCATTCCTCTGGGAGTTCGCGGTGCGCTGCGAGAGGCCCACTCACGAGGTCCTTGGCGCGCTGCGCTCGGCGGGCATCCTCGGCGGGGTGGACCTGGGGCGCTTCGGCGACCTCACCGACTGCATCCTGGTGGCGGTTACCGAGATGAACAGCCCGGATTCGCTGGATCGATTCGTGGAGGCCCTGCCGTGAGCATCGACGTGGAGCCGAAGGCGCCGGACACGGACGCAGAGGTGGGTGGAGAGCCACATGGGGCGGAGAGCGCCAGCCTGGGCCACTCAGGGCCCCATGCGCACGCCAGCGGCACCGGGCCCGAGCCCTTGCTCACCGAGCTGCGCCGACACCCTCACGGCGGCCCACAGCTGCCCGCCGCCGGGGTTCCCGAGCTGGACCTGGCCTCGGCGATCCCCGCCGGCATCCTGCGCAAGGAGGCCGCGCGCATCCCCAACACCAGTGAGCCGGAGGTGCTGCGCCACTTCGGCCGCCTGGCCCGGCGCACCTTCTCGCTACAGCAGGGGCTCTACCCGCTGGGCAGCTGCACCATGAAGTACAACCCGGCGGTGAACGAGGCGCTGGTGCGGCTCGACGGCTTCGCCCAGCTGCACCCCTACCAGCCGGTGGACACCGTCCAGGGGGCGCTGCGGCTGCTCTGGGAACTGGAGCAGTGGCTGATCGAGATCACCGGTATGGACCGAATCTCGTTGCAGCCCGCCGCCGGCGCCCACGGCGAGTGGACCGGGCTGCGCATCATCCAGGCGTTTCATCAGGCCAAGGGCGAGGGGGCCCAGCGAGATACCGTCCTGGTGCCCGACTCGGCGCATGGGACCAACCCGGCATCGGCGACCCTGGCGGGGCTCAAGGCGGTGACCGTGAAGTCCGACTCGCGCGGCCTGGTCGACCTCGAGGACTACCGGTCGAAACTGGGTCCCCACGTGGCGGCGATCATGCTCACCAACCCCAACACCCTGGGGCTGTTCGAGCGCGACATAAAGACGATCGCGCGGCTGGCCCACGAGCACGGCTCGCTGCTTTATTACGACGGCGCCAACCTCAATGCCCTGGTCGGCGTGGCGCGGCCCGGTGACATGGGCTTCGACGTCGTGCACCTCAACCTCCACAAGACGTTCTCCACCCCCCACGGCGGCGGCGGGCCGGGGGCCGGCCCCTGCGGCGTGAAGGCGCGGCTGGCGCAGTTCCTGCCGGTACCCACGGTCGAGCGCGATGACTCCCACACCTTCCGTCTGGACTGGGCTCGGCCGGAGACCATCGGGAAGGTGCGCGCGTTCTTCGGTAACTTCGCGGTGCTGGTCAAGGCCTACGCCTACATGCGCGCGTATGGCGGCGACGGGCTTCGCCAGGTGGCCCAGGATGCGGTGCTCAACGCCAACTACCTCAAGGTGCAGCTGGCGGCGGTGTTCGACGTTGCCTCGAGCGAGCCCAGCCTGCATGAGTTCGTACTCACGACGAAGAAGGCCAAGGAGCTGGGGGTCAGGAACATCGATATCGCCAAGCGGCTGCTGGATTACGGGTTCTACGCGCCCACGGTGAGCTTTCCCCTCACGGTTCCCGAGTCGCTGATGGTCGAGCCCACCGAGACTGAGTCTCGAGAGACCCTGGATGCCTTTGTGGGCGCGATGAAGGCCATCTGGGAGGAGGTCCAGGCTGACCCCGAGTTCGTCAGGCACGCGCCGCATGAGACTCCAGTCGGGCGCCTCGACGAGGTGCGGGCCGCGCGGACGCCAAAATTGACCTGGCGCGCTTGACACAGTCTTGTCTCAGGGACAGGCGCACGGAGGTCAATCCCTGTAA
>JBPCPW010000076.1:0-25248 GCA_050998755.1 Candidatus Dormibacteria bacterium
CGGCGCCGGCGCGCACCGCCAAGCCAGGGCGGGCGAAGGGGCCGGCGGCGGGCGCTGTTGGCGTCTCTGTCGGGGCTTCGACAGCCCGCAGCGACCGGGGCCAGGTGGACCACCAGCGGTTGCTCGACGCGCGGAAGGCTGCGGATGCAACTGTGGAGGCGTCGAAGCGCCTGGAGCAGGTGGCGCGCCGAGCTCGTCGCCGCGCCCAGGCGGCTGCGGCCGAGGCCGCCAGCGCCGAGCGCGAGGCCGTCGAGGCGGAGACCCGCTCCGGCGTCGCGTCTGACGAGGCCGAGGCGGCCGCCGCCACCCTGCGCAGGCTGGAGGGTGGGGACTGACGCCCGCCCGCTTCCCTGCGCAGGCTCGCCGGGTCTATGCTGGCTGAGCAGGGCGTCGATCGACGACGCGACGAGGAGACGAGCATGGCTGAAATCCAGGACCCGACGGTGGAGCCGAACGCCGAACCACACCCGGCCTACATCCGGGTCAAGGAGGGGCACCCGCGCTTCAACCTGCTGGTCGTGCTGGTCCTCGTCGCGATGTTCATCGTCATCGCCCTGATCGAGGCGCAGCGGCTCTCGCTTTAGCCTGTATTCCTCAGCACCGCCGCACTCTCGGGCGGCAACTCGATCCCGGAGCCGTCGAGGCGGGTTCCCTCCTCGGACGCCAGGATCACCTCACCGCTTGCCGGAAGTCTGATGGGCCGGCCGCTGAAGTTGCAGTAGAGCTCGATCTCGCCGCGCCTCATCACCAGCCAGCGCGCGTCCTCGTCGTGGTCAACCGCGACCAGGTCGAGCCGCCCATCTCGAAGCGCGGGGCTGTTGCTGCGCAGCCGCAGGAGGGCCTGGTACCACTTCAGCGTGGCCATGTGGGGTTCCGTGCCGGGCTCGTCCCAGCGCAGCCGGGAGGCCTCGAAGGTATCCGCGGCCTGGGGGTTGGGCACGGAGTCCTCCTGCCAGCCGAAGGCCGCAAACTCCCGGCGCCGCCCTTCGGTCACCGCCCGACCGAGCTTCTCGTCCTGGTGATCGGTGAAGTAGAGGAAGGGGGTGGCGGCCCCCCACTCCTCGCCGGCAAAGAGCATCGGCGTGAAGGGTGACAGCAGCACCAGGGCCGCGGCGACCCGGGCCAGGCCTGGTGACACCAGCTGGCTGATGCGCTCGCCGGCGGCGCGGTTGCCGACCTGGTCGTGGTCCTGGATATACCCCAGGAATGCCCAACCGGGGATTTCCTGCGGACGGCGTCCGTGGCTTCGCTCCCGGAATTGCGAGTGGCGACCGTCGTATACGAACGCCTGCCGCAGCGCCGTGGAGAGGTCGGCGAGGCGGCCGAAATCGGCATAGTAACCGCCGCCCTCCCCGGTCAGGACCGCGTGTAGGGCGTGGTGGAAATCGTCACTCCACTGCGCGTCGAACCCGTACCCGCCGCGGGCGGCGGGCGAGACCACGCGCGGGTCATTGAGGTCGCTCTCGGCAATCAGCCACAGCTCCCGGCCGGTCTTCACCCCAAGCTCACGGACCTCAGCTGCGACCTGCTCCAGGAAGTGCAGCGCTGACGTGTCGATGATCGCGTGGACGGCATCCAGGCGCAGCCCGTCGCAGTGGTAGTCGCGTAGCCAGGTGAGCGCGTTGTCGACAAAAAACCGCCGGACCTCATCGCTGCCGCGGCCGTCGAAGTTCATCGCCGATCCCCAGGGTGTCGCGTAGGCGTTGGTGAAGTACGGCCCGAAGGCGCCGAGGTAATTCCCGTCGGGTCCCAGGTGGTTGTAGACCACGTCCAGGACCACCGCGATGCCCTGGGCGTGGCAGGCATCGACGAAGCGCTTCAGGCCCTCTGGTCCGCCATATGCCGGGTGGGGGGCGTACAGGTCCACGCCGTCGTAGCCCCAGCCTCGCGAGCCGGGGAAGGTGGCGACGGGCATCAGGTCGACGGCGTTGATCCCCAGCTCGACCAGGTGGGGCAGCTTGGTAATTGCCGCATCGAAGGTTCCGATTTCCGAGAACGTGCCGATATGCAACTCGTAGATGACGGCGTCCCGCAGGGGCAACCCGCGCCACCCTGAATCGGTCCAGGCGAACGCCGAATGGTCCACGAGAACGGAGTGCCCATGGACTCCGTCGGGCTGGTGCGCCGAGCGCGGGTCGGGCATGGGCTCGCCGCCGTTTACCGAGAGCAGGTACCGGCCGTCATGGCCGGCCGTGGCGCGCGGCGCTGCGAACCAGCCCCCCGGCATCGCGGTCATGGTGGTGCGCCTCGCTCCTGACACCACCTCCACCCGGCCCGCGAGCGGCGCCCAGACGCGGATCCCCGCGCTCACCCGGTGCGCTCCAGCAGGGCCAGCGGATAGCTCTGAAACGCTTCGCCGAGGTCCAGCGCCGGCCCATCCACGTGTTCTGCCGCCCACAGGGTCTCGGCCCACCGTCCGGTGCCCACCTTCAGCCGGGTTGAGGACCACTCGATGGCGCCCCGAAGGGTCAGCCGGGGGACCACGACGATCACCAGGAACCGGTCCTGGGTGGTGCCGCGGGCGTACGCCAGCACGTTGCCGGCAGCCGGTCCGCTGGCAGCGAGCAGGGTGTAGGTCGACCCCGGTCCGAACGCCGCCGGGAAGCGCCGGCGGGCCTGAAGCGCCCGGGCCACGACATGCAGCTTCGCCAGGCCGTCATTCCAGCGCCCCTGGATCAACTGGCGATCGACCATGCCCGCCTCAGTCGCAGCCTCCTGGCGCGCGAGCAGCTCACGTCGCAGGCCATAGTCGACCGGCCGGCGGTTGTCGGGGTCGACCAGGCTCAAGTCCCACAGCTCTGTGCCCTGGTAGAGGTCGGGGACCCCGGGAGCCGTGAGTTTCAAGAGGGCCTGCGCCAGCGCCACCTGGCGGCCCGGCTCGATCAGCGGTTCCACAAAGGCTGCGAGGTCGGCCTGGAAAGCCTTGTCGGCCAGGACCGCGGCCACGAACCCGCGGAGCGCGTCCTCGTATCGCTGGTCGGGGTCCGTCCAGCTGGTGTGTTGTGAAGTCTCGCGCGCCGCCTTTTCCATGTACAGCTGCGTGCGCTCCGCACCGAGCGGCCAGGCCCCGACGAGGGTCTGGTACAGCAGGTACTCGGCGTTGCGATCGGGAAAACCATCGGTCCTGTGGCCCTCGTTCATCGCCGACCACCTGGTCACGGCGGCGGCCCATTGTGCGGGGATCTGGGTCAGCAGCGACAGCCGTGCCCGCACGTCTTCGCTGCGCTTGGTGTCGTGCGTCGAGGAGGCCAGCATGGCCCGCGGGTGATCGCGCAGGGTGGCGCCGTTGGCAGCATGGAACTCATCCGGCGAGATGGCGAAACGCCCAGGATCTCCGCCAACCTCGTTGAGGCTCGCCAGGCGGTTGTAGCGGTAGAACGCGGTGTCCTCGACACCCTTGGCCATCAGCGGACCGGACAGCTGTTGAAAGCACGTGGCGAACTCCGCCGCCGCCTCGCCACCCTGCTCCATTGCCAGGGTCTCCGCGACCAGGGCCAGGAGCTCCGCCGGTATCGATCCGTCAACCTGTGCGGCGGCGTCGACCGCCTGCTTGACCATCGCCTTGGCTTCCCCGGTGAGGGCCGCCCCGGGCCGGGCGTAGGTTCGATACACCGGCAGCGCGGTGGCCACCTGCTCGATGACGGCGATTCGCTGCGCCGAGGTCACGTTGACGCCGGCCGCCCGACAGACTCCATCCAGGAGGCGCTCGAGGCGGGCCACATCAGGCACGAATAGACGCTGCGCGGCCTCAAGCTTGGCGCTGCGCACCACATCCGCATACGCGGCCCGCTCCCCGGTGAAGTCGCTGTAGAAGCGGGTCAGCGGGCTCTCCGCCGAGGGGTCGATGAACACCCCCTGCAGGCGCTGAATGAAGTCGTACCCGGTGGACCCGTCCACCGGCCAGCTGACCGGCAGGGACTCCCCGGGCTCCAGGATCTTCTCGACCAGCAGCCAGGCCTCCGGGGCTCGGCTGCGGAGGGTATCGAGGTACCGCTGAGGGTCGCGCAGACCGTCCACGTGGTCAACGCGAAGGCCCTGGACATCTCCCGCCTGCAGCAGTTCGATGGGCAGCGCGTGGAAGGTGACGAAGACCACCGGGTCCTCCTCTCGCACCGCCACCAGGGAGTCGATGGCAAAGAATCTGCGGTAGTTGAGATGCCGGGCTGCGTCCCGCCAGAAGGCGAGACGGTAATGCTGTTGGTCCAGCAGGGAATCAGTCACCGGGGCACCGGGGACGGACTGGGCGGGGTTGGCGAGGGGAAAGTGCTGCCCGCGGTAGGCGAGTGCGGCATCGCCATTGTGTTCGACGACCGCCAGTTCGCCGCCGGCCAGGACCTCACCCAGTGGGGCGCCGAGAACGGGCACCATCACCCGGCCGCGGAGCCCGGGTCCCGGCGCATCCCAGTCCACATCGAAGTAGACCCCGGCCCGACCGTCCCGGCCGCTGCGCAGCAGTTCCCACCACCAGGGGTTGGTCTCGCTCGTTGCCATGTGGTTGGGCACGATGTCGAGGATGATCCCCATCCCGTGGGCTCGAACCGTCGAGGCCAGCCGCCGGAAGCCGCTCTCGCCCCCGATTTCGGCATTGACCTGGGTGGGGTCGCACTGGTCGTACCCGTGGGTGCTGCCGGGTGCTGCCTGCAGGATGGGGGAGAGGTACAGGTGGCTGACCCCGAGCCCCGCGAGGTAGGGCACAACCGCGGTGGCATCGGCAAAGGTGAAACCCGCGTGGAGCTGGAGTCGATAGGTGCAGACCAACCCAGGGGCGGTGCCGGCGGTGCTCATGGTTGCGCCATGAGCTCGGCAAGGAGACGGGCGGTGCGCGAACGGCGCAGTCCCTCCAGGCCCCCGGGCAGTGCCAGCGACCAGTTCGGCCACTCGTCCACCGTGCCTGGGATGTTGGGCCGTTCACCGACAACGAGGGCGTCATCGAGGGTCGCTGCCAGCAGCCGCGAAGGGCTGCGCCGCAGCGCCCGGTAGGCGCCGAGCACCGCGGCCTCGGCGGGGGCCTGCCGGGGTACGCCGGAAAAGCGGGCCATGCGCTCCACGATCGCCTGGTTGGCGGCCAGGTTGGGGTGCAGCCCGACCTCCTGCATCGCCCTGGCATCCGCGCCGGTCCACACACCGGCGACCGTCGGCAGGTCGTGGGTGGTCACTGCCGACAAAGCCAGCCGAGGGTAGGTGCTGGGCGGGGCCTCCTCGAACCACAGCAAGCGGTAGGAGAGGATCTTCCTCCGCTGCAGTTCCGCGCGGACCTCCGGCTGCACCGTGCCAAGGTCTTCGCCCACGACCAGGGCCCGGGCCGTACGGCTCTCCTCAGCGAGGATGTCGAGCATCGGCGCCGAGGGGTAGGTGACATACGCACCGTCCAGGGCGGAGGCGCCGTCGGGAATCATCCAAAGGCGGAAGAGGCCCATGACATGGTCGATGCGGACCCCCATCGCGTGCGCCATGTTGGCCCGCACCGTTTCGCGGAACGGCCCGAACCCGGCATCCACCAGGGCCTGGGGGTTGAACGCCGGAAATCCCCAGTTCTGTCCCTGCAGGTTCAGCTCATCAGGCGGCGCCCCGACGGTGAACCCGGGGATCAGCTCGTCAGACCAGATCCAGGCATCAGCACCCCCGGGGTCGGCGCCGATTGCCAGGTCGCAGATGGGCCGCACGGCGGTCGTCGCCCGCCGCAGCTGAGAGTCGAGGAGCCATTGCAGCCAGATATGAAATTGCGCCCGGTCATGCACTTCCCGCGCCTCCGGGCTGGTGGCGGCCGAGCCCGGCTGCCGAAGCTCCGCGGGCCAGGCGCGCCAGTCTGCCCCGTGCCGTTCGGCAAGGGCACAGTAGGTCCCATAAGTTGCCAGCGCCGGCCCGGCCGCGGCGGCCCAGCGGTTCATCCCGGTCCGTGCAGGACCGCTCTTCCATATCGTCTCCAGCGCCTCAAGCTTCAGCGCCAGCACCGCGCCGCGATCGATCAACCGGTCGCTGTTCAGTCGGCGACCGCGGCCAACCAGCGGGGCCAGGCGCTGGGCGACCCCGGCATAGCCGGGCACCGCCTCGACCGCGATGTACAGCGGGTTGCGGAAGCGGCGGCTGGACGGAAAGTAGGGGCTCGACTGCTGCGGGCCCACCGGGGCGGAGGCGTGCAGCGGGTTCAGCTGGATGAATTCCGCTCCCGACCGGGCCGACCAGGCTCCAAGGCGGCGGAGGTCATCGAGGTCGCCGATACCCCAGCTCCGCTCCGATCGCAGCGCATAGAGCTGCACCGCCCAGCCCCAGGACTGCTTGCCGGGTGGCAGGTAGCAGGTCCGGGTGCGCGCCCCCCCGGCCCCCCGCGGAGCCGCGTCAGGAGGGTCCGCATGCTCCCCGAGTGCCGCGCGCAGAAGCCTGACGGCGTCCGGGTTGGCCTGCTGCGGATGGCCCCACGCGTCGACGTATTCAGCCTGCACCCCGAACCCCGGCCAGCCCGCGCCGGGGTTCAAGCTCGGAGCCGCCATCGATACAATTGCACTATCACCTTATGGGCATGATGGGCATCGGCTGCAACCACGGCACGGATCGTAGCAAGGCTTCTCCACGCCTTCCTCCGGCCCGCGTCCTGCAACCTGCCGGCAGCGTTTGAAAGCAGCCTGGCCGGGTCGGAACTTCCCGTTGGGGGCAACCTGGGATGGGGAGGGAACGAACTTCTCGCTCTTCTCCGCCAGTGCCGAATGGCTCGAGCTGGTCCTGTTCGATGAGGAGGGCGGCAGCCAGAGCTACGAGCTCGCGGAGAAGACCGACCTGACCTGGCACGGCTACGTTTACGGTGTCGGGCCGGGACAGCATTACGGCTACCGCGTCCATGGTCCGTACGATCCGAGTCACGGGCTCCGGCAAAACCCCAACAAGCTCCTTGTCGACCCCTACGCTCGCGCTATCTCGGGGGCGGTCAAATGGGGCCCTGAGGTCTTCGGCTACGTCATCGGCAAGGACGACAAGACGCCCAGTGACCTGGACTCGGCGCCGAACATGCCTCGCTCGGTGGTTGTCGATCCTCACTTTCCCTGGGGCGACGATCACCGGCCAAACATCCCCTGGGCCGACACCGTCATCTACGAGACCCATGTCAAGGGCTTTACCAAGCTCCACCCCGACATCCCCGAGGACCTCCGCGGCACCTATGCGGGGCTGGCCCACCCGGCGGCGCTGGACCACCTGAAAAAACTCGGGGTGACGGCGGTCGAGCTGATGCCGGTGCACCATTTTGTCGACGCTGAGTTCCTGGTCAACAGGGGCCTGGTCAATTACTGGGGATATGACTCCCTCGGGTACTTCGCCCCGGAGGCGCGGTATTCCTCGGCGGGCAGTGGGGGGGGGCAGGTCCGTGAGTTCAAGGCCCTGGTGCGCACCCTCCACGCTGCCGGCTTTGAGGTCATCCTTGACGTGGTCTATAACCACACCTGCGAGGGCAACCACCTCGGTCCGACACTGAGCTTCAAGGGTCTCGACAACCCCTCCTACTACCGCCTGACCGAGGCGGACCAGCGTTTCTACTTCGATGTGACCGGCACCGGCAACACGCTCAATGTTCGGCAGCCGCAGACCCTGCAGCTGATCATGGACAGCCTGCGGTACTGGGTCACCGAGATGCATGTCGACGGCTTTCGGTTCGACCTGGCGTCGGCCCTGGCCCGTCAGTTCTATGAGGTCGATCGGCTCTCGGCATTCTTCGACATCATTCACCAGGACCCTGTACTGTCCCAGGTCAAGCTGGTGGCCGAGCCCTGGGACGTCGGTGACGGCGGCTACCAGGTGGGTAATTTCCCCGTTCGGTGGGCCGAGTGGAACGGCAAGTACCGCGACACGATGCGCGACTGGTGGCGGGGCGCCGCAGGGGTCCGTGACCTCGCCTTCCGCCTAACCGGGTCCAGCGACCTCTACCAGGAGGACGGACGCAGACCGTGGTCCAGCATCAACTTCGTCACCGCCCACGACGGGTTCACCCTCGCGGACCTGGTCTCCTATGACGGTAAGCACAACGATGCCAACGGCGAGGAGAACCGCGATGGGACCGACGACAACCGCTCCTGGAACTGCGGCGCCGAGGGTCAGACCGACGACTCCGACGTCATCAAGCTCCGTGGCCGCCAGCAACGCAACTTCCTGGCCTCGCTGTTCCTGTCCCAGGGCTGCCCGATGCTGCTCTCCGGCGACGAGTTGGGCCGGACCCAGGGCGGTAACAACAACGCCTATTGCCAGGACAGCGAGGTCTCGTGGCTCGACTGGGACAATGCCGACCAAGACCTGCTGGACTTCACCCGCCGGCTGATCGAGCTGCGCGCGGCACAGCCGGTGCTCCGTCGCCAGCGCTTTTTCGAAGGCGAGTACGCCCCTCGGCGCAAGGACATCACGTGGTTCCGCGTCGACGGGCAGGAGTTTGACGGGGATGATTGGGGCGATGACGGCGCGCGCACCATAGGGATGCTGTTGAACGGCGAGGCAATCACCGATCGCGGTCCGCGCGGCGAGCGGATCGTCGGCGACAGCCTGGCGGTGGTCCTCAACGCGGGCGAGGACAACCAGGCCTTCACCCTACCCACCAGCGGGGGCGATCGCTGGGAGGTGGTTCTCGACACGTCACGTCCGCGCGAGCCGGAGGGCTGGCGCTACATCGGCCCCGGTGAGCAGGTGGCGCTGACCGGCCGCTCGATCGTGGCCCTGCGGCGCCAGCGTTGATCGGGCTCTCCCGGGTGGCCATCGAGGCTGTGCGACCAACGGTCCAGCCGGCGGGTTTTGCCGCCAAGAGCGTCAGGGGCCAGGTCACCCCGATCAGCGCCGACATCTTCGTGGACGGCCACGACCAGTTGATGGCCTGGGCCGCCGCCTGGCCGGTGGCGCGGCCCGACGCGCGGCATGAGGTCCCCATGACAGCCGGCATCAATGACCGGTGGACCGCTGATTTTGTCCCGGGCGAGGTGGGAAGTTGGTTATTCGAGGTGGGCGCGATGGTCGATCGATACGGCACCTGGCTGCGCGATACCACGATCAAACTGCAGGCTGGTCAGGATGTCAGCGTCGAGCTCCAGGAGGGCGCGATCCTGGTGGGGCAACAGGCGGAATCAACGATCGGCGCCGGCGAGAGACGGGCGCTGGAGAAGCTCGGCGAAACGCTGCGCTCTGGCATCCCCGCGGCGCGCCGGGTGAAGAGCGCTGCGGCACCCCCAGCGGTGGCCCTGATGCGGCGCACGGCGGCGCGCGCGGGCGCAGCCGTCAGCGGGCCATTTCCTCTCTGGGTGGACCGCGAGCTCGCCGGGTTCTCCGCATGGTATGAGATGTTCCCGAGGTCGGAGGGAGCGACCGCGAAGAAGAGCGGGACCTTCAAGGCGGCGGCGAAGCGTCTGCCGGACATCGCGGCGATGGGATTCGACATCCTCTACCTCCCGCCGATCCATCCCATTGGCGAGAGCTTCCGCAAGGGACCGAACAACGCTCTGAACGCCGGCCCGAGCGACCCGGGCAGCCCGTGGGCGATCGGTTCCAGCGTCGGCGGGCACAAAGCGGTGCACCCCGACCTGGGCAACATTGCCGACTTCGACAAGTTCGTCAGCGATGCCCACCGGGCCGGCCTGGAGGTCGCCCTGGATTACGCGTTGCAGTGCAGCCCGGACCACCCCTGGGTCGGCGAGCACCCACAATGGTTCAGTCATCGCCCGGACGGCAGCATCAAGTACGCCGAGAACCCTCCGAAGAAATACCAGGACATCTATCCCATCAATTTCGAAACCAGTGACCGGGCCGGCCTCTGGGCCGCGCTGAGGGACGTGGTCGAGTTCTGGATCGGGCATGGCGTCCGCGTCTTCCGCGTGGACAACCCGCATACCAAGGCGCTGCCGTTCTGGGAATGGCTCATAGCCGGGATTCGCGAGGACGAGCCGGATGTGATCTTTCTCGCCGAGGCGTTCACCCGTCCGCGGATGATGGGGCGACTGGCCAAGCTGGGCTTCACGCAGAGCTACACCTATTTCACCTGGCGCAACCGCAAAGGGGAGATGAGCGAGTACCTCACCGAGCTAGCCCAGACCGACCTGGCCGACTATTTCCGACCCAACTTCTGGGTCAACACGCCGGACATCCTGCATGAGTTCCTGCAGCGTGGCGGGCGCGCGGCCTTCCACATTCGCGCTGCGCTGGCGGCGCTGGCCAGCCCGTCGTGGGGTATGTACAGCGGGTACGAACTGTATGAGAACATCCCCGTGCGCGAGGGTAGCGAGGAGTACATGGACTCGGAGAAGTACCAGTACCGCCCCCGGGACTGGCGCGTCGGGGACACGATGGTGAGCTATGTGTCGCGGTTGAACCAGATCCGCCGCCGTCACGCCGGAGCGGTCGCTTCCCTGCATACGTTGCGAATGCAGCACGTCTCTTGCGACGACATCATCTGCTTCTCACGCACCGACCCCAGGACCGCCGACACCCTCCTGGTCCTGGTGAACATGGACCCCTACAACGTGCACGAAGGATCCACCTGGCTCGACCTGGAAGGGCTGGGGCTGGCCCACGACCAGTCGTACGAGGTCGAGGATGAACTGGGCGGCTCGACCTACACCTGGCACGGAGCGACGAACTATGTCCGCCTTGATCCCCGCGACTGTGTCGCCCACGCGTTCGCCGTCAAGCGGCCGGCCATGGCCTAGGTGGCGACCACCGAGTCCAGGCCGGCCAGTGCGCAGGCCAGGGAGAAGGGGGCGGCGGAGCTCAGCCGGGACAGGCTGTGGTACAAGCACGGGGTTTTCTATGAGCTGCTGGTCAGGGGCTTCGCGGACAGCAACGACGACGGCGTCGGCGACCTCCAGGGGCTGATCGGAAAACTCGATTACCTGCAGTGGCTCGGAGTCGACTGCATCTGGCTTCTGCCGGTCAACAAGAGCCCGCTCCGCGACGGCGGGTATGACATCTCGGATTACTACGAGGTCCAGCCGGAGTACGGCAGCGTCGACGACGTGCGGGAGCTCATCGACAAGGCCCACGAACGCGGAATGCGGGTGATCATGGACATGGTCATGAACCACACCTCCGACCAGCACAGCTGGTTCAAGGAGGCGCGCTCATCGCGAGATAGCCCCAAACGCGACTGGTACGTCTGGTCGGACACGCCCGACCGCTACACCGAGGCGCGCATCATCTTCATCGACACCGAGACCTCGAACTGGGCATGGGACGATGTTGCCGGGCAGTTCTATTTCCACCGCTTTTTCGGTCACCAGCCAGACCTCAACTACGACAACCCTGAGGTTCGTGACGCGATGCTCGAGGTGATTCGTTTCTGGCTCGACCTGGGGCTGGACGGCTTCCGGCTCGACGCCGTCCCCTACCTCTTCGAGCGCGATAACACGATCTGCGAAAACCTGCCCGAGACCCACGCCTACCTCGCCGAACTGCGCGCCGTTGTCGACCGCGAATATGGGGGCGAAAAGGTCCTGCTGGCCGAGGCCAACCAGTGGCCGGAGGACGTTGTCGATTATTTCGGGACGGATGAGAACCCCGAATGCCACATGTGCTTCCACTTCCCGATCATGCCCCGCATGTTCATGTCGCTGCGCCGCGAGCAGCGCTACCCGATGACCGAGATCCTCGAACGCACCCCCAAGATTCCCGATGCGGCGCAATGGGGGATATTCCTGCGCAACCACGACGAGTTGACGCTGGAGATGGTGACCGACGAAGAGCGCGACTATATGTGGAACGAATACGCTCGCGACCCGCGCATGAAGCTCAACCTGGGCATCCGTCGCCGCCTGGCGCCGCTGCTGGAGAACGGGCGCCGGCAGATGGAGCTGTTCTACGGGCTGCTCCTGTCGCTGCCGGGGACACCAATCCTGTACTACGGCGACGAGATCGGCATGGGGGACAATATCTACCTCGGCGACCGCGATGGCGTCCGCACCCCGATGCAGTGGAATGGCGATCGCAACGGCGGATTTTCGAGAGCTGATTTTGCGCGCCTCTACCTGCCGCCCTTGATGGACCCGGTGTACGGCTACCAGGCGCTCAACGTCGAGGCCGAGCAGCGCAACCCTTCATCGATGCTGCACTGGTTGCGCCGGTTCATGGCGGTGCGCCACCGTCACACCGTGTTCGGCGACGGCCAATTCGAGGTGCTTGACGCCAGTAACCCCTCGGTCTTTGCCTTCCTCCGCTACAACGACAACGACACCATTCTCTGCGTCAACAATCTGTCTCGGTTCCCGCAGCCGGTCGAGCTCGATCTGCGCCGGTTCAGTGGCCAGCAGCCATTGGAGCTGCTGGGTCGCGTCCAGTTTCCCAGGATCGGCGAATTGCCCTACCTGCTGACCATGGGGCCGCACGGTTTCTACTGGTTCACAGTCGAAGGGGCTCAATGAATTCAGCAGCGCGGGAGATCCTCAGCCGTCACGGGTTCAGCGACGCAGAGGAGCGCCTGCGCGAGTTCCTGCCGCGCCAGCGTTGGTTCGGCGGCCGCGAGCACGGGATCACCTCACTGCGGGTGACGGATGTGGGGGTGCTCCGCAACGGTGACCCCACCGTGCTCAGCGTGATCGTGGACGTGGAATACGCCTCGGGGGAGCCAGAGCGGTACCACGTCCCGCTGGCCCTCCAGACGGAGGGCACTGGCGGCATCTGGGAAGGCATGGTCGTCGGCTCCGGTGAGCGTGACGGCAAACCGGTCCTGGTGTACGACGCGCTGCACGGAGGGTTGCCCTCATTTGCGCTCTGGCAGGTCCTTGGCGACGCCGCCGACCTGCCCATGGAGCACGGGCGGTTGCGTCCGCGCACGATGGGCTTCGAGCTGGGTGATGAGGACCCTGATTCAGTGCACCCACTGGGCCGGGAGCAGAGCAACAGCTCGCTGGTGCGCGGAGACCGCGAGGTCATGAAGTGTTTCCGCAAGCTGGCCCGCGGCCGGTCCCCGGAGCTCGAGATGCTCCAGGCGCTGTCGACCGCCGGCTTCGCCAACGTTGCCGCCCCCCTGGGGGTCATCGAGTACGACGACGGCGTGGGCGAGCCAGCGCTGGTGGCCATGCTGCAGCCCTATCTCCACAATGGCACTGACGGCTGGACCCTGGCGCTGGCGTCGCTGCGCGACCTCTATGCCCACTCCGAGGAGGTGGGAACGCAGGAGCGGCGCCACCCGACGCGGGTGGTGCGGGAGCAGGGGGCGTCGTTCGAACCGGAGTCGGAGCGCATGGCCCGCGTCACCGCCCAGATGCACCTGGCCCTGAGCCGGATGTCCGCGGGCTCGGAGATGCTTCCGGAGGCCGCCGCGCCGGAGATATTGCAGCGGTGGTCCAAAGAGATGCTGGAGGACTTTGAAAACCTCCTGGCTCGGGGCGGCCTCGGGCTTAGCGCCGTGGATCAGCGTAGAGCGTCGATTTCCGCGCTCTTCCAATCGGTCGCGGCGGTGCGCGACGGCGGCCTCTCGATCCGTTACCACGGCGATTACCATCTCGGTCAGCTGCTGCGTACAGACGGAGGGTGGACGATCCTCGACTTCGAAGGGGAGCCCGCCCGGGGTGCGGAGACCCGCCGGTCGCGCTCCTCGCCCCTACGCGACGTCGCCGGGATGATGCGCTCGTTCGACTACGCGGCGGAGGTGGAGCTGCGGAGCTGGGCCGCCCCCGGGGACCCCGACTTCGAGCGCATGTCCCTTTACGGCGATGCGTGGGCGCGGGTCAACCGCGAGGCCTTCTGGAGCGCCTACCTCGACGAGCTCGGCGACTCCAGGATCATCCCTGGCGAGGCGGACGCGGTGCGGTTGCGCCGGGCATTCGAGCTGCAGAAGGCGGTCTATGAGGTGGGGTACGAATTGGGACATCGCCCGGAATGGGTGGACATCCCGCTGCGCTTCCTGACCCGGGAGGATGTCGCTGCCCGGGACGATGTCGTTGACTGAATCGTTGCAGACCGACTACCGGGCCGCCGTGACCCAGCTCCTGAGTGGTGACATGGGCGACCCCCACGGGTTCCTGGGCCGTCACCCCGTGGAGGGTGGTTGGGAGGTTCGCGCGTTCCATCCCGCGGCCGGCCGCGCCGTGTTGGTGACCGACCAGGACGAGATGGCGATGGAGATGGAGGACTCCCGCGGGCTGTTCCTCGGCTACCTGCCGGGCTACGTTGCCTATCGCCTGCGCTTCTTTGCCGGCGATGACTGGTGGGAGGTGGAGGATGCATACCGCTTCGAACCCACCCTCGGCGAGCTGGACCTGCACCTTATCGGCGAAGGCACGCACAACCGCCTCTGGGATGCACTTGGCGCCCGGGTCATCGAGCACCAGGGAGTGCGCGGCACGGCCTTCTCGGTGTGGGCGCCCAATGCCAGGACGGTGCGCCTGCTCAACGACACAACCTTCTGGAACAACCAGGTCCACTTCATGCGCACGCTCGGTTCCGGCGGCGTTTGGGAGATCTTCGTCCCCGGTGTCGCAGCCGGCGTGAAGTACAAGTACGAGGTGGTCGCGCCCAGCGGGCACGTGCAACAGAAGGCCGACCCGTTGGCCCGGGCCGCGGAGATCCCGCCCGGGACCGCCAGCGTGGTGACCGACTCTCACCACCGCTGGAAAGACCAGAAGTGGACCCGGTCCCGCGGCGAGGAGGATCCCGATGCCCGTCCCATGGCCATCTACGAGGTGCATATCGGTTCCTGGCGGCGCGGACCTGACGGTGAGACGCTGAGTTACCGCGATGTCGCCCATCAACTGGCCGACTACTGCCTGCAAACCGGGTTCACGCACGTGGAGTTCATGCCCCTGGCAGAGCATCCATTCGGCGGCTCGTGGGGCTACCAGGTGAGCAGCTACTACGCGCCCACCTCGCGCTTTGGCTCGCCGGACGACCTGCGATACCTGGTCGACCACCTGCACCAGAGAGGGATTGGCGTGCTGGTCGACTGGGTGCCGGCCCACTTCCCCAAGGACATTTGGGCCCTTGCCAAATTCGACGGCACCGCGCTCTACGAGCACGCCGACCCCAGGCTGGGCGAGCACCCTGACTGGGGAACGCTGGTTTTCAACTTCGGCCGCAACGAGGTGCGCAACTTCCTGGTCAGCAACGCTCGCTATTGGATCGAGGAGTTCCATATTGACGGGCTGCGGGTCGACGCCGTGGCTTCGATGCTCTACCTCGACTACTCGCGCCTGCCCGGGGAGTGGATCCCCAACCGGTATGGCGGTCGCGAGAACCTGGATGCCGTGGAGATGCTGCGGGAGATGACCAGCATGGTCCAGACGGAGTTCCCCGGCGTGTACAGCATTGCCGAGGAATCGACCGCTTGGCCGGGGGTTTCGCGCCCTGCCGAGATGGGTGGTCTGGGCTTCAGCCGCAAGTGGAACATGGGTTGGATGCATGACACTCTCAACTACTTCGAGCACGACCCGGTGTACCGCCGATACCACCACCACGAACTGACCTTCGGTCTCATATATGCGTGGTCGGAGCGCTTCGTGCTGCCCATCTCTCACGACGAGGTGGTGCACGGGAAGGGTTCGCTGATCGGCAAGATGCCGGGGGACGAGTGGCGCCGCTTCGCCAACCTGCGCGCCCTGCTGGCCTGGATGTGGGCCCACCCAGGCAACAAGCTCCTGTTCATGGGCAGCGAGTTCGCCCAGGAGCGGGAGTGGTCCCACGACAACGCTCTCGACTGGCACCTCCTCGATACCCCCCGGCATGCCGGGGTGCAGCGCCTGGTGAGCGATCTCAACGCCGCCTTCCGGGCCGCGCCCGCGCTCTGGGAGCGGGACTTCAGCCCGGAGGGGTTCCGCTGGCTGGACGCCGGCAATGCCGACCAGAACGTCATCTCCTTCCTGCGTTATGACGCGAGCGGGAACTGCGGGTTGGCCTGTGTCGCCAACTTCTCACCCCAGGTACTGGAAAACTTCCGCGTCGGCCTGCCGCAGGAGGGCTTCTGGCGCGAGGTGCTGAACACCGATGCCGAGGCATACGGTGGCTCGAACACCGGCAACCTGGGGGGCGTGACCGCGGTGGCGGACGGCTGGCACGGCCAGCGCTTCTCCGCTGCCATGACCCTGCCCCCACTGGGGGTCGTGTGGTTCGCGCCCGCCCCGTTGGAGGATGAACCGCCAGTCCACTAGCATGGCACCCGGACCCGCCGGCTCCCGGCGCTAAACGACGTGGAGGACGACCCAGATGGCTGTAGCCCCGGTTTTCAATGAAGCTCAGCGCGCCACGCTGCGTGTCCTCTGCGACACGTTTGTCCCGGCGATCGAACATGACCCTGACCCCGGTGGGTTCTGGGCGCGCCCGGCCTCCGATCTGCAGGTGGCGGACTGGGTCGAGGCCACCCTTGGGGCCCTCCCGGCCGACGTTCTCGACCCGGTCAGGGAGTTCATGGACGGGCTCGCGATGCTCGGGTTCACGGAAGCGTCACCCGAGGACCGCGAACGCTTCATCCTGGCCTTTATGGACGCCAGCCCCGAGGCGCTGGGTGGGATCGTGACCTTCCGCGCCCTGACCATGATGATGTACGTGGGCATGCCGGATGCCAGTGGCAAGAACCCGGGCTGGGAGCCCCTCGGTTACCCGGGACCGCTGTCGCCGGCACCGGCAACGCCCAAGGTCATCCGGCCCACAGAGCCCGAGGGCGACGATTGGTCTATTACGGCCGACGCGGTGGTCATCGGGTCTGGGGCGGGTGGAGGACTGATCGCAGCGAAGCTGGCTGAGGCTGGCAAGAGCGTGGTCATCCTGGAAGCCGGGGGCTACTTCAACGAGGCCGACTTCAACCAGTACGAGCTCTGGGCATACCAGAACCTCTACCGCAACGGCGGGCTGGGGGGCACCTCGAACGGTTCCCTCACACTGATGACCGGGTCCAACCTCGGTGGGGGCACCACCGTCAACTGGACCAACTGCATCAAGACCCGACCGGCTGTCCGGGCGGAGTGGGCGCAACTGGGGCTGGAGGGTGTGGATGGGCCCGATTTCGACCGCCACCTGGACGCGGTCTGGAATCGGCTGGGCGTCAATGACCAGTGCAGTGACTACAACAACCCCCATAAGCGGCTCCAGGAAGGATGCGAAAAGCTGGGTTACGCGTTCAAACGCGTCACCCGTAACGCCGACCCGCGCAGCTATGACCCCAGGAGCGCCGGGTTCATGGGTTTCGGCGACCAGTCCGGCTCCAAGATGGGCACCATGAAGACCTACCTCGAGGATGCCTATGAGCACGGCGCGACATTTTTGGTCCGCTGCCGGGCGGACAGGATCACGACCGCGGGCGGCCGCGCGACCGGCGTCGAGGCCACCTACAACGACGGCACCCGCCAGGCACGCGTCAGGGTCGTTGCGCCAACCGTGGTGGTGGCCTGTGGCGCCCTGGACTCGCCGGCCCTGCTGTTGCGGTCGGGAATCGGCGGGCAGGCCGTCGGTAAGTACCTGCGCCTGCACCCCGCGACGGCCATTGTCGGGGTCTATGACGAACCCCAGGAGGCCTGGTGGGGCGCGCCTCAGACCGCGCTCTCCGACCAGTTCTCCGACCTCGAGGATGGCTATGGCTTCCTGATTGAGTGCAGCCATGCCAACCCCGCGTTGGGCGCGTCGGCCTTGCCCTGGGCGTCCGGTCGGCAGGCCAAGCAGTTCCTCGCCGAGGGCCCCTACCAGTCGTCGATCGTCTTCCTCATCCGCGACCGCGGCCACGGCCGGGTGACCATCGACAACCGGGGTGAAACGGTGGTCGACTACGGCTTCGACGACGCCATGGATGAGCGCCATTTCCGTCGCGGGCTCAAGGAACTGGTCAAGATCCACGACGCCGCGGGTGCGCGTGGCATGTTCTCCCTGCACAGCCGGCTCAAGCGCTGGGACCGGGGAGCCGGTACCAGCATCGAGGCGTTTGCCCAGGAGGTCCACGACGGCCCGCTGACGCCCTATGAGCACAGCACCTTCTCTCTTCACCACATGGGTTCGTGCCGCCTCGGCGCCGACCCTCAGACCAGCGTCGCCAACCCCTGGGGCGAGCTGCACGACACCAGGGGCGTGTGGATCGGCGACGGGAGCGGGTTCCCAACGGCGTCGGGAACCAACCCCATGATCTCCATCATGGGCCTCGCCAGCCGCACCGCGGAGGCCATCAACGCTGGCTGAACCGACCTGTGACGTGGCTGTCGTCGGCGCCGGTTACGCCGGCTTGACCGCGGCGTTGCGATTGCGCCAGGCCGGGCGGCAGGTTGCGGTGATCGAGGCGCGGGACCGCGTCGGCGGCCGCACATGCACAGAGCGGGCGCCAGACGGGACGCTGATCGACCACGGCGGGCAGTGGGTTGGTCCCACCCAGTTACGCCTGCGCGGCCTGGCTGCCGAGATGGGCGTTGAGACCTTCCAGGTCTACGACCAGGGCAAGAACATCGAGTACCGCGACGGTCAACGCCATCTCTACTCCGGCCCCATCTCCGATGCCGACCCGGCGTCCGCGGCGGACATCATCGAGACCATCCTGGACGTCGACCTGATGGCCCTGGAGGTTCCCCTGGCGGCACCCTGGAGCGCCGCCCGCGCGGCCGAGTGGGATGGCCAGACGTTCGAGACCTGGCTCGAGCGTAACTCGCCGTCGCCCCGCGTCGCGGAGGCCCTCACCCTCTTTGTAGAGGCGGTGCTGTGCTGCGAGCCGCGCGACGTCTCAGCGCTCCATGTGCTGTTCTACATTCACTCCGCGGGAGGGGTCCAGAAACTCATAGGCGTTCGCGGCAACGCCCAGGACAGCCGCTTCCGAGGGGGTGCACAGGCGACGGCCGGGCGCATCGCAGCGCAACTGGGTGATGCGCTGATCCTCGGTGCACCGGTGCGCGACATCTGGCAGGGCGATGGCGTTCGGGTGGACTACCAGGGCGGTCCCGATGGTGGCGGCGGCAGCGTTGCGGCAGACCGCGTCGTGGTGGCCGTTCCGCCAACCCTGGCCGGCCGCATCAACTACACCCCAGCTCTCCCCGGATTCCGCGACCAGCTGACCCAGCGCGTGCCGATGGCCAGCACCATCAAGGTCCACTGCATCTATGAGCAGCCGTTCTGGCGCGCCGAGGGGCTGTCGGGGCAGGTGACCAGCGTCGACGGCATCGCCCAGTTCACCTTCGACAATTCACCCGAGGACGGCAGCCGGGGGGTGCTGGTGGCGTTCATCGAGGGAGACCACGCGCGTCACTGGGGGCGCCAAATCCCGGCGGAGCGCGAGGCTGCCGTCAAGGCCTGCCTGGCGGACTACTTTGGAGCGCAGGCGGCCAACCCTGAGCATTACCTCGAGCGCGTCTGGCATGACGAACCGTACACCAGGGGCTGTTATGGCGGACTTATGCCCCCCGGCGCCTGGGTGTCTTACGGCGAGGCTCTGCGTGAACCCTGCGGGCTCATCCATTGGGCCGGTACCGAGACCGCGCTGGAGTGGAGCGGCTACATCGACGGTGCGGTCTCCTCGGGCGAGCGCGCGGCAGCCGAGGTGCTGGCGGCACTCACCTGATGGCCGAGGCCGCGGAGTTGGCGGAGGCGCTGGCCGATTACCAGCAGCGCTGCAATGCCAACGAGCGTCTGCGGCGAATGCTGCGCAACTGGGACCGGGTGGTGCACCTCGCCGCCGTCGACAACGACCTGCGCTTCACCATGCTCGTTCGCGACACCCGCATAACGTCGGTCGAGATGGGGCTCGTCGGCCGTCCGGACATCGTCGTGCGGGCCACCAGCGAGGATTTTTGCGACATGTTCTGGGGCGACCTGAATCCTGCCGAGAAGTACCTCAATGGGGACATCAAGCTGGAGGGGTCGGCTGACGATGTCATGCGCATCGACGCCATGAGCATGGTGATGTTCCTGAATCAGTGATCAGCCCTCGAGAAACGACAGGCACACGCGGCGATCGGGGTTGTCCTGGTTGAGGTCGACCAGCACGACGCGCTGCCAGGGGCCCAGGCCCAGGCGCCCTGCGCGGACGGGGATGGACACGGATGGAGAAACCAGGGCGGGCAGCAGATGGTCGGCCCCGTGCCCCTTTGACCCATGGCGGTGCCGGTAGCGGTCGTCCCGGGGCAACAGCCGTTCCAGGGCAGCCACCAGGTCGGCTTCCGAGCCGCTTCCCGTTTCCATGATCGCCACCCCGGCCGTGGCGTGGGGGACAAAGACATTCAGGAGCCCGCTGCCCGTGGCAGAAATGAATCCGGCAACCCGTTCGGTGATGTCGACGACCGCCTCGCGTCCGGTGTGGACCTCAATTTCAGCTTCGCGCACAGCGAGTTCTCCCCATTAGGCACAGGTTTATCCACAGTGAGCGTGGATTGGTTATATGTTGCTCTGCGTCATGGCCTTGACAGCGCCGCCTTCGACGTGGCTATGATGCTTGAGGTCCCTCAACCGAGGGCCGCGAGGGGTTTTTTCGGGGAATCATGCTTCATCCAGCTATGCGCTGCTGTGCCCGCATAGGGTGCCAGAACGCGGTCAAAAAGGCCACCAACAAATACTGCAGCCGCGCCTGTTGTGCGCTCGATCCCGAGCGCAGCCAGCGCCTGCGCGACGCTTCGCGCCGGCGCGTACTGCCCCTGTCCCGGCAGCTCGACCTGAAGATCTGGGAGGCCGAGGAGGCCTCGCTGGAGCCCGGGTACACCGAGCTCGAGGGTGTGCCCTCGGGTCTGCGCCGACTCAACGCCGGCTGAGCTAACGCTCGTATTCCGGCCCTCGGCGCGCCCTTAAACTCTTTCGACATGTCTGCCGCCGTCAATCCCGTGGAGCTCGACGTCCTGCGTCACTCGACCGCCCACCTGCTTGCCGCGGCGGTGCGCGAGATCTACCCCAGCGCCAAGTACGCCATCGGCCCGGCCATCGACAACGGCTTCTACTACGACCTCGACCTGGAGGTGAACCTCCGGGAGGAGGACCTCACGGTCATCGAGGCCAGGATGCGGGAGATCGCCGCGCGGCGGCCCGCGTACGAGCAGGTTGTTTTGTCGAAGTCGGAGGCGGTCGACACCTTCAGGGGGCTGGGGCAGGATTACAAGATCGAGATCCTGACCGAGGGCGAGGCGGCCGCCGAGACCGAGGTGAGCTGCTACCGCACCGGCGACTTCATCGACCTCTGCCGCGGTCCCCACGTGGCGGACGCCGGTGAGATTCAGCATTTCAAACTGACCCGCCTGGCCGGCGCCTACTGGCGCGGGGATGAGCGCAATAAGCAACTGCAGCGGGTCTACGGCACGGCCTGGCACAGCGCGCAGGAGATGCAGGACTACTTCGAGCGCGTCGAGTTGGCGCGGGAGAGCGACCATAAAAAACTCGGCCGCGAGTTGAAGCTGTTCATGATCGACGAGGCCGTGGGAAAAGGTCTTCCGCTCTGGCTGCCGCGCGGCGCCACCGTGCGCCGGTTGCTGGAGGATTACATCCTCGATGCCGAGCGCCGCGGTGGCTACCAGCACGTGTACACCCCCCAGATCGCGCGCACCGAGCTGTACAAGATGAGCGGGCACTGGGATTCCTACCGGGAGTCGATGTTTGCGCCCTTCGGAGTGGAGGACGAGGAATACGTGCTCCGACCCATGAACTGCCCCCACCACATTCGCATCTACCAGCACGAGCCGCACAGCTACCGTGAGCTGCCCGTCCGCATCGGCGAACTGGGAACCGTGTATCGCTACGAGAAGTCAGGTGAGCTTTCCGGGCTGGTTCGGGTCCGTGGGTTCACCATCAACGATGCCCACATCTTCTGCACCCCGGAGCAGATCAAGCAGGAGTTCATCGACGCGACCCAGCTGATCCTTGACGCCTACCGCGACCTGGGTATCACGGACTTCACCTTCCGGCTGTCGAAGAGCGATCCCGATGACGCGAAGTTCCAGGGCAACCCGGCGATGTGGGAGGAGGGCGAGGGGGCGATCCGCGATGCGCTGGTCGAGCTGGGGCATCCCTTCGTCGAGGCGGTGGGAGAGGCCGCGTTCTACGGGCCCAAGCTCGATGTCCAGGTCCGCGACGCCATGGGTCGCGAGTTCAGCGCATCGACGACCCAGCTCGATTACCTGCTGCCGGAGCGCTTCGGGCTGGAGTACATCACCGCCGATGGAAGCACCGCCAGGCCGGTCATGATCCACCGCGCGCCGCTGGGGGGGGTCGAGCGAATGATGGCCTTTTTGATCGAGCACCACGCCGGCGACTTCCCGCTGTGGCTGGCGCCGGTGCAGTTGATGATGGTGCCCATCTCGGACAAGAACATCGACTACGCTCAGAAGCAGGCCGCGTTCTTCCGCGGCCATGGGCTGCGCGTCGAGGTGGACACTCGGTCTGAGCGCATGCAGGCCAAGATTCGCGACGCCGAGCTGCAGAAGATCCCATTCATCGGAGTGGTCGGCGGCCGGGATGAGGAGGCCGGGACGGTCAGCCTGCGACGGCGTCACGAGGGCGACCTGGGCGGCAAGACACCGGAGGAGATCACCACTCTGCTCAACAGCCGCGTCGCCAGTCGAACCTGATGGACCAACAGCAGCGGCTTCGACAACACGCCCGCCTCGCGGTTCTTTTCGGAGCCAACGTGGGGGAGGGGCAGGACGTCTTTGTCAGCGCGAACGTGGAGCATGCGCCGCTGGCCCAGGCGATCACAAGGGAGGCGTACGCCGCCGGCGCGCACTATGTCGACGTCCTGTACTCGGACCCGCTGGTGCGCCGGGAGCACGTCGCGGGGGCGCCGGAACAGGACCTCGGCTTCAGCCCGCCCTGGTTGGTCAAGCGCCTCGAGGAGGCCTATGACAGTGGCAGCGCCACCATCCGCATCGAGGGCGGCGGCGTCGGCGTGCTGGCAGGCCTTGACGCGGCCCGCGCGGGCGCCTCAAGGATGGTTGAGTTGGAGAGGATCAACCGCGAGCTTCAGCACCGTGCGACAACCAACTGGACGATCGTTCCGTGCGCCACCGCCGACTGGGCCACCCAGGTCTTCGGTGAGCCGGACATGGATCGCCTATGGGAGGCGCTGGACAGGGTGATGCGCCTTGATGAACCGGATCCCGTGGCCGCCTGGGAGGCGCGCTTTGACCAGCTGAACGCACGGGCGCAACAGCTCAACCAGCGCCGCTTCGCGGCGCTCCATTATGTGGGGCCGGGTACCGACCTCCGGGTCGCCCTGGGCAAACCCTCCAACTGGCTGGCGGCGACCTTTAAGAACCGCGAAGGTCGGGTGCACCACCCCAACCTGCCCACCGAGGAGGTCTTCACCACCCCTGATTGCCGGTACACCGAGGGCCGCGTGCGCTCGACCAAACCGCTGACCCTGCGGGGAACGGTGGTCCAGGGCCTTGAACTGGCCTTTAAGGGCGGCCGTGTCGTCGCCGCGGAGGCGGAAACGGGAATCGAGACGGTCATAGCCGAGCTTGACAACGACCCCGGGGCGCGCTTCCTCGGCGAGGTCGCGCTGGTTGACGGCGAGTCTCGAATCGGACAGTCGGGGCTCACCTTTTACAGCACCCTGCTGGACGAGAACGCGACCTGCCACATTGCCTATGGGAACGGCCTGGCCTATGCCACCAACCCCGAGGCCGGCCCGGAGGACGGCGCGAACCGGTCCGCGATCCACACCGATTTCATGGTCGGAGGCCCGGAGGTGGAGGTGTACGGCGTCGAGGCGGGTGGGGCCGAAGTCGCCATCCTGGTCGAAGAGGAGTGGCGCCTCTAGCGCCGCATCGCTGTTAGAATCACCGTCGGCCCGGGTCCATCGACCCGGCGGAAGTAGGGGCGTCCGCTCCTCACCTGGCGGCCACGGCTGCCCAGGTCCCCCGGCCACCGGGGGTTGGCGGATGGCTTCGGCTGTCCGTTCTTTTTTTGCCGGTCAAGGCCAGGACCAGCGCAGGGAGAAACGTATATCGCCTTTAAGGAACTGAGGGTAAACGAGCAGATCCGCGTCCCCAACGTGCGGGTGATCGACGAGCGAAATGAGCAGCTGGGTGTTATGACCGCTGATCGGGCTCGCCAGATCGCGCAGGAGAAGGAACTGGACCTGGTCGAAGTGGCGCCACAGGCCAGTCCCCCCGTCTGCCGACTGATGGATTACGGAAGATTCCGCTTCGATGCTCGCAAGCGCGAAACGGAGTCCAAGCGCAAACAGGCCGGCGGCAAGCTGAAACAGATGAACTTCAGGCCCAAGATCGGACCGGGCGACTACCAGACCAAGCTGAAGCGAGTGCGCGAATTCCTCGTCGAGGGCGATAAGGTCAAGGTGACGATCTGGTTCCGCGGTCGCGAGATGGTCCACCAGGACATCGGCCGCAAGATCCTGGAGAACCTCGCCAGGGACCTGGCCGACGTGGCCCACGTGGAACGCAATCCCTTAGTTGAAGGCAAGAACATGTCCCAGATCATGGGTCCGCTCGCCAAGCCGGGAGAGGCCCGTAAGGACGAGACCGTGGCCCCGGAGCCGGCCCCAGCCTGACCCCAGGGAAGGAGCAACAAGATGCCAAAGATCAGGACCCATAAAGGCACTGCCAAGCGCTTCAGGGTGACGCGCAACGGCAAGGTCATCAGCCGTCACGCCAACCAGAGCCACATCCTCGAGAAGAAGTCGGCCAAGCGTAAGCGGGCCTTCTCGGGGAGCCGCGTGGTCGCTGCCGCCGATGCCCGGGCGATCAAGAAGATCGCCCCGTACCTGTAGGAGGACCCCATGGCCAGAGTGAAGAGAGGCGTAACCGCCCACGCCCGGCACAAGAAGGTCCTGGACCGTGCCGAGGGCATGCATGGCTCCCGCAAGGAGCTGTTCAAGGTTGCCAACGAGGCGGTCATGCATTCGCTGGCGTATCAGTACCGCGACCGCAGGGTCAAGAAGCGCGACATGCGCCGCCTGTGGATCGCCCGTATCAACGCCGCGGCACGGCTCAACGGCATGACCTACAGCACCCTCACCCACGGCCTCAAGGTGGCCGGCGTGGAGATCGATCGCAAGGTACTCGCGGACCTCGCGGTGCGCGACGCCGCGCACTTCAGCCGGCTGGTCGACGTGGCCCGGACGGCGGCTGAGCCCGCCGGCGCGCCGACCGGGGCTTGACCCTCAGTACCGAAGGACTGGATCCAGAAGCCCACCAGAACGAAGCCCTAGACCAGATCGCGGCGGCTTCTGACGAGGCGTCGCTGGAGGAGCTCAGGGTCCGGTTTTTGGGACGCAGGGCCGCGCTCAGCGCGGAGCTGTCGCGGCTTGGCAGCCTGCCTCCGGAAGACCGGCGCGGGGGGGGGGGGGGCACCCCCCCAGGGCAGGAGGCGGGGGCGGAGGAGACCCACAAACAACCG
>JBPCPW010000086.1:0-14276 GCA_050998755.1 Candidatus Dormibacteria bacterium
CGACGACAGCTGCGCCAAGCGCGCCGCCGCCGAGCTCAGCCGCGATTGACTACTTGCTCATCCAGCGCTGCCGACCCGTCACCACTCACTCTTGCCGTTGCGTGTGCAGACAGCGCTGCCGCCTACAGCCCTTCGCGGCTCGGATCAAGAGCAAGGCAGGGCACTTAGAGAGTCCCGAGGGGCGGCTCCTGGAAAATCTTCAGGAAATCCGCGTCTTTGGCTTTCCAACCTGGAATGCCGACCGCATATCCGTGGAGCTGGCGTTCATTTTCGGGGTGGCATTCCTTCCGCGCATGGAGCCAACCGTCGGCGAACACATGAGCTTGAAGAGAGAGCGTCCTCCAGCGAAGGTTGCGGCGGAACTGGTCGGCGCCACGGAGCCTAGTCAAGTTCTTTCGCTCTGGTATGAACTCGTCGATGCTTGGCTTCGGCCGTGTGTCCTCGCCACGCCCGTTCAATCAATCTCAGCCGAGCTCGTGAATGCCGACGAGTTCACGACGGATCGGTACTGGAGCTCCTACCAGCTCGACCTCGACTACCTTTCAGATTCGGACGACAGAACGTAGTCAGCCAACTCGAGTGCGCCCGAGGTGGCTGCCCGCCTGAACGCCTACCGCCTGGGCATGTGCGGCCGGTCTAATCCCATCGCGACCTCGCGCCAGACCTTCGCGGCGGAAAACCCGCTCATGTCGGCTATCTCATCAGCCCAGGCTCCTTTCAGAAAGTCCTCAGCACGGACACGCCGGGCGCGGCTAGGGCTCTGCAAGGCAGACGGGGCGACCGGGCCGTCGTGGCCATAGCGCTGGCCAAGGTAGTCGCAGACGGCCAGCCGGAAGACCGCGAGGACCAGGTCGCGGCAGCCCTCGCGGTCTAGGTCCACCTACGCCTGTCCGGCGAGCAGCTGCTCGAGCGCCGGCGGCACCTCTGTCGCGGACAGCGCCCGAGCCAGCTTCCAAGCGGTGCGAGGCCGGACTGGCCGGCCGCGCATTGCCTGGATCATGGTCGGCCGTGAGATCCCGGCGCGCTGTCGCAGTTCGGCCAGGCTGAACCCCCTGGCCGCACAAGCCGTGAGAAGGGCCTTTGGCTCGATCACCACGACTAGGCCGCCGGCATTGACCTCGACCATGGCGGCGCTCACTTCGGCCACGCCGCCCGAGCCTTGGACCCGAGACGCGAGGCCGCAGCCGATCGGCGCAAGCCGCGCGACGCCATTCCGAGCCACCCGATCGTCGTGGCCGCGCTGACGCCGGCCGTACCCCAGCTGCGAACCGCGTTGGACGTGGTCGTCTCCCCTATCCGGATGCCCTGTAGCAGCAGCATGGGGGAGAACGTCGCCAGCAGCAGCGTCGCGATCCCCACCGCCATGCCGTGGTCACCTGGGATGGCGCCATAGGCCACCATCGAGAACCCAACATAGATCGCGGTCACCATCACGAACTTCGACAGGAGCAGCAGGACCAGGAACTCCGCCAGCCTGCTCGAGGCCCCGGCGAGCCGCGGCCAGATTGCCATCACGCACACCAGCGGAATGAACGTCGTGGTGACCAGGATGAGCGCCGCGCGCAGCACCATCTCCACGTACAGGAACAGCGTCAGCAGCAGCGTGATCAGCGCCACCAGCAAGAGGCCAATGGAGCTGCCGAATGCCTGTTGCGACGTGGGCGCCGCGTAGAGGTGCTCCGTTCCGGTGGCAAGCGCCGCGCTGAGTCCGCCACTCGGAGCACCCCACGCCGTGGCCATGAGGCTGGCGTAATGCGCACCGTATTGGACAAGCCCAAGGCCGGCGAACGCCGCCATCGTCGCGGCGACGGTCCGCGGGACGACATCCCATCCGGCGCCCTTTGGACCGCCGAGGATCCGCTCGGCGACCGCCATCGAGATCACAGCGCCAGCGAGAAGGAGCGCGATGGCCAGCATGCGGTTGTAGGCAGGCCCGATCACCGTGAACGACGGCTCCGTGCCCGGGCCGAGAACCTTGAGCAGCCAGGCCACCGCCTGGCCGGCTGCCGTCGCCGACTGGTGCGCCGCGGAATCGGCGTACTGGCTGACCACCTGGTCGCTTGAACCGCCCATTACCGGAACAGCCCGGCGGTGTAGTTGGCGGCGTGGAGCGCGATGAACAGGATCGCGCCAGCGCCTGACGCGATGCCGAGTGCTCCCCATGAGCGCTCGCTGATGTGCTGCTTGTGCAGGACGTGGCCCACCACCACGCCGCCCACCGAGAGGACGATGCCCAGCCCAGAGACCAGGAACATGAGAGCGGCGGCGTTGTTGGTCAGGTGCATCAGCCCCGCCTGAAGATTGCTCGGAAGTCCGGTGTAGTCCGGCGTCACCTGGATGTCCGCGAGCCGGAAAATGAGCGCGTTGAACAAAGGAAACCCTCCGTGAGTGGTTGATGAAGCTGCCGGAGCGGCAGCTGAGACCGCGGCTTTGTGGCTAGGGATCCGGCGGCGCGGCGGCCGCCTCGACGAGCGCCCGCCATTCCGGGACCTGGTCCCAGCGGCGGAGCGTCAATCGCGCCGGTGGCGCGTTGGCGTAGACGAGGATTGCCTCGGGTGGTGTCGGGACCTGAACGCCAACTCGCGCCCCCGCTTCCCGCGAGTACGTGCGCCCTCTGCGGCATCGAGTTCGGCCACCGCCGGCCTGCTCTGTGGTGCTCCGGCGCGTGCGCGCAGGTGGCGCGGTCCCGTCTGTCAATGCACGCGGTAGCCTACGATCCGGTTGACATGACTACCCCACCGCACCCCAGGTCCCGACGCGTCGCTAACCTTGCAACCCTTCTGCTCATCTCGGCGTCCGCCGTGCTCGCGCTAGTGGCTGGAGCGAAGGCGATAGCAGCCAAGGATGATCCGGTGAGCTACGGCGCGTTCGCTACCGGCCTGTCCGTGGTGGTGATCGGTCTACAGGCTTGGTATACACGCCGGGCCTCGGAAGCGGCTGAACAGGCACTTGCTCACACGCGGGCGACAATCGAGGTTGCCGAGCGAACCTCCCTCGAGGCAGCGGCACACGTCTGGACGCTCGCGCCCCGCAGATCCTCGTTGTGATGGACTCACCGGAATGGCCGCCGTTGCGGCCGCCCGCCTACCAGCTTGAATCGCCCGCGCAACTCCCGCCAGGAGAACAGTTCCATCTGCCTCGCGACTCTGGATCGCTCGTCATGCTCGACGCCGGGGGTCGCATTCGCAATGACTCCAGTATGTCCGTGGTCCTGACGACCACGAACCTCTGTTTGGAGGGCCCGCCAAGGGTCGAGGGGTCGGCCGGGGCAATCGCGCCTACATGGGAATACCCACCGAGGATTCGCCAAGTTCATCTTCCGCCTGGCCAAGAACTGTCCTTCAGGCTGCGCGAGGCGCGGCCGGTCTCTGAGTGGGTCGAGAACTCGAAGGCAGCCGATCAGGGGCAACCTGGACCGACGGTGATTGCCAGCGAGGTCATCTACTCTGACCCCTTCGACAACGGGATCGTTGACAACTGGAGGGTTGAGCTAACGGGTCGTCCGCTAGGTAAAAGTTGAAAAAGGCCCGTTCTGGCGGAGAGTGAGATCGCCGGCGGGGGTTTTGGCAGAAATTGGGAAGTCCTGACGGTGGTGAGGCGGGGTGGCGCGCCGGATGACCTCAGGGAGATGGTTGCTCATGCGGCCAATGCCGCCATTTTCGAGCCCCTGCTGGCGGGTTTCCCGTCGAAGTCCACTCCGAGCACCATCATCCGCTCCAGGTTGACCATCGCAGCGCTCCAGAATGCCTGCAGGCGCGTCTTCGACAGCCCCATGTAGCGGCTCCGCCTGCCACCTTTGGCGTTCCAGTGCGCTTGTTTTCTTTCGACCGTTGGGCGTTTGCGCATGATCCGGTCGAAGTCAGGTCGCAACCGCCGCGCGGCCGCCGCCTGCAACTGGTCCTCATGAGGATGAATACCGACCGCACGTCCCGTTGCAGGTTTGCTCAGGCACTTACTGGCCAGCGGGCATGCCGCGCAGGTTGCGACGGCGAACACGGCCTCGGTGCTGTGGCCGGCGCGAAAGTTGAACGTTGCCACCTGGCCCGCCGGGCAGGTCACTGTGCCCGCCTCGCAGTCAATTGCGAAATCCGCCTTGCCGAAGCGCTCACCCTGCGCCCGCACCGCCGCCCGGGTGACCAGCGTGGTGCCCGCGGCCTGGGCGTCGGCGCGCAGCTCCGCGCCCGCGTAGGCCATGTCGGCCACCGCCTCGCGGGGATTGAGTCCGACCTCCTGCTGCTGCGCCAGCAGGTCCAGTGCCACCTTGCCATCGGCTACGTTGGCTGCGGTCACCTCCACGGCGGTGATGAGCTCGGCCTTGGGATCCACGCTGACATGCTTCTTGTAGCCGTTCCACCGGCCCGCGGAGCTCTTGTGCCCGTGTCGAGCGTCAGGGTCAACGGTGGAGATGACACGGTCCTTCGCCACCCCCTGGCGAATACGAATGCCGCCCTCCTCGCCCTCCTCGACGTCCTGGCGGGCGACCTGCTGCAGCAACGCCCTCGACGCCGCCGCCACCGGCCTGTCAGCCTGCTCAGGCAGGTTCTGCAGCGCCAGCTCAGCGTCACTGACAAGCTGCTGCAGCTCCCGCTGGCGCGCCGCCTTGTCATTCCAGTCAATGTCTGCCTTGCCCGTCTTCAGGTATCGCTTCAGCGCCGGCCGAACCGCAGCGGGCAGCGACTTCTCGTGTCCCTTCACCAGCTTGTGCAGCGCGGTCCGGATCAGCTTGTACGTGTCCTGCACCGCCGCCGCTCCCAGCATTGGCGAACTGTCCATCACCTGCATCGCTCGCTTGCTCAAAAGCCCTTCGTCGACCGCGCGCTGCACCAGGCTCTTGAACAACTCCCCCTCATCGCCGTGAGCCAACAGCCGCGCCCGGAACACGCAGATGCTGGTGTGGTCGCAGCCACTGTCGTGCACCCCCAGTCCCAGCGACCATTTCCAGCGCAGGTCAAACCGCATCCTCTGCTCTGCCTCACGGTCGCTGCAACCTTCCCGCAGCGACAACAGGAACGCTCCCGCCACTACCGACGGCGGCACCGACGGGCGCCCCTTGCCCTCCGCGTACCAGTGCGCGAAATCCTCGTCGCGCAACAGATTCGGTCGCGCCGCCGCGAACCTCCCAAAGAACGACTTTGGGTCAATGAATGGCTCCCGCTTGCCGCTCCACAGAAAGAGTTCCTCAAGGCTATCCTGGCTGCGCCGTTGACCCAGCATCTGGCACCCCCACGAGAAGACGTAAACAGGTCGGAGAAACTCCTACTATTTTAACGCCTATGGGCCTCCTTCCTCACCCGACTTTTTCAACAGCTACCTAGAGCGAGTGCCTGATGTCGAGAGCGCATATCGCATCCCTCGGGTGCTCACCGGCGATCCGCCAGTCGCGTCGAGTGTTCGGCCGGTAATGCGGCGCTATTTCCACTCGAAGACGGCGAACGCAGAGTTCGAGGTCTAGAGGTCCCCCCACCCAGCCCACTAAGGGCCCGCAGGCGGGTCAGCGGCGGCAACGAAGAGTTCTGCGGCGATCAGGTAGATCTGCAAGACGCGGTAGGCGTTGTCGCGGGTGCAGTCGCCGATCCGAAGGAAGCCGTGCGCCGTGTCGTTTCGGAGGTTGTAGCCATACAGGTCGAACGCAACCTCGAGCATGAAGAGGTTGCCGTCGTCGGCACCTGCATCGCGAAGCTCGGAAAGAATTACGCCCAGTGTGGCCTCCATCGTCACTCCTGGGACGCTGCGAGACGACCGCATGGGGTCCCGTCCGTGAGCACGCATGAGTGTTCGGAGGATGTCCTCCAGTTGCGGCACAAGGACGTGAATCGCGCTTACCCAATCGCCCTCCCACAACCGCCGCAAGCCCACCTCGACGAGCGGGGCGTTGTCGTCCGGCAGAGCGCCGGCTGATGAGAGGTGCTCCAGGACTGCCTCCGGAGTGACATCCTCCCGGTCTCTCAGCCGGTCAACGATGTCATTGAGGAACAAGCCCTCCTGAATACGCAGCTGGAGAGACGCGTGCTGGAACAGCCTGAGCCGCTCCGCCTCCTCCGAAGTGACAGGTGCGAGGGCCTGACCGCCACTTCGCAAGGTCACTCGAGGAGGCATCGCTGAGAGTGGCGCGATCTGAGCTCCAGCCTCATGGCTCGCAACCGCATCGGCCCGTCTCAACGTGAGCGCGGGGTGTACTGCGATCATTCGCAGGCAAAGCGGGACCGAGGCGGTCGCGACTTCTGAGATGACCGGCTCGAGTTGGTCGCGAGGGATCTCGATCGGCCTCGTTGTCACCGTAGCCATTTGACTGATGCCAGCCTCTCGGGCATCACGCAGTCGGGCCCTCAAGTCGTTCAGCAACTGGGGCTCGCCTCCGAGCTTCTTGGTGAGGCGCAAGGCGTCCTGGTATGCGACGCTGGCGATGAGGTCGTTGCCTGCCTCGTGCTGCCGCTGGCCCTCGGTCACGAAACTGTCGATGATGGCGAGCTCGATCTCTCTCATCGTGTCGCGCGAGCGACCGCAACGCTGGGCAAACCGCTTGAGCAATTCGTAGGCAGCGTGCGCGAGGTGCGCATCGCCACCGCCGCCACCCTTATCTATGTTGGCGGCTATCCCACGAATGGTGGTCTCGACTTCCGACTGCTCCTCCGGGGAGAGGACGGTCGACGCCTGAATCAGGGCGAGGATGGGGTCCAGGGCTTGGCGGAGCGAGTCACCCTCGGCGTATCGCCGCAGGAGGGAAAGGCTTCGATCCGCCGACTGTCGCAGGACGTCGAGCTGGTTGGCCCTGCGCGCGAGGTTAGCTGCACGGACCAGGGGATCGCCGAGCTTCGTCCAGAACTCCGAGTCATCGTCGATCCGAGGAATCCACAGGTCGACTGCTTCCAGGTATGCGCGCGCGGCGCCTGCACCAGCCGCCCCGTGAATGCCGCCGCCCTTCTCCCAGAGGAAGTCCCTCACCTTGCTGCGAACAAGAGCGCTCTCGGAGTTCACACCGGAGCCCAGGTAGGCAAGCGCCTCCTCGGTGAGGAGGTCCGGATGGAATTGGGCAAACCGTTCGCGGTCGTCGTTCAGCACAGCGGCGTTGGTGGTGTACGCGAACGCGATCTGAGCTTCCCAGACCAGCTTCTGGCGGACCTCGTCGCAGCCTGCTTCTACAGCTGCCTCAACGAGCGTCGCGAGGCGCTCAGCTCGCTGGTGCCATGGGTCTGCGAGCCCGTCCGTCTCCGATTCGAGCAAATCGAATTCAGAGGTGATCGCATCGCAGGCAGCGGACATCGCTTCTCCCGTGGTCGAACGGCTGTTCGATGATATAGCGGTCTGCCGCCGTCCGCCAATCGGCCTCGTGGCCATGGCCCGCAGCAACGGGCGCACCGGCGCAAGTCGGCGGCGGCTGCGCGGCGGGCCACGGCGGCAGCGCAGCCGCGCTCGGACTTGCGGCGGCAAGACGTCCTGCGCGAGATTGGGTTCGACACCGTCGTCGATTACTTGCGGCAGCGATCCGGCTTGAGCCACTCGTGGCTGAGTCATACCCCCTAACCACACGTGCAAACGCAACAATCTGTTTCCCTCGTGCCGGCGGGGACGGGGGGAGATGCATGATTCCGTCCAAGGTGGTAAAGTACCTATTACTACATGGCCACTCAGGCGCCAGTAAAAGTCAGCCAAGCCACCCGGGAGAGAATTCGGTATGCCGCCGCGCTCTCAGCGATGAGTCAGGCAAGCATTGTTGAGGCCGCGGTCGAGGAGTACGTCGCCCGCCACGCCGAAGAGCTCGAGCAGGGTATAGCGCGAGCTCGCGCCGCCCTGAAGGTCGGAGACGATGCCGCCGTGGCGCACATGCTCGGGGTGGACGAGAGTACCGCCGCTCGGATTGGCGCCCGGCGTCAGGACAGCGCCTCGAGTTAGAACCCATCCTCTCGGATGGCGAGGCGGCAGACTTCGAACCACTCGAGTTGGCCCCTCGGCCAGTCCGGACGCCCTTCCCACTCGGCCGGGGCGACCAATTGCTCCATCAACGCAAAGATCGTGTCCCGCAGCCGTGGTGCGACTCCCGCGCCAGTGGCATCGCGGGTTGAGACGGCCATCCACAGCTCCTCAAGCTTCCCGTCCAGGGCCGAGTAGACACGGACCGACAAGAAGCCGGCGAGGTCGACGCGAATCTCGTCCTCACGGTGTTCTCGCGTCCTTGCGAGCACGACGACCAGGTCGGATCGAATCCGGGTGAACAGGCGATGGCCTTGCTCAAATTCGATGCGGGCACGGTCGTCATCGGTTGGGAGCAGACGGCCGTCAGCGTGAAGTCGGCTGAAATGGGCGAAGGCATCCTCGTCTGAGTCGTCTTCGCGACGAGCGATTGCGAGCACCCACAGGATGCCGGCATCGCGATCGAGCCAGGTCGCCGCTCGCTGATTGCTGTGGCGTAGCCGATAGACGGGCGGATGCCCAATCGACAGGATGCGCTTCTGGCCCTGTGGCGCGGTCGGAGCCACCCGCCGCGCCTCGTCCATGAGAGGTTGATCGACGGCGGAGATCGGCTCAGCGAGCGGGGGCACAGCGGTGCCCAGGTCCTCGATCAAGCAGCGGATCGTGACCCTGACCTCGCGGTCGAGGCTACGGTCCAAGCCGAGTCACCCTGGTCCTCGACCGGGACAACAGGTCAGTTCCGGCTCAGGAACATCTGATTCATCGCGTCCATCATGGATTCGGGAACAAAGAACGCCAGCGGCATTTCGTCCTCGAACATCAGAACGGACAGCTCGTTTGGGAGCGGCCGATCGAGCCTCTTGAATTCCGCGTACGGGACCTTCGGTGCCGTCAACCACAACTCGTCGTAGATCGGCCTCGGTATACCCGGAGCAAGCCACGACACGATCCAGCCCAGGCGCTCCCCCTGGGCACCATTGAACTGGATGACCTCGCCATCAATAAGACGGTCAACCGTGTCGCGTCGCTGCGGTGCCGGGGTGCCCACCTTGGACCTAAGGGTCGCCTATCTAACAACACCTCTGGATGGTAGGCTCGATAGGCGGCAATAGAGTCGCCTCCCGGTTGCAAAGACTGGGAGGGAAATGGCCTAAAACGGCCGAATTCGAGTTCAGACGGCCCATCTCAGTTTTGAAGACTGGGGAAGCCACCTGACCCCATCCGCTCCCGTGGGCTGACAAGCGTAGTGGGCCGCAGCGGATCTGGCGCTGGCGCTCATCTGGAGCGGATAATGAGTCCAGTCCGCGATTCGGCACCATCTTGGCGCACCCGGAAGGTTTCAGCGGGCACGAACGTTACACAAATGAGACACCAGACCAGGGCACACCCTGGCATGACCAATTCGGGGAGGCGACACCTCGCCCCCGCCAGAGGAGAAGCACCTTTTGACGATCGGGACTAATACCGGGAGGCTCGGCCGAGTCGTGGTCCCATTGGTCATCTGTACCCTCGTGGCGTTAAGCCTCGCATTCTCACTGGTGCCCCGGCGCGCGGGCGCGGCCGATGCCGGCACCCTGCCCCCAAGCAGCGGGTCGCAGTGCCTCCACACCTCGGTGGTCACCGGTCAGACCGAGGCCGTTTTCTGGCCCAAGATCAGCTTCCCCACCGGTGTGGCCGTTCTGCCCGGGGCGACCGTGGGCTCGTGGTACAGCGACGAGACCCATGTCTACAATCCCACCGTCCCGACCGATCTGCACTTCGATCGCCGCATCCATTTCCAGCTGAGCAAGGTGAGCGGCTCGACCTCGACGGTGGTGTTTGACTACCTCCCGGCGAAGATTTCGAAGACGATCGACAACACCGCCAAACTGACTAACAACGAGCGCGAGTGCTACTACCAGGAACTCCTGACCGCCACCGTTCCCAACGTCACGGACGCCGGCCACTACCGGATGGACCTGACCGCCTGGGACAGCGACTTCCTGGCGGCGGGCCACGACACGACCAACGACTTCGGTCACACCTCCTGGGAATTCGACATCATCGCCCCCGGCACCCTGACCGGGGCGATCCAGGACTGCGCCGGCGCCGCCGCGGGCGGGAGCATCACCGGCAAGCAGGGTGCGAACGTGGTTGGGACCCCCGGCAACCCGCTCACCGTGCCCGGCCTGGCGCCGGGGCCGTATGACGAGGTGGCCACCGCCCCCACCCACTTCCACTTCACGAACTGCGCCACCACCCCCAGCAATGACGGGACCAGTGCCACCAAGACCGGGATCGTTGTCCCTGCGGGCGGCAGCAACGGCTGGGTGTTCCACGTCGCCCCCGATGCCGGCAACCTGACCGGCTACATCAAGGACTGCGCCGGGACCCCGGTTGCGGGCGGGACCATCGGAGCCAGCGGCACCCAGGCGGTCGCCAACCAGAACGACTCCCTCACCGCCACCGTGGCGCCGGGCTCGTACATCGAGCACGCGACTGCGCCGAGCCACTACCACTTCACCGACTGCGCCACCCCAGTGGGCAGCAACGCCGGTGCGGCGGCTGACTCGCCCACCCTGCCGGTCGAGCCCGGCGGGACCAATACCCACACATTCAACGTCGCCCAGAACCCCGGACACATCCAGGTGGTCATCAACCTCTGTGACGCCAACGGGGCAGCCACCACCACCGCGGCTCCCGCGGGTGGCGCGGCGACCATCCCCAACACCACTGCCAGCGGTAGCCCGGTGCCCGTCACCGTAGACGCCGCCCCTGGTACCTACGCGGTCACCGCGACCTCGCCCCAGCACTACAGCTTCTGCTCGGGCACCGGCACCCAGAACGGCGTCTCGGTGACGCCGGACAACACCACCACAGTCACCTTCCTGGTCAAGAAGAACCCCGGGCAGGTCCAGGGCGTGATCTTCTTCTGCAACGCTGACGGCACCGTCGGCAGTGCGGCCAGCGGCACCATCACCATCGCCGGTACCACCCTCGCCGCCGGCGGCCCGGCGCCTGCCACGACCACCGCACCCGATGGTTCGGTTCTCAATGTCGTCGCCTCCAACCCCCCGGCCGGCGACAAGTTCGTCAACTGTGGTGGTAAGGGCGGAGGCGCTCCATCCACCGGCGGGACCACTGCCACGCTGCCGGCAACCGTCATTACCGACACCATCACCAAGGTGACCTTCTTCGTGGCCCCAATCCCGGTGCAGCAGGTCAATGGCGTGACCGTCGTGGTCACGCCCCCGGCGCAAGGCGTCCAGGCAGCGCAGGCTGCCCAGGGTGTCCAGGGTGCCTCGACTCAGCAGCCGAACACCGGTCACGGAGACGCGATCAACCGCCTCCTGCTGGCCTTCACCCTGGTCCTCTTCGGGATCTCGGTCCTCCTGGCTCGGGACCTTGAGCTACCAGAGCTAGGCCGGCTGAGCAACTGACCCAAGACCGGGTCCTCTAGACCCACGGGCTATCGGGAAGGCGTGTCGCAGGACACGCCTTCCTCGGTTTAAGAGCCGGGGTTGGCCGACGCGGGCTCGCGCGGGTAGAGCACCATCTGGGTGCAGCGGAAAAGCGCGATAACCCTGTCGTCGGATTCACGCCGTACCCTGACATCCCAGACCTGGGTGCTACGGCCCCCATGCACCATCTCGGCCACGCAGGCGATGGAACCCTCCGTCGCCGTGCCCAGGTAGCTGCAGCTGAGGTCGATGGTGGTGAAGCCGTTGGCCCCCTCGGGGAGGCTGTGCCGGCAGCCAAAGCCGGCGGCAGTGTCGGCCAGGGTCACGGGTGTTGCCGCATGGAGGAAGCCGTTGGGAGCATGGTGGTGGGGTTGGATCTCGAGCCTGGCCTCACATCGACCGTGCTCGATGGCCGTGAATTGCACCCCCATGTGGCCCGGCAGGAAGCCTTTGATCAGCTCGTTGTTGGCCTCGACGTCTCCGTGCGGAGCCCACTTCATCTCGCGCTTTTCGCTCACGTCAACCTACCTCCAGGGATCCCTCCCTTAAATCAGAAAAGCCCGCGGCTTGCGCCACGGGCTCTCGGATCGGGTACGTTCGCCTAGACGGCGGCCTGGAGCGCCGCGTCGATCTTGCTCTTCAGCGACGGCTTGGGCTGGAAGCCCACCATGCGCTGGACGGGCTTGCCGTCGCGGAACAGGATCAGTGTCGGGATGCTCATCACGCCAAGCTGGGCAGAGATGACCGGGGAAGCATCGACGTCGAGCTTGCCCACCTTGATCTCGCCGTTGTACTCCTCGTTGATGGCCTCGACAACCGGGGCCACCATGCGGCAGGGCGCGCACCACTCGGCCCAGAAGTCCACGAGCACGGGGACATCCGACTTCAAGACATCGGCTTCGAAGCTCTGGTCGGTGATGTGGACGATTTCTGGCATTGCGTTCTCCTTGATGTCAATCCCTGCGGCGGGGCCGAGCCGCTACCTGAATCTAGCAGCTATGCAGTCTGTAACCGAACCCCACGCAAGGGAATTCCACGCTGCTGTGCGCGTCAGGCAGACTTGTTGGTGCCGCTGCCCGAAGCCGGCTTGCTTTCGGCCTTTTTCTCCGCTTTGGGCTCGGCCTTTTTCTCGGTCGTGGCGGGTGAGTCAGGCTTGTCAGCGGTCGCCTCGGAGCCCGACCCGGCGGCGCCGGCCGCAGGCGCCGGGTTGGTGGAACTGGAGCTCCCCCGACTGTCCGTCTTGTAAAAGCCCGGGCCCTTGAAGACAATGCCAACCGGATAGAAGATCCGCCGCACCGGCTTGCCGCACTCCTGGCACTCGGTCCGAGGAGCCTCGCTCATGGACTGGAAGACCTCGAACTCGTGCCCGCTCTCGCAGCGATAACCGTATGTGGGCATAGCCCGCGAATTCTATCCGCGAGCCCGGCTCAGAGGCCCTCGCCTGGCGGCTGCAACATCATCACCAGCCCGGACGCCGGCTTGGGCCAGAAGTACGTCGATTTCTGCGGCATGTTCTCGCCGGCGTCGGCCACCGCCTGGACCTGCTGCAGCGTGGGCGCCCGGGTCAGGATGCCGAGGTCGAAGTCCCCGTTGGTAACGCGCTCCTGCACCTCCAGGGCGTCGCGCGAGTAGGCCACGAGATCGCCCGCCGCCAGTTGCTCCGGCCCGATGCCCAGCAGGGGGCGCAGGACGCCCTGGTGCAGCAGCCCAACGTCGAGGGCGGCAAGGCTGGGGGCCAGGTCCGCCACCTCCGCGGCGGGGATAGGGCCCTCCAGGTACGTGTAGCGGCGCTCGGCCAACAGCCCGAAGCCCAACCTGTTGGGTGGTGACGGTGGACGCAGACGCGCCACCAGGTCGCCAAAGCCGGCGGGTTGCTCGGTTGTCCAGCCCCACGACAGCAGCCCGCCCAGGAACTCGCCGAGGGTGCGCCCCGCCGGCAGCCTGACCAGCCGGTGCGTGGGCAGGACGAGGAGACCAGGGTCCTCAACCGCGCTGAGCAACATCAGCTTGAAACGGCTGGCGTCGTCGGGGCCACCACCCACTTCCCCGGCGTGGTGCAGCGCCGTCTCGTAGCGGTGATGCCCGTCGGCGATGTAGAGCTGCGCCGACGACGCCGCATCCCGCAGCCGGGCCACCGTGGCGGGGTGCGAAACGCGCCACAGCTCATGGGTCTCAGCGCTCCCGTCACCTGCGACGTTGGGCACCGGGCGGAAGGTCGCGGCCAGGTCAGGGGGCTCGGCGGCGAGGGCCTCAAGCGCCGCCAGCAGGGTGCGCTCGGGGTCGGGATGGAAGACCCAGATCGGCTCGGTGTCAGCCTGGGTGGCACGCATCAATTCGAGGCGGTCCTGTTTGGGCCCGGGCATGGTGTGCTCGTGCGGCTTGACTGCGCCGGTACTCCAGGGCTCGAGGCGCACCGCCGCCAGGAGCCCGATGCGGCTCATGCGCGTTACAGCTTCAAGCCCGGGAACATCGAAGGTCTCGCGGTGGACGTAGAAACTCGGCTCACTGTCCCGGCGCAGCACGCCATCCGCGAGCCAGTCGCCCAGCTGCCGGGCCGCATCGCTGTAGCGGCCCTCACCGGGCGTGCTGTTGAAGATGATGCGGACCGCGTTGTGGGGATCGCGCGCGTAGTACGCCTGCTGCTGCTGCGGCGAGATGACGTCGTAGGGCGGGCTGAGGACGGATGCCAGATCGACCCTTGAGGGGTCATATGTGACACCGCGGAAAGGGCGGACGTCAGCCACGGAGTCCTTTAAAGCTCGACTCACATAAGAGCGAGCTAAAGCTCGACTGACAACGGAGCGAGCTAGACATCCCACGGCTGTAAATGTCAAGCGGCAACGGAAATTTCCTCCCAGGCCACCGCCTCGGAGTAGTTTTGCCGATACCTAAGACAGCCGTGCAGGATCCCGACCAGACGATTGCCGA
>JBPCPW010000088.1:0-61354 GCA_050998755.1 Candidatus Dormibacteria bacterium
TCGGCAATCGTCTGGTCGGGATCCTGCACGGCTGTCTTAGGTATCGGCAAAACTACTCCGAGGCGGTGGCCTGGGAGGAAATTTCCGTTGCCGCTTGACATTTACAGCCGTGGGATGTCTAGCTCGCGCCCGTCGCACCGGGACCATTGCAAGGAGATACGTGGAGATGATGACTGACAACCTCGTGCTGACCTCGGTCGAGGACGGTCTGCTGACGATCACGCTCAACCGCCCCGATAAGCGCAACGCCCTCAGCCTCGAGCTGTTCAAGGCCACCGGCGAGGCCTTCGACCGGGCTGCACAGCCCGATGTGCGCGTCGTCCTGCTGCGCGGCGAGGGCAGGGTCTTCTGCGCCGGGATCGACCTCGCTCCGCTGGCCGCGCTGGGTGGCGACGACGCCAACTTCTTGAGCGGTGTCGCCCAACTCCAGGAGATCTACATGAAGTTGGAGCGCATCGGCAAGCCCTCGGTGTGCGCGGTCCACGGGGTGGCGTTTGGCGCCGGGCTGCAGCTGGCCACCGCGTGCGACCTCAGGGTCGCCGCTGATGATGCTCGGATGGGCCTGCTCGAGATCCGCTATGGGATCATTCCTGACCTCACCGGGATCCACCGGGTGGTTCAGTTATGCGGCGTGAGTCGTGCCAAAGACATCGCCATGACCGGCCGGGAGGTGGCCGCCGAGGAGGCGCTGCGGATCGGCCTGGTGGACCGGGTGGTGCCCGCGGCCGAGGTGCAGTCGACGGCGCTGGAACTCGCACGCGCAATTGCCGGAAATGCGCCCATCGCCACCTCCTGGATCAAGCGCCTGGCCGACCAGGCGTCCGCCGGCCAAGCACCCGAGGACAACCTTCGGGACGTCGCGGCGGCGCAGGCGGAGTGCATCAGCAGCCCCGATTTCGGCGAGGCTTTCACGGCGCGGATGGAGGGCAGGGCGGCGGCGTTCACCGGGCAGCGACGGTGACCGGCGAGGTGCTCCTGGCAATCGACCAGGGCACCACCGGCACCACCGTCCTCTTGGTCGACTCCGCCGGTACCGTGGTCGATCGCTCGTATCGAGAGATCACCCAGTACTACCCGCGCCCCGGCTGGGTGGAGCACGATGCCGAGGAGATCTGGCAGTCGGTGGTTGATGCCACGGGTGAACTCCTGAAGCGCAGCGGCGCGCACCCGGTGGGGGTGGGTATCACCAACCAGCGGGAGACGTTCGTGCTCTGGGAACGCGCCTCTCTACGTCCCGTCGCTCATGCCATCGTCTGGCAGTGTCGCCGCAGCACAGAGATCTGCCGCCAACTCAGGGACGAGGGGCGTGAGCCGCTCTTCCGTGACCGGACCGGGCTTCTACTCGACCCCTATTTCAGTGGCACCAAGCTGCGCTGGCTGCTGGAGGACCAGCCGGGCCTGCGGCAGCGGGCGGAGTCCGGGGAGCTGGCCTTCGGCACCATGGACACGTGGTTGGTGGCGCGACTGACGGCCGGTCGCGAGCACCTGACCGAGCCGGGCAACGCCAGCCGCACCCTGCTGTTCGACATTCGCGAGGTGCGCTGGGACGCGGAGCTCTGCGAGATCCTGGGCGTGCCCATGGCGCTGTTGCCCGAGGTCCGCGACAGCTCCGGCGATTTCGGCCGCACCGACGCGGCGGCCTTCCACGGACTTGACCTGCCCATCGGCGGGATCGCGGGTGACCAGCAGGCGGCCCTGTTCGGGCAGGCGTGCTTCGCCCCCGGGATGTGCAAGAACACCTATGGGACGGGCTCCTTTGTGTTGCTCAACACGGGCAGCGAGCCGCGCATCAGCAGTTCCGGGATGCTGGCCACCGTCGCCTGGCAGTTGAAGGGTGTGCCCACATATGCAATGGAGGGCGCGATCTTCATCACGGGCGCCGCCCTGCAATGGCTTCGCGACGGACTGGGGCTGATCCGCGAGGCGAGCGAGGCGGGCCCCATCGCCGCCGCCGTCCAGGACACCGAGGGGGTCTACCTGGTTCCGGCTTTCACCGGGTTGGGGGCGCCCCATTGGGACCCAGACGCCCGTGGGCTACTTTGCGGCCTGAGTCGGGGAACGACACGCGAGCAGGTTGTGCGTGCGGCGGTCGAGGCCATGGCATTCCAGACCAACGATGTCCTCAAGGCGATGGCCACGGAGGGAGTGCGGCCGCGCGAGATGCGCGTTGATGGCGGCGCCAGCGTGATGGACGCCCTGCTGCAGTTTCAGGCGGACCTGCTGGCGATCCCGGTGCTGCGCGCGGCCACCGCGGAGACAACGGCGCTTGGAGCCTGCTTCCTGGCCGGGCTGTCGGTGGGCGTCTGGGCCTCGCTCGACGAGCTTGCGGCGACCTGGAAGGAGGGGGGCCGCTTCACACCGGCGATGGCCGCCGCCGAGTGCCAGGATCGTGTCACCGGGTGGGATCGGGCGGTCGCCCGGACCCTGAACAAATCTTGACCGTTCTTAACTTGAACTTCACCAAATTAACACCGGGCTTACGAATAATGGGCTTCACAGCCGAGCCCTACTCAATCCCTTCCTTGGAAAAGCCCGAGACCCCCCTCGGGCTTTTCTAATTTTAAGCCGGTGCCGAGAAACAGCCTCTCGGCCATGTCCCACCTAGAATTGCCGCGTGCCGGCGCCTCAACGCCATTACCTTCTCTACGCGCGCCAGGTTCTTCGTGATCTGCGGCTGATCATCGGTGTCCTGGTCATCGGCTACCTGGGGTTCGCGGTGTTCCAGGGGTTGCGTTCCCATCGATTGGGGGACTTTGTGACGGGCGCCGCGTTCGCGATCATGCCGTTGATCCTCGGCCTGGCGGTCTATGCCTATTCCCGCCGCAACTACGTCGAGTTCGGCGAGGCTGGCGTCCGCGTCAGGCAGTTTCAACGCTCGGCGACCATCGCCTACACCGACATCGAAAAAGTGCGGGTGGATTCGCTGGAACACATCTTCGATCGGCCCGACCGCAAGCGCTGGCAGACCAAGACAGTGAAGAACCTGTATGGCGACCGTGCAATCTGCCTGCGCCTGCGCGGCGAGGAGTTGCCCGAACAGCTCAGGCGCCGCCTTGGCCCACGGACCATCCTGGAGCGCGAAGCGGTGCTGCCGGTGACCGAGACCGACGCCGCGCTGGCAGTCCTCAGGCAGCGCATCAGCGCCCGTCGCCAGCCGGCCGAGGTGGTGACCGACCCATCGCGTCGGCGCCGCCGGGGTAAGCGCGGCAGGTGACCGTCGGGGTCCCCGGGGTGGTGTCGGCGCGCCTACGGCGCAGTGACGTCCAGGTCATCGTCGCGATCACTGCCGTGGCGTTTTTCCTGCGGCTCCTCAGTCCGATCATGCCGGACTTCGCCACCCACCCACTGAGCTGGCCGCCGGTACGCATCTTCGGGCTGGGCCACCCGTATCAGTCGCCCAACGGCTACATCTTCGACGAGGTCTACTTCGCACAGGACGCTTGCAAGGACCTGGTGGGCATGGACTACCTGGACCCGGAGCCGCCGCTGGCCAAACTGGTGATCGCCACGGGGATGGTCATCGGCGGTACCTGGATGCACTACGACCAGGGCCACAGCATCCCGCCGGGGAAGAAGTGCGAGGCAGAGGGGACCCTGCCGGGTTTCGGCACCTGGGGTTGGCGGCTGGCCAGCCTGGTGTTCGGGACTGCCCTGGTCCCCTTGATCTACGTCATCGCCCTGAGGCTCTGGCCGGACCGATTCTTCGCCACCGCGGCGGCGCTGTTGATGACCTTCGACGGGATGTCCTTCGTGCAGTCGCGGATCGGGATGATCGACGCCGTCGCCCTCGCCCTGTTGCTGTTGGCCTACTGGGTGTTCCACCTCCACCGCGACGCGCGTACCGACCGGCAATGGTGGTGGACCCTCAGCGCCCTGGGCCTCACTGTCGGCTTGTCGGTCGCCGCCAAGTGGACAACGCTGGCGGCGCTTGGAACCATGGTGGTCGTACTGGCGACCGGCTGGGCGCTGAACCGGGTACGCCTCGAATCCGGTGCCGGTGGCTGGTCGCTGGGGTCGGAGGGCTGGCGCCGGCTGACGCCCGTCGGCCCGCGCGACAGGGTGGTGCGGGCCTACGTCTACCTGCTCTTCCTGCTGGTGCTCCCGGCGGCGGTGTACACCCTCAGCTACTTCCGCTACAACAGCATCCCGCAGTGCAGCACGGTGACCGGGACGGGCCTGGAGGTGCCGTCGAACTGCGCCGCCGACGCGGTGCCGGCGGCCGCGCTCAGGCTTTCGAAGGCCGGCCCGATCTGGATTCCGACGGGGCTCGATCCGGGCCTCTACATTCACCAGATGGTGGTGCACGACCAGTGGGCCTACGACTACCACGCCCACCTCACGGCCACCCACACCTACGGGTCAGCATGGTATAGCTGGCCGTTCCTGCTGCGGCCCGTCGCGTATTACTACCAGGACAACCTTGGCTCGAGCGACATCACGCACCAGGTGCTGCGGGCTGAGGTGTTCAACCTCGGCAACCCAGCGATCTGGTGGGCCTCCATCCCGGCACTGGTCTACTGCGGCATCTACGCTGTCCGGCGCCGGCGGTACGCCCCGGCGCTGATCGTGATCGCGTTCCTGGCGGCGTGGCTGCCGTTCTCGCGCGTCAGCCGGGTGCTCTTCCTGTACCACATGTTCGGAGGTCTCCCGTTCATGATCCTGGCACTCGCGTTCGCCCTCTCTCACCTGCGACAGGCGCGCTTCCGGCTGAGCCTGGGCAACGCCGCACTGCCCGTGTTGGAGGGCCGGCATGTGGCCGTCGCCTGGCTGCTGCTGGTGGTTGTGGTGTTTGTCTTCTTCTACCCCATGTGGACCGGGTTGCCCGTTTCCAGCAGCGATTGGCTGCAGCGGATATGGCTGAACCTCGGCACCGACACCAAGATCTCCTGGATCTGATCCAGACCGCGTTCGGACTGACGTGATCGTCCTGCTGCTCGCCTACCTGCTGCTGGCCTCCGCCGTGGGTTTCATGTTGACGTTCGTGAGCCGGATGCCCTGGCAGTTGGAGGGCCGCGTCGCGGCGGGGGTGGTGCTGGGGATCTCGGCGGCGGCCCTGCTGACGTGGCTGGCGGCGATCCCGCTTGGAATGTCGGGAGGGACGGTGCTCGTCGGCGCAGTGCTGCTGCTCATCACCGGCGCGACCTGTGCGCGCTTCACCCGCTGGCGCACAGGGTTGCGCAACGAATGGACGTCGATGCTGCAGCGCTGGAGGAACTGGCAGGCACTCCCGCTGGCGATGCTCGTGGGCCTGGCGTTGGTGTTCTTCGTGCCCTTCTACACGCACGCCCTGGAGGTCAAACCCGACGGTCTCTACGCCGGGTACGTCAATATCTGGGGGGACTGGTGCACCCACCTGGCCATCGCCGGGTACCTCTCCGAAGCGCACCACCTGCTGCCGCCGGACAACCCATTTTTCAGCGGCGTCAAATTGACCTATCCCTTTCTTCCCGACTTCTTTTCAGGTGTACTGCTGCACCTGGGCCTGGGGCTTGAGGCCAGCCTGCCGCTGGCCAGCGGGATCATGTCGCTGGCCCTGGTGGTGCTGTTCTACAGCACCGCGCAGCGCCTCGGTGGCGACCGCTGGGCGGCGGCGGCGGCGGTGCTCGTGTTCTTCCTCAGCGGAGGCCTGGGCTTTCTCAACCTGTTGCACGATCTGCACCCTGAGCAGCCCGGGGCGCTTGGCGGGTTGGCAGCAATCGTCAGTGCGATTGTCCACCCGATGCACGCATGCGGCGCCAACCCCCAGCAGCTCTGCGAGTACACCCTTGACCGCAGCGTCGGTTTTCAGTGGCTGAACCCGGTGCTGGCCTACCTCGTGCCGCAGCGCTCGACGCTCTTTGGTTTTGCCCTCGGGCTGATCGTGGTCTCCATCGCCTGGTATGCGCGCGGCTCGGGCCGGCGCGGCGAATTCGTCGTCGGCGGGGTGCTCCTCGGCCTGCTGCCGCTGCTCCACGCGAGTTCCTACTTTGACCTTGCGCTCTTCTTCTCCGGGCTGGCGGCCCTGGACGTCGTTGTGATCGCGGTAACCCACCGCGATGATGCCCGCTCAGCGCTCCGGGTCGCGCTGAACTGGATGTGCTTCCTCGTTCCTGCAGCCGTGATCGGCGCGCCGCAGGTCCTACTGATCCTGCCGCCTGCGGCCTATAACCGTTCCTTTCTCCACCTCCAGCTCGGCTGGCTTTCCGTCACCTCCGACTACCACCTCAACGTCGTCTTTTTCTGGCTGCTCAATACCGCCCTGTTGATCCCGCTGGCGCTGATGGCCTACTTTCTGGGACGGGGCGGCAAGCCGGGGCTGATGCGCTTTGTCATCCCCGCCTGGCTGCTGTTCATCCTTCCCAACCTGGTCATCCTGCAGCCGTGGGATTGGGACAACACAAAATGGTTCGCGTGGTGGGCAATCTTCGCCGCCATCCTGGCCGGGGTGGTCGTCGCTCAATTGGGCAAGCGTGGCCCGGTGCTGGGGGCTCTGGCCATCCTGCTGTTGCTGGCCACCACCGCTTCTGGTGGCCTGGACCTGGTGCGCGCGTCGCAGCGCGACATTCCCGGGGTGAGCTACAGGTTGCTGACGACCGACGAACTGCGGGTTGCCGAGTGGGCGCGCAGCAGCACGCCGGAGTCGTCGATCTTCCTGACCGGCTGGCAGAACAACCACCCGATCCTGACCATGAGCCGGCGCGAGGTGGTGATGGGATATCCGGGGTGGATCTGGACCTGGGGACTCAATGACGACCACCGCCAGGCCGACGTCGTGACGATGTACCGCGGTATGCCGGGAACCGACGACCTCCTCCATAAATATCGCGTCACCTACGTCGTCATCGGCCCCGAGGAGATGGATGCGAAGGACGGCCCGGGAGCCAACCTGCCGTACTGGCAGAGCCATCACCGGGTGGTCTTTCAGTCCCAGGATTACGAGGTCTTCAGCGTCGCCTGAGGCCCGGATCCCTGCTCACCAATTAAGGTTGCACTGATATGGCGAAGGCAGGGCGCGTTCACAAGGAGCCGCAGCTGGCGCTCTCGATTGGGGTGCAGGACCAGCCGGGGATCCTCGCCGCGCTGGCTGAGGCGATCTACGCCCACGGCGCCAATGTCACCTATGTCGGTATGGATGTGCGCGAGGGTGAGCAGGCCAGGATCTTCTTCGAACTTGAGGCGGTGGGGGATGACCACGCCCTGGAGGCCGCACTGCGGGCCGTGGACCAGGTGTTGGACGTCACCCGCGAGCCAACGTTTCAGAGGATCTTCGGGCGCCGGATCATCGTCATCGGGGCAGGCGCCCAGGTTGGCGCCGTGGTGATGGGGGCGGTCAGCGAGGCCGACCGTCACAACATCCGCGGTGAGAGGATCTCGGTCGACACCATCCCCCTGGTCGGCGAGGTGGAGATTGCCGAAGCACTCCGGGCGACCGCCAGGCTTCCGCGTGTCGAAGCCGTGGTACTGGCGGGTAGCCTGATGGGAGGTGATATCACAGAGGCGGTTCGGGAGGTGAGGGGCAAGGGGATCCTGGTCGTTTCCCTGAACATGGCCGGGTCTGTCCCGGCCGCGGCCGACCTGGTCGTGAGCGACCCGCAGCAGGCCGGCGTGATGACCGTGATGCTCGTCGCCAGCACCGCCAAGCTGGATATTGAGCGGATCCGGGGCCGCCGCTACTGAGCAACATGGCCGCGGGACGGAGTGATGAGACCTGGCTGCCGCTGTTCGCGCGCATCGCCGACGAGGTCCAGGCCGCGGTCGCTGACGTCTGGGGAACGGCGGCTTCGCGCGAGGTGCAGGGGCAGGGCGCGGGGGGTGACGGTACCGTCTACATCGATTCGCTCGCTGAGGGCATCGTGCTGCGCCTGTTGGAGGAGGAGCACGCTCGGGGGCGCAACTTCACGCTTATCTCTGAGGAGGTGGGGGAGCGCACCTATGGCCTCGGTGGCGACGTGGTCGTCGTGGACCCCATCGATGGCAGCCACAACGCCAAGATGGGCATTCCGTACTTCAGCATCGCGCTTGCTGCGGCGCGTGGGCGCGAGTTTGGGTCGGTGTACGAGTCGACGGTGCGCAACCTGGTGACCGGCGAGAACTACGACGCCCGCCGGGGCGGTGGCGCGACCCGCAACGGACGGCCGCTGCGGTCAGGCGGAGGCCTTTCCGAGGGAAGGCTGAACGTTGTGCAGATCGAGGCCACCAGGTGGCAGGCCCACGCCTGGCGGTACACCAGGCTGCTCCAGGAGGCGGAGAAGATCCGCGTCCTGGGCTCGGCCGCCCTCAACATCTGCCTCTGCGCCACCGGGGCCCTAAGTCTCAGCGTGGCTCCAACGCTTCGGTCGGTGGACTGCGTCGGGGCGATCCTGGTCCTCGAGGAGGCCGGTGGAGTGGCGACCGACCTCGAGGGCAACCCCATCGGAGAGGCATCCCTCGACCTGTCAACCCGCCAGCCCGTCCTGGCCGCCGCCGGACCCGAGGCCCTGGCGCTGGGCATTGGCCTACTGGTGCACAGCGAGGAGGCTGCCCCCGTTGCCTGAGCTGCGGCGCGACCCGATAACCAACCGATGGGTGGTCCTCGCCCCCGGGCGCGCATCCCGCCCGGAGGTGCTGACAACCCGAAGCGCCGAGGAGGAGCAGGGCTCCGCCGACTGTCCCTTCTGTGCCGGGCACGAGGCCATGACACCGCCAGAGGTGGCAGCTGTGCGGGCCGGCAGCGAGGCCGATAAGCCCGGGTGGCAGGTCCGCGTGGTGCCCAACCTCTTTCCCGCGTTCTCCACCGAGGATGGCCCGGCGGACATGAGCAACCCGCTGCGGACATTCGGCCCAGCGCTGGGCCTGACCGAGGTGATCGTCCACAGCCCGCACCACGACCGCTGGTTGCCCTATCTCTCCGCGGCCGAGGCTGAGCTGATCATGGCTACGACCTTCGCCCGGTACTGGCGCCACCGCGTCCAGGGCGTGGGCACCGTGCTCCCGCTCTACAACCACGGTCGCGACGCGGGGGCCTCGCTGTCGCACCCCCATGGCCAGCTCTACGCGACCCGCCTGACCGCGCCATTCCTCGACGAGGAGCTGACCGGCGCCGAGGCCGCCCACCGCCAGATGGGCGGATGCGTCTTCTGCCGGATGCTGGAGGAAGAGCTGCAGGCGGGCGAGCGCGTCGTGGCCCAGAGCACGAACTTTGTCGCCATCACGCCGTGGGCATCGCGGTCCAGCTTCGAGACCTGGATCATCCCCCGTGAGCACCAGGCGGACCTCGGCATGGCGGGCGAGGACCTGGCCGCCGATCTCGGCGTTTTCCTGCGCAGCATCCTCTGGCGACTGACGCATGAGCTCGGCGACATCCCGCTCAACTGGTACATCCACAGCCACCCGGCTGCGGCCGGCGATGCGCTCAAGAGTTACCACTGGCACCTCGAGATCCGCCCCCGGATCCAGCAGCCGGCCGGCTTTGAAATGAGTACCGGGACATACATCAACACGGTGGCCCCAGAGTCCGCTGCGAAGGCGCTGAGCGGGATGGCCGAGCCAGGCCCTGAGGCATCCGACCCGCCCTTCTGACTGCTATCTTTTGAGCGCTCCGGGCGGGAGTAACTCAGTGGTAGAGTGCAACCTTCCCAAGGTTGAAGTCGCCGGTTCGAATCCGGTCTCCCGCTCCAACCCCTTCTGAGGGGCAGTCTCGAATATAGACTGGGCCGTTGAGCGCCTCGTCAGGGCCTCGCCGAAAGTTGCCGAATTCCGGGTGGATTATCCTCTAGGATTTTGCTGAGTCTATACCTTGACAAATAGACTCATGTGGTCCTGAATACAGGCATGAGCTGGAACGCCCGGATCGAACGCGGGGAGAAGAGGGCCAAACCTCGCCTGTCAAGCGCGGTGAACGGCATGGTGACCTTCGAAGCGGCGGTCGACACCTGGATCGACGAGCACGTCTCGGCGAAGACCGGCAGGGCCTATAGCCAGACCACCCGGAAGGTGATCAGAGCCAACCTCCTCGGCGGTCGCCTGAGCGGGTGGCGCCAGGCGCGGGCGGTGGTTGTGGTGCAGGACTGGACCGCCGATCTGGCCGCGGAGTACATCACCTGGTACCAGCACGAGATGGGCGCCGACGCCGACACCGCCAAGAAGGTTCGCAGCCAACTCCGGCAGTTCTCGGAGTTCTGCCGTGACAAGTACCAGCACGAGGCGGCGGTGGGGGCGGCGCTGACGGGGCTGCGGATCAATTCCGCCGCTGACGCCGACAAGAAGAAGGAGGACGCGCTCACCAAGGGCGAGGCGGAGCGGCTGATGAACGCCGCCGCCGGCACCCGCGACAAGGTGATCGTGGCCATGCTGCTGTACACCGGCATGCGTCCGAGCGAGCTGATCATCCTCGAGGAGCGGCACGTGAACTTCAACAGCTCCCCACCGGTGGTCCAGGTGCGGGGGTCGATCTGGGATCCCGAGCGGACCAAGACCGAGGCCGGATTTCGGACGATCCCGCTGACGATCGGGCAGAAGGTGCTCCCCAAACTCCTGCGCGACCACCTCTCGGACCCGAGCCGGCCGGCGGGGGCGTTGCGGCTCTTCCTGTCAGAGCGCCCGTCCAAGAAGGGTGGGCACAGCCCGCTTACGATCCATGGACTCGACCTCGTCCTCGAGCGGTTGGGCGAGCGGACTGCGATCCACGCGAATGCCTACCGATTCCGGCACACGTTTTGCACCTGGGCAGCCGACGCCGGGGTCTCCGAACTCCACCTTCAGTCGCTGCTTGGCCACGCGTCGCGCGACATGGTGGCGTATTACTACCGGGGGAAGGCGAGCCAGGAACTGCTGGAAGCGGTCTCCAGGGTGCGCTTCTGATCTGGAGACGACGCCATCCCCACACCGGCGGTCACCCTTTCCCCGTACAGCCTCTTTCGCCGCGGCACCCTGCGCGCCTTACACCGCGATCACTGGTCACGGGTAGCGGATCCCGAGAATCGCGCAGGCGTCAATCAGGTCGGGGTCGTCGGGTTGGAGCTGGTCCAAGCTGACCTGGGTGAAGGGCGCCTTCGTCAAGTCGGCGTACTCGAACACCGCCCAGCAGGCAATGTCGCTCCCAAACCGGCTCTCGTAGGCGACGCCAGCGAAGGCCGGCGCTCCGGATCCATCGGCGAGGCTCGCCTCGTAAACCAGTCGCGACGCCGCCTGGGTGATCGCGCGTGTCGCGGTCGACCGCAGGACGGCTCCGTCGAGCTCTCCAACACCCCAACCGGCGAGCTGTGACAGGAGCTGCTTGTGCAGGTAGGCGATCCAATCGTGGCGCTGGACATCCGCGAATGAGCCGGTGAGGATTGCCGATGCGATCGATCGCGGCCCCAGCCAGCTTTGGCTCAAAGTGCCGGGTGCGATTGCGTCTGCGGGACCCAGCTCATCGAGCTGGCCGGCGAGATGGCTAGTCGGACGAAACTCTTGAAGAGCCTCCACGAACGCTCCGACACGCGTCGTGGCTCCATAGACGACTCGGTACTGCCCGTCGGGATCGTCCCAGCGGTGAGGGAACCGCCCTCTTGTGGCGTACCTCCAGTCCGGAAAGGACCAGGGACGATCACCCCTGCCGACGCGCCATACGGGTGTGTCAGGCGGCGCAACCGTTCGCGCCGGGATCGTCACCTCGCTGCGAAGACTCGCGCGGCCGCCACCACGGCCAAGACCTCCTGGGAGGGTTTCTCCCTGTCCTCGGCATCCCGAAGAACCTCAAGCGGTACACGATCGTCCAGGTTGGGGTTAAGCCCTTGGAACCAGGCCTGGACCGTCTCCGGTCCATCATGGTTGCTCAGGAAGATGGCGATTCGAAGAGCGTTCCGCAGCCGCGGAACGACAACGGGATTCTTGATTGGTCGGCCGCTCGCCCATTCCTTGACAGCGCGAGCATCCTTGACGCCCGACAGATACGCGACGAGCCTGGCGCCTAGTAGGGCGCTCAACCGGGCTACCACCTCGGTGGCGGGCAGGCGGATGGCGGTCTCGGACGCCTCCAAGTCAGGCTGGGCTTGAGTCAAAGGCAAGGTTGGGTCACCTCCTTTCGTCAATGGATGGGCCCACAGTCTGAACCATGGCGTTGGCAAGCATCGCAGAAAAACGCATCAGTCTCTAGATAATTACTGACACATCGCACCACCAAATGCAGCAGCAAAAGCGTTGCAAACCCTCGAACACCCTACATCTTGTGTCAATAGGTCGTGCCGCATACGGTATGTTGACAGACCGATTTCGACCGGCGTAGGATTATGGTTCAGTTCAACGGAGGAAGTCAGCCATGGGCCTCGATAACCGACACCGAAACGTAGACGGGAAGATAAGTCAGAAGCGCGGAGATAAGCGCCTCGATACGCTCAGGCAGACCTACCCTGGGCTGGCTCCCGGGGTCAGGGCGGACGCCAAGCTGGATACGCTCCGAGACCGAACTGGTCAGAGCCTCTCTCAGATGATCCGTCGGGATCGCGAGATCAAGAAATGACCATCGGACAGGGCGCCCAGCTGACATGCGCAACGACCGGCCTCGTCGTCGCCTTCAGGCTCGTCAACGGCAAGAAGTTGCACGAACTGGAACAGCTCGGCGCCGTCCTCTCGCTGCTGATCCTGGTGGGACCGCAGTTGACCCGTGTCGCCAAATCGATTTAGAGCTGGCCCTGCCTGAATTGAGGAAACACCCAAGCCTATGAGCATCACAATCGGTCAGCTGACCTTCGACCACGTCCATTACGATGCCACCGGGGACGTGCTCTATCTGCACATCGGCGATCCCCAGGCCGCCGAGGACTACGACGAAACGGCCGAGGGCCACGCCCTTCGATTCGACGCGACGGGGGCGGTGGTCGGCGTGACGATCCTCAACGCGCAGTGGCTTCTCGATCAGGGCAAACCCATCGCCATCACACTTCCGGAGCTAGTCGCTGTGGACCCCGCCGCCCTCGCCTCTGCGCTTCACGCCGCGTAGATCCCCTTACTCGATGGGGCCGGAGTCGAGGAGATGCGTACAGGATCGTGAACGTATCGCCCCGCTCAGGTGTCTGACGGACCTCAGGCCACCTGCTGATCGCCGTATGTGATGAGCATGGGCTGGCGGCGCTCCAGAGCCTTGAAGATCTTGATGGCCGTGGTATCTCGGACGTTCTTGCCGTTCAGCGCGTTGTGCACGGAACCTCGGTCAAGCCCGGCGTCGTCGGCCAGTTCGTCAACGGTGTAGCCGCGAGCGAGCATTGCCTGGTGGAGGCTGGGTCCATGGAACCGTTCGGACGTTGTATCCCAGAGGCTCATCGGGAATCTCTTGCGGAGGTGGGCTGCAGCAGCGGACTCATGATCAGATTGGACCGCCTGTCGGCGGACCGCAAGCGGACCATGTCGCGTCGTCCGACGCTAAAGGGAGTGCCACCATGCCGGTTCCGCGCATGGTTTGACACAGCGGGCGACCATCGTCGGAGTGACCACCACGGCCCTGCCGGTGACCAGGTATTCCCTCAGCGCGGTGAGGAGGATCCGGTTGAGCAGTGCACCGGCAGTTCGGAGTCCGTCTGACGCCGCCGCGTCCGAGATGGCGATCAGCCCGGACGCGGTGAGTTCAACCTGATCGGGGGTGATGTGGATCTGCCCAAGGGTGGCGGGTAGGACATAGTTCCTCAGCACGAACAAGCGCTCCGCAGGCGTGTACGGCGCCACGCGGACGATGTCGCACCGATCCAATACGGCGGCTGGAACCGTCTTCAAATCGCGTGTCCGACCGCCTCCGCCGCGACCATCCTCAGTCGGCGCGCGATTGGGTCCTCTTCGCCGACTCCGACTGGGTCTGGGAGATCTGGGGACAACCCCGGCATTCGGTGCAAAGCGGTGAAAGCGGCACCGTCAAGGCTCACCATGTGCCCTATTTCGAGTACGTGAGTCAATCCAACCCTGGGGCCGGAGAGTCGTTCACCAGGGCGCTCGAGTTTTACTCGAGGATGCAGGGACCCATCGTCGCTGCCAAGTACGACTTCTCCGCTGCGCGGCGGTTGTGCGACATCGGCGGCGGAAGCGCGATCCTCCTCGCCGACGTCCTGCAGCTCCACACCGGGGTGACGGGAGTCCTGTTCGAACTGCCGCAGATGCTTGACGCCGCCCGAGCGAACATTTCCGCGCGCGGCCTTGCCGATCGATGCGAGTTTGTCGGCGGCGACTTTTTCGAATCTGTGCCCGGCGGTTGCGACCACTACATGATGCAAGCCGTACTGCATGACTGGGATGACCAAGCCTGTATCCAGATCCTCGGCAACGTCAGAACGTCCATGCCTGCGGGCGCCAGACTACTGGTCATCGAGGCCCTGCTGGAGACTGAGTCGGAGCGGACCAACGGGCTGCTGCGGGCCATCGACCTGCTTATGCTGGTGCTGACGGGGTCGGGCCGGGAACGTACCAAACCGCAGTTCGAAGCGCTATTCAAATCAGCGGGATTTGAGCTCACTCGGGACTTGACGCTCCCGTCCCTGGCCCACGTATTCGAGCTTAGCCCGTCCTAAGCTGCTGAGGTCACTGTTACGGTTCGCTAGACCGGCCGGTCCGACCTCTGGGTCTCCGAGAAGTGTCAGCCAGCGCTTCGGGAGCGCACCCACCAAGCTGTGAAGCCAAGCAGTAGCACCGCGAGTCCGACATAGAAAGCCGCCTCGATGCCCTGGAACGTCCAGAACCGATCAGCCGGCTGGTATTCCGCGAAACTCACGTAGCCGCGCACCTGGAGGTAGGCATCGAAGTCAAAGCCGGACGACCCCTTGGGGGCATTGCCCTTGGCGGCGGCAGCGTCCGAATAGACCTGGGACAGCTGACCGTTGTTCAGTTTATGGCCGGCCTGATCCATCAGGCCGCCTTGGAGAATCCAGTTGCCAGCACCGTCGGCGCGCGGATCAGGTGCAGCCGCTGAGATGGCTGTAGTGACCGAGGCCAAATAGTGCGGGCGGACCAAGCCTTCGACCGGGAGCCGCACCGCCAAGAAGAGGAGCAGGGTCACCGCCATGGCGACAACCGTCCTGCGCATCACGGTTCCCATTGCTGCCCCAAGGGCGAATGCGAAGAGCCCGTATGCGATAGGTGCCACCCCCTCGAAGTCGAACCCAGAGGGCAGGAATCGTCCCTGAACCTGGTCGATGGGGTATCGCCACCAAGTCATCATCGCGGTGAAAGCGACGCTGACAGCGACGCTGCCTACCGCGAGCAGCGCCAGCTTTGTGGATATCCAGCGCAGCCGTGTGACTCCCTGGGTCCAGACCAGACGGTGGGTGCCGCGCTCAATCTCCCGGGCCACCATGGGAGCTCCCGCGAACACACCGATCAGTGCCGGAAGGAAGTTCAGGTAGCCGATGAGACCGTTGTAGTCGGCGTCGTTCTCAAAGTTGCGAAGGATGCCCTGGCAGCCGTGTCGCAGATAGGCGTCGCCGCGCTCGGTGAGGCAGGCCTGGACGTGGCTGTCGAAGATGTTGCGAGTCGAGAGTCCCGTAAAGAGCAGGAAGGCGCCGACGATCGCCAGCAGGATCACAGCTCCGAGGGCTTCCATTCGATGTTGACGCCAGGTCAACCAGATCAAGTTGCCGCTCCGGGCTCGATGACTGGTTCTGGGAAGGCGTGGGCGGACGGCGTTCGCAGATAGCCAAGTACGACGTCTTCCAGGGCCACGTCGCTGACGGTCCAGGCGGGGTCGTGGACATGACCGTTCGTACGTACCAGCAGGACGGTCTGACGCTCGGTGTGGCGGGCTTGCACCACAGAGTGAACTCGCGCGATGGCCTGGCCGTCGCAGCGCGGGCCGGTGAGGAGTTTGTGCCGAGCGAGGATCTCGTCCGTTTCGCCTGCCACCTGGACATGCGCTGCGGAGAGGATGACCAGGTAATCGCAGACCCGCTCCAGGTCGGCAATGTTGTGCGACGACAACAGCACGGTGATCCCGTCCTCGGCCACGGCGGCCATCAGGACCTCCATGAATTCGCGCCGCGCCAGCGGATCGAGGCTGGCCACAGGCTCATCGAGCAGCAGCAGTTCTGGACGCTTGGCGAGGGCGAGCGCCAGCGCTACCTGGGCCTGTTGCCCACCCGAAAGCCTGTCGGTGCGGCGCTCCAGGGGAACACCGGCGTCGTTCAGCCGGCGCCGGGCCAGGGCGTCGTCCCACCGTGGATTGAGGCGCCGGCCCATGGTGAGCATCTCGTCGACGGTGAAGCGATACAGGGGGCGATCCTGGGCCAGAAACCCGACGCGCGAAAGCACCACGGTGGGCTGGCTGCGCGGTGACCAGCCGAAGACCTCGACCTGGCCTGATGTGGGTTCGATCAGGCCGACGGCAAGGTGGAGCAAAGTGGTCTTGCCGGCGCCGTTGGGACCGACCAGGGCAGTCACTCTGCCCGCGGGGATGGTGAGCGTGCAATCACGCAGCGCCCAGGCTCGCCCGTAACGCTTGCCAAGGCCCGTGGCATCGACTGCGCCGGTCATGCCGAGTCCGCCTCGCTCCGGCGCAGCGAGAAGGCCATCAGCGCCTCGATGGCCCTGGGGTCAAGGCCAGCGTTCCGCGCCTCGTCAACCCAGCGCTCCAACTTGGCGGCCAGGGCCTGATGATGAGCCGGCGAGGGACCCGCGAGGCTTCGAATCACGAACGTCCCCTGCCCCGGGCGACTGGCCACCAGCCCCTCTCGTTCCAGGTCGCGGTAAGCCTTGAACACGGTATTGGGATTGATCGCCAGGGTGGATACCACCTCGCGCACGGTGGGCAGTTGATCATCCGGCTGCAGCATGCCCAGGCGAAGCGCGTGCTCAACCTGCCGAACCAGTTGAAGGTATGGAGGGACCCCCGAGCGCGGCTCCAAATAGAAGCTAATCGTTTCTGCCATGCTACTAAGTCCTTAGCACTATAGCAGCAGCGCCTTTCCGCTCCACGCTCTGGCGTCCTACCGGCTGAGCCCCAGCCCCCGCTGCTGGCGCAGCTCGACGCCGCGCTCGCGAGCATCTCCGGGATGGAGTAGCGTCTCTTCTGGCCGGAGGGTCCACGCCGCTCGGCCTGAAGAACGTCGAGTTCCCCGAGGTCATCGCCGGGAGCGCGGGGCACGCTGCGATGGCTTTCATCGGTACCAAGGGGGTCGGCGACACCCAGCACAACGGGTTCGTGGGGGACTGGCACCTGTATATCGCCACGACCGCGGACAAGGGCCAGACCTGGACCACCGTGGATACCACCCCCACGACGCCTCTCCAACGCGGCTGCATCTCGCTGCAGGGCACCTCGAATAAAACCGTCGCCGACCCCAACATCTGCAGCCAGCGCAACCTCCTCGACTTCAACGACATAACCCTGGACAAACAGGGTCGCGTCCTGGCGGCCTACGCCACGGGCTGCGTCAAGCTGTGCCAGACCGACCCCAAGAGCGCCAGCAAGGGTGCCGTCGACATGGTCATGCGCGAAACCGGTGGCACACTGCTGACCGCCGCTGACATCGCCGCCGGCATCGCCGCCAACGCGCCGGCGCGACCGGCGGTGACGGGTGGAAACCCAAACACCAGCGCCGCGGCCCCGGCAGCTGCCGTCGCGGCCCCGTAGCCGTGGGCGCGACCCTGCTGCTCATCGCCGCCGGCGCCTACCGCCGGCGCCACCGCTCCGTCCGGTTGTCCCGGCGGGAGTAACGCGCCTGCGGTGACCCCCACCGTGGTAGCTGAGCGCTAGTCGGCACCGGCGTATTCCCCAGCCGTCATACTCATGCCCGTGGATGCCACCGTGCTGGCGTATATCAGAGCGGTCTCTCCCGCGAACCGTCCCTTTTTTGCACGAGCGGCGTGCGTCGCCGCGGCGATCGCCCTGATGGCCGGGTTACTCCCGGCGCCAGTGACGGCCGCCCCGGGGAGCGGGGGGTTGAGCGCCACCATCCGGCGGACGTCGGGCGGCATCCCGCACATCGTGGCCAAGGACTTTGCCGGGCTGGGATTCGGGTACGGCTTCGCCTTTGCCTCCGACAACATCTGCACCATCGCCGACAGCTATGTCACCGTTGACGCACAGCGGTCTCGTTACTTCGGCCCGAGCGGCTCCTGGGTTTTCGAGGGCAATGGCTTTTCCGCCAACAACCTCAACAGTGACTTTTTCTTCCAGCAGGTCATCGACGACGGACGGATCGAAAGACTCCTGGCGCAGGCGCCGCCCAACGGTCCGCGCCCGGAGGTGAAAGATGGGGTCAGGGGCTACGTCGCCGGGTACAACCGATACCTCGCGGAGACCGGCGTCAACGGCATCAGCGACCCGACATGCAGGGGCAAACCGTGGGTGCACCCGATCACCGAGATGGATGCTTACCGGCGCTTCTACGAGCTCGCCCTGATGGCCAGCTCGGGGGTGGCGCTCGATGGGATCGGTGGAGCGATGCCCAGTTGTGCTGTCACGCAGGTGTCGCCGGCCGCGACCGCCGCGGCGCTGGCCACCCACCTCGACATCGACACCGGCAGCAACGCGGTCGCGCTTGGCAGCGCAGCTACCAGGAACGGTCACGGGCTGCTCCTCGGCAATCCCCATTTCCCGTGGCATGGCGCAGAACGTTTCTACCAGTCCCAGATGACCATTCCGGGAGTGGTCAACGTGTCCGGAGGCAGCCTCTTTGGCGTCCCCATCATCCTCATCGGGCACACCGATTCGATGGCCTGGAGCCACACGGTCTCGACGGCATTCCGCTTCACCCCCTACCAGCTCACCACGGTCCCGGGCCAGGCGGCATACCTCGTCGACGGCGTGCCCGAGAAGATGACGGCGCGGACGATGACGGTGCAGGCGTTGCAGGCCGATGGCTCACTCCAGCCTGTGAGCCGCACTCTCTACCGCACCCGTTGGGGCTCGATGCTCACCTCGCTCACCGGCATCCCGCTGCCCTGGTGTGGTGCGATTGGCTTTGCCATGGCCGATGCCAATGAGGCCAACTTCCGGTACGCCAACCATTTCCTGGAGACCAACCTGGCCCACTCGGTCCAGGAGGAGTACCAGGTGCTCAAGCGCAACCAGGGCGTGCCCTGGGTCAACACGATCGTCGCGGACAACGCCGGGCAGGCCTTCTACGCTGATATCTCGGTAACGCCCAATGTCCCGGACGCGATGACTGCCCTGGGAGTGTGTGGCACGGCCCTTGGGACGTACACCATTTCCTCGCTCGGGCTCCCCGTCCTTGATGGGTCGAAGTCGAGTTGCGCCTGGCGCAACGATCCCGACGCGGTCGCGCCGGGCACCTTTGGGCCGCATAACATGCCCCACCTTTTCCGCGCTGACTACACCGAGAATTCCAACGACAGTTACTGGCTGAGCAACCCTCGCCAGCCGCTGGAGACCAACCCCGCACCCTGCCCGTGCATCCCCTTCGCTCGCATCATCGGCGACCAACGCGCAGCCCGCGGCCTGCGCACCCGGCTCGGTGTGACGATGCTGGAGGAATACATCTACGGCTTTCATGGCAAGTCCCCATCGAGATTCGACCGGCAACAGATGCAGGACATGGTCTTCAACGATCGTCAGTACGGCGGCGAGCTGGCGCGCGACGCCGCGGTCAGCATGTGCCAGGCCTTCCCACTGGGTGTCGCGCCGACCACCCTGCCGGCGCCGCCAGTCCCCGTTGATTCAGCGTGTGAGGCGCTGCGGAAGTGGGACCTCACGGAAAACATTGACAGTCACGGCGCGGTGTTGTGGCGCGAGTTCTGGAGCGCCGCGATCACCATCCAGAACGGGCCGTGGAAGGTGCCTTTCGACGCAGGTAACCCTGTTGACACGCCCAACACCCTGGACATCGCCAACCCCCTTGTCCAGAGAGCTTTTGGCGACGCAGTCGCGACCCTCAAAAGCTATGGACTCCCGCTCGACTCCCCGCTGCGGCCCCTACAGTACGCCCAGCGCGGCGCGGTGAGGATCCCGATCCACGGTGGTCCTGCGGACCCCAACGGGACGTTCAACGCCATCGACGTGGGCCGGCTGGCGGACAAAGGCGGGACCTACGGCGACACCACGGCGATCGGTTCCGGGTCGAGCTTCGTCCAGGTGGTCTCGTTCAATGGCACGCCCTGCCCTGATAGCGCGACGATTCTCACGTACTCGCAGTCAGCCAACCCGAGCTCGCCGTATTACGCCGACCAAACCCAGATGTTCAGTCAGAAAAAGTGGGTGACCGATCTCTTCTGCGAGGGCCAGATCCTGGCCGATCCCAACCTGACGACCCGGACCATTGCCGACACCCCGGCTGCTGCCGCTCTCCCGGCTGCGCGATCCCTGCCGGCCACGGGGCGTCCCAGCGGACTGCCCGTGCTCGTGGCGCTTCTGACTGTCGCGGCCCTGTTGGCCTGGCCGGGCACGGGTCGGCGCCGCCGCAGAGGCTGAGACCTGCCTGCCTCTCGACCACCTCCCTAACCCGGGCCGCTGTCCCCGGTGCGGGCGGAGATCTCGGCCACCTCCTCGGCGGTTCGGTTGAATATCTGGGGCACCGGCATCCGAACCGGGCGAAAGCCACCGGTACCGCCCGGGTTCACTCACATTCGCTGGAGGGTTTGATTTGGATCGAAGAATGCGCTCTGAGAGCCCCATGCGACGAGAGGTATTCCCGCCCTCGGGGCGAGGCTGAACCCAACATTCTTGCCGACAAGGCCAGGATGTCCGTCCAGACTGGCGCCGGCATTGCGGGTGGTCACCAGCGTTGCGGGTCCGAAATCGCTGTCCGGACTCGGGCCCTGGAGGCTGACCCAAATATGGCCTCGGCGCAGTTGCTAGTCAACCCACTCGCCTGTCGATGGATCGGGACCGAGAATCCTGGCCTCCAGTTCCCTCAGCCTGTGGAACCTCTCATCCGATCCGCCCAGGATCTCGCGGCCCCAGCGGTCGATCTCGGATCGGTTCACAGCCGTGGCGATCAGCAGGTTCTCGATGTCCAACCAGGCCTGGGCATGGTTGAACGCCGCCTTGCATACCATGAGGTGCTCGGGACTGACGATCTTTATCTCGCGATCGGCGAAGGGTACGGTCCGAGTCGATTGGCTCATCGCCTCGTGGAAGGGCAGGTTGGAGTAGAAGAGGTCCACCGGGGTTCTACCCCACCAGGCTCGCAGTTGCCCCTCCCGCTCGAGTAGCGCGGTCGCACCCTCAACCTTGACTCTGAGCGGCGCCAGGATCGCCTGGACCCGAGGGTGCTCCTTGACGGTCACGAACAGGTTGATATCGACGTCGTCGGTCGCCCGCGGGGTGGCGTAGTAGGCAAGCGCCACCGCACCACCCAACGCATGCCCCACGTTCGTGCCCGTCAGGGCATCCGAAATCTGAACGATCTTCTCCGGGAGGCTTGGCTCGTCAGCCACGGCCAGCGGAGCCTGCAGCGGAGGATGCGGTCGCGCGGGTAGTGCATCGACCAGCAGCAGCAGCTCGCGCAGGGCCGCGCCACGTTCGCCGAGGCTGGCAGTGAGCCAGCGAGAATCCTCCGAGCCGGCGCCTTCGACGACATTCTGGAGGCGGCGGCGTAATCCGGGCATCGGGTAGATGCCACGAGATGCGGCGGCCAGGATCACCCTGGCGGCACGGGCCACCGAGAGACCGCCCTCCGGAATACCGGCCCTGCGGGCCGCCTCCCACAAACCGTCGACATTCACCGACCCATGCGCGGACGCCACCACCCGCGCCAGGACTGCGTCATCCATCTCCCGGAACCGCGCCAGCGTACGGCTCCGAGGGCCCTTGGTCGTGTGCACTGATTCCCGCACCTCCCAACTCGCTGACGATCTCCGCACCAGGTAGGCCATAGTGACCATTATGGCACTAGGTCCATCACTGACCCACGTCCTCGAGCCATATTTGCCCCGCCTCGCGGGGCTCTCTGGAAGACCCGTTAGCCCGTTTCGAGGAGGCTGCTGACGAGGATCCCGGTCAGCCGAACAATGCGCCAGCGGTGCTGTGGAGCGGGACGATGCCTGCGCTCGGCGAGCCAGTAGCTTCCGAACACGACGGCCGCCGCGAGGACCTGGCTGCCGATGGCCTCGATGCTCCCATAGCTCCCGAACCAGGGACCCGCCCAGGACGGCACCGGGACAACTGACGGGGTGGTGGTCATCCAGCCCACCTCCTGCATCGCATGGACCGTGTTGCCTACCATCACCACCAGGACCGCGCTGATCATCAGCCCAGTCGCGACGAGCATTTTCTTGTACGGCAACCGCAGCTGCATGCCGAGCACCGCGGCGCCCGCGGCGACCACCACCAGCGTCCCGACGGCCGCCCCACTGACAACCGAGGAGGTCGAAGTCTGGAGCCCCAACGCCTGCAGGAACAGGACCGCTTCGAAGCCTTCACGGTAGGTGCTCGTGAACCCCAGGGTCACCATGCCCACCAACTGGCCTGAGTCCCCAGCGAGCCGGCGCTTCTTCTGCTGGTGGAACTTCGCCACCCAGCCGGTCCAGTACACGCGGTGGAAGAACCAGTTGGTGATCAGGAGCAGGATCAGCACGCTGGCGATGGAGACGCCGGCCTCCAGGTACCGGCTGACGCCGCCCAGGCTGCCGAGCAGTGCGGCCGCGCCGAGCCAGGTCGCGATCGTTGCCAACAACGCGAGCACGACGCCGCCCCACAGCGCCCTTCTCAGGCCGGCGGTGGTCGAGCCTCTCAGGCTTGCGCCGAGCGAGGCGACGATCAGGACCCCCTCTATCCCTTCGCGAACAACGACCAGGGCGGGGTTGAGCAGGCTCGCGACGGTATCCGGCCCCGCTGACATTCCAGGATTATGCGGGAGGGCTCAGCTCCGTCAAGCCCGCTTCCCGCTGTTCAACGCGACTGCTGACCTGACCATGTCTTGGAGGGCCAACGGATCGATTCGGTCGCCCTCGGCGAGATCGATGGAACGCGAAGCCTTGGCCTCGAGGCCGCCGTTGAACAGACCCGCAGGGTCGGGCAAGCTGGCGCCCTTGAAGAAGTTGATCTTCACGTGGTCCTTAAATGCCGCGAGCGCGCACACGTTGCCCCGGTGCGACCACACCGCGGTCTCCCATTTCCACCCCTCCTGCAGCTCCGCGTCGGCGCCGTTGATGGCGGCCCGGAGGTCGGCCAGGCGGTCTCCGCGCCAGTCCTTAATGGAGGCGATCTGCTGGTCGATCAACTCTGAGGGTGTCATCTCGAGCGCCTCCCTAACCCGGGCCGCGGTCCCCGGTGCGGGCAGAGATCTCGGCCACCTCCTCGGCGGTTCGGTTGAATATCTGGGGCACGTGCCACCCGTTCAGGCCAGCGTAGGTGTCGATCTGCGAACGATGATGCACCTCGTGCTCGACCATGTTCATCAGAGCGCGCCACCCGGCGAGTGTCGCGTCGGACCCGTCGATTGCCGGGATACGTCGCTGCAGCCACTCGTCCGGAGTCTCAGCGAGGCCCGCTACCAGCTCCGCGCCCGAGGCCTCAAGCTCCGGCACCCAGCGATCCCTGGGGAGCGGTTTTGGCAGTGTCATGCGCCACCCCGTGGCCCGATACACACTGAGGAACATTCGGCGCGAGTCGACGATGTGTCCCACCAGCTGGCCGATCTCCCACGCCTGCTCTCCAGCACCCCGGGCCGGGCGCCAACCATCCGCTTCCGGCGGCAGTGCGGCGACGTCGCGGAGCGCCCGCCGATTGACGCCCTCGAAGTAGCGGATGAAGTCCTGGACGCTGGTGAGCATGTCGGGAACGAAGTCTATCCAGAGCAGGTAGGGGAGCCAATTCGATCCCGGGCACGGCCCTCATCGAATGACGCTCTCGCTGGAATCGCGGGAATTTCCCCGGCGGCTGGCGATTAGCCCCACCATGGACAGGCGATGGATCCCAGCCGTGATGGGCATGGTGGCGTTGGCCGCCTGCGGCCAGGGAGCCGCTGTGGAAAGCCCCGCGCCCAGCCCGGTGTCGAGCGCGCCGGCCACGGCCGGGCCCGCCGGACCGCCGGCCGACGCCGCCACCCAGGCCCCTCTGGCGCCGTTCCAGCGCATCGAGCTCACCGACGTGCGCACCGGCGAACACTTCAACCTCGGCGGCCTGCAGGGCAAGCAGCTGATCGTCGAGGGCATGGCCACATGGTGATCAAGCTGCCTGGCGCAACAGTCTGTTGTGCGTGACAACCTCGGGTCGTTTGGACCGGACGTCCTCATGGTCAGCGTGGACATCGAGCCAAACGAAGAGGCCGGGATACTGAAGCGGTTCGCCGACCAGCACTCCTTTGGCTGGCGCTTCGCGGTGTCGCCGCGCGACTTCTCACTGGCCGTGCGCCAGGCCTATGGCGATCAGTTCCTGAACCCGCCGAGTGAGCCGATGATGATTATCGATAGGCGCGGCGCGGCTCACCTGTTGCCCTTCGAACACCGCAGCGCGGGGCGCATCCGCCAGCTTCTGGCCCAATACAACTCCTGACCATCCGTGAGCGCGGGTGACCTCGGCCTGGCCTTTGGTATAGGCATCGCCGCCACGGCATCCCCGTGCGCGCTGCCGCTGTATCCGGGCTACCTGGCCTTCCTTGTCTCCGGCGCCCGCGACGCCGGTGGCCGGCCGGATCCCCTGGCGCGCTGGCTGGGATTCTTCGTCCTCGCCGGTGTTCTGGTGGCGATGATCACGCTCGGGTACGCGATAGCTGGGGTGGCGGTCAGCCTGGGTCGGGTCCTGGCGTTCGTCACGCCGGTAGCCGACATAGTCGTGATCTTCCTCGGCCTACTGCTGCTCTCGGGCAGGAACCCCTTCGCGAGGCTGCCCTCGTTCCGCGTCCCGGTGTCCCGGGGCGGGTCCGGCGTTTCGGCCTTTGTCTACGGGCTGATGTACGGGCCGATCGCCCTGCCCTGCTCGGGCCCTTTCCTGGTCAGCATCTTCACGCTGTCGCTGGGCTCTGGCGGCCGCGCCTCGGCGCTCTTGAGCTTCCTGGTCTTCGGACTGGGATTCGGCCTGCCGCTGCTCGCGCTTTCGCTCCTGGCACAATCGCGGCAGGCCTCTTTCGTGCGATTCATAGCCAGGCGGTACCGCTGGGTCTCGGCGGTCGGGGGGGTGCTGTTGGTGGCGGTTGGGGCGTACGACCTGGCCGTCAACATTCCCAACGCCAGGCTCTACCTGGGGTTCTGAGCCGGGGGCTTACAACGTCGTAAAACTCGGCTGACCCCAGAATTCTTGGGCGCGTCCCCGGTTCGCGCGCCCCACAACGATCAGCAATCAGCAACCAACCATCCGCCGCCACCGCCCAGGTGGTAGCACCAAACGAGGAGATCCCATGCCTGAGGACGCAGTCAACCCGGCCGACGCCTACCGCGCCCTGATGTTCAAACTGGCGGGGGAGGGGGATCCCTCGGAGGCCCTGCTGGCCGGGCCCGGGGAGCTCCGCCGCGTGGTCCAGAGCGCCGGTGCGGACCTGCGCCGCCGGCCGGCGGACGGCGAGTGGTCGGTCATAGAACTGGTCGGCCACATGGTGGACGTGGAGGTTGTCCTGGGCTACCGAATGCGTGACATCCTGGCTCGCGACGGTGCCCCGCTGGCGGCCTTCGACCAGGACGCGTGGGTGACCGCGCAGCGATATGCAGAGGCCGAGCCGGCGCCCCTCCTGGCAGCGATCGAGGGACTCAGACCGGCGACGGTGTCGCTGTACAGGGGTGCGTCGGAACTGGAGCGCGCGCGTGTCGGGCAGCATAGCGAGCGCGGTCCGGAGAGCTTTGAGACGATTTACAGGTTGCTCGCCGGGCACGACCGCTTCCACATGGACCAGGTCACGGCGACCCTGGCCGCGGTGCGCGGCGCGTAAACCCGGGGCTGCTCAGTCAACCTGGTCCGCGCTACAGGCGGGGGGGCACAGGGCTGGGGGTGACCACCACCGGCACCGACACGGGGGATGTCACGGGGATCGCCGTCCTCCCGCCGTCATTTCGCCTCGGGGTGCCCGCGGACCGCCAGATCAGGCGGTGGATCGGTATCCACCTCGGGATGTCCCTGATCCCTGGTATGTATGGGACCAGCAGAAGAAGCAGGCTGAGGACCAGCATGATCGCGACGATCACCAGGTCCGCGTTGGCGGCGAACAGGCCGCCGGGCTGGAACTGCGGTAGCTGGTACCACATCGTGTAAAGCCAGAGCCACGTCTGACCGGGGTACATGCCGGGCTCGTTCATCATTCCCCATTGGCTGCCGGTCAGCTTGGCATCGTGGGCCAGGCTGGCCAGGTGGGTGCCATCGGCCATGAAGAGCAGCGGCTTGGTGAAGTCGCTCTGGTAGAAGCGACCACTGTTGAGCAGCGCGCCGTCGAGACCACCGGAGAGCGCAAGCGCGGTTTCGCGGTCCATCAGGACGCTGACCGGGCCGTATTCTCCGGCGGCGACCACGACCTTGCCGTCCTTGACCGGCGCCTTGGCGAGCGCCTTGGTGTACGCGTCAAGCCATGCGCCTTGCTGCTTGGAGTCGGCGGCACCATAGGTCTTCAGCGCGGTCGCCAGCTCGGTGTCTCCGATACTGGCGCCCTGCAGCGGTCCGATGACGAAATCGTTGGCCGCGTCCACCCGCTGGTGCACACCAAGCGACCGCTGCAGCGAGATCGGCCCGAGGCTCTGCACGGACGCGCTGCCGTCGCTGTAGGGCGGCCCGTATGCAGATGACGCGCTGGTCCCGGCGAGCTCGCCCGCGGCGGTTGTGACGAAATCGGCCGGGTCGTCCTTGGCCCAGGTCTGTATCGTCAACGGCGCGACGTCGGGCGATGAGAGGAACGCGGCGAGGACCAGCACCAGCACGGTGATCGCGGCCATGGCGATGGCCAGCTCCTTGATGAGGTCGTAGGGCACCATACGGATATTTCGGTAGTACGCCTCCTGGGTGATCTCAGGCGACTTCATCGCGACCTCCGCTGTTGATCGGCTTGACCACGCCGTGCAGCCGCACCATGACCAGGTGCACGCCAACCAGCGTGGCGACCAGGACCGGCAGCATCATGATGTGCAGCCCGTACATCTGGCCGAAATTCAGGACATTGAAGAAACCACCTGCCCCGGTCGAGTTGACCGCGTCCTTGGCATTCACGGCAATCCACTGGGACCCGAAGTTCTGCTGGGCCAGGTAGCCGGTGAACGCCGTGACCACGCTGATCAGGAATATGACCACGCCGACCATCCACGTCCGGCCTCGCCCGTCGCGCCATCCGGCCGCGAAGTACTGCCCTATCAGGTGCAGCACCATGAACACAAAGAACAGCTGGACGCTCCAGAAGTGGAGGCTGTTGACGAAACGTCCGATGCGCGAGAGGTGCCACCATTGCGGCCCGAAGAGGGACAGGACGACACCGCTGCCGATCACCCATACCAGGGCGGCGATGGTCACCACCCCGAAGACGTAGACCCAGGAGCCGACGTAGGCAGGCTGCCGGTCCGGCAGCAGGTGGCTCATGGGCAGCCGGCGCTCCAGCCGGTGGCGCAGGGCCAGGGTCCAACTGTGCTTCGGGTTCGCCCAGACGCTCTGCTCAGCCATCGCGATCAGTCCCCTCGGTCCCCCGGTGGCCCGGGAAGGGAGCCAGCAGCGCGAGGATGAACAGCGCGGCCATGACCCCGACGATCACCAGGTTGGGTACCGACAGCAGGATGAAGCCCCAGTGCAGGTAGTTGGCGGGTGCGTCCATGGTCTCTCCTTTAATTTGGCGGAGCATCGTACTTGTGGGCACTCTGACTCCACGCTCCAGTTGTAGGGCTCCCGGCGTAACAGAAGCAGCAACAGGTCAACGGGCGGCGGGTTGTCGAATCTCCAATACGCCCCGCGCCGACTAGCATCCCGGCCATCGCCGGGGCGAGGTAGGGCCGTTCGTCCTGACTCCAGGCGGCCTCCCGACCCTGTTCCGCCGGGGCGTGCAGGCGCAGGCTCAGGTGAGTCCGATGCCATCGCCTGGCTTTCCAGGACCGCCGCTGATTTCCCGATTCAAGGAGGACCCAAAATGAAAGCTCTCGTCTACCACGGTCCCGGCCAGCGCGCCTGGGACGAGGTCCCCAACCCGGTGATCCAGGCGCCGACCGACGCCATCATCCACGTTGACACCACGACCATATGCGGCACCGATCTGCACATTCTCAAAGGCGATGTGCCTGATTGCCTGCCCGGAACCATCCTCGGCCACGAGGCCGTGGGAACCATCGTGGAGACCGGCGCCGCGGTCAGCAATTTCCAGATCGGTGACCATGTCCTGGTCTCCTGCATCACCTCGTGTGGGCGTTGCCGCTTCTGCAAGGAGCGCCGCTACGGTCAGTGCACCGGCGGCGGAGGGTGGATTCTCGGCCATACCATCGATGGCGTCCAGGCCGAATATGCGCGGCTGCCATTCGCCGACACCTCGCTTTACCGGGTACCGTCGGCGTTGGCCGACGAGCAGGTACTGTTCCTCTCGGACATCCTCCCGACGTCGATGGAAGTCGGGGTCCTGAACGGACAGGTCAGCCCTGGTGACACCGTCGCCATCGTGGGTGCGGGTCCGATCGGCCTCGCCGCGATCCTGACCGCGAAGCTCTACACCCCGGGGCGGATCATCGCCATCGACATGGACGACGCTCGCCTGGAGCGCGCGCGCGCCTTCGGTGCCGACGAGACCATCAACAACGGTCGCGATGACGCCGTCAAGCTGGTCTCCGAGATGACCGGTGGGCTGGGCGCGGACGTTGCCATGGAGGCAGTGGGCATACCCGCCACCTTCGAGCTGGCCACCGAGCTGGTCCGGCCCGCCGGGCACGTCGCCAACATCGGCGTTCACGGCAAACCTGCGGTGCTTCACCTTGAGAAGCTGTGGGCGCGCGATATCACGGTGACCATGGGGCTGGTCGATACCTACTCGATCCAGCAGCTGCTGTCGCTGATCGAGGGCGGCCGGCTGGACCCGACCATCCTGGTGACCCATCGTTTCCCACTCGGAGACGCGATGGCGGCGTACGATGCTTTCGCGGACGCAGTCAACAGCAAGGCCCTGAAGGTCGTGCTCGCGGCGCAGACCGGGGTCACAAACGACTCCGCAACGGCCGCGGCATTGGCCCTCGCCTGATCGCTGGGAGCGGGCGGCCGGCCTCCCCGGCCGCCCCACCCCATCCACTCCAAGGAGATCTGATCTAATGGCAGTCGTGGCAGTACAGAAAAGGGCGGCCAAAGCGGCGACGCCCGTCAAGCCGGTCAAGCCGGTCAAGCCGGTCAAGCCGGTCATTCTGGTGACCCATCCCGAGGTCGTCGAGGAGGTCGCGGGGGTCATTGGTGGCGCCAACCCGCTGATCGGGCTGTCCCGCCTGCAGATCGCCGCGGCCGCCGCCCGCTGGGCGCGCCACCTGGTCACCGATCCCGCGGTCGCCGCGGACCACGGACTTCGCCTCACCGGCCACCTGGTGCGGATCGCCGCCGGGAGTTCGTCGATCTCCGCCGACCCCAAGGACCGTCGCTTCGTCGACCCCACCTTCGCCCAGAACCCGTTCTACCGCCGGCTGATGCAGACCTACCTCGCCTGGCGCGCCGAGGTGCTGGCCAGCATCGACGATCTCAAGCTCGACGAGAAGAGCGCCGACCGCGCCCGTTTCGCGCTTTCGCTGCTGACCGAGGCCGCGGCCCCGACCAACAGCCTGCTGGGCAACCCCGCGGCGCTCAAACGCGTGCTCGAGACCGGCGGCGCGTCGCTTGCCCGTGGGCTGGTGAACCGTGCCAGGGACATCCGCAGCAACGGTGGGATGCCGTCAATCGTCGACAGCAAGCCGTTCCGCGTCGGCGAGACGGTGGCGTCGTCACCGGGAGCGGTGATCTTCCGCAACGAGTTGTTGGAGCTGATCCAATACGCCCCCACGACCACCTCAATCAGCAAGCGCCCTACGCTGCTCATCCCGCCCCAGATCAACAAGTTCTACATCCTTGACCTGGCCCCCGGCCGCAGCTTCATCGCGCACGCTGTTGCCCAGGGCATCCCGTTCTTCGCCATCAGTTGGCGCAATCCGACTCCCGCGCAGCGGGACTGGGGGCTCGATACGTATCTCGAGGCGATCCTCGAAGCCGTCGATGTAACCCTGGCGGTGAGCGAGAGCCCTGACCTCAACCTGCTGGCGATGTGCGCGGGCGGCCTGACCGGGGCATGCCTGCTGGGCCACCTGGCCCACGTCGGTGACACGCGGGTGCAGTCGGCGTCCTTTGTCGTCACCGCCATCGACAACGGCGTACGGTCCCAGATGAACATCTTCGCTTCCGAACGCGCGGTCAGGGCATCGATCGGCGCATCGCGCAAGAAGGGAATCCTGGCGGGCGCCGAACTCAGCAAGGTTTTCGCGTGGATGCGCCCTAACGACCTGGTCTGGAACTACTGGGTCAGCAACTACCTGCTGGGCGAACAGCCCCCGGCTTTCGACATCCTGGCCTGGAATGTCGACAGCACCAACCTGCCGGCGAAACTGCACGAGGAGTTCATGCACATGTTCCTGGACAACCCACTGGTGCGGCCCGGGGCGATGAAGGCCCTTGGCTCCCCGGTCGATCTTGGTGCTGTGACCTGCGACGTGTATGCGGTGGGCGCCACCACCGACCACCTGGTTCCCTGGCAGGGCGCGTACCAGGCAACCCAGTTGTTTGGCGGGAAGCGGCGCTTCGTGCTCAGCTCGAGCGGCCACATCCAGGCCATCGTGAACCCACCGGGCAACCCCAAGGCGCGCTACTACACCAGCGACGAGTACGTCGCGGACGGGGAGCAGTGGCTCAAGGGAGCCAACCAGGTCACGGGGTCGTGGTGGGAGGACTGGGCTGCCTGGACCAGGGAGCGGTCGGGCGGACAGCGCCCGGCGCCCACCAGGGTGGGCAATCGCAAGCACCCGGCCCTCGACCCGGCACCCGGCCGCTACGTCCACGGCTGACCCGGTCGCCCGGCGCGCACGGCGCCCGGACGCCCCGGAGCAGTGGGTGGAGACCGTCGACGGTGTTCGTCTGAACGTCTCGGTGGCCGGCCGCGGCGGCTCGGTGCCCCTGGTGCTGGTGAGCGGCATCGGCGCGCCCCTGGAGTTGTGGGAGCCGTTCCGGCGGGCTTTGGACATCGAGACGATTGCCATCGACGCGCCCGGCGTGGGTGGCTCGCAGACGCTGCGCTGGCCTCGCACGATGTGGGGCATCGCGGGCCTGCTGGATCGGCTGCTGGACCAGCTCGAGTACCAGACCGTCGACCTGCTGGGGTTGTCGTGGGGAGGGGGCGTGGCCCAGCACTTGGCGCTGAGGCGCGGCCGTCGGGTGCGGCGGCTGGTGCTGGCCTCTACCGGCTTTGGGCTCTGGAGCATCCCTGGCGATCTTCGGGCGATGGCCCACCTTCTGACCCCCAGGCGGTACTTCTCGGAGAGCCACTTCATGCGCATCGCACCGTCGATGTACGGCGGCGAAACCCGGCGCAACCCGGGTCGGCTACAGGGGCAGGCGGAGGTGCGTTCTGCACGGCGGCCGAGCGCCGTGGGATACGCCCACCAGGTCGCGGCTGCCTGGACCTGGGTCGGGTTGCCGATGTTGCCGTTCATCGAATGTGAAACCCTGGTCATCACCGGCGACGACGACCCCATTGTGCATGTCGCCAACGGCCGCATCATGTCGGCACTGCTGCCCAACAGCCGGCTTCACGTTGCCCACGGGGGCGGGCACCTGTTCCTGGTCGACCAGGCGGCTGAGGCAGCGGCGGTGATCGGCGACTTCCTGCGCTGAGCCCGGATCGGTGGATCCCGGCTAAGGTTCCAGGATCACCACGGGGATGACGCGCTCGGTCTTCGTTTCATAGTCGGCAAACGCCGGCCAGACCTCTGTCATATAGGCGTAGAGCCGGTCCCGCTCAGGTCCGTCGGCGACGACTCGGGCCCGCACCTGGAGGTGCTCGGTGCCCTCCGGCGCCGCGACCTCGATGTCGACCACCGGGTTGACCTGCACGCTTCGGTACCAATTCGGGTCCTCCGGCGCACCGGCCTTCGACGCCACCACGATGAACGAATCGCCGTCACGCCGGTGAACGAGCGGGGTTGTGATGTCCTGGCCGCTGCTGACGCCCTTTGAGGTCATCAGCAGCAGGGCGTCGCCCCAACCGCCCACGCCACGGCCCTGCTTGGCGTGGAACTCGTCAATCGTCCGCTGGTTGAAATCGGTGGCAGTCATCGATCAGGTTCCCTCCGGTGTAGGTCCAACCTCTGTTGCAACGCCAACCGAGGACGGCACGTTCCCGCTGGCGGCTCACACGATATTGTCACCAGGGTCGCCGTAAACTCAAACAGCTTCTGAGCAGCGGGGGGTAGATGACAACGCAAAAGGAGTCCGCCTGAAGATGGGGATCGGATCGCCGGCCAGGACGATGGCGATCAACGGCGCCATGCTTTACGGTGCGGGGGCGGCGCTGGTGCTGGTCTTTCTGCTGTTGCCGCATCCCACTGAAGCGGGCCGGCTGCAGATCGTCGTCTCTGGAATCATCGCGGCGCTGGTGACAGCGCTGCTGGTGGTCGGTCGGGACTGGCTCCCGGCGTGGCTCTTCCCGATGTTGACGGCCGCGGGAACCGCCTTGATCTCCGCCTTGTCGATGGGCGACGGCACCCACCCGAGCGCCTTCCTCCTTTTGTATATCTGGGCAGCGGTCTACTCCTTCTACTTCTACCCGCTGTCGATCGCCATCTTCCAGTCCGCATGGATAGCCGCATGCAGCGCCTTTGTGCTTGGCCTCACCACCCCCGGCGAATTCCCGCTGTTTCGATGGCTGATGATCACCGTGACCTCTGTGATGGCCGGGCTTGCGGTCCGCCAGTTGGTGGTCCAGGTGGGGCGCCTGGCTGACCACGATGCGGGTACCGACGTCTTCAGTCGGAGGGCCTACCACATCGAGATCGAACGGGAGATATCGCGCGCGCGGCGGTCCGGTCGGCCGCTTTCACTCGTTGTTCTGGACCTCGACAACTTCAAGCGTCTGAACGACGCGCATGGGCACGTGCGGGGCGACCGTCATCTGAGGGCGACGGCCCAGCTGTGGCAGCGTCAACTGCGTGTGAACGACTTCCTGGCACGGTATGGCGGTGAGGAGTTCGTGGCCATCCTGCCCAGCGCCAGTGTGCATCATGCCGGCGTCACGGCAGACCGCCTGCGAGCGTCAGTTCCTGATGGGGAGACAGCCAGCGCTGGGGTGGCGGAGTGGGATGGTAAAGAAGGTGCCACCGCGCTTTTCGGTCGCGCCGACGCAGCACTCTACCGCGCCAAGGCGGCGGGTAGAAATACCACCGCTGTGGCCCCAATCGACGACCTCGCGGCGGAGTCGCGCAGCCCGCAGCCAGCGACCTGAAAACATTCAAACGGGAGGGCTGACCTGATGCCGGAAGTCTCTGGGACCTGGGATTCGCGCTTCGAGCCGGTGCGCGACGCGCTCGCCGAGCAACTTGAGCTTGACGAGCTTGGCGCGAGCATTGTCGTGGATGTCGACGGCCGCACCGTCGTGGATATCTGGGGTGGCTGGCGCGACGTGGAGCACCGCTCGCCCTGGCTCGAGGACACGATCACCAACGTGTGGTCGACGACCAAGACGGTCACCAACCTCGCAGCCCTGATGTTGGTTGACCGGGGCCAGCTGGATGCCCACGCCCCAGTCGCGAAATATTGGCCGGAGTTTGCCGCCAACGGCAAGGAGCGTGTGGAGGTCCGGCACCTCCTGGCGCATACCTCTGGGGTGTCAGGCTGGGCGACGCCCTTCACGGTTGAGGACATGTACGACTGGCAGAAATCCACCGCCCAGCTGGCATCGCAGGCCCCATGGTGGGAGCCGGGCACGGCGTCTGGCTACCACGCCGCGAATCAGGGCCACCTTGTCGGCGAGGTTGTGCGCCGGGTCACCGGTAAGCCCCTTAAGACGTTCGTCGCTGAGGAGATCGCGGGCCCCCTTGGCGCCGACTTCCAGATCGGGGCCGTCGAGGCGGATTGGGACAGGATCGCGCCGGTGGTCGCCCCGCCGCCGCTGAACATCGACATGTCCACGATTGACTTCGAAGGTCCGGCATTCAAGACGCTGACCGGGCCCCTGATCGAAGCCAACGCGGCCAACACCCCGGGCTGGCGGCGAGCCGACATGGGCGCCATCAACGGGCATGGCAACGCCCGCTCCGTGGCCCGGATCCTGAAGGCGCTCAGCCTGGACGGCGTCGTCGACGGCACGCGGCTGCTGTCCCCGGACACCATCGGACTTATCTTCGAGGAGCAGAGCAACGGCATTGACCTGGTCCTCGGTGTGCCGCTGAGGTTCGGCATGGGTTTTGCCCTGCCTGAAGGCGAGACGGTTCCCTACATCCCGCAGGGGCGCTGCTGCTACTGGGGTGGCTGGGGTGGATCGCTGATCGTGGCTGACCTGGATCGCCGGACAACGATCAGCTACATGATGAACCGGATGGGCGCCGGGATCATAGGGTCCGACCGTTCGGCCGCCTACGCGCGAGCCATAGAGGCCTGCCTGGACTGATTTCAGACCTGGACGAAGGTCGCTCCCAGAGTGGTGGCCAGGGTGCGGTCGGCGGGAGTCACCCCGACAAGGATTGAGCGGGCCAGGTCGATCTTGCGGGTCTGGGCGAATGCCAGAGGCAGCCCAGGCAGCGGCGGCCGGCACCAGCAAACCGGCGGTCCGGCCGGGTGCGGGCAGAATGCGCCTTGCACCGGGCCTGTGACCAGCTCTGAGATGCGGCGTACCGCGGCGTTGAGCCGCTCGTCCATCCCGTCCGGGTTCCAGTCAAACACCAGGTGAGGCGCACCTGGGTCAGCGGTCGTGACCGCATCCTTCCAGCCGGGTCGGCTCAGCGCCGCCGCAGCGACCAGGGTGCCCTTTGTCGGGTAGGTGGTGCGCGGCGAGCGCATGAATGCCAGCCGCTCCACGTGGCCGAAGCCCTCATCGGTCGCCGGCTCCTCGAGCTGGCGCAGGGCACGCATCTGGGACGTGGGCATGAGCACTCCCGGCTCGGTGCGGGCCAGCGAGCGCAATTCCTCGGGCGACGGCAATGACCCCGCACGAAGCAGGATCCTCTCGACCAGGTTGACCTGGGCCTGAGCCAGGGGGGTGTCCAGCCATATGCAGCGCGTCGCGAGCCAGTGTCGCTTGGCCGTCTCGATGACATAGCTGCGAGAGGCACGGGTGAGGTAGGTGTTGTCAAGGACGACTCTGCGGCTGCCGGCTGACAACCTGGCGTCAAGCGTCACGGCGATCTGCCCCAGCGACTCACCGACCTCGTCACGGTTGAGGCGCACATAATCGCGAGCGACGAATTTCTCCGCGAGCCGGCTCTTGCCCGCGCCCGGTATGCCCATCAGCACGACCACCTCTCCTTCGACCGCGGGTGACGGCGGCTGCGCGGCCCCGGCGGCGGGCCTCCCAAACGCCAGATCGAGGCGCGACTGGTCATCTGGATCGAGGCGGATTGCCGCTGCGCGAACGGCGGAGCGCACCTGGTCGGGTCGCCGTGCCCCGGGGATCACCACGACCTCCGGGGAGAGATCCAGAAGCCAGGCGATGGCGATCTCGGCCGGCGTGGAACCATGTGCGCGGGCCACCTCGGCCAGCACCTCGCGGCGTCCGAGCCCCTTGGCGCGCCTCGGCCCTCCGAGCGGTGAGTGCGCGATGACGGCAATCCCCGCATCGTGGCAGAGCTCGACGACGCCTCCCCGTAGGGCCTGGTTCTCGACCGGGCTGAGGGCGATTTCGACGGCGGCAATATCGGCGAGCCCGAGTGCCTCCTGCAGCTGCCCGCGGTTGACATTCGAGAGGCCGACGCGCCGTACCATGCCGGTGGTCTGGAGGCGCGCCAGGGCGCGGATCGAGGTCCCCCACGGCGTGCGGGGATCGGGCGCGTGGGCAGGTACAGGTCTATTGGCAGGCCATCGAGGTCGAGGAGACTGGCCTCGCAGTCGGCGAGGATGGTCTTGCCGCGACCGTCGGGGATCCAGGCGTCCCCGGTACGGGTCATGCCTCCCTTGGTCACCACGCGCACGACTTCCGCCGCGCCACTGTCACGGACGGCGTGCGCCAGCAGCCTCTCGTTGTGACCGAACTCGACCGGGCTGCGCCCGTACGCGCGCGCTGTGTCGAACAGGGTGACGCCGGCCTCCACGGCCGCCAGGACGGTGGCATGGGCCAATTCTTCACTGCGATCCTCGGCCGTCGAGAGCCGCATGCAACCCAGCCCCACACGGAGCTCGGTGGCATCAAGCCAGGGCCGGCGCATCAGGACCCCAACCTCGCGCCGGTCAACCCGCGGTTACGGAGTCCCTTCAGGCGACAGTTGGCGCCGGCGCCATGCACGCAGGGGGAAAAGAAGGAGTGCGAGCCCCACAATCCCTGCCAGCGCGGGGGCCAGATCGGGCACCGACGCTGGCGGCTGTGGCGCCCCGGGGCTGGGGCCGGACAGTGCCGGGTAGGGGTCCATGTAGTACCGACTGACATCGCCGTTGGCTGCGGTGACCATCATGCCCCGGGTGTTGAGGTCCGCTCCCGGCTGTGGTTGACCATCGGCGTCCATGAAGACCCCGTTGTAGTCCACCGCATGGCCGCCGAAATTACCGATGCCGTCGACAGCGACCAGGGTCCCGGTCCCTGGCGCGAAGGTGGTGGTGCCGTTGGGCAGCACCCACATCCCGATCGGGGCCGCGGCCCCCTTGCGCGTGAAGGTTCCGTCAGCCAGCAGGAAGCGTCCGGATTGGATATGGGCGAGCGGGTCCGGGCGCGCGTCGAGCAGGGTGGCCAGGTGCTGCGCGATTATGTTGCTGGCGTCCGGACCGAGAGACTCGCTCTCGAGCTTGTGCTTGTGCCCGCGGGGATCGACGTTGCTGGCGGGGTTGCCGTTGTTGCAGGCCGGGTCGGCATACACCGCCTGGATCTCGTACCAGGCCCAGGCGGGCGTCTCGTAGCCGATCATGTCGTTACCCAGTCCCATCTCCAGCCGGTGGGCGGCGGTGGCGTGCCATGCGGGAACGGGTGGGTTGGGCCGGTTGGGACAGCTTGCCTCTTCGATGCCGAACGGGCTGCCGAGCGACAGACCCGGGAACGATTCGCCCGGGTTGGCGAGCAATTGCAGCCCCGGACCAAGGTCAAGCAACCCCACCTCTGTTTTGACGGCAGGCCCGGCGATGCCGAACAGGGCGCCATCGGTGGCCAGGTGGCGGTGCGCGAAGAGACCAGCGGCAAAGGCCGCGGCGAAGACGTTGTTCTGCAGGGGCACATCGAATATGTCGCGCTGGACGCTGAGCGCGTGGGGCGCGATGACATTCCCCGGACCCATCCCGGCGATCGCCGCCTGCACCCGGCCGGCGATGGCGCTCCCGGTCGCTGCCGGGAGTGATAGGCAGCCCTCCCCGGGGCAGACGCTATCCGGGACAAGGTGTGGGTCCTCGATGCTGCCGTTGTCGGCAGGGATGAACATGGCGTGACCGCCGAGCGCGCTCTCAAGGCCCGCTGCGTAGACGCCCGGCCAATCGTCGGAGACGGTGCGGTTGACCTTCTGCCCGCCGGAGAGGGCGCTGTCCGGGGCGTGACCGGTCTGCTGGTTGTGGGCGGCCCAGTTGAGAAGCGTCTCGATATTCGCGCCCGTCCCGGTGTTGTAAAGCTGCAGGATGCGAAGCTTGGGGTCGATGGTCGCCGGGGACTGGTCGTCGTTGGTGGTGGGGAAGGTCACGCTCAGGCGGGCCTTGAAGTTGGCGGCCTGGACATCGGCAGCGCGCATCCCTGCCGGCTGCATGGCGTCAAACGCCTGCTCGGCGGCGGCTGCCGACTGGTTCACAAGGAAAGAGATGTAATAGTCGTCGATCCCCGAGCGTGCGCCGGCGGGAACGGTGGGATCGCTCGGCGCGCCATAGATGCCGATGGGGTCGGGCGACGACTCGTTGTGGGTGGAACTGACAAACACATCGGCGACCCCGGCGCGGTCAGCTCTGACCTTCTGGCGGATGAGGTTGATGTCCTCGTTCATCAGGCCCTGCGACGTGATCGACATGATGACCACCGATTTCGAGCCATCCGAAATCGCCAGCGCGCGGGCCCAGATGTCGTCATGGATCCACTGCAACAGGTGGTCGACCCCGCCGGACGAATAGACGCCGTCGTAGCGTCCGTTGTTGTTCGCGTCGCAGAACGGGTCCGGGTACTTGAACTCGCCGGTGCCCGCCTGGTCGACGTAGGGCTCCTCGAAGTCAAAGGTTCGATGGCCGTTGAAGACCGTGGTGTTGCAGGTTGGGAAGTCCCGGACATCGTGCGCCGGGTTGTAGAGAGGGGGGGTCACGGGGACGGCGGCTGCCCCGGCCAGCCACGTTGCCGGAGGGGGCAGGGCGCCGGCCGCACGCGGGACCAGCGGGGCGATGGATGCAGCTGCGAGCACGATCGCCGCCGCGAGCAGGCGCAGCCCGCGTCTCACCGTCGGGACGTCAGCCGGCGGACGCCGCGCGCCGGCGTCGCGCCAGCGTGAGAGCAAGGACGGCTGCGCCAATGCAGGCCAGGAGCCAGACCGCCGGGACCTCGGGCACGCCTCCCGGAGGCCCTGCCGTGCTGGCGGGGTTCGACACTGCTGCCAGGTTGCCGCCGGTGCGGGTGGCGTCATTCACAGCCTGGACCTCGAACCACAGGGGACCGGCCGGCAGGTTGGCGACGGTGATCGTCTGCTGCTGCCCGGGGGTCCCGGGCACGACCACTGCCGGGGCCGCGTTTGGCCGCAGCGAGATGGCGTGAGCGCCCGCCGCCGGGGTGGCATCTGCCGACGCGACCAGCGTCGCCGTGGACCAGTTGCCATCGTCGATGGGCCCGCTCGCTGAGTAGCGAATCTCATAGCTCGCCGGGTTGCCGCAGAACAGGTTGCCGTGGGGCACCGTGAACTGCAGCTGGGCGGTGTTTCCGCTCATCGTTGCCGTCAAGTCCTGGATCGTGGCCGGCCGCCCGGCCTTGGCCTCGAACTGGCCCGTGTTCCAGATGTCGTGCTTGTACTTCGGCCAGCTGGCGCCCGCGCAGGCCGGTGCGGTCGTCTCCCAGGCGAAGAGGCTGCCCTCGCGGGTCACGGTCACCACGCGCTGGCGCTGGACCGGCCCGAAGGTGGAGATCACCGGGGTGCTGACGATCCACCCGCCGGTGTTCTTGGGGTCCCAGCCGGCGACCTCGGTGGCGGTTGCCGCCGGTCCTGTTCCGGCGGTCTTGACGGCGCGCATGTCGGAGGTCGCGCTTCCCTGGAGGACCTCCTGGCTGCCGTCACCGACGATGTCGGCGATGCCCGGTCCGGACAGGAATTGGAGATCGTTCATGTAGCGCGGGTAACCGCCGTGGAGCTGCCCGGTGCTGAGGCTCCAGGCCGTCACCTGGGTCTGAGCGCCCAGCTGATGCCCGGGGGCGATGGCGTCAACCGCTTTGTTGAGGCCGGTGGTGGCGGTCACCAGCACCAGGTCGCCATTGCCGGTGAGGTCACCGAAGGCGCCGGTGCCGAAGGCGTTGGCCGCCCAGGGGTCGGTGGAGTTGCTGGTCCCCGACGGGTTTAACAACGCTCCCCCAAGGGCGCGGTCGTGGAGCGTATTGGGCCCGTCGGGACCCGGCCCCTGCCCGTAGCACGACTTCCCGTCGGAGCCAAAGACGTAGACCGGGCCGTCGGCGCTGAAGATGCCTACCTTTAGGCCCGGGCTGTTGTTCAGCGGGCAGGTGGTATTGATCAGGGACGGCGCGGTGTCCACCCCCGACCCGACCGTTGGCAGCAGCTCGTGGTCGAAGATCCCCAGCTTCACCGGCCAACCGTTGACGTACGACCTGTTCCAAGCGGTGTCCGCCAGTGCCGTCGCACAGGGGCTCGCGACGCCGTGGCAGTACCCATCACTGAAGACCGCGTAGCCGCGTCCGTTGGCCGCGCTGATCAGGCAGGTCTGGTTGTTGACCAGGCAGCCGGTGCTGGTCAACCCGCCGCCCACCGTGTCGGTGGTGGCGTTGTAGCCCCCGTCCTGGGCGGTGTTGTACTCCTCGTTGCGGCCCAGGATGATCTCCTTCTTGCCATCCCCGAGGAGGTCCCCGACCGCTGGCGAGCTGACGATCTTGGTGCCGTAGAAGGCCCCCGAGTTGGCCGTCAGGTGGAGGCGGTGGGTCCCGGGGTCGACCGACGCCACCTTGGTCGGGTCCTGGATCAGCAGGGGGAACCCGGCGCGGGTCGAGCCGTCGGAGCCGAACACGTAGAGGTGGCGGTCCAGGGCACCGTCGATGATGCTCAGCCTGCCGTCGCCCAGGTCGGCGAGGGTGGGCGCCGCGGCAAAGCCGAACTGCACGCGGTTGGCAACGTCTCGGTTGAACAGACCGGGCAGCCCCTGGCGCGAGTAGTCGAAGTTGATGTGGGTCGGGAACCCCGGCCGCAGGCAGGGCGCGCTCTGGCCAATGCTGGCGCAGTAGGCGGAGGACACCTCGAACACCGAGATGTAGCCCTGGTAGTCCGCGGCCACCACCTGCATTCGGCCGCTGCGGTCAAGGTCTCCGACGGCCACCGTGCCCAGCACCGCCGCGTAGCTGTGGCTCGCGACCGCACTTAGCGCGGGGTCGCTGAACGCCGGTTCTCGCTGCCGTTGCGTGCAGGGACTGAGGTCGTCGGGCAGCTGGCTGGCGCACAACCGGCTCACGTGCGCCGGCCAGCCCGGCAGCTCGGAGCCATCGGAACGCAACGCGTGGACCTCACCGCTGGAGGTCCCGTAAACCAGCACGTTCTCGTTGTCCCCGAGAAGGTCAACGAGAACGGGCGAAGACTCGCCACCCGTCCCGATGTCCTTGGGGAACCCGCTCACCGCGCTGCCATTGTTGAGGCCTGAGCCGGCGTCATGGTGGGCCTGCAGCGACTTGCGATCCTCGCCGGTCAGGTTGCGGTTGTCCGTGGCCTGCACACGAACGGTGAAGGTGAACTGGTCCCACTGGTTCTGGCCGGGGGTGGTGGTGTACGGCGGGACCTTCCAGTCGGTCTGGTCGCCGTTGGGGTTGACCACGTGCGGCTTACCGGTGTAGGCCAACATCGCGTTGTTCACCTGGTCCGCGGTCAGGGTGGCCAGGGTGCCGCTGACGGGGCCGGTCTCGGTGGGGCTGGTGTAGACCGTGGTCCACTCGTCAGGATGGGGCTGGACCCCGTACGCGATCTGGACCTTGTACCGGTAGCTGGTGGCGCGGGTCGCCGCAACACGACCGCTCACCGCGACGTTGGGATGGACGAGGGTGTCGACGTTGCTGAACCACTTTGGCGAGTTGACCTCCACCTCAGGCGGTATGTTCGTTCCGCCGAGCACGGCGCGGACCTCGCAATTGGCGTTCGCCCGTCCGTAGCCGAAGTACTGGTCCCAGCCGGCGATGGAGTGGAAGCGCTCACCGGCGGCCTGGGGGTTGTTGTAGTTCGCCGGGGTGCCCGGCAGGTCCGTGGTGACCGGCGCGCAGGGGGCGGTGGAGCTGGGCACGGCGCCGCTGTCACCGCGGGGCTTGGGGGGGGTCGCGTCCTCGAAATCGATGTCGTCCGCGGTTCCCGCCATGATCTGCTTGACCTCGTTGGGCGAGATGTCGATACCGCGCGCCGCGTCATACGCCGGCATGTGTCCGAGCCTGACCTCGTTCCGGGCGGTGGAGTAGATCAGCCCGGCGTAGCCTGCGCTGAGCCCTGTCGCCTCGGAGCTGCAGGAGCCGGACTCGACGGCCACGATCGTGTGGCCACCATAGTTGGTGCAGCCATTCATCAGCAGGTAGCTCTTGGTCCCCGGCCCCGAGGCGACGGTCTGGGTCACCGAGTTGACGACCACCGTGTGGTTGGCGAAACCTGGCTGGTTGTGATGGCCGGCGGACTCGTCCGCGGCGCTGGCGATGACCACCGTGCCCTTGGCGTAGGCGTAGTCCACCGCGGCCTGCGAGATCGCCGAGTTGTTGAGCGTCCCCAGCGCCTCCTGGACCACCTGGACGCCGTTGTCCGTGGCGTAGAGCACGGCCTGGGCGAAGTCATTGACGTCGGCGATGAAGGAGTCACCGACCTTCAGCGGCATGACCATGCAGCTGGGGCAGGTGCCCAGCGCGCCCCCATTGTTGGCCTCGGCGTTGGAGTCGCGGGCCTCGCCGCTGCCGTGCCCATAGTTGGGCTCGTCGTAGGGGTCATTGGTGTGCTCCATGAAGTTCCAGCCGGCGATGTCGTGGGCAAAGCCGTTGCCGTCGTTGTCGACGTTCTGGGCGCCGTTGTCGCAGATCCGCGGGCCGGTCGCCGAGATGCTGACGAAGTGGCCCACCGGCTCTGCATTGCCGGCGTCGAAACATGAGAAGACCTGGATCAGGTCCTCGGGCGTCAGCAGGTTCTGGGCGGCATTGCCCGAACCGCAGCACCAGTGCGGGTGATTGGGGAGATTGACCCTTGGGTCCTGGGAGTAGTCGTCGACGGTGAAGGCGCCGTCCTGGTTGAGGTCGTAGCAGATGGGGAAGCCGGGGCTGGGCAGCTTCTGGGTACGCGGTGGGAGCTGCACCCCGGTGCACGCGCTGGTGCCACTGGCCAGCTGCGGAGGCGGTAGTTCGGCCCAGTTGAGCGCGATCTTGTTGCGGAGGTCGGCCATCTTGCTGCCGTCGTTCCACATGATGCCGGAGTCGAGCACCGCGATGTGGATGTCGGGACGGCCAGTGGACACCTGAAAGGCCTTGTCCAGGCTCGCGCCCATGACGCCTCCGAGCTCCTGCGCCGTCTGGCCGGTCTGGGGGTCGCTGGAGCTGGTGATCTTGTAGTCGGAGGCGCTGTATTCGTTGGGCGGGGTGTTCGACCGCAGGTAGTTCTCATAGTCATACCGACCCGGGGCGGGCGCCGTAGGCCACGGCATGTCGGCGACCGCCACCGTCGGCGACAGCACGGCGAACAACAAGGCCCCCGCGGCAAGAACCCGCTTCCTCAATAGGTTCTGCAATATACGCCTTTCTCCCGTCAAATGGAAACAGCGCGTTGCGGTTGGGTCTCCAGGCCCGGAGAGGACTGGTAGGCTGGGGATCCTTGGGCGGGCGAACTGGGGTTCTGTTGATCAACGTGCGCCGCTTCTTGCCCGGTGCGCGCTGGCTGGCTGTAGCGCTGCCGCCCGCCTTCGTTGCGGGGTTCGGCCTGGGCAGCCTGATCACCGGGCTGCTGCCGTTTGACGCCAGCGCGGCCGAGCGTGCGCGCCTGGTGACGGCGGTCTTCGGTTCCCCGTCAGCGCCGGTGGGTCAGCCCGGGCTCAGCGTCTTCGGCGCCCGCGATGGCAGCAGCCTGCAGCTCCTGGCCGGCTCTCGTGCCGACCTGCTCCGACTGGGGGTCGTCGCCGCGTCGTTACTGGCCCTGCTGACCATGGTGGGCATCGCCATGTTGATGGCAACCTCTCGTGCGCTGCGCCGTACCCGCAGGGAGTCCGGGGCGACCGCGGTGGCAACCCCGGCGCCGTCGGCACCCGGGTCTCGACGCGCCTGGCACGTGATCCCCATCGAGGGGATCCTGGTTTTCGCAGTCGCCCTGGCGGCCAACCTGGCAGCCGCCTGGTACCTGGTCTTCCATCTCAACTACGTGCCCGGTGATGCTTATGCGCGCGTCGCCAACGCGTTCTATGTGCTCTTTTCGCGCGATCCCCACCTGGGTGCGATCGGGTTCATCTGGGCGCCACTTCCGAGCTTCCTCGATCTCCCCATCCTGTTGTTGCGCGACGCTTTTCCCGAGCTTGTGCATCGCGCCTTTGCCGGCTGCATCGAATCCGCCGTCTTTGGCGCCGCCACAGCGGTGCTGGTAAACAGCGGGTTTCGCCGATACGGCACGCGGGCGCCCCTTCGCTGGCTCTTCGCCGCCGCCTACGCATTCAACCCATTGATCCTGTATTACAGCGCCAATGGGATGAGCGAGGCGATGCTGATCTTCTTCCTCGTCGCCTCGCTACTCCTCCTGCTGCGATGGACCGAGACCCGCTCTGGTAGCACCCTGGCGGCGCTGGCGGTGGTTACCGCGCTGGGCACGCTGGTGCGTTACGAGGCCTGGGTGTTCGCAGTCGTGATGGCCGCTGCCGTCGGCCTGGTGGTCATCGGGCGACGTGTGCCCTGGCGTGAGGCGGAGACCAGCCTGCTGCTGTACATCCTGCCGGTGGGATACGCGATGTTGCTGTGGATAGGGGCCAACGCCGTGATCCAGCGCGACCCGCTCTACTTCATGCGCGGGCCGTACGCCAACGGCAAGGAGGCGGTGGCCATTCACCTCTATGACGCTTCGGCGCTGCGGGCGCTCGAGACCTGGCCCGCGGCATTGCACTTTGTCGCCGACGAGATAGTCGTCCTCTACCCGGTGTTCCTGCTGACGCTCGGCATACTTGCGTTGGTCGTGGCGTTGCGGGGCGGGGCGAGGGTCGCGCTGGGCCTGGTGGGCCTCAGCCTGTCGGTCGTGGCGCTCCAGGTGGTCCTGGTGAAGACCGGCCAGTCCTTCTTATACCAGCGCTTCTTCATGACGATCATCCCGTTCACCTTCGTGATCGCGGCGTACGTGTTCGGAAGGCTGCCGGCGTGGTGGCTGCGACTATCCCTCGCAGTGCCGGTGCTGGTCATGCTGCTGGTGGGTAACAGCTTCACATTGCTGGCGATGGCCGATCCGCGCTACAACGAAGAGCAGCCCATCCTCAAGGCCGCGATGATGACCCAGCCTGCCCAGAATCCCTATTTCCAGAGCTTCGCCGAGCCGCGCCGGATTGCCGAGGAGATCGAGCGCATCGACACCGGCCACGCCCCCGTGCTGGCCGATAGTTGGATGGCCTTCAAGATAGTGATGAATTCGCCTCATTCCAGCTCATACATCGTCACCAGTGACCGCGATTTCGAGGCGGCTGTAAACGAACCTGATGTGCACCACGTTGCCTATTTCCTGGTGCCAGAGCCTATCGGCCTTGGCACCATCGACCGGGTCAACCGGCTGTACCCCGGGTTCTGGCGGGACGGCGGCGGCTTCGGCCAGCTGGTCGCCGACCTCGGCGGCACCGAGCACTGGCGCCTGTTTCGCATCCGTGGCGGCAGCGGTCGGTGAGTGCCCTCGGCGACTAATGCCTGGCTCGGGTGGCGCGCTCGCGGGCAGCGAGGCCGGCGAAACCGGGGGAGGGGAGGCTTCCGGGCTCGACGTACAGGCCGTGGATCGTCTTCTCCCAGAACGCCGGGCGGGAGAAGAGCTGGAGGGTGGCCTTGATCATCGCCACGCTCATCATCAGCCAGTAGATCGGGGTCAGTAGCGCCAGGCGCGATAGATGGAAGTCCCGCCGGTACGCCGCGGACCAGAGGTTTAGGTACAGGAAGAAGAAGTTGCCGAGGAGAAGTTCAAGCATTGCCAGGTAGTAGATCCAGCCCGGAAACAGGTAGGCGATGAATCCCAATTGGGCCAGGATCCAGAGCGAGGTCAAGAACCACATCAGCAGGTTGAGCAGGGAGATCGCGTAGGTGCCACCCAGCGTCAGCTGGATCGATACGAAGCCGGAAAACCCCAACGTCCGGACCACCTCCAGGGGGTGGCGCATCTGCACCAGCCAGGTGATGGCGTAGCCCTTGCCCCAGCGCGAACGTTGACGCACCCAGTTGACGAAATCGCTGTTCGCCTCCTCGTGGGTCGTTGAGTCCATCATCACCGTCCGGTATCCGCGACGGAGCAGGCGCATGCCGAGGTCGGCGTCCTCGGTTACGTTGTCCGGGTCCCAGCCGCCGACCAGTCGCAGCGAGCTGGTACGGAGGTGGTTCGAGCTCCCCCCGAGCGGGATCGGTAGGCCAAGGCTCTCGAGGCCGGGAAGGAAGAACTCAAACCAGGACGTGTATTCAAGGCTGAACCACCCCGTGAGCAGGTTCTGGCGGCTGTTGTAGTAGGCGAGCTTGGCCTGCACGCACGCCAGGTCCGGCCCGGACCGCCTGAAGATCGCGATCGCCTTACGCAGTTGGTCCGGCTCGGGGATGTCCTCGGCGTCAAAGATGACCGTGTACTCGCCTTGGGCCAGCTGCAGGCCGTAATTGCAGGCTTTGGGCTTGGTGCGTTGACCTTCCGCCGGGACCACAACGACCCGGATGTACGTCGGGAGCTGGGCCTCCGCGATGGCCGCGCGGGTCTCGGCGTCGTCTTCTTCGAGGAGCAGCTGGACGTCCAGCCGGGCTCTCGGGTAGTCGAGCGCAGCGCACGCCCTGACCAGTTGCGGGAGCACGCCCGCCTCGCGGAAGAGCGGACAGAGGATGGTGTACGTCGGCAGGTCCGCCAGTTGGTCAAGCTCCTCGCGGCTGACCGTGGCGCCATGGCCATAGCGACCGCCGCGATAGGTGATGTAGGTGCGAAACGCGACCACCCCAGCGTAGAGCAAGATCACCAACCCCGCGAGGACGATGAAAAACCCGGCACGGAGCAGCCCGATCCCGACCACTGCCAGAAGCGCCAGGACGAACAGGAAGATCACCTGGTGGTGTGTCAGCACCTCCTGTGCTGACGCTTCGGGGTCTCCCCGTTGCAGGCCCAGGGTGCTCGCTGTCACCAACTCTGTCCGGTAGGCCTGTGCCTGCAGCCGGTGAACGCTGGAAGGCGTGCCCAGGACCGGCCTGATGGTGGCGCCCAGGGCTGCCTGTGCGGCTTCCATTGCCAGCGGGTGCGTGGGGTCAATGAAGGCCACGTCCACCGCCTCCTGCCGCCGGCGCAGCGGGATGATCCCGTACCGCAGGGCGCTGGCCATGGGCACCTGCTCGCACAGTGCGGGGTCGGGCACCACGCCCGTGAGCCCGTCGAGGGGCAGTCCCCATTGCTCTCCCAGGGCTGCCCAGACGTCATCCTCTCGCGCGAAGCGATGGGCTACCAGGACTTCGCCGAGCAGACCCCCATGAAGCCGTTGATGCCTCAACCCAAGGTCCAGCGCCCGGCGCCGCAGGGCGTGCCGGCTTATCAGCAGCTCACCCAGCGGTCGTCCGGTCTGCCGGCCCCTAGTGACCACTCCCGGTGACCGTCCGCGCTACCAGGCTGACGGCAACCGCCTGCAGGTTTTTGTCGGCTGGGCTGTACGCCGGGGGTGGCGCCGAGGCGAAACGCGACCCTCCGACGGTGTTCCAGATGCCAAGCACGGCCCCCCGCAGCCCATCCCCGGGACGCAGGTCGGGTGCCTGCCGCTGGTTCACGATGAGGTCGGAGGTGAGGGCTGTCCGTTCGTAGTAGGTCTGGCCCTGGAAGCGGACCGGCCACGCCCATGAAACCGTGGCCCAGCGCGCCCCGCTGCGCGGGTCCCGATAGTTGAGCAGCAGGCCGGTGACGCCATTGCCAAGGTCGACGCGGCGCGAAGTCGCGATCAGGTAATCGTGAAACAGGAAGCAGTTCTGCAGGTTGTAGGCGTCCAGTGAGCCACGGTCATCGGTGCGCACCACGTCGGCCCAGATGACGCCCTGCTGCGGGTGGGTGAAGGCCCAGCGAGTGAAGTCGGAATGCGGCCCAAAATACTGCTGCGCCCAGGGGTAGCTGGTGACCCGGATGGGGCGAGAGAAACCGTCCGAGGGGGATTTTGACCCGAAGACCGAGACGGTGGGGGAGCCGGTGCCATCAGCGAAGGACGCGTACGCCGCGAGGTCCTGGTCGGCCAGCCCCAGCCCCAGGGAAAAGACCACGAACAGCAGCAGGCCGCCGCGCCAGCGGCGGCTCGACGGCAGCCATGCGCCGGCGGGCGTGCGCGGGGACACCTGAGTCGCCCCCGCCGTTTGGGGAAGGTTGAGGCCGAAGCGCGGGAGCACGCCCAGCATCACCGCCACCACGACCATGAACAACACCAGGCCGATCACCTGGTGGTAGCCGCCGAGGGCGAGTGCCGGCTGGCCGGAAGCGGCCAGGCCCAGGATCGAGACCAACCGCAGGAGGTTCACCGCGAATGTCAGTAGCATCCCGGCCGCGAGCCAGGCCAGCTTGGCCGGCCGGCGCCCGGCCGCTGCCAGCAGCACCATGCTGCCGATAAGCGCAAACCCAAGCGCGCTGTTGGCCCCGGAGCACGCTGTGCCGACACTGACCAGCACCGGTAGACCATGCGTCGGCAGAACCTGGAGCAGGCCCGGCGCGCCAGCTGAAGTCACCCCCAGCGGCAGCCGCTCGACGATCGTCGCCAAGCTGGCGTTGGTCAGGTCGGTGAAGGCCTGCAGGACCCCGGCCATCAGGTGGAGGTAGGGCGCCGGCCACATCAGGAACAGCAAGAGAAGGGGGCCGCGCAGGCGCCAGAACCAGTTGAAGCCGAAGAAGAGCACCACCCCGGCGCTGACGAAGAGACCCAGCGAGATCACGTCCGGCCGCTCCGTCCAGTAATACGTCGACCAGATGGCAGGCACCACAGTCACCAGCAGAGCCGCGAGGAGCAGCATTGGTACGCCCACCAGGAGGTCGACCTGGCGGTCCTGGATGGGGGGAGGCTTGCCGGCGTAGACCCGGACGCGCCAGTGGATGGCCCAGGCCGCGAAAAGTGGGAGCAATGGAAGGTATGCCAGGGGGGTGTCGAGGCGCAGGTAATCGAGGACGGTGACCACCGTGAGGTGATATGCGACCAGGGTGGTGACGACGAGCAGGATCACGGCCGCGGCACCCTGGCTGTGGGGCGTCGCAGCCTCGAGCCAACGCCGGGCGTGGTTGCGCTCCGCAGTTTCCCGTAGGGCGCCCCCCCGGCTTGCGCGAGTCGCCATAGAGAGCCTGCAGTCTAACAGCGCGTGCTCCCTTGGGGAACGGTTTGTACGACGGTCACCCCCCTGCGGGTCGCGCGGTGCTAGGCTGGCCTGACGCATGCGGGGTGCAGCGGGGTGGCTCGCGTTTTGACCGGCCCTGGTCTTTTGCGCCCTGTCGCTGCCCTAGGCGGGCTGGCACTGGTCGCGGCGCTGGCGGCGCCGGCCGCAAATGCTGCTGCGGCGCCTCGGTTTGGCGCCGCCGGCGGTCCCATAGTGAGCGCGCGGGCCAACGAGCCCGTGATCCTCACCGGCGCGCAGGTACCTGGTTGGAGCCGCGCCGCGGCGACCGGGGCGGCCAAGGCCTATCCCTCGGGTTCTGGCGGAGCCGGCGGCGACAACGTCCGCAGCGCCCACAACGGGACCTTGACCGTCCCGCCGGATGCCCGCGTGGGTGTCGACCCCAACCGGGTCGCCGCATACGCCTGGACCGGCGCAGCCTGGGCCGAGATCCCGGTGCAGGTGGACCAGAAATACCTCTATTTCCTGGCCAACGCACGCTCCAGCTTCTCCACTTACTCCGGCACCGACCAGGAGACGACCTATGACTGGAGCCCAACCGCCCACACGGTGGGCCAGGAGGCGTGGAAGAAGGTGTTCGGCCAGTGTTTGGCGCGCTACGCCAACAGCGCGGCCGAGCAGAACAGCGCAACAGTCGGGGCCCCCGGTGCCACCGCCGGGGCGTGGATTGTGAACCCCACCGCACCAGCCGGACCGGACGATTACACCGGGCCGATGCCCGACCCAGTCCGGGCGCCGGCGCCGACCCCGGGGAACCTGAATGCCACGCGGGCCGAGCTCAACGACGACGACGAGATCGTCTTCATGGCGGGCGACGCCGGCGCCCAGGCGCCGATTGGCACGCTGCCCCCCACCGGCACCGACACGGCGAGCGGTCAGGCGGTGACCATCATCGATCCGACCGCGTCCACCGGGCCGGGGTTCGTCTACCTCTTCACCCAGGACGGGGGATCAGCCTTCAACAACACCAACGGGTACGTCCAGATGAGCTGGGACACCGGGACGCGACCCGACGGTAGCGGGGGACCCGCCGACGAGTGGATCGACCGGGCGTCGTTCACGCCGTCGGACCCCAACAAGATCAGCATCAGCAACGAGAGTTACGGCGCCAATTTGCCAGGGACGGTCTGCCGAACCGCGGCGGGGAACGACCAGAACATCCTCGCTCCGGACGGCACATCCCGGAACGCCTACAAACTGGCGGGAGGATTGCACACACGGCGTGTCACCCGTGATGGGATGACCCTGACCACGCCCACCTACCGGGTCTATGCCAGCGGACGCTGGATGGTCCGCGAGTTCAGCATCACCGCGCCGGGTACCACCAACAACTACGGCCCGAATGTGATCTCGCGCTGGAAGGGCCGGGCGTTTCAGCAGAGCCCGAACTCCAACGTATCGGTGGTCGGCTTCGAGGACGAGCAGGTGAACTGGGAGGCCAACGCCACACTGCTGGGGTGGAAGGCGGGGCCGGTGCGCGCCATTCGGGAGATCTGGGGGGCCGACTCCGGCACCAACGTCACCAAGACCGAGACGTACTATCGTGACGCCGACGTCTACCACTACCACGTGCGCGTACACCCCATCCCACCGGACGGCCTCTACACCTCCTGGGACTACCGCCTTGGGGGGATGACCACCTACTACAACCAGCTCAAGACCTCCGGCGTGCCTATCGACGGGATCAACGACAACGTCGGGCACGTCGACCAGGTCCCGGTGTCCGGTCAACCGGCGTTTGTCGATACCTGCGACCCGACGTTCAACATCTGTAGCGCGATCGACAACCCCGAGGAGTGGGCCGGTCCCAACGGTGGGATGGTCTATGTCGCCGAGCTGGTGGGGTACTCCAGCGCCTTCAACCCCGCCGTCGTCCCCTACTACCGCGATGACGGGTGCCTGGACGATGGGACCGGCGACGGAAACGTGCGACCTGGTCCGAATGCCGGCATCCAGACCCTGTATCCGCCGTACCGGCCACGGCCTGGCGACGCCTCGACGGACACCGCGGTGCAGCATGGGTATGTCGACTACTGGCGGGCCCACGGGATGCCCTCGTCCGGCAACACCGATGCCGCCTATGCGTTGGACTACGCACAGCTGAAATGCCAGCCCGACAAGGCATCGGATCCCAACACCCCACCGTGGCAGAAATTTCCATACCAGGCGACCATCGGCCAGGGCGGACTGCACTTCTTCTTCACCGGCGACAGTGACAACAACTTCGGACCCGGGACCACCGACGAGATCGACGCCCAACAGTGGCGTTACACGGTTCCGATGTCCCAACCCACCAACGTCATCAGCCAGTACGGCGACAACGTTGTCCGTAAATTGCAGACGCTGGTCGTGCCCTACGGGTCGACCCCCGCGGTCCAGGTTCCCGAATCGCCGGCGGCACCCCTGCTCCTTCTTGCCGCCGCGCTGGTGATCAGCGGGGCGCTGGCCCGGCGCCGGCGTACATCAGGGACCCCGGCGTCGTGAGCAACTCCCCCGTCTCCAGGTAGGTCTTCAGGCCGGACAGGATCATCGGCCAGCCGCCGTAGAGCTGCTCGTTGGCGCCCTCGCGCAGCTGGTCGTGGGTCACCGTAAGGCGACACGAGTCGGCAACCTGCTCTATCTCCCAGGTGATGCGCGTGGTGCCCTCGGCCTTGACGTCGTCGCCCCACTGGGCAACCATCGTCTGAACCAGCTTCCGCGGTCGGTCGATCTCGACATTCACACCGGTGCCGACCACAAAGTCTCCGTTGCGCTGCTCGTAGGATGAGCCCTCGGTCCAGTCGGTGTTGATGGCGTTGCCGAAGTTGTACTTGCTGCGGATCTCGCTGTTGGTTATCGCCTCCCACAGCCGCTCCGGGGTGGTCTTGATGTAGATCTCGTAGATCTTTTCCATTGGTGCCTCCAGTTCAGTCTTCAGTCCACTGAGTTTTGCCGCCCAGGGTTCGGCGTACTTGCTGACCCACCGATCGTGGACCAGCCGAATGGGAACCGGGTTGAGGAAGTGCAGTTTTTCGCGCCCCCGGCGACGGGTCACCACGAGGCCTGCCGCCTCCAGTTGCCTGAGGTGCTTCATCACCCCGAACCTGGTCATCGGCAGGCGCGCTTGGAGGGTCCCAAGCGCCTGTCCATCCTCTCGGAAGAGTTCATCCAGGAGGCTTCGCCGGGTGGGGTCGGCGAGGGCCTTGAAGACTTCGTCCACAGCCGGACTATACGTGACCATTCAGTCACCTGTCAAGCGCGCCGCCGTCCTGGCGCATGATCTCTGCCGGATGCCAATCATTGAGGTCGAGCAGCAGGCGGGGACCGCGGTGGTCAGGATGACCAACGGCAAGAACGCGGTCGACGATGACTTCCTGACCAGCTTCGAGCAGGCGCTTGACACCGTGGAGGCCAGCGACTGGGCGCAGATCCTGGTCACCACCGGCACCGAGAAGCACTACTGCAACGGCTGGGACCTGGATTTCCTGCTCGGCCTGGCCCCAGAGGGCAGGGCCGCGATCCGCACCAGGTCGAGGCGCCTGCTGGCGCGGCTTCTGACCTTTCCGCTGCCAACCGCCGCGGCCATCAACGGCCACGCGTTCGGGCTTGGCGCGTTCCTGGCGCTGGCCCAAGACCACCGCGTTATGCGCGCCGATCGGGGCTGGTTCTGCCTGCCGGAGGTCGACCTGGGCATGCGTCTACACCCCTTCATGATCAGACTCATCCACTGCCGTCTGCCGGCCACGACCGCTCACGAATCGGTACTGGCGGGCCGCCGGTACGCCGCCGCCGCGGCGCTTGAGGCTGGCATCGTGGATGCCGCCGCCTCGCTTGACGCGCTGATGCCGGCGGCAGTCGAACGGTGCGGTGCGTACGTCGGCAAGGATCGAGAGATGCTTGCCGGCCTGAAGCAGGACCTCTACGCGGAGGTCCTGGCGGCGGTCTGAGCGCCCATCGGCTTAGCCCGGATCGGTGGATCCCGTCTTAGGCTTTCCTGGCCCGGCTGGGGGCGACGCGCGGCGGTTCACCCGGCATCTTGGGATAGACCGGCGGCCACGGGGCATCCAGCAACCCCGCCTCCATGTCACTACGGTGCATCTCCAGCAGCGCGTCCAGGGATTGTGGCTCCCGCTCCATCACCTCCCACGGGTCGCCGTCGGCGGCGACGCGCGGGGGCACCGTCGCAACCGTCAGGGCGTCCGGGTTGACGCCGTCGAGTTCGTCCCATCGAAACGGAGTGGAGACCTGGGCGCCGGCGCGCGCCCGGACGCACCAGGCGCCGAATATGGTCTTGTGCGGGGCGTTCTGGTTGAAGTCAATGAACACCCGAGGGCCGCGTTCCTCCTTCCACCAAGCGGCGGTCACCAGGTCCGGCCGGCGGCGTTCCAGTTCACGGGCGACGGCCACGGCTGCCGACCTGACCTCGGTCGAGTCCCAACGCGGCAGAAGCCGGATGTAGACGTGGATGCCACGGTTGCCGGTGGTCTTGGGCAGCCCTATGACCCCCAGGTCCCCAAGCAGCGTGCGAACCTCGTGGGCCGCCTCTTGGACCATTGGGAAAGTCACCCCAGGGGACGGGTCGAGGTCGATTCGCAGCTCGTCAGCATGCTCGGGGTCGGCGGCCCGCGAGGGCCAAGCATGGAACCCAAGGCAGCCGATGTTCACCGCCCACAGAACGTGGGCCAGGTCGGCCACCACCAGGGCGTTGGAGGTGGTGCCGTTGGGGGTGCTGACGACGCAGGTCTGCAGCCAGTCGGGCCGGGTGTCGGGGACTCGTTTCTGGAAGAAGGACGGCCCTCCGGCGCCGTTGGGGAACCGCTGCAGCAGGACCGGCCGGCCACCCAAGGCGCGGAGCAGGGGTTGCTCCACCGCCTGGTAATAGCGGACCAGGTCCAGTTTGGTGGTCTTGCTCTCGGCAAAAAACACCTTGCCCGGGCTGCTGATCGCCACCTCGTGTCCGGCGGCCTCGACCATCACGACTTCGTCCATCGCAATGACGATAGCGGCCTGAGGGCAGATGATCTCCGGCACTCGCTACGATGTCATCGATGCCGTCGAACCCTGCCGGTTCATGAACATCGCCCTACTGGTCAGGCTGGTCCTCGCCCCCGCTCTGGTTGCGGCGGCCACCCTGGCAGCCCGGCGCTGGGGTGCCGCCGCAGCGGGGTGGGCCGCCGCGACACCGGTGGTCGCCGGACCTGTCCTGCTGGTGTTCGTCATCGACCACGGCCCCGGCTTCGGTGCCCAGGCGGCCGGTGCGGCAACTCTGGGGCTGGTTTCGCTGGCCGTGTTCACGATGGTCTACGCGCGGATGGCCCTCCTCGGCGCCCCCTGGCCGCTGTGCCTCCCGATCGGTTGGGCCTCATTCGTCTGCACCACGGCCCTCTTGTCAATGGTCGCCGTGCCACCGGTGGTCGCGCTGGTCGCCGCGATCGCCGCCTTCGTGTTACTCCGCCGCCTCACCGGCTCGCCGCGCCCCCTCCAACCCGAAGGCCGCCGGCCTCGTGGTGATATCCCGCTGCGTATGTTCGCGGCATTGGTCATGGTCCTGGCGCTGGGCCTGGTCGCGGGTCGCCTTGGCCCCCGGGTCAGCGGGCTGCTGGCCCCCTTCCCCATCATCGGGTCGGTGATGGCCGTGTTCACCCACATAACCCGCGGCCGCGAGGCGCTCCAGGGCTACAGCCTGGCTCTGGTCAAGGGTCTGCCGAGTTTTGCCCTCTTCACCGCCACCGTGGCCCTCACCGTAGAAGGTGCCGGGACTCCGACCGCCTTTCTGCTTGCCAGTCTCCTTGCCGCGGCCTCCCATGGCATCCTCATATTTATCGATACTCGTGCCACACGCCCGCAGCCAGAAGGGTCGAGCCAGGAGGTCCAACATGAAGGAATCTGAGAACCCGTCGCAACTGCGCGCGGATGGGCTGCTCGCCAGCACCATTTCCGGGGAGCCGGTGAATGACCTCTATACCTCGAAGGACCTCGACGGTGTGACAGAGGAGGCCCCGGGAGAATATCCATACACCCGCGGGATTCATCGCAGCGGGTACCGGGGCAAGCTCTGGACGATGCGCCAGTTCGCGGGCTTTGGCTCCGCGGAACAGACCAATGCGCGCTACAAGTACCTGCTGGAAAATGGCCAGAACGGTCTGTCGGTGGCCTTCGACATGCCCACCCTGATGGGCCAGGACTCGGATGACCCCACCTCGCGCGGCGAGATCGGCCACTGTGGTGTGGCGGTTGATTCGCTGGCCGACATGGAGACGCTTTTCGACGGCATCCCCCTCGGCAACGTCACCACGTCGATGACCATCAATTCCCCGGCAGCCATCCTCCTGGCGATGTACCTGGTGGTTGCCGAGAAGCAGGGCGTCAGCTGGGCGCAGGTTGGGGGGACGCTGCAGAACGACATCCTCAAGGAGTTCATCGCCCAGAAGGAGTTCATATTCCCGCCCGAGCCATCGATGCGCCTGGTCGTCGACACCATCGAGTTCTGTGCCCGGCAGGTTCCCAGGTGGAACACCGTGTCGGTGTCCGGGTACCACATCCGCGAGGCCGGCTCGACCGCGGTGCAGGAATTGGCCTTCACGCTGGCGGATGGATTCGCGTACGTTGACGCCGCCATCGAGCGCGGCATGGATATCGATGACTTCGCGCCGCGACTGTCGTTCTTCTTCGACGCGCACATCGATTTCTTTGAGGAGATCGCAAAGTTCCGCGCCGCCCGCCGGATCTGGGCGCGGCACATGCGCGAGCGCTACGGAGCGAAGGATGAGCGCTCCTGGAAGTTGCGGTTCCATACCCAGACCGCCGGGGTCTCACTGACCGCCCAACAGCCGGAGCTGAACATTGCGAGGACCGCCGTCGAGGCCCTTGCGGCGGTGCTCGGCGGAACTCAGTCGCTGCACACCAACGCGATGGACGAGGTGCTGGCGCTGCCGACGGACAAGTCAGCACGAATTGCCCTGCGTACCCAGCAGCTGGTGGCCTTTGAGAGCGGAGCGGCGAACACCGTTGACCCGTTCGGCGGCAGCTATTTCATGGAGAGCCTCACGCGGCAGATGGAGGAGGGCGCGGAGGCGTACTTCACCCGCATAGACCAGCTAGGAGGTGTTCTACCCGCAATCGAGGCTGGGTTCTTCCAGCAGGAGATCGCAGACGCATCTTTCCGCTATCAGTCAGAGGTCGAGCAGCACCGACGGGTGATCGTCGGGGTCAACGACTTCACCGGGGGGAACGAGGAGGACCAACTCGACATCCTGCGCATCAGCCACGAGGTCGAGAATAGCCAGGTCGAGCGACTCAAGACCCTCCGGCTCAAGCGCGATGCGGCCGTGGTCACCAGGAGCATCGAGCAGCTCCGCCGGGCTGCTCGCAGCTCGACTGACAATCTAATGCCTCACCTTATAGAGTGCGCGCGCGCCTACTGCACCGAGGGCGAGATGATGGGCGCGATGGTTGATGCCTTCGGCATCTATACCGAGCGCGCGATCATCTGATGGCCGGTCCGTGAACCAGGCCCTACCGCTGCGCATCGTCCTCGCCAAGGTTGGCCTTGACGGCCACGACCGCGGCATCAAGGTGGTGGCCCGCGCATTGCGCGACGCCGGGTTTGAGGTGATCTACGTCGGCCTGCGGCAGACCCCGGAGATGCTGGTGGCCGCGGCCGTACAGGAGGACGCCCGTTTGATCGGCGTCTCGATGCACTCCGGGGCCCACATGACGCTTCTACCAGCCGTCATGGACGAGCTCAAACGGCAGCACGCCGAGGACATCGTCGTATTTGGCGGAGGCATCATACCGGCCGAGGACATAGTTGAGCTCAAGCAGATCGGGGTGGCGGAGCTGTTCACCCCCGGGACTCCTCTGGGCCAGATCATCACGTGGGTACGAGAGTGGGAGGAAACGCGCTCCTCCTGATTCAGTGATCCGATCCTGAGTGGGGTTCGAATACCTTGCAACGGTACCAATCGACAGGGCGGCCACCGTTAACCAAAGAGCAGCCCTGTACGACACCGGAAACGGAGGAGAATTACATGGCGAACTCATCACTGGCCCGCATGACAGCCGGAATTTTCGGGGCGGTCTACGCCCTGGTCGGGGTCCTCGGATTCCTGCCCTTCCTGGGCGGCAGCTACACTCTTGAAACTCACAATCTTCTGGGCCTTTTCGCGGTGAACGTCGTTCACAGCATCGTGCACCTGGCAGTCGGCCTTGGAGGCCTTGCCGCCTACTCCGGTGGAGAGGCGACCTCGGTCATGTTCGCCCGCACCGTGGGTATCGTGTACGCGCTGCTGGCGGTGCTCGGCATCGTCGCCGGTAGCGGCAACTTCCTCGGCCTGGTCCCCATTGGGGGCTTTTTTGATGTCGCGCTGCACGTCGTCAGCGCGCTGGTCCTGCTGTACGTCGGCTTCGCGGCTCCACGCCGCGACGTGGCCGTCTAGCACTCCTTCCGCAAGAACCTCAAACACCCGATCGGCGAAGCGCCGGTCGGGTGTTTTTTTTGTGACTACTGGGCCGCCGTCACAGTCCACTATTCGACCAGTTGGCTGAACAGGCGGTCGAGGGTCGCACTTACTCTACGATCAGCGTCTGCAGCGCAACTCGAGCGGCCCCGTTAACCGGGGTGTTAACGCCATAATCACCTTTTCTTACGGTTCCGATAACATCTTCCTTTCGCTTGCGCCCCGCACACCCCGGGGAGGAGATTGACCATGCTCGATGACATCCTTGAAACCGCCATACCGTGGGGCGGGTTTCTGGCAGTTGGGGCCCTGTTGGGTGCCTCCTTCCCAGAGGAGACGCGTGACCTGGCGCGGCGCGCCGCCATTCTCGGAATGAGGCTGGCGGACAGGGCGCGGGAGGTCGGCGCGGAGAGCTGGGAGCGCGGCCAGGACATACTCGCCGAGGCCCAGGCCGAGCATGAGGCCGAGCGCCGGCCCGATAAACGGGCGCCCTCCACGCGGCTGACGGTCGTGGAAGGCGAGGCCCGACCGCGGCGTCGCGCTGCCTCGGCGCGCCCACGGACGCCCCGCAACGGCAACGGTGCCGCGCCGCGCACCCCAGCTCGCCGGCCCGGGGCTGAAACCGACAACTGATGGCTCGGACCCTGCACCTCGAGCACCACGTCAAAGGGAGGGCGCGGATCCGCGTCCCCCAGCCGCGTACCCCTGAGGAGGTGGCAGAGGTCGCCCGGCAGCTGAAGGCGATCAAGCGCGTGCGCAGGATCGAGGTCAACTCCTCGACGGGGAGTGTGCTCTTACACCACGACCCGGAGGACCCGGTCGAGATGCTGCTGGAGGACATTGCCGGAATCGGGTACCTGGTGCAAAAACTGACCGCGGCCCGCTCGCGGGGCCGTGCCCGAGCGCGCAAGGTCCCACCGAGAGTGCCCCACAGCCAGGGATCCCGAAAGGTCAGCAACGCTCTGGCGACGATGAACCAGAAGGTGCATGAGGCAACCGACGGCAGAGCCGACCTACGGTTGATCGTTCCCGCGGCGCTCGGCGCCCTCGCCATCCGTCAGGTATTGAAGGACGCCAAATCCCTGAGCCAGGCGCCCTGGTATGTCCTTGTGTATTACGCCTTCGACAGCTTCTACAAGCTCAATGACGAGATGACAGAGCCGCCGACCTCTTGACCGACGTCGAGGTCGTCCACCGCCTCCCCACCCGCACCCGCCTGCGCCTGCCGTGGGAGTGCTTCGACGACCTCCGCATGGCCGGCATAGCGGAGGCGCTGCGCGTGCCGGGGGTGGTCTCATTCAAGTTCAGCGCGGAGGCGCGGAGCCTGGCGGTTCGCCACGACGCCAGCCTCAACGCTGCCGAGGTCGCTCGCCTGGTGAGCCAGGCGCCGCTGAGCGCGAAACCAGTACCCATCGCGCTCGGTGCCGTCGGGCACGCGCGTCACATGATCCCGCTGGCAGCGGGCGGCCTGTTCGGCATTCTTGGGTCCCCTCTCGCAGTTCCCTTTCTGATGGTCGGGACCGTGCCGATCTTCAACCGTGCATTCAAGGACATGCGCAATGGCAGGGTCGGCGTTGATGCCCTGGACTCCATCGCCCTCTCGCTGACGATGACCGGTCAGCCGTTCACTGCGGCCGCGATGGCCCTGCTCATCGAGGGCGGTGAGTGGATGCGCGACCTCACCGCTGCTCGGTCGCGCCGGGCCATCCGCGAGCTGATGGGGGAGGGGGTCGATCTGCAGGCCTGGAAGGTCGAGGGCAGGCGTCGTGTGCTGGTGCCCATCGAGTCCCTTGGGCCGGGGGACATCGTCGCGGTCTACGCCGGCGACCGTATCCCTGTTGACGGCGTGATCGACTCCGGCGTGGCGACGGTGGACGAGCGCATGTTGACCGGGGAGCCGATGCCTGTCACTCGGGTCAAGGGTGAGCAGGTATTCGCCATGACCGTGTTGCACGAGGGCTCGCTGAAAATCCGCACCAGCACCAGGATCGACGAGTCCCGCGCCGGTCGCATCGTCAAGTTCCTCGAGGACGCACCCATCGGGGAGACGCGCATGGCCGACCACGCACGGCGGGTCGCGGACCGTTTTGTCATGCCGGTGATGGGCCTGGGGGGCCTGGTCTTCCTGGTCACCGGCAGCGCGTCGCGGGCGGCCTCGGTTTTGATTTTCGACCTGGCGACGGGCATCCGCGTTGCCGCTCCGACCACCATGCTGGCATCGCTGATGGCAGCCGCCCGCGACTCCATCCTGATCAAGGGTGCCGCGGCCGTGGAAACGCTGGCCGAGGTTGACGCAATCGTATTCGACAAGACCGGGACGCTGACCGAGGGGGAGCCTGAAATTCGGGACGTCCAGAGCTTCAACGGGATGACCGCCGACCAGTTGCTGGCGATTGCGGCGACCGCTGACGAGCACCTGAGCCATCCGCTCGCCGAGGCCCTCCTGGTGGCGGCCAGGGAGCGTGGCTTGGCGCTCGGCGAGCGCGAATCTCGCACATATCACATCGGCATGGGGGTGGAGACCGAGATCATGGGTATGGGGCGGTTCTTTGTGGGCAACCGCAGGCTGATGGAGCAGTTCGGCGTCAAGATGCCCAGGGCCACAAGGAAGGTCGACCGCCTCCCGGGGACCTCGCGGATGTATATCGCGGATGAGAAGAGGTGCCTGGGCGCTGTCCTCTTCCGAGATCCACCGCGCTCCGAGGCGCACGAGGTTGTGCAGCAACTGCGCGACCGCGGCGTCAAGCACGTCGTCATCCTCACCGGGGACAGCCCGGGGGCCACCGAGAAGCTTGCCGCCGACCTCGAGGTCGACGAGTGGCACGCCCGCTCCTCGCCGGAGGACAAAGCCGACGTGGTCCGCGCGCTGAAGGCTCGCGGTTATACCGTGGCGGTGGTTGGGGATGGCGTCAACGACAGCATGGCCCTGTCCCTGGCGGACCTCTCCATTGCCATGGGCGAGGGGTCGGACATCGCCCAGGAGACCGCACAGGTGGTGCTCATGGACGACGACCTCCGGCTACTTCCGCTGGCCATCGACCGGGCCCGCCAGACCAAGGCGTTGATGGACCAGAACCTGGGCATCATCGCTGTGCCCAATGCGGTCGGGCTGGCTGGTGCGGTGATGGGGATGGTCAATCCCGCCCTGGCTGCGCTTATTAGCAACGGTTCCACGGTGGTCGCCGCCGGCAACGGCCTGCGGCCGCTGATGGGGGCTAAGAAGTCGGACGACACCGTCAAAAGGCTCCCTGCCGGTTCTGGGTTGGGAGTCATTTCGAAGACCGCGAAGGCGCCACGCCGGCGCTCCAGCAGGGAGGTCAACTGATGGCTGGGACCAAGTCAACTGCCGCCGGTGGCTCGACCGGTGGACGTTCGATGAACGGCAGAGTCGGCCCGGTGACCGTACACTGGCCGACCACCATTGGCTACTACGGCGGCGTCGGCCTGGCGCTCGCCGCGGGGATGATCGAGTGGCCGATTGCGGTATTCATCGGTGCGGTACCCGTCATCAAGATGCTCAAAGACGACACCACACCCGTCCCATTCCGCTTCTTCGTCGACATGTTCCAGGGTGCCGCCAAGCCCGTGGGGGGCGACGGCGACTCGATGATGGAGCTGGACGGCACAACCCGGTCGGTGGCGCGGTCGGCGCAGCGCAAGACGCCCGGCATTCCCAACCCCAGGCCGGCCAGGAAGGCGGCGCCGGCCCGCCGACGTGCGACGAGGGCCAAGTCGACTTAACCATTCGTTAGCCTCCGCCGCGTTACTTCTTCGCCTCCGCGGTGTTACGAATGTCGTCAGTCGAGTGACCTGACGCATCTTGCAACCGTCGCAGCACCCAGGAGGTCCATCCGATGGAAACTGCCGCCGCCCGCACGGGTGAGCAGAAGGCCCACGGCTACACCGTCGTGCACCGGTCGGCGGGCCGCCTGCGCCTCAGGCTGGATTCTCCGACCGCCACGCAGGCGACTGCCTTCGCCACCGCGCTCGCGCTCCACCCATCGACGACCGAGGTTCGCTGGGTGCCGGCGGCGCGATCGATGACGCTGCGTCACGATCCCAGCGTCCCGCCCGAACGAATCCTCTCCAGCGCCAGGCAGGCGCGGCGCGTGGCAACGGTGGTTGTCGAAGTGCGCACCGGTTCAAGCTCGCCGACTCGCCGGCTGATGGGGTTACTCACGCATTTCGGCGCGGGGGCCCTGCTGGCGGACACCGCCGCCGCACTGCTTGCTCCTCCCGCCAGCGAGGTCGTGGGGGGGG
>JBPCPW010000027.1:0-16102 GCA_050998755.1 Candidatus Dormibacteria bacterium
GCTTCAGGTTGGTGGGCCCGGCAACGGTGAGGGAGTTGTTGAGGGCGGTGGGGCCGCCAACGGTGAGCGGGCCGCCGAAGCTGCCGCTATTGGCCACCGTGAGGTTCTGGACGTTGAGCTGGGCCAGGGTCGTGGTGCCGTTGACCGCAAGGTCCCCGCCGATAGTGGTGTTACCGGTCACCCCGAAGGTCCCGCCGACGGTGCCACTGCCGGTGGTGTTCAGACGGCCGATGGTCGCCGTCCCGGCGACGGTGGCGTTGCCGGTCGTGTCGAGTGTCCCGAGCGTCGCGGTCCCGGGTACCAGCAGGTTGCCATTAAGGCTGGTCAGGCCGCTTACGGTGAGCGGCCCGCCAACGGCGAGCGGGCCGCCGACGCTCCCGGAGCCGTTGACCGCCAGTCCCCCGCTGGTCAGCGACCCCACAGAGAAACCCCCGGCCTTGGACTGCGGTGTGGCCGACACATCGATGTAGAACTGCCCGGTCTGCCCCGACAGCAGGTCACTGTTGTTGGCATGAAGATTGGGCACCAGGGTGCTGCTGGTGACCACCAGCGGTGGGCGTCCGTTGGCCACGGTGAAGATGCCCTGGGTGGCGGTCAGTGTTGACTCGAACTGGGCCGCGCCGGTTCCATGCAACGAGCTGAGGCGCGTGGAGCCGTTGGCGACGAGGTCGTTGAGGGTGGTCGGACCGGTGACGTCCAGGCTGCCTGAAACAGTGGCGTTGCGGTCAACGTGGAGGTTGCCCTCGGCGCGGAGGCTACCGGTCTGAGAAGAGCGATCCGTGGGCGCGAGCTTCTGGCCGTTACCAATGATCCCCAGCGCGAACGCCCCGGCTAAGAGGAGAGCGACGACGGCGAGAACGAAGGCGGCAACGGAGATCTGCAGAGTGCGCTGCGGTGTCACAGGAAATCTGGAACGCTATTGGCCAATTCGGCCGGAATATACCAACCGGGACCCTGATGGGGAACAGTTGTGCCACCAATGTCACGCCACTGTTACCGCTCCATCAACCGACATACGGATGCATACTGAAGAAACTCCGCCATGTCCACTGATGAGTTCGGCGCCTACCTGAAGCAGCGCTGTGGCGAGCGCAGCCTGTCTCTGCACCGGCTGGCGGTGCAGGCGGACCTCAACCAGATCTACTTCTACCAGTCGGTGAACAAGAACAAGGAGAACCCCCCGCCGTGGGTGCTGCGGCGCATCGCCCCGCTGCTTCAGGTGCCCTATGTCGAGCTGCTGATGCAGGCCGGCTACCTCACCAAAGGTGAGTTGGCGGAATTCTCGGGCGCGGCCCCCACGCCCTGAGCCCGGTGCCGCGGCCGGCCGCCGTCGCGCCAACGGCCTTCACCCGATGCATCGCCCATGTCGACATGGATGCTTTCTACGCCTCAGTCGAGCAGTTGCGGCACCCTGAGCTGCGCGGCAAGCCTGTGGTGGTGGGCCACGACGGCCCGCGTGGCGTGGTGGCCGCGGCGTCGTACGAGGCTCGCAAGTTCGGCATCCGTTCGGCGATGCCGTCGGCCATGGCCCGCCGCCTCTGCCGGCAGGCGATCTTTGTTCCCGCGGACTTTGCCGCCTACCGCGACGCCTCGGCCAAGGTCTTCGCCGTGTTCCGGCGCTACACCCCGGTCATCGAGCCCCTGGCCCTGGACGAGGCGTACCTCGATCTGTCCGCTGACCGGGATGCCCGGGCCAACGCCGAGCGCACCGCCGGCAGCCTGAAGCGCGAGATATTCGAAGCCACGGGCGGCCTTACCGCCTCGGTGGGCATGGGGTCCTGCAAGGTGATCGCCAAGGTTGGAAGCGACCTGCGCAAGCCCGACGGCACGGTCATCGTGCCGCCGGGCGAGGAGGCGGCCTTCCTGGCACCGCTGCCGTTGCGGGTCCTTCCCGGCCTGGGACCGACCGCGGAGAAGCGTCTCGATGGCCTCGGCCTGCGCACTGTCGGTGACCTCCTGGCGGTTCCCACCGAGGCCCTGCGTCTACGCCTCGGCAGCAGCGCCGAGGGCTTCCAGGCCATGGCCCGGGGCGAGGACCCCCGGGCGGTGTCCGTACCCGGTATGCCCAAGAGCATCTCCAGGGAGGTCACGTTCGAGCGCGACATCGAGGATGCCGCGCGGCTGCGCCAGGAGGTCCGCGCGCTGGCCCAGGACGTCACTCGCAGCCTGCGCTCGCAGTCGCTGTGGACCCGGACCGTGCGGCTCAAGGTCCGTTATGCGGGGTTCGAGACCCACACGCTGCAGGAGACCTTCCCCGTGGCCACCGACCTCGATCGCGAGTTCCTGGCGGCCGCCGACCGGCTGCTGGCCGGCGCGGTGGCGTCGGCTCGTCCGGTGAGGTTGATCGGCATCGGCGCCGCGGGACTGGTGCAGGCGGCACAGGGCGACCTCCTGGACACCGGCGGGACGCGGGAGCGCGCCCTTGACCAGGCCATGGACCAACTCCGTCTCCGCTTTGGCGGCGCAGCGGTGCGGCGCGGCCCGGCGCTGGGCGGCCCTCAGCGCGACTTCCGGCGCACCGACCTGGATGACGTGGCCGAGGCGGGTGAGGAGGGCTAGAGTAGCGAGATGCCTCAGACCGTGATGCTGGTTGACGACGATCCTCAGCTGCGCCATGTGGTCTCGATGTTCTTCGAGCTCGAGGGCTACAACGTGTTGCAGGCCAAGGACGGGCAGGAGGCGATCACCATGCTGGGCGAGTACGTGCCTGACGTGATCCTGCTCGACCTGATGATGCCCAACGTCGGCGGGAGGGATGTCTGCCTCCACGTCCGCGCGCAGCGGAACCTGAAGGAGATCCCGGTGGTCGTCTTCACCGCCAACGAGACAATGGAGGAGGACCTGCGCGCGGCGGGCGCCGATCGCTTCATCGCCAAGCCATTCAGCCTCGAGGGGCTTCGTCGCGTCGTGCGCACCCTGATCAAGGAAAGCGCCACCTCGAAGAAGAGCTAGGGGTCACAAGTGACCGGCCTCAGCCACCTCGACGCGGCCGGGCGCTCCCGCATGGTGGATGTCTCCGCCAAGGAGGTGACCGCGCGTGAGGCCCACGCCGAGGCGAGCGTCTCGATGTCGGCTGCGGCCTTTGCCGCGGCGCGGTTGGGCGACCTGCCCAAGGGCGACCTGGTCGCCGTCGCGCGGCTCGCCGGCATCATGGCGGCCAAGCGCACCGCCGAGCTGGTCCCGTTCTGCCACCCCCTCAAGCTCACGGACATCGACGTGGAGATCAACTTCGACGACAGTCTGCCCGGCGTCAGGCTGCGGTCGCTGGTGCGCTGTGTTGACCGCACCGGCGCGGAGATGGAAGCGCTCACCGCGTGCGCCGTCGCCGGGCTGACGGTCATCGACATGGTGAAGGCCGTGGACCCCTGGACGACCATCGACAGCGTCAGGGTGACGGCTAAGTCGGGCGGGGCCTCGGGCTCCCGTAAGAGGCACTAGCCGCTCCAGCCGTCCCTAATGTCCCCCGCCGGCCAGCTGGTCGAGCGCATGTGAGACCACCGGGAGGATCGCCTCCAGGCTCTCCACCGCCCCCGCCTCACTGCCGGGGAGGTTGACCACCAGGCTTCGCCCCACAACCGCCACCACGCCGCGCGACAGGATCGCCATCGGCGTTTTCTCGCGCCCCGCCCGCCGCATCTCCTCGGCCATGCCCGGTACCAGGTAGTCGGCGGCCCCGGCGGTCACCTCCGGGGTGTGGTCGCGCGGGCTGATGCCTGTTCCCCCGGTGGTGATCACCAGCTGTGCTCGCGCGGCCGCGCCCACGATGGCCGCCTTGATGGCCTCCGGGTCGTCCGGTACCACCTGCACCCGCTCCACGTCCAGGCCGGACAGCCGCAGGCGCTCGGCGACAGCCGGTCCACTGAGGTCAACGGCCTCACCTCGTGAGACGCGGTCGCTGACGGTGATCACCGCAACCCGGGCCATCTCGAGATCCTATTTCACCGTGCGACAGACAAAGATGAGACCCGGTCCACGCGGACCGGGTCTCATCTGGGTTAGGGAGGGATGATGCCTGCAACAAGATTTCACCGCACGCCGGCCGAAAAGCCAATGGCGTGGCGGCAACAGAGTTGTGTCAGTCGGCGGTCACCCGACGAGGCTCATGTCGTGCTTGCGGCGTCCCCCGCCATCGGGATCCGCCTCGATCCTGGCCTCAAACGGAAGGGTGAAGGCGAACACGCTTCCCCCGCCCTCGCGATCCGCGACGCGGATCCTGCCGCCCTGCACCTCCACCAACTGGCGGACGATGAACAACCCCAGGCCAGTCCCGCCGATCGACGCGGTGTTCGGACTCTGTACCCGATGGAACTGCTCGAAGACCCGCCCCTTCTCGGCATCGGGAACGCCCATGCCCCGGTCGGCCACCGACACCGTCACCGACATCTCATCGGCGGCCAGACCGATCTCCACGCTGGAACCCTGCGGCGAGTACTTGATGGCATTCTCGATCAGGTTGCGGAGCACCACCAGGAGCTTGTCACGGTCGCAGCGGACGCTCAGGGCACGCAGCGGCATATGGGTCTCGAGGGTATGACCCTGGCCCTCGGCGTCGGCGCGCTGCGCATCGACCGCGTGCTGGATGGTGGCGTTGATGTCCACATCGTCGAGATTGACCTTTAGGGTGGGCCCCTCGGCCCGAGACGCCTCTAGCATCATCTGGACCAGTCGATTGAGTTCACTGACCTTGACCTTGAGCTGGTCCATGGGCTTGGTCCATCCCGCGGGCACCTCGCCCAGGGAGCCGTCCTCCATCATGTCGATGTAACCCATGAGCACCGTCAGCGGGGTGCGCAGTTCGTGGGAAACGGTCTTGAGGAAGTCGGACTTCATCTGGCTGATCTCCTCCATCCGCACCAACGCCTCGATCGTCGACCGGTAGACACTGGCGTTCTCCATCGCCAGGCCCAGCTGGTTGACGATGGCGGAGGCGATCCCGACCTCCTCGTCGGACCATGTGCGGGGCTCGTGCGTGCCGAGCAGCACCACCCCGGAAACCATCCCCTTGACGAACACCGGGAGCACCAGGCGGGCCTCGATGGCAGCCTCCAGCCTGGAGTCACGCATCGTGGGATGCAGCGCCCTCAGGCTGTGGGCAGACTCCGCGCGGACGGGCTTGCCGGTCACGGCGACCGCCCCCAGGCTGCCCTCTCTCAGGCGAACCACCTCCCGGCCTGGCTGGTCGCCGGTGAACGCCAGCAGGCTGAGCGCGGAGTCGCTCGACCCTTTGCCGCCGCGCCGGTACATCCACGCGGCGTCCAACTCGAGGTCGCGGGTCAGGCTGGCCAGGCTGTGCTCGGCGATGGCCTCCCACCGTTTGGAGGTGACCAGTTCCTGGCCGACCTTGGTCATCGTCTCCAGCATCTGGCGGTGACGCCGCTCGCGCTGGTTGAGAAGGTCGACCAGGATCTCGGAGCGGCGCGCCCCCTCCGAGGCGACGATCGAGACCACGGTGACCAGCAGAAGCGCGGGAATCGATACCGGCAGGGCCTCCTCCGCGCGGTGTCCGACGATCGCCACCGATATCGTCCCCAGGACCGCGAAACCGGCCACGCCGATACCGATCCATCGGCCGAAGAGCCACGCCGCCATGGCCACCGGGAAGGCGTAGAGAATGATGACGCCATAGGCCGCGTTGACGAACAGGGCCATCGACAGCAGCACCATGCAGGCCACCACCCCGAAGATGACCGACGCAGACTCGTCGGCGGCAACCAGGCGCAGGCTGGGCAGGTGGAACCCACCCGCATCCCGCGTGACCCCCTGCCCGCTACCTGTCCCGTCCAAGGTGACGACCTCGTTTGTTAGGCCATCAGTATCATGTTTACTGATGCCGCATCTGTACCGCCAACCATAGCATCCGGGCCCCGCCCCACGCGTGGAGGTGTTCCGCGGCCCGCCGGACCACCATATAATGAGCGCCTCCTATGGAAGACAGGTTGCGCCGCGCTCAGTTGCAGCGCCTTGACAGGGTCCTCGACCAACTTGAGCGGCTGAACCTCGAGGAGAGCAACCGCATCGGTGGCGACCTGCGCCGAGACCTGGAGGAGGCGGGCATCCGCATTCCGGCCAAGCCCAACGTCAGTGAACTCATCGAACGCGTCTGGGAGCTCCAGGAGGAGTTTCTGGAGCGGGAGGAGAGCGGCGAGGTCGTCGCCCGGCGCCAACTGAACTAGCTGAGCCGGATCCCGGCTCAGGTACATCCCCGAGGGGCGAACCGCCCCGCTGATATGGTGCCCTTACAGATGTTTTCCACCCTTCGCCGCACCCGAGGGCGGCGGCTGACCCTGGCGCTTGCGGCCGTCACGCTGCTCGCGGCCTGCGCCCCCGCTGCTCCGTCAGCCGTGGTCCGCAGTGCCCCCCACGACCTCCAGGCCGCCACGAACTCGATCACTCGCGCCCAGGGGCTCTTCTACACCAACAAATACAGCGACGCCGAGGCCGCCTTCCGGGAGGCCCTGGCGCAGTACTCCTGGTACGGCGACGGCCATGCCGCTTTTGCCCTGTTCCTCAACTACCAGCATCGCTTCACCGAGGCGGCCGGCGAGGTCGTGCGCGCCCGGGCACTGGACACCGGGTCGGGGTATGCAGCAGCGGTGGACACCCGGGTTCACGACTGGTCCGCCCAGGGCCAGGAGCAGCTCAAGGCGGCCGCCGCGGTCGGAGCGCAGGCCATCAAGGTCGGCCCGCATTCTGCGTTGGCGCACACCTTTTATAGCGAGACGCTGGCCGATACGGGTGACACCGCCGCGGCCCGTTCGCAGCTGGAGACGGCCACGCCACTGGCCTCCACCGCGTACGAGAAATCGGAGGTCGAGCGAGAGAAGGCGAACCTGGCGCTGGACACCGGCGACAAGACCGGCCAGCTCGCCCACCTCAAGGCGGCCCAGGACATCCAATCGGGTTGGGCCGAGCGCAGCCGCGAACTGGCCGAGTACTACTTCGTCAACGACCAGGTGGACCAGGCCGTCGCACTGGTGCGCCGGGCCATCTCACTGGCACCGAGGGATGCGTCGCTGCGGCTCACCCTGGGCGCCGAGGCCCTGTTGCGGCAGGACGTGGGGCTGGCGGACGAGTCGTACACCGCGGCCAACGACATCAAGCCGCACGACCCCGGCGTGGAGTCCACCCTGGCGATGACCCACTTCACGCTGCACCACGACGCGGCGGAGGCCGAGCGCTTGCTGCGCGCCGCGACCGCCGACGCGCCCAACAGCGTCGACCTGGCGGCCCTTCTGGAGGGATTCCTGCGCTACGTCAAGGGCGACAGCCGCGCCGCCGACGCGGTGACCGTCGGATCCGCACCGGCCGAGCCTCTGAACCCGCGGGCCAACTTCCCGGTCAGCCTCGCTGATACCCGGCAGAAGGAGGAACAGCAGGCGCTCGATACCCTCAACCGCGCGCGGGCCACGGCCGGGTTGGCCCCGGTCCACATCGACAACCGGATCACCAGCGGCGCCACAGCGCACGCGTACTGGTGGCTGTTCAACCTGTCACTACCCGCGGTCAAAGGCCTCGGAATCCACCGCGAGGTTCCGGGGAGCCCGGGGTTCACGGGCGTCACCATGCGCGACCGGTCCACCCGCTTCGGCTACCCCCAGGCCTCCATGGCCGAGGACATCACCCACCGGGGTGACCCGGCGGCGGCGATCAAGGACTGGGTGGACAGCGTTTACCACCGCTTCCCGCTGATGATCCCAACCCTCGACGCGATCGGGTTTGGCGAGGCGACCGGCGGGGGGCTGCCGATCGACGTGCTGGACATGGGCTACCGAAATGAGGCCGGCGACCCCCACCAGATCGTGGTTTACCCCGCTGCGGGGCAGGCCGACGTGCCTGCCGCCTTTTTGGGCAACGAGCTTCCCGACCCGGTCCCGCCGGGCGGAAAGTACCCCACCGGCTATCCGGTGACGCTGAACTTCAACCAGTTCGTCAACGTGACCACCACGGTCAGCCAGGTTCGTGACCCCGCAGGAAACCTGGTGGACAGCTACATCCTGCCGGCCACCCACGCTGAGGAGAACGTGCTGACCATCCTGCCGCGGGCGCCGTTGCAGAAGAAAACGACCTACCAGGTGCACGTGACCGGGACCATCAACGGCACCGACTTCACGCGCGACTGGAGCTTCACCACCGAGTCCTGACGGCGGCGGTCAGACCCGGCCCGGCGGCCGGCGCGGGGCCGGTTCGTAAAATTGATCCGTGCACCGGCCGCCGGCGAACTCATACTGTGAGGCCCATCGTGAGTAATCCCGCGGCAACCCCGCGCCTCCAGGAGCCGCCCGCGCGTCTCGGCGAACTGGTCGCTGCGGTCAGGGACGGTCGGCCACTGCCTGGTCCCGACGTCGAGGTGCTGGATCGGTATGCGGCGATCGCCGATGCGGCGGCTGAGGGTCGCGACTGGGCACCGGAGGCCGAGGCCGTCGTGGCTGCCGAGTTGGTCGACCGCGGATTCCAATTCCACCACCTCACGGGCGACGCCACCTGCCGGCGAGACGAGCTGCTTCTGGGGGACTACTGCCTGGTCTGCGCCGCCGAGCTGGCGACGCGGTTGGGGCTCTCCGACGTCGATTGCGAGTTCGCCGAAGCGGCGATGACCGCGGCGCTGGGGGACGATTACGGCGCACCGCTGCGACGCGCGGTGGAGTCCGCGTCCGGGGCGAGCCATGCCCATGAGGCCCCGGTCTCGGGCCAGGACGCCGGGGAGCTGGACAGCGCCTCCGTGCTCAAGGTGATTGAGGCTCGTCTCCGCGAGGTCGTCGATGCCGACCCGGATTCGGTGGGTGCGCCGATGAAGGCGATGCTGGCGGCGGGCGGCAAGCGGCTCCGGCCGCAGTTGGCGTTCCTGGCCTCGACGCTGGGGGACCAGCACGATCCGGGCCGGGCCGCAACGCTGGCATCCGTCCTGGAATTCATCCACAACGCGACCCTGGTGCACGACGACCTGGTCGACGAGAGTCCGCTTCGTCGCGGGATGCCCGCGGTGCACGTCGGCTTTGGCGAACAGGTCGCGGTGCGGGTTGGCGACTACTACTTCGGCCGCGCGGCGGGCCTGCTGGCTTCCCTCGACAACACCGCCACCACCCGCCTGATCGTGGTCGCCGTCACCCTGGTCTGTGAGGCCCAGATCGAGGAGTTCCGCTCGCGCGGCATGGAGCACGTGGACGAGGAGCGTTACCTGGTGATCGTGGGGGGCAAGACGGCGGCGCTCTTCTCGGGGGCCTGCGCGGCCGGGGCGGCGCTTTCGGGCGCCCCCGATGAGGTCGTAACGGCGATGGCCGATTACGGCCAAAACCTGGGCATCGCGTTCCAGATGATTGACGATGTGCTCGACTTCTCGCCCAGTTCGGGCAAGGCGCTGGTCCAGGACCTGCGCCAGTCGGTTGGTCTGCCGCTGCTCTACGCTGCCGAGGACCCCACGGTGCGTGACCGGCTGGTCGACCTTCTGCGCGACGACCAGTTCGACGCGGCATCGGCGGTCCGCATTGTGCGCGACAGTGGTGCGCTGGAGCGGGTGCGGGCTCGGGCCCAGGAGTTCGGGGACCGCGCCCTGGCATCCCTGCAGCGGGTGCCCGAAGGCCCCGCCAAGGAGCGCTTCAAAACCATTGCCGCGTTCGCGGTGGGGAGGGAGTCCTGAGCACCGCGACGACCACCGCCACCCCGCTGACTGTCTCGCGCCTGCTGTACAACTGGCGCTACTCCATCGCCACCTGCAACTGCCCGTCCGGCAGCGAGGTCGACGGCATCACCCGGTGGCTGGTGCTGACCCGGGCCTGCGTGCAGCCCATGACCCTGATTGCGGTGTTCACCGCGGGCCTGCTGGCGGTACGCGCCCCGGGGTTCAACGGACTGTTCTTCGCCCTCGCCGTCGTTGGCGCGGTGCTGGCGCACGCCAACAACAACCTGATGAACGACCTGTTCGACCTGGACGTCGGGAACGACAACGAGCAGTACCCGCGGGCCCTATACGCGCCCCACCCGATCCTTTCCGGGATGATCACCCGCCGGGGGCTGATCAGGGCCGTCCTGGTGGTCAACGTCATCGATTTCCTGATCATGGTTTTCCTCATCACCCAGCGTGGCTGGCTGGTGCTGGCCTTCGCGCTCGCCGGGCTCTTCATCTCGGTGAGTTACACCGCCCCGCCACTGCGCCTGAAGAAGCGCGGCCTGGGCGAGCCTGGCGTGTTCTTGATCTGGGGCCCATTGATGATCGGCGGAACCTACTTCGCGGCCGCCGGCCACCTCACCTGGCAGCCCCTGCTGGCGTCGATCTCGTACGGGCTCCTGGTCACCTCGGTGCTGATGGGCAAGCACATTGACAAGCTGCCCTGGGATGGCCCGAAGCATGTCGGGACCCTGCCCTACCTGCTGGGGGAGGCGCGAGCCCGCAAGGTCACCCAGGTCCTGATGATCGCCTTCTACCCGGTGGTGGTCCTCCTGGTCCTTGGTGGGGCGGTCAGCGCTGCCTGCCTGCTCGTGTTCCTCGCGGTTCCCCGGCTCCTGGAAGTCCTCAAGCACTACGGCAAGCCGAGGCCCGACACGCCGCCGGAGAACTACCCCGTCTGGCCGCTCTGGTATGTCGCCGCGGCATTTGTCCACACCCGCCGCGCGGGCGGCCTGCTGGTCCTCGGGTTGCTCATCGGCGCCATCTTTCCCGCCCTGACGCTGCACCTGCTGGGTTAGCCAGCGAGCCCTCAGGGGATGACGAAGACGGGCTGAGTCCAGGCCTGGCTGCCGTCGGCGCCCGAGGCCACCGCCCGGACGTAAGCCTCGCTCCAGTTCACCTGATAGCTGCCCGCCCTGCCATTGGTCGTGGCCAGTAGGGCGCCTTCCTTGCCGTACCACCTGATGGTGGCGGCATCGGCGGTGATCACGCGGATGCTGTCGCTGGTGGGAGTGTCAACGCTCAGGATCCTCACGCCGGTGCTGTCGAAGAATGCGCCGCGATGGATGGCGTCTTCGATCAGGGCGGGGTTGAGGTCGGCCGACTGCGTCCAGACCGCCGTTTTGCCCAGCGTAGAGTCCGGGCCGTCCAGCCAGAGGGTGTCGTCACCGACCACGCCCCATACCTTGTGCCCGGACGAGAGAAGCCGGTCCCAGAGGTCGGTGGCATCCGCGACCCCCGGGTTCTGGCGTTGCAGGCGCGCATCGAGGATCTCGATACCGTCCAATCTCTTGAGCGCCGCGGCTTGCTCAAAGCTGACGGAGGGCGGGTCCTTGGGGTGGGCGAGAATGGCCACCGCCGCCTGCCCGTGGGCGTCGTCGACGGCCTGCTGGAGATTGGTCGCCGGGGGCAGGTCCTGCACTCCCAGCTCAATAAAGTGACCGAACGGGAAGCCGGCCTCAACGCCGGCCAGGGCCACGATGTTGGGCGTGACGAACTGCTCCGTCGGGGTCAGGGTGTTGAGGTCGGTGATCGCGACCCACTCGTAACCGGCACGCTCATAGGCCCGCGACATGTCGCGCGGAAGCTGGTGCCCTATGGCGCGGTCCGAATGCACGTGCAGCTGGCCTTTGTGGAACAGCTGGACCTGGTAGGGCGAGTCGAAGTAGCGGTGGCGCGGGCCGGTCGCCGTCGGCGCGGCCTGGTGCCTCATGATGACCACCGCCGCGGCGACGCCGAGCATCACCATGGCCACCAGGAAGATGGCCGGGCCCATGTCGCTGTTGCGCCTCACCTCCCGAAGATAGGTGAGCTGTCTCCCGGAGCCAGCCGCCGGCGCACATCGCCCGCGAGGTACAGCGACCCCAGGACCACCACCAGGCCCTCGGCGCCGGCTAGCTTCGCGGCCTCTGCCAACGCTTCACCTACGTCCGATCGTTCCACGTCCTTCGCTCGGCCCAATCGCCTGGCGACTTCCAGCAGCTGCGCCGCCGGGGCGGCGCGCTCGTCATCCACCGCGGTGAAGACGACCGGCCATCCTGGCGGCAGAAGCTCCAGCATGGCCCCGGTGTCCTTGTCCTGCATGGCACCGAACACCAGGACGGTCGGCCCAGTTGGCGCCAGCTCCAACACCGTCGCGACCACCGCGCGGACGGCCGCGGGGTTGTGGCCGCCGTCAATCAGCAGAGTCGGTGAGCCTGGGATGCACTCCAGGCGTCCGGGCCAGCGGGCAGCCGCGATCCCCTGCTGAATTGCCTGGTCATCAACATCGATCCCGTGGCGGCGGACCATGGCCTGCACCGACGCGATCGCCAGGCAGGCGTTGGCCAGCTGGTGGCGGCCGATCATCTTGCTGCGCAACCCTGCGAGGGAATGCAGTTGTGAGCCTGGGGCGGCGGCAAAGTCAAAGCGAATCCCATCCCAACCCGAGGCTGTCACGGTGGCATCGAATTCGCGTCCCGCCAACCAGAGCTCCGCACCCTCCCGGCGGCAGCGGGCCTCGATGACTTCGAGCGCCTCAGGGACCACACGGCCGCACACCACCAGGTCACCGCGCCTGATGATCGCGGCCTTCTCCGCGGCGATCTCGGGTAGCGTGTCGCCGAGATACTGCATGTGGTCCAGGTCGATGCTGGTGAGGACCTTGACCCCCAGGTCGGTGACGTTGGTGGCGTCGAGGCGGCCGCCCATGCCAACCTCGCAGACCAGCAGGTCGACACCGCGGTCCCGGGCGTGGCGCAGGGCCACGGCGGTGAGGATCTCGAACTCGGTGGGCGCACCGTGGCCCAACGACACCCGGTCGATGGCTGGGACCATGGCGGTCACCGCGGCCGCAAAATCCGCCTCGCCAATCGGCTCCCCGTCAACCGTGACCCGTTCGGTGTACGAAACAAGGTGAGGCTTGGGCATCGCGGCGGCGGCCAGCCCGGCATGGTGGAGGACTGCGGAGATGAATGCGCACGTCGACCCCTTGCCGTTGGTGCCGGCCACCAGGACGCCTCGGAGCCCGCGGTCCGGGGCGCCCGCCTCGTCCAGCAGAGCCCGCGTTCGGTCCAGGCCCATCTTGATTCCGAAACGGCCGGTGGCGGCGATGTATTCGAGCGCCTCCGGGTACTTGAAGGTCGTCAGGCCTCGACAGACCTGCGGGCCGCCTGCAGCGTGTTCCGCAGGAGCATGGCGATGGTCATGGGGCCCACGCCCCCGGGCACCGGCGAGAGCTTGGCGGCGACCTCGGCGACGGTCTCGCGATCGCAGTCGCCCACGACCCGGCGCCGACCGCCCTCCTGGAGTGGGGGAAGGGCGTTGACGCCCACGTCGATGACCGTCGCGCCGGGACGGACCATGTCGCCGGTGACCAGGCCCGGGCGGCCGGCGGCGACAACCAGCACCTCGGCCCGCCGGGTTATGGTCCCGAGGTCGGCGGTTCGGCTGTGGGCGACGGTGACCGTGGCATCGGCCAGCTGCAGCAGGCGGGCAACTGGACGGCCCACCAGGTTGCTGCGTCCGACGACCACCGCCTCCGCGCCGCGAAGGTTGGTCGCCTCGCGCCGGAGCAACTCCAGGACCCCCGCCGGGGTGCACGGGAGCACGCGCGGGAGGCCCATGGCCAGGCGGGCCACGTTGTCCGGGTGCAGCCCATCGGCGTCCTTGGCAGGATCGATGGCCCGTACCACCGCGTCCTCGTCAACGTGCGCGGGAAGGGGCAGCTGGACCAGGATGCCGTGGATCCGCGGGTCATCGTTGAGCCGCTGGACAGCCGCCAGTACATCGGCCTGACTGGCGTCCTGTGGCAGGGTCAGTTGCGCGGAGTGAAATCCCGCCTTCTCGCAGGCTGTGGTCTTCATCCGGACATATATCGCAGAGGCCGGGTCGTCGCCCACCAGCAGGACGCCCAGGCCCGGCGGGCTGCCGCCGCCGGCCACCATGGCGCCGACCTCCGCCGCGATCTCCTCACGGATGCTGGCTGCCACCTCCGTGCCGTTGATCAGAATTGCGCTCACGATGTCCTGCCTGTGCGCGCACCCGGGGTTCCCGGCGTGCTCGCCAGGGCGGCAGGCGACACGAACTGCCGGCGTGCCTCCTCACCGGCGCGGCGGTGGGCATCGGCAACGGGAATGCCGGCCTCGGTCGCCCGGGCGACGACGTCGTCGTGCTCCGGCACCGCGTCAAGCACCTCGCCATCGATGACCTTCAATTTGACCCCGATCTCGCCGATGGTGCTGACGAAACGCTGAATTTGACGGTCGGCGATCCAACGCCGCTGGTCGCGCACGCGCACCCCCAGCGTCGGCGTCTCGCGGACCAGGCGCTCAGCCAGCCGCGGCGCGTCAGCCGGATGACAGATCACCGTGACGAGGTGCGCCGACCGCCCCTTCTTCATCACGATGGGGGTGAGAAACGCGTCCAGCGCGCCATCGTCGATCATCGCGCCGACGACGTCGGCGAGCAGGTTTGCCGGCATGTCGTCGATGTTGGTTTCGAGCACGGCGACAGTGTCGACGCCGAGACCGCGGTCGGGGTCGATCAGCGGGGCGGTGGCCGCCGAACCCGCGGTCCCGGCCAGAGTTGTGGCGTCGTCTCCCGACGTCTCCTCGACATCGCCCACCACAAGGCGGAGCACGTTGGGCCAGTCGAGGTCGGCGGTGCCCGCACCATAGCCCTCCAACTCGGTGTCCACCCGGGGTGATTCAAAGCGCGCGCACGCGCCCAGGATGGCCGCCCCGGTTGGCGTGACCAGCTCCGCCCCGCCCTCCCTGCTGTACGTGGGCGCACCCACGTATTCCAGGATCTTGAGCGTGGCGGGCGCGGGCAGCGGGATCCGGCCGTGCTCCGACACCGTCTCCCCGGCACTTAGGGGCAGCGCCGAGCAGAAGAAGGCATCAACGCCAAGCTCGTGCGCCAGGGCGAATGTTCCGACGACGTCGATCACCGCGTCGATGGCACCCGCCTCGTGGAGGCGCACGCGATCGGGTTCGATATTGTGGGCTCTGCCTTCCGCCTCGGCAAGCAGCCGGAACGCGAGCCGCGAGCGCTCCTTCACGCCCTCGTCCAGGGCTGCGCCGGCGATCAGACGGTCGATCTCACCGACGTGCCGCCAGGGCTTGGGGTGCTTGACCTCGATCTCCACATGGGTGGCGCGCAGGTTGCCCTTCATGCGCTGACTCGCGATGACCTCCGCGGAGTCCGACAGCCCCAGCGCGTCCAGGGTCCGAGTCAGGACCTCCAGTGGCGCGCCGGCATCCAGGAATGCCCCGAGCAGCATGTTGCCGGAAGCCCCCGAGAGGCAGTCGAAGTAGGCCGCCCTCACCCGGTCCCAGCCGCGACCGGCCGGACGATCTCGACGGCGAACTCCCCGAAGCTGCCGCGCACCGGTGGGACCTTGCCCACCCGAACTCTGACCTCTTTGACGCGCGGCAATGGTAGGACCCGGGAGGCGATCGTCTCCGCCATCGACTCCAGCAGCCGGTGCTGTTGCTCTTCGACCACCTCACGCACCAGCTGGTAGACGTGCACGTAGTCCACAGCGCTCTCCAGGTTGTCGGTACGCGCGGCATCGAGCAGGTCCACACCAATCTCCAGGTCGACTCTGTAACGTCCACCCAGCTCCCGCTCTGCGGCAACATCGCCGTGGTAACCGTAGAAGCTCATATCGCGCAGCAGAAGGTGGTCCACGTTGCAAGTCTAAATACCGGCCTGTAGGCTTTGACAAACACACGGAGCGGTGAGAAAATTGACGGGTGAAGGTCGAGGTACGCGCCACTGGCCTGCGCGCCCATCGCGAGAGGCACGCGTGGACCCAGCGTGAGCTGGCCAGGCGCCTCGGGGTGACGCAGAACTACATCCCCGCGCTGGAGCTGGGCACCCGCAACCCCGGCCCTGACCTTCGTCAGAAACTCATGGACCTCTTCGCCTGCGACTTCGAAGATCTCTTCACGGTGGTCATGGTCAACCCGGTCACCAACAAGGAAGACATCATGGTTCGCGAGGGACGCTCCGCCTAACGCAGGGCATCGCCTGCTGTCAGAATGGGGGCTCATGGCAATCAAGAAAGCAACCAAGGAAAAGCCGGGTAAGGACAAGCCGCGTAAGTCCGGCAGCGGCGCTCGCTCAAAGAAGACCGCCGTCAAGAAGACTGGCGCACGGCTGGAGCGCGCTCATAGCGGCCTGGACAAGGCGCGGGAACGACTGGCACGAGCAGAGGCCAAGCTCAAGCGGGCCGAG
>JBPCPW010000002.1:0-5975 GCA_050998755.1 Candidatus Dormibacteria bacterium
TCTGGCCCCACGTACCTCCGTCTCGAAGGCCATCGGTAAGCCGTGTGCGGGAGAACCGCACGCACGGTTTGAAAGGGGAAAGAGGAACCGGGCCAGCAATGGCACCGCGCCTCTAACTACCAATGGCTGACGAGCGCGACCTGCTGCCCGGTGAGACCGAGCTGCTGCGCGTCCACCGTCACCCGGTGGTGATCGTGCGGCGCACCGTGCTGCCGGTCCTTTTGATCGCCGTCGTGCTGGTGGTGCTGGGCGTCCTGGCCGGGGGCAACGCCCTGCACCTCCGGCGGGAGACGACGACGCTGGGCTGGTTCGTCGAGCTTGTCATCCTGATCGCTGCGCTGGTCTACCTGGATATCCAGTACATAATCTGGCGCTCTGAGTCGCTGACGGTGACCGACCAGCGGGTGCTGTACCGCCGCGGAGTGTTCGGCCGCTTCTCGCGATCGATTGGTCTGGGGCGGGTGCAGGACGTGAGCACGGCGCAGGGCTTCCTCGGGCGGATCTTCGGGTACGGGACGGTTGAGGTTGAATCCGCGGCGCGGGATGGCGCTGAGGTCTTCGACCACGTCCCCGACCCGGTGGGCTTCAGGAATGTGCTCTTCGAGCAGCTCCACGGCGCCCACGGCACCGCTCCCCAGACCTGGTGATCATCCGTTTTCTGACGGCCGGCGAGTCCCACGGTCCGCGATTGGTGATCATCGTCGACGGGATGCCGGCGGGAGTTCGCATCAAGGGTTCTGAGATCGACGCCGACCTGCGCCGGCGCCAGGGCGGATATGGCCGCGGGGGCCGTCAGCAGATCGAGCGCGACCACGCCGAGGTGGTCGGTGGGGTGCGGCTGGGGCGGACGCTTGGCACCCCAGTGGCGATGATCGTGACCAACCTCGATTTCCCCAATTGGGAGAAGACCATGTCGCCGCAGCCGACCGGCTTCGCTCCCACCAAGGTCACCCGCGTGCGTCCAGGCCACGCTGACCTCGCGGGCGCCCTGAAGTACGGCTTCGACGATGTGCGCAATGTGCTGGAGCGGGCCTCGGCCCGGGAGACCACGAGCCGGGTGGCTGCGGGCGGGCTGGCCAAGCAGCTGTTGCGCAATTTCGGCATCGAGGTGCGCAGCTTTGTCTCGCGAGTTGGCAACATCCAGGCCGTTGTTCCTGAGGAGATCGATTGGGAGGCCGTGGAAGCCTCGCCGCTGCGCACCCCGGATGCCGCGGCGGAGAAAAGGATGATCCGCGCCATCGATCGGGCGCAGAAGGATGGCGACACCCTTGGAGGGATCTTCACGGTGGTCGCCACGGGGGTGCCGATCGGGCTTGGCACGTACGCTCAATGGGACCAGCGCCTGGACGGCCGGTTGGCGCAGGCGGTGATGAGCGTACCGGCGGTCAAGGCGGTGGAGCTGGGGGACGGCATCCGAGGCGCGGGCCTCCCGGGCTCCCAGGTGCACGATCAGCCGCGATACAGCAGGGAAGAAGGCTTCTTCCACCTGAGCAATCGCCAGGGTGGCCTGACGGGGGGAATCTCGGACGGCATGCCGGTGGTGGTGAGTGGCTACCTCAAGCCGATCTCCACGCTGCGCAAGCCGCTGGCCACCGTGGACCTGGCCACCCGCAAGGAGATCCAGGCCCACTACGAGCGGTCGGATATCTGCGTGGTGCCGGCCGCGGGGGTCATCGGCGAGGCGGTTGTGGCGCTGACCCTGGCTCAGGCGCTGCAGGAGAAGACCGGAGGAGACTCGCTGAAAGAGATGAAGCGCAACCTCGCCGCCTACCTCCGCTCCGTGCGCTGAGCGTGCCCGCGGCGCGCAACCTGGTTTTGGTGGGCTTCATGGGCAGCGGCAAGACCGCCGTCGGCCGGCGCGTCGCGCCCCGGCTGGGAATGCGCTTCGTCGACCTCGACGAGGTCATTGTTCGTGACGCCGGCCGCAGCATCGTCGAGATTTTCGCTACCGATGGTGAGCCGGAGTTCCGGCGGCTGGAGCGCAACGCCGTGCGCTCGGTGGCGTCGGGGGAAGCGCAGGTGGTGGCGCCAGGGGGTGGTGCGGTGATGAACGACGACAGCTGGCGGCTGCTCTGCGCGGGCAACCTGGTGGTCCGCCTCCACGCCTCGCCCCGGGCGCTGCTGCGCAGGATCCGCAACCGTGAGGAGACCCGGGACGGCGAGGGAGGCAGGCCAAGCGACATCCGGCCGCTGGCCGATGTACCTCTCGACGCCCACCGCTGGCCTGCGGCGGCGCGCCGCCAAGTGCTGGACCTCATGGCTGCTCGCGAAGCCCGCTACGCGGAAGCGCCTGAGGCGGTGGACACCACCGGCCGTTCGCTGCAGCAGGTCGTCCGCGCGGTGGAGCACCTGGCCCGCGGTGCCGGGTTGGGGGCAGGCGTCCGGTGACCGAACTGAAGGTCGAGGCCTCCTCCGGGTCCTACCCGGTGCATATCGAGGCGGGGATGGTCTCGCGCGTTGGGGAGTGGGTCCGCGACCAGGCGCGTGGCTCCAGGGTGCTGGTGGTCTGCGACCACAACACCGCCGAGATCGCCGGCAGCCGGGTCGCGGCGGACGCCGGCGCCGCCGTGCTGGAGTTGGACACCGGCGAGAAGGTCAAGAGCTTCGAGCACCTGCAGTCGCTGTGCGCGGCCGCGGCCGAGGCCGGGCTGGACCGCGGCTCGATCATCGTCGCCGTCGGTGGTGGGGTGGTGGGGGACCTCGCCGGAACCGCAGCCGCCGTCTACCTGCGCGGAGTCCGCCTGGTCCAGGTGCCGACGACCCTGCTGGCGATGGTCGACAGCTCGATCGGCGGCAAGGTCGCCGTCAACCTGGCGGCCGGCAAGAACCTGGTCGGGGCCTTCAAGCCGCCGGCGGCGGTCTTCATCGATCCCGAGTTGCTGGGCGGCCTACCGGAGCGCGAGTTCCGCAGCGGGATGGCCGAGGTGATAAAGACCGGGCTGATCGGCGACCCGGAATTGACGGCGCTGCTGGAGACCTCCGGCGAGGCCGTCCGCGGGCGGGAGCCGGGGGCGCTGCTCGACTTGATCACGCGGACCTGCGCGGTCAAGGTCGGGGTGGTGACGCGCGACGAGGATGAGTCGGGCGAGCGCGCCATCCTCAACTACGGCCACACGTTTGCCCATGCCCTGGAGACGGCCAGCAGCTACTCGCCGCTGCTGTCCCATGGCGAGGCGGTGAGCGCCGGCATGGTCGTCGCCGGGCGGCTTGGTGTTGCTATGGGGGTGACGCCGGCTGAGGTCCTGGAGAGGCAGAACCGCCAGCTCGAGGCATACGCACTGCCGCTGGTGTCGCCTATCCGGGTCGCCGCTGACGCGGTCATCGACGCGATGTCGCATGACAAAAAGGCCAGGGCCGGGAAGGTCAAGTGGGTACTACTTAATTGGCTGGGCCACGCGACGTGGGGGCATGAGCTGGACGAGGCTATGGTGCGCGAGGCGGTTGCAGAAGCGCTGGACACGGTCTAACCCAGGCCGGGTCGCGGCGACCCCGTCGGCTGCAGGAGCAGGTTGCCCCCGGGCGGCGTAGCGACCTTAGGCGCCCCTGCTCACGTCAGAGTGTGGGAATGTATCGGGTATGAAAGACGGGTGAACCCGCTGATGTCCCGCCGCCGAAGCGATAGCGTTGGTGGAATCGGGACAGGGGTTCATGGGAATACCAGTAAGGGCAGGCCGTTCAGGTGATGGACCTCGAGTCCGTGAATGTATTTGGCCGCCCCTGCGACCAGCCCGGTTGCGCCACGAGCGCGGATCCGTAGGTGTCGTGTTGCCCATCTGGTTTCCGCCACGTAGTCGGAGGGCATGTCAGTGAGAACGATCGGCCTCGACGTGCATAAGCACGTCACCCAGGTGTCGGTCCTGGAGGGTGGGCGAGAGGTCAGCAACGAACAGATTGAGACGACTCCCGCAGCACTGAGGAAGCTCGTCGCGACGCTGCGGTCGGACGACCAGGTGGTCCTCGAGGCAACGGTGAACACATGGCCCATCGCTGACCTCCTGCGGCCGCACGTCGCGCGCGTTGTGATTTCGAACCCCCTCAAGACGAGGGCGATCGCGAGCGCCAAATTGAAGTCGGACCGCGTCGATTCCCGCGTGCTCGCGGAGTTGCTGGCCGCGGACTACATCCCCGAGGTCTGGGTCCCAGATGAAGGAACTCGCCAGCTGCGGCACCTGGTTTCCCGCCGACGGTCGCTGGTCCAGCAGCAGACGCGGCAGCGCAACCGAATCCACGCGGTGCTCCAGCGCAACCTTGTCGACTGCCCGGCGACGGACCTCTTCGGAGTCTCGGGGCGGAGGTGGCTCGCCGAGGTTGAGCTCCCGACCAACGAACGGCTCGAGGTCGACAGCGACCTGCGCGTGCTGGCCGTCATGGAGGAGGAGGTTCGTAGCGTCGACAACGATGTCGCAGTCGCCGTCGTCCACGACCAGAGGGTCCGCCGCCTCCTGACCATCCCCGGCGTGGGCATCACGACGGCGGCCGCCGTCGTCGCAGTCGTCGGCGACGTGAAGCGGTTCGAGCGCCCCAATAAGCTGGTCGGATATTTCGGGCTCGATCCCAGGGTCAGACAGTCGGGAGACCAGCCGTTCCGGACCGGACACATCAGCCGACAGGGACAGGCCCATGCCCGAGGTTTGCTCATTGAGGCGGCCCACGCAACGGTCCGCGTTCCGGGGCCGTTCCGCGCCTTCTACGAGAGAGTCTCGTCGCGGCGCGGAAAGCAGTCCGCGCTCGTCGCCGTCGCCCGCAAGCTGACGGTGCTGTCGTGGCACCTGCTGACCAAGGAGCAGGACTACCAGTGGGCGCTCGGCGACCTCACCGCCCGCAAGTACAAGCTCCTCGAGGTCAAGGCCGGCATCGCTTCCCCAGCTCGTGTCATGGGCCAGGGCGTCTTCGCCCGGGACACCATGGTCCAGGCTCGAAAGGTCCTGGCCAACGCAGAGTCGGCATACAAGATGATGGTCGCCGCTCGAGCGATTCAGGAGGGGCGCGGTCGCCTCAATGAGGGGACGACTCGTTGGCCTAAAGCCGGCAGCGCGACGGAGATCTCACCCTCGAACTCCGCTCTTCGCCACGAGGTCGACCGCGCTTGAGTCCAGTGTAATTCTGTGGGCATTGCTCTTGACAGTTTTCATCCGTACCTGTTAGCAACCATGTTGGCTCCGATACGTTGTCTGTTTCGTCCGTTCGCATCGGCGGCCGTCCTTGCGTCCTTAGCGCTCGCGGGATGCTCGTCGGCCCCTACCAGTCATCCCCCCAGCCCGGTTCCCTTTACCAAGCCCCGGCGACCATTGTACCGACCGCCTCCGCGCAGATCCCGGCTTGCGACTTAAGACTGCTTTCGATCGTGCATGCACAACAAGGAGCTGGTGGATCGATGGTTATCACCGCCAAATTCGTATGGGATGCGCCGTGCCGAGTCCAGGCTGTGCCATGAGGGCAACGATTGAGGACTCGCGCTCAGTTCCTCTGAAAGTCGCAGGGAACGGAGGGTCAATCCCTGTCGACGAGAGCCTTCCTTACATGGGGCCCCAACCAGCGTGGCTGTGGACGAATTGGTGTGGCAGCCAGGACGTTCGGCTTCGAATCACCGCTGGAGAAGGAGTATTGGTCTCAGACGTTGCGTTGCCGGATACTGCCCGATGCGACGTGAGGGATCAACCGTCAACGCTGCGAGCGATGCCAGCCTGAGCGCGCCCAAGCCACAGGTGCCATGCCCTCTCCACACCAGTGTTGCGCAATGACACCAGGGTCCCGTGGTTTTGGGTTTAGCCGCCTTAAGCGGCTTAAACTCGTCCAAATGAGCCGAGATTTGGCTGAGATTTCATGCTGCCAATCGTGCGTCCTCGATGAGGTGGTCGACCTGGGTGTCGAAGCGATTCCAGGCGACGCGGAGGGGATTGGGGAGTTGTTCGGGATGGAGCCTGGCCAGGCCTCGGCAGACGACGCGGTTGTAGAGCTTGGTGAAGAAGAGGACG
>JBPCPW010000062.1:0-2920 GCA_050998755.1 Candidatus Dormibacteria bacterium
CATGTCCCTCCTCCCCCCTCCTGTGCTCTTCCCCCGTGCCCCCCCCCCCCCCCACGCCGAGCGCACCGTCGTCGCCGTCGCCGGGCGCCGGCGCGACCGTCGGGGCGAGGCCTACTCCCTCGGCGCCCTTACCTTCACCGACGGCGCAGGTGCCAGCCCCGCAGCAGCCCGCGGCGCCCGCCGGGTTGCCCGGGCCGCTCGTCGCATTGGGCGTGCTCGGCGGGGCGGCAGCGGCCTACTCTGCCCTACGCTGGCTGCTTCCGCTGCTGCGCTAGGTTCGGCTCGCCCCTAATTCAGGCGCTGACCGACGTACCGAGCGCCTAATTCAGGCGCTCGACGATCATCGCCATGCCCTGCCCGCCGCCGACGCACATGGTCTCCAGGCCGTAGGTCTTGTCCAGGGTCTGGAGGTCGTTGAGCAGGGTGGTCATGATGCGTGCTCCGGTCATCCCGAAGGGGTGACCCAGGGCGATTGCCCCACCGTGAGGATTGAGCCGCTCGTCGAGGAAGCCAACCTCGCGACCAACCGGGATCACCTGGGCGGCGAAGGCCTCGTTGAGCTCCACCACGTCGATGTCCTTCACCGACATCCCGGTCTGGGCGAACACCTTCTTGCAGGCCTCGATGGGTCCAACACCCATGATCTTGGGATCCAGGCCGCTGACCGCCGAGCCCTTGATCCGCGCGATCGGCCTGATGCCCAGGGACTTCGCGTACTCCTCGTCCATCACCACCACCGCGGCGGCGCCGTCGTTCAGGGGACAGGCATTGCCGGCGGTGATCTTGCCGTCCTCTTTGAAGACCGGCTTGAGGGTGGCAAGGCGCTCAATCGTGGTGTCGGCGCGGATCCCGTCGTCCTGGCTCACCTCGGTACCGTCCGGCAAGGCGACGGTGATGATCTCGCGGTCGAAGAAACCGTTCTCGCGAGCCCGGCTGGCCTTCATCTGGCTGTTGTAGGCGTACTCGTCCATCTCCTCGCGGCTGATATTGAACTGCTCCGCCACGTTCTCGGCGGTCATGCCCATGGTGATGTACGCGTCGGCTATGGCATCGTCGCCGAACATCCGCGTGTTGATGTCCTCCAGCGCGGGCATGGTGTTCACCCTGCTGACCGACTCCACCCCGGCGCACACCATCGCCTTCGCCTCGCCGGCCTTGATGGCGTGGTAGCCCATGCGGATCGACTGCAGACTGGATGCGCAGAAGCGGTTCACCGTGGTGCCGGGAACGCTCATCGGCAGCCCACTCAGGAACACCGCGAGGCGGCCGACGTTCATACCGGTCTGGCCGTGAGGGAAACCGCAGCCGCAGATCAGGTCGTCGATCTGGTCATGGGGCAGTTCGGGCACCTTTTCCAGGACCTTCTTGACGATGTACCCCAACATATCGTCCGGCCGGTAGTCGACCAGCGAACCCTTGGCAGCGCGACCGATTGGCGAGCGGCCGGTGGCGACGATGACGGCTTCAGGCATCCGAATTCCTCACTTGTTTTGGGAGGAGATTCTAAGACGAAAATAGGGCCCCCTATGCCACATCACGCTCCGGAAGGTCCACGTCGTAGCCGAGCTTATTGAGTTGGGTGACGAGTTTCTGGGCGTGGCGTTCAGGGGAGTGGCGACGGGCGAACCAGTCGTCCCCGAGATCGTTGTAGGGCTGGTCGCGCTCGAGGATGTAGAAGGCGGCGACAAGGATCGAGTGGGCGACGGCAACGGTGGCGCGCGAGCTACCGATTCGTCCTTTGAGACGTGCGTACTGGGCGCCGAGATAGGTGCCTTTGGCGTGGGATGCGGCTTTGGCGGCCTCAATCAGGTGGGTCCGCAACCAGCGGGAACCCTTGCGCGTGGTGCCGCGTCGGGACTTGCCCGCAGACTCGTATTGACCCGGACACATGCCGGCCCAGGAAGCGAGGCGACCTGCGGTGCCGAAGCGAGACATGTCGACGCCAATCTCAGCGATCAGCGCCTCTGCGGTGCGCCGGTCCACACCCGGGATGGTGTCCAGCAGTTCAAGCTGGTGCGCAAAAGGGGAGATCGCCAGCTCCACCTCAGCCGACAGCCGCTCAACGACCTCGTCCATGAAATCGAGCTTGGACAGGATGGTGCCGACCAAAAGGGCGTGGTGCGCTCCGAAGTTGCCGTTGAGAGCCTCGCGCAGAGCGGGGAGCTTGGAGCGCAACTTGCCCTTCGCGAGGTCCGCCAGGACTTCGGGATCGCGGGTGCCATCCACCAGTGCCAGCAGCATCGTTCGGCTCGAAACTCCGAGGATCTCTGAGGCGACGCTGGAAAGCTTGATGCCAGCGTCCTGCAGCACCTTGTCCAGTCGCTGCGCTTCCCGCGTCCGCTCCTCAATCTGGGCCTTGCGGTAACGGGTGAGATTACGGAGCTCACGGATTGGTTTGGGGGGGACGAAGCTCGGGCGCACCAGCCCGAACTCAAGGATCTGGGCAATCCAGGCTGCATCGGCCATGTCGGTCTTGCGCCCGGGGACGTTGTGGAGGTGACGCGCGTTCAGCAACCAGGTGTCCATCGCGTCCTCGAGGACGTAGTAGATGGGCTTCCAGTAGACCCCGGTCGCCTCCATGCCAACCCGGGTCACCCCGTATGCCACCAGCCAGTCCCGCAGCACCAGCAGGTCACGAGTGGTGGTGCCGAACTCGCGCAGTTCGACCTCCCGGCTACCGCCTTCCCCGGGGTAGCGGACACACGCCACCACAGTGTCCTTGTGCACGTCGAGACCGGCGCACCGCTCGACCAAACTGTCCATCTGAACCTCCATATGGCGCGCCCTGGGGAGCTTCATTGGTAGTTAGAGGCGCGGTGCCATTGCTGGCCCGGTTCCTCTTTCCCCTTTCAAACCGTGCGTGCGGTTCTCCCGCACACGGCTTACCGATGGCCTTCGAGACGGAGGTACGTGGGGCCAG
>JBPCPW010000024.1:0-6171 GCA_050998755.1 Candidatus Dormibacteria bacterium
GACCATTGCTCGCAGCGTCAAGGCACGACTATTGATCGCCTGGTGCTGAACCGGTCGCTTCGTCAATCAAGCCTCCCGCACCCCGGTGGCGTACCAATCACCTCTCCGGGTCTGATAACCAATATAGGGGCGGCGTGCTGAGGCTGTTCTGGTCATTTCAACGAATCCACCGGACCCCAGTTGGAACGCCTGCCAGAGTGGGCCGCTATCTGCCCACGGGCCCCCGTAGCTTCAGCTCCAGCAGCAACGCCAGGCGTTGCTCCGGATCGGCGAGGTTGAGTCCGGGTATGGCCTGTAGCTTCTGGAGTCGGTACCTGAGGGTGTTGTGATGCAGCCGGAGCGCCTTGGCAGCTGCGCCAACATCACCGAACGCATCAAGGTAGGCGTTGAGGGTCTCGACGTGGTGCGTGCCGTGGGCGGCGTCGTGTTCGAGCAGCATGGAGAGAGGGCTGTCCATGGTGATGTCGTCGTCGGTGGCGAGGTCCGCCAGGCGCAGAAGGAGCACGGGTAGGCGCATCGACTCCACCGCGGCCAGCGCTCGGCTGGCGGAAGCCGGCTGGCCACGCAACACGCGCAGCACCTCATCGGCTTCGCGGCGTGACCGCGGCAGGTGGGCCAGGCGGTCCACATGCCCCCCGATCGCCACCAGGACCTCGGATGCCAGCGGGGATGGCAGGCGGTGAATCAGCCCCTCCCCCAGCTCGACCGCCACCCGCCGGCTCTGGGCGCGATCCGCATGCAGCGGAACCACCGCGTACACCACCCCGCCCGCCACTCCGCACACCGCCCTGCGGTGGATCACCGACAGGTGCAGTGATAGTGCGTCCCAGCAGCGGGCGAGGCGGTGCTGGTTGTCGACCGCATCCCCGGTCCTGATACCCACTGCCACCACCCGGAAGGCATCCCCCGCCAGGCCCAGCCGGCTCGCGGCATCGGCGGCGAGTGGGCCGCCGCCCAGGATCGCGCCCAGCAGGATCGCCTGCAATCCGCGTTCCGCATCTGACACCAAACGCTGCCTGAGCAGGTGTACCGCCACCAGGCTCGCCGACTCGGCGAAGGCTTTGACACGGTCCGCGGGGGGCCGCTTCTTGACCGCTGCCCAGATCGAACCCAGCAGTTCGTCGCCCGCCCGAACTGAGACCGCCAGCCTGGGGATGACATCGGGGCCGATGTCGTCCAGATATAGCGGCTCTGCTTCTCGGTAGAGGCGTCTGAAAACGCCCTGACTTCGAAACTGGCTGAAGTACTCGTCGGGGATCTGGCGGCCGAGGATGGTTTGCATGCGAGCCTCGTCGGCCTCGTCCTGGCGGACCGAATAAGCAATCACCCTCGACTCGGGATCCTCGATGGTGATCGGCGCGTCGATCAGGGCGGAGATCGCATTGGCCACCGCGAAGAGGTCACCGGCGGCGACACCGCCAAGCTCCTCCCCGTCACGGGTGGGATCCTCGGCGATCAGCGAGCGCAGGAGTGAGGCCACCTGCAGCCACGCCGCCCCAGAGGTCACTGCGAGGACGGTGACGCCGGCGTCGTGGGCGTTCGCAGCCAGTTCGCCCTCGCCCTCCTGCGGAACCTTGACCACCAGGATCGCCCCATCCTGGAAGAGAGGTCCGGCGACAACCTCGATCTGATGAGCCCCACTCATGCCAACCCCGAGGAGCAGCGTCCCGGGAGACGTGAGGGGCAGGTCCACCTCGTCGAAGATGGCGACCCCGGTCGCGTCGACGTCAAGGCCATGGGGGGCCGCGACAACCCGGATCACCCCGTCGCCGAGCGCCTCTAGGATCTGCGCCACGCGGGCCACCGGGGTCTAAGCCCTGGTCAGCGCGACGGTGATTCGTTGAGCCATCGCCGGACAGCTTAGAGCCCCGAGGGTCCTGGGGTCCGTGAACACACCCAAGGACCCCGCCGGATTTCGGTCTACAAGCCAAAGTCAGGGGTAAGACAACGGGCTACAGTGGGCCTCCGATGAAACAACACACGTCCACTGCTGAGGCCGACGTCCCGAGACGCCTGGCGGTGCCCAGGAGCGAAGTTCCAGATCTCCACACCACCGCGAACGGTGCCGGCAAGAAGCGGGATCGCGCCGGGCTTGTTTCAGCGGCGCGGGGCGCAGCCGCGGCGGCGGCACAGCGGGCCGGTGTCTCAGTCGGTCCGCTCCCAGAGATGGTCGATGCCGCCGCAGCCGCCGCCCTGTGGGCGCGAGTCTGGGGCCGAAACGGCGACGCGCCGATGAACGCTGAATTGCTGCGGGCACTGTCCGAGTCCGGAAACTACCTCGCCGGTGCACTGCGGGACGCAACGCTGGTGGGTGCCCTGGCAGGCTTCTATGCGGGAGTGGGGCGGCCTGACCACCTTCATTCCCACATTCTTGGCGTTGACTCTTCCACCCGCGTGGGCGGGGTTGGCTTTGCCCTAAAGCTCGATCAGCGGAGCTGGGCGCTGGACCGCGATCTCGACGAGATCCGCTGGACTTTCGATCCCCTGGTACGGGGCAACGCCTATTTCAACCTCTCCAAGCTCGGCGCGCAGGGAGTGCGGTACCACGTCAACTTCTACGGGGCCATGCCCGACGAGATCAACGGCGGTGACGAGAGCGACCGTCTGCTGGTCAGTTGGCAGTTGGGCAGCGCCGAAGCGGTCACCTCCAGCGCCGGGCTCGCGGCGGAGGCGGAGATTGACGTTTTGCTGGCGGCCGGGGCGCAGATCGTGGTCGCGGTCGGCTCCGAGGGCGAGCCGCGCCTCAAGCCCTGTGCGGCCGAGGTTCGTCTCTGCCAGATTCCCCAGGACATCGTTGACCTGCGCCAGCGACGCCCGGCACTGGCCCGGCACTGGCGGCTTGCCGTGCGGGAGGCAATGAGGTCGGCATTCGCGAACGGCCTCCATGTGCGCTCGTTCAGCCGAGCGGGCTGGTACGTGCTCGCGCGCCCCGACAAGTCGATCTAACTCGGGGACTCTGATCAGCCGGAGGTACGTGACCTCTCGGCGATGAGCCGGGACAGCTTCCCCAATTGCATCTCCCAGCCCTGCACCGCCATCTCCGTCCAGTGCGCGTCGTGCATCGCGTCAATGACGAGCGTCATGTGCACCCCATCAGCGCGGTCGGCCAGGGTCACGTCAACGGCCACCTCGTAGGGGGCCACGCCGGGGATGAAGTCGACCAGGTGAGAGTACGCCAGGCGGCGCGGCGGATCCACTTCGTTAAAGGTCATGTGCGCGTCGGTGCTGACTGGCATCCCGGCCTTCTTCATGAAGTCGACCTGGTCGGGAGCGGTCGCGGTCATGACGTAGTTCAGCCGTCCTCCCGGGCGCAGGTCCATGCGCTGCACTTTCACCTCGTAGCCCTCGGGACCCCACCAGGCCTCGAAGCCGTCGGTGGTGGTCCAGAGCTCCCAGACGTCTTCGATGGACGCGTTGAAGGATCTTTCGAGGATGACCCGACGGTGCGCCGGCTGGGTTTGCACTCAGGCGTCACCTTCGTACGCCGCGCGAAGGGCGGCGACATCCAGCTTGTTCATCGACAGCATCGCCTCCATTGCCTTCTGCGTATTCCCGCCGGCGGAGTTGCCCAGCATCTCGCCGAGGTCGGCTGGGATGACCTGCCAGGACAGCCCGAAGCGGTCCTTCAGCCAACCACAGCGCCCGGGTTGACCGCCGTCGGTGAGTCGGTCCCAGAGCCTGTCGATTTCGGCCTGGCCGTTGCACTGGATCATCAGCGAGACGCCATCGCTGAAGGCGAAGTCCGGGCCGCCGTCCAGGGCGACATAGGGTTTGCCGTCCAGTTCGAAACTGCCTGACATCAGCGTGCCCTCGGGCACCGGGCCGCCCGCCGACATCCGCGCCATGCTCTGGACAGAAGAGTTGGGGAAGAGCGAGACGTAGAACTCGATGGCCTCGGCGGCCCTCTCCTTGAAGACCAGGCAGGGGGTGATGGACTTGACTGCGGCGGTGGTGGTCTGGCTCATTTCTTCGGCTTCTCCTTGTCATCGTTGTCGCTGCTGTTTCCTTTCCTGTCTCTTCTGTTTCTGCGGCCCTCCAGCGCGGCCTCGAAGCGGTCCAGCCGCGCATCCCAGACCGCGCGGTATCCCTGGATCCACTGGTCGATCTCCTGAAAGGGCTCGGGGCGCAGCCGGTAGAGCCTGCGGCGCCCGTCGGGCCGAACCTCCACGAAGCGGGCTTCCTGGAGGATGGCCAGCTGCCGCGACACCCCGGGCTGTCCGATGTTCACCCGCTCCACCAGCTGGTTCACGGAGAGCTCGCCCTCCCGGAGGGCCTCGACCAGGCGCTGCCGCGTGGGATCAGCCAAGACCTGGAAGGCTCTACTCAAGGGCTAAATATTACTGGAGCGACATATCTCCCGGCAACGATAGGTGACGCTCCTCCAGCCTGATCGCGGTGTACATCGCGAACGCAGCCGCGGCGGCGACGATCCAACCAAGCAGCAACCAGGGCCAATCGGGCGTCGACGAGAAGACCACCGGTCCGTAGAACGTGACCGCCGGGGGAGCCAGCACCAGCAGGAGCAGCCCAACTACGAACATCGGGTTGGTGACCAGGCTGTGCGAGATGTGGCCGGGATGGAGGAAGCCCGAACTCAGGTTGCGTTTGCCGGGCACGAAAACCTCATCGGCGACGAGGACGAGGATCACCGCGACACCCCAGGCGATACCGAGCCACTGGAAGTCCCCAACCGCGGGATACGCGGACGGACCGAAGTAGGTGATCAGGCCGGGCAGAAAAATCAGCGTGGTGAGCGCGAGCAGGAAGATCGAGTTTTTGCGCAGGTAGGGGGTGAGAAGGTCCGTCGCCCCCGCAGGAACCGCATCTTCGCCCATGAGCTCATGGTACGGCGTCTCGACCAGCCGCGGTGGGCCGGGGGCCCTATCATGAGCCGGTCATGCTGAATGTAGGTCGGTTCCAGGTCCTGGCCGAGATCGGCCATGGGGCATCCGGGAGGGTGTTCCTGGGTCGCCAGCCGGATCTCGATCGAGCCGTCGCGATCAAGCAGTTGGCGCCCGCGCTCGCCGAGAACCAGGCGTTCCTCGGCCGTTTCCGAGAAGAGGCGCAGGTCATGTCACGGCTGGCCCACCCGAACTGCGTCAAGGTCTATGACTACGTCGAGACCGAGGATGGCGCCTTCCTGATCTGTGAGTACATCGACGGGTCGTCTCTCCGCGACGTCGTCAACCAGGCCAAGCGCCTGTCGCCGGAGCAGTCGCTCGGCGTGCTCAAAGGAGCGTTGAGCGGGCTGGGTTATGCCCACGGCCTCGGTCTGGTCCACCGCGACGTCAAGCCCGAGAACATCCTTGCCGACCGGGCGGGCACCAGCAAGCTGGCGGACTTCGGGCTGGCGGTCTTCGGATCGGGCGTCGCCGAGGAGGGCGAGATCGCCGGCACGCCGGTCTACATGAGCCCGGAGCAGGCCCGGCGCGACCCCTTGGATCACCGGTCCGATATCTATTCCTGCGGCGTGGTGCTGTTCGAGTTCCTCTCCGGCCGCCGCCCGTACGAGGCTCCGAGCTCCGTCGCGCTGATGTCGATGCACGTCCAGGGCCCCGTGCCGGACCCGCGCAAATACAACAAGAAGCTGTCGGCGGGGCTGGCCGAGATGACGATGCGCGCAATGGCCAAGGACCCGGCCGAGCGCCAGCAGAGCGCGCCCGAATTCGTGGCCGAGCTCGAGGCCCACGCCGCCGACGCCTACGGCGAGGACTGGGAGTCTCGATCAAAGATCAAGGCGCTGGTGGCGGGCGTGGCTGTCGGCGCGGCACTCCTCGCGGCCCTGGGCGCCGGCGAGGTCACGGCCGATGCCGCGGTTCAGGTCGGCACCGCCAGTACGGGCACCGCGGGCACGGCGGGCAGCACAGCCGCACAGGGCGGTGCCGGCGCGGGCGGCGCAGGAGGCGCCGGGGGAGGTGCGGGTGCGGGCGGCGCAGGCGGCTCAGGCGCAGGCGCAGGTGGTGGCGGTTCAGGCGCAGGCAGTGGCGGCGCGGGCGCGGGCGGCTCCGGCGCGATGGACTACGAGGTGGGGCGCGTCGCGGGCGATGCGGTGCCTGTCACGGGGGCAAAGCCGCCCGGCGTGATGGCCCCGGTCGGCTCTGATGGCGGCGGGCTAGGGGACTCCGGTAACCCTATTCCTGTGAATAAGCCGATTGTGCCGCTCAACAGCAA
>JBPCPW010000026.1:0-35136 GCA_050998755.1 Candidatus Dormibacteria bacterium
TGCGCCCAAGGGGCTGCTGCCATCCGCGTGGGAGGGGGGGGGGGGGTGGGGGGGGAATCCCCCCCCCTCTCCAGAAAAACCCCAGTGCTGGGGGGCGTCCCGGGACCCTAGAGGTTTCTATAGGAACGGGGCTACTGGGTACTACAGGCCTGATCTCAGCTTGAGTTCAGAACGGTCAGCGCTTATGCGTGGATCGGTCAGCGCTTATGCGTGCCCATGGTCAGCGTTTATGCGCAGCTCAGGTTCAAGGTCCGGTCAGCGTTTATGCGTAGCCGGTCAGCGTTTATGCGTACTCCGGCGTGCTAGGTCCGGATAAGATCGCCAGTGTGGTGGCCGTGCTCATCGTCCCGGTCTGGGCGCTGGGCTGGCCGTTGCTGGCGCTAGGAGCGCTGCTCGTCCTTTCGCTGGCCATTCATCTATGGCGCCGGCGGCGGGCCGCTGCCTCAGCCGCTGCGGCGGCGCTAATGCTTGGTCTGCTGGCCATCTGGGGCCACAACTTCACCAATCCCGCGCCTCAGCAATGCGGCGGACCGAATGCCTTACCCGGGCGGTTCTACGCCTGCGCTGCGCCAGCCTGAGCGCACGCGCTCCTGTTCCCGGGTCTCGGCTGGGGTCGCCCTGCTTGTCTTCCTGTTCACAGGTTACGCCGGCGGGAATGGACATTGCGGCCAAGCAACCGCAGGCCCCGCTCAGACGGGCAAGGCCTACTCCCTCTCGGTCCCCCTAGACTGCGGGACGTTCGTCCGTGGTGGAGTTCAACCGGCACTGGTGGAGCGCTGTTCCCAGCGAAACACTGCCGGTCACCGCGCCGTCTCCGGGGTGCGGCAACCACCTCGTCCCCGGCCGGATGACATTGCTGTCTGACAGCAGCGCCCGCTTCGAGCTACCTGGGCAGGCCCCGGTCCTCTTCGAGCCGACGACTGTGGGGTGCGCCTAAATTGGGCCACGCGCTGCTCAACGACGACCGGGACCAGTTACCAAGCCTCGCGTCCTTCGGGCGCTATTTCAGTCGGCGGACGTGCGTGGGACTGGGTCGGAGGACCAGGCCCCGAGCGTCCGATGACGCGTCGATCCTGGCCTCGGGGTACACCGCGAGGACCTTCTTGAGCACGGACTTGAAGAAGTACCGGAAGTGCTTCGGGTCCGCGTAGTCGGACCCGAACTGGAGCTGGAGGCCGGCCCACGGGATGGTCGTCGGCTTCTTCAGGTAGCTGTAGCGGTAGGTCAGCCAGGAGTAGATGTCGAGCGCCAGCGGGCTGCGCCGGAGCGCCCGCAGCGCGCGTTGGGCTTATCGAGGACGCCCACGCGGTTGGCCACCGATTCAGTTTAGGCGGCATAGGGTATCCGGGTGACCAACGCCGTGCCCCCGCCGGGCGGCGACGAGGACCTTCCCCGGTTCATCAAAGAGCTGGGCCTGCCGGGGATTTCCGACATCCACGTCCACTTCATGCCTGACCCCGTCCAGCAGGCGGTCTGGCGCCACTTCGACGGTCTTCCCCGGCCATGGGGCATCCGCTACCGCGGGGACCAGGCGGAGCGCTTGCGTACCCTCCGCGACCTTGGCGTTCGCCACCACACCGCCCTCGCCTATGCCCACCGTCCCGAAATGGCGGCATGGCTGAACGACTTCACGCTGGACTTCGCTGATCGCGTCGCGACCGCCCTCCCCACCTTCACCTTCTACCCGGAGACCGCCGCGCCCGCCTATGTCGAGTCGGCGCTGCAGCGCGGCGGAAAGGTGGCGAAGGTGCACCTACAGGTGGGCAAGTTCGACCCCATGCGGCCAGATCTGACGGAGGTCTGGGAGCAGCTGGAGGCGGCTGAGGCGGCTGAGACCGCGGTCGTGATCCATGCCGGCGCGGTCGCCGACGGCTCTGCGGGCGAGGAGTGGTGCGGCATGGCCCCGGTGCGCAACCTGCTGCGGCGCTGGCCCGGGCTCCGCCTGGTGCTGGCCCACATGGGTGCCCCCGACTATGTCGACGCGGTCGAGCTGGCTAACGAGTTCCCGCAGCTTTGGATGGACACCGCCATGGTGCTGGTGGACTCGAAGTCCGCCTTCGAGTACCCCGAGGCGCTGCTGGAGTGGTGGCGAGGTCGGCCGACCGCGTCCTGTTCGGGTCGGACTTCCCGTCGTTCCCGCACGACTATGCCGCCCAGGTGCGCGGCCTCGCGATCCGGGGGTTCGGTGAGGACTGGCTGCGACGGGTGCTCTGGCAGAACGGCGCCGCAATGTTCGGCGCCGGCACCCCTACTTAGGCACGGCCTGGGTGGGATCCGGCGGGGGCGATGGGTCCATGTGGCGCTTGAGCGCCTCCTGGCGAGCCTTCCGGCTCTCGCGTCTGATGCGCGCGTGCGCCTGCCGGCGGCGCTCGTCGTCAGTCTCCACCACCAGGGGCGGAACCGAGGTTGGTCGGCGGTCTTCATCGAGAGCGACAAACACCAGGTAGGCGCTGCTGGTGTGGTGGCACTCTCCGGTGCGCACCTGTTCCGACTCGACCCTCACCCCAACCTCCATCGAGGTGCTCCCGACGTCGTTGACCGAGGCGTGGACCGTCACCAGGTCGCCGACGTGGACGGGGTGCAGGAAGCTCATTGAATCCAGGCTCACGGTGACCACCCGGCCGCGGAAATGGCGCGCAGCGGCGATGCCGGCGGCGGTGTCGACCAGCTTCATGATCGTGCCACCGTGAACGTCGCCCGACGGGTTGGCATCGCCGGGGTTCATCTGCTCGCTGAGCGTGACCTGCGAGTCGCGCACTCGCCGTGGCGCCATCCGGTCGCCCACTTCAGCGCTCACTGGCGGGCTCGTCGAACCTGAACAGCCGTTTCCGGCGCACCAGGTAAATCACCACGACCACGTTTATCACCAGCGTGGCGACCTTGAAGATCGTCGGCTTCCTGGCCAGCTCGAATATCTCGACGGGAATGAAGAATGCGGTGGCCAGGACAACCAGGTACTCGGCCCAGCGTCGCTTCAGGACCAGGCCAATCGACTCGGCCGCTTCGATCACGCCATAGAGGAAGGACCCCGCGGCCAGGGCGACCAGGCTGGTCTGCGAAATCCCCACGAACCGCAGCACCAGGTCGTACGTCGCCACCTTGAGCAGGTTGGAACCGGAGTCGAGGTCGAACTGTTCGACCAGGTGGGTGATCAGGGTGTCCAGCCCGGAGCCGATGTGGGCGAACAGATAGAAGGAGATGACCAGCAGACCCAGCCCCTTCAGTCCCCTCTCGACGATCAGGTACGAGAGCACCAGTCCGCGGTGCTCGATGCGCAGGCCGAGGTCCTGGCGGAACCTCCACCACCAGGACGCCGCAGGCTTCTTCGAAACCTCAGCCACCAGCGGGCTCGGGCCCGGGGCGGGCGTCCTTGGCCGAGGGGCCCTGCGACGCCGCCGCGGCAGCCTGGGCGATCACAGCCTCGGCACCACCGGGCCCGCGGTCGTGCTCCTTCATCTGCGCCCGTGACTGGCGCCAGACGATCCACACCCGCTGGATGGCCGTCAAATTGGTGAAGACCGCGAGGAAGAGCACGATCATCAGGAGCCCGGTGCTGGTGAGGGGGGTGAGCAGCAGTCCCAGGACCGTGAGCAGCACCCTCTCGGGGCGCGCCAGAAGGCCGCCGTCGCAGGTGAAGCCCAGGCTCTGCGCCCGGGCGCGAACGTAACTGACCAGCAGCGAGCCGGTCGTCGCGAGCACCACCAGGACCGGACCGATGTACACCGCGTGGTGCTGGAAGTACAAGAGGAGCCCGACCATGACCGCACCCTCAGAGAAACGGTCGGTGGTCGAGTCGAGGAACGCCCCGTAGGCATAGGACCGATTCGATGCGCGGGCCAACGCGCCATCGAAGATGTCGAAAACGCCCGCAAAGAGAAGCGTCAGGCCGCCGATGAATGGGTGGTCCATAGCCACCAGCACCGCAGCCGCGACGGTCACCAGGAGCCCGGAAAGGGTGAGTTGGTTGGGGGTGATCGGCAGGCTGCGCAGGCGCGCCGCGGCGCGCAGCGCGAGGCCCCTAACCCAGGCCTGGAATTGGCTCGTGAACAATTTCTCTCTCCTCTCTTCCGCGGGGGAATTCCTGCCAGCTTGGGAAGGGTGGTTGACCGAGCGATTCGAAAAACCCGGGCTGGCGCGGCTTGAAACGCTTGAGGGCATCGCCATAGACGCTGATGACCTGGTCGACGACGCGGTCCCAGGAGTACTCGGCGGCGGACCGCCTGCCGGCCTCGCCGAGGCGCGCGCGCAACCCCGGGTCCGCCGCCAGCAGGTTGATCGCGGACGCCATGCTGACCGGGTCGTCGCGGCGAACCAGGATGCCCTGCCGACCCGGGGTGATTACCTGGGAGAACCCGTCGATGTCCGTGGCGACCACCGGCAGGCCGGCGGCCATAGCCTCCAGGAGGACAATGCCGAAGCTCTCCTTGCCGGTGTTGGGGGCGCAATAGATGTCGGCGCTGGCATGGTACCGAGGCAGGTCGTCTGCGCCGACGTGACCGGCCATCAGCACGTCGGGGATGTCATGCTCCTCGATGAACGACTCGTAACGCTTGCGCATCCGTCCATCCCCTACGACCACCAGTCGCAGCTCGGGCATGCGGATCTTCAGTTGCATGTACGCGCGGAGCAGGATGCCGAGCCCCTTGCGCTTCTCCAGCCGGCCCACGAAGAGAAGGTTGACCTTGCCATCACGCAACTGGGGGAGCGGCTCGACACGGTCACCGAAGCGGGCCAGGTCCACCCCGTTGGGAACGATCTCGTAGGCGCCCTGAAAATACCTGGAGGCGAAGGTCCGCGCGGGCTCGCTGACGGCGACCAGGCCGTGCAGCTTGCGGAAGTAGCGCCGGACCAGGCGTTGGCTGTAGTAATAGGCGGTACTGCTCTTGGAGTAGGCGTGGAAGGTACCGACATTGCAGGTCTTGCTGGCGCGGAGCGCGGTGATTGGCAGCGCGGGCATCAAGGGCTCGTGCAGGTGGAGGACATCAAACCGCTCGTGCTCGAGAATGCGGTTGATGTACCGCGCCAAGTGGAAGGAGAGCGTGATTCTGGCAATTGAGCCGTTCGCCGGGATCGGCAGGGCGCGGCCCACCCGGTAGAAGTCGAACTCGCCGTTCTCCTCCAACTCTGGCGGCAGGTCACCGGATGCCGGGGCGATCACCTTCACGCTCGCCCCCCGATCGCGGAGCTCGGTGCTGAGGTGCCGGATGTGCTCGGTGACCCCGCCCGGGTGGGAGAAGTCGTATGGCGAGACCATGCCGACCTTGAGCCCCTTGAGGTCCCTCAGGTCGCTCACGCCTCAGTCCTCATACGCTCCAGCATGTGTCCGGGGCCTCGACGGACGTTGCCTTTGAAGGACTCGAATTTGCGCCGCGCGACCAGCGCGTGGGTACCCAGGTCCCAGTGCACCCCGTCCGGCCGCGTCGTCCCAGCGCTCACGTCGCGACGGTAGTCGGCCGCGGTGTTCCCCTCGAACAGCGTGTACGCACTGCCGACGCCTTCCAGGTGGTGGGCGTCCGAGTTGCCAACCTCGGGCAGGTGGTACCGCTCCTGGTTCAGCCGGCGCACCTTGGGCTCGGCGATCCGCCCCGCGTAGCTGGGGTTGAAGGTTTCGACTGCGTCGAAGTAGATCTCCGAGCTCGGGCTCTGCATGATGCGCTCGAAAGACCACCGCCCGATGCTGCGCGTGAGCATCGACATCGGGTGCGGAGCGATCACCACGCCGCCCTGCTCGTGGGCCTTGCCGATGGTCCACTCCAGCGACCGCCACATCTTTATCGGACGGTCCACAAAGAGGCACAGGCAATGCCCCTCGATTGTCGTCATCTCGACCCCGGGAACCACCTCGAAGGCATAGTCACCCTGCATCTGGACGGCTTCCTGGGCGCCGCGAAGGCGATCGTGGTCGGTGATCGCGACCACGTCCAGGTCGGTGTTGTCGCGCACGTGGTCGAGGATGTCGCGAACGGACGCGGTGCCGTCGTTGCGGCTGGAGTGAATGTGCATGTCGGCCTTACCCAACGCGCTCCTCCAACTCGACGTCAGACGCCTGCTCTCTGTCGGGGTAAACGGCAACCCGGGCGGGGGGGGACGTCGTGCTGACCGGCTGGGCATCTTCCTTGAAGATCGGCACCATGACATGCCACTGGTCCGGGAAGCGCCGAATGCAGGCCTCGAACTGGCCCAGGACAGCGGTCACCGCGGTGTCAATTGCGCCGGGTTCGTCCCCCACCCAGAGAGGCTCCATGCCAACGAACACATATCGATCGTCCGGCTTGCGATAGCAGATGACCGGCAGGACCCCGGCGCCGGTCCGGTTGGCGATGTCGAACAGCCCGGTGGGTACATTGATGGTGCTGTCGAAGAATTGGAACGGCCGGCCGGTCCCGGTGAGGTCGCGGTCAATCGCCCCAGTTACCATCTCGTTGTGCCTAAGGCGGCGCAGTATGTCCCGCGCGGCGGTCAGGGTGAGGGGGATCACCGTCAGCCCGCTCGACTCGCGAAGCGCCAGGACCCTGTCCCACAGCTCCGGTGGCTCCAGCTTCTCAGCGATCAGGCTGGTGTGCCACTGCGAGTTGCTGCCCCACCACGACGAAGCGCCCTCCCAGCCACCCATGTGGATGGTGACAACAACCGCGCCCTTGCCCCGTGCCATCACCTTGTCCAGGTTTTCGCGCCCGTCGATGGACGCCAACGTCAACTTGTAGTCAAGGGGCAGGCGCGGCATCTTGAACAGGTCGACCCAGAACTTGCCATAGTTCTTGGCGTTGCGCTGCATCAGGTCTGTGATCTGGGCCTCGGTGTAATCCGGGAAGACGTGTTTGAGGTTGGCGCGAAGGCCCGCAACGCGACCCGGAAACAGCGTCGCAACGATCCAACCCACGACCGCCATCAGGACGTAGCTCGCCTGCCGCGGGAGCCCGCCAAAAACAGCGTTGGCCAGGCCGAATCCGAGCAGCCGGCGGCGATTGTAGACTGCGTTGCTCAACGCGCCACCAGCGCCCCCTCACCATTGTTGGCGGGGCGCCCCTCACCGGTGGCCGGAAGGGCACCGTCACCCACCCACATGGGTGAAAAGAGGTACCACTGTTCGGGCCTGCGCAGCAACTCCGGCTCGAACCGGCTGATGATTGCCTGGGCCAGCGCCTGGACGTCGGCCTCGCGGTCCCCGGAAGCCTCAAAAGGAATGGCGGGCTGGACTTCGAGAAGGTAGCGGTTGTCGGGCTGGCGCCGGCACATGATCGGGACCACGGGGGCGCCGCTTCGAAGCGACATTACCGCGGGTCCTGCGGGGACCATCGCCTGCTGGCCACACACCATCACGCGGACATTGCGGCCCTCCTTGGCCAGGTCGCAGACCAGGGCCACGATCTCGTTGCGGCGCAGAGCAGCCAGCGACGCCCTGCCGGCGGCGATCGACAGCGGGACGACGTTCACGCCCATGCGCTCGCGCGCCGCCCCGACGCGCCGGTTGAGGTCGTCATCGCCGTAGTGGTCGGTGACCGCGGTGACCTTCAGCCCCCGGGCGGCAGCAGCGGCGGCGGCCATGTCCCAGTTGCCGAAATGGGGGGTCACCACGATCGCGCCGGCCCCCCCCTGGAGCGCGCCCTGGATGTGCTCCCAGCCGCGCCAGTCGACCATCCGCATCACGTCATCCCGGCTCAGTTGGGACAGAGCCAGGAAGTCCGCAATCAGCTTGGTGTAACCGACGACCGCCTCACGAGCAACCCTTCTCACCTCCGGCGCGGTGACCGGCTGGTGGAGGATCCCGGCGTAGTTCTGCAGTGCCTGCCGTCGCATCGAGGGCAGCGCGGCATACGCCAGGCGGCCACCCACCCGGGCGGCGCCGTATCGCACACCGGGCGGAAGCAGGGACGAAGCCCTGCCTCCCGCCTGGAACAGCCTGCCGATCACCTCCGGCTCAGCTGACTGCCGCTGATTTCTTCCTCGAAGCCCGGGCCACCGCCGGTGCCTTGAGGGCATCCTGGCCGGAGACCGCGCTGCCGTTGCCAGACTTGCCGTTCGCAGACTTGCCGTTGGATCCCTTGCCGTTGGCCGTGGCGTAGTTGCTCGTCTCGCCCTTGGCGTGGGGAGCCACCTCCGCCACGTGTCCGGATGCGAAGCTGCTATGCCACTCGCGACCAACCGCGTCGGGCTTCGATACCGGTCGCAGGATGAACTCCTCGGCCAGGCGATGGGCGACGTCGTCGGTGTACTGCGCCGGCGGCGACTTCATCAGCCAGGAGCTGGGACCGTAGAGGGAACCCTTGATGCCCTTGTCCAGGCCGAGTTTGCAGAAGCGGACCGCGTCGATGACGATGCCGGCGCTGTTGGGACTGTCGTGGACTTCGAGCTTGAGCTCCATGTTCAGCGGCACGTCGCCGAACGACTTGCCCTCGAGCCGAATGAACGCCCATTTGCGGTCATTCAGCCACGGCACGTAGTCCGACGGCCCGACATGAACGCTCTTGGCGTTGATGTCCTTGTCCAACTGGCTGGTGACAGCGTTGGTCTTGGAGATCTTCTTCGACTCCAGGCGCTCGCGCTCGAGCATGTTGAGGAAGTCGGTGTTGCCGCCGAAGTTCAACTGGTAGGTGTTCTCCAACTGGACTCCCCGGTCCTCGAAGAGGCGTGTGAGGACGCGGTGCACAATGGTCGCGCCAACCTGGGATTTGATGTCATCACCAACGATCGGCAGTCCGGCGGCCTCGAACCGCTCCTGCCAGTACTCCTCGCGGGCGATGAATACCGGCATGCAGTTGACCACCGCCACCTTCGCGGCGAGGGCCTGCTCCATGTACCAGCGCGTGGCGTCTTCAGAACCCACGGGCAGGTAGTTGACCAGCACGTCAGCCTTGGTCTTCTTGAGAATGCCGACCACGTCATCGGTCTTGCCCGGGGCCTTCTCGATCACCTCCTTGAGATACTTGCCGAGGCCGTCGAGGGTCATGCCCCGATGCACCTTGACGCCGCTCCTGGGGACGTCGCTGAACTTGACGGTGTTGTTCTGTCCGCTGAAGATCGCCTCGGAGAGGTCTTTGCCGACCTTCTCCTTGTCAATGTCGAACGCGGCCACGAACTCGATGTCCCGGATGTGGTAACCGCCGAGGTTGACGTGCATCAGACCGGGGACCTTGTCGGTCTCCCTGGCGTTCTTGTAGTACTGGACGCCCTGAACCAGGGAGCTGGCGCAGTTGCCCACGCCCACGATTGCCACGCGCACCCGCCGGCGCGAGCCGCCGCTCGCAGCCAATCCCGACGCTGGAGCTTTCGACTTCCGAGTCGTTCCGTTCTTCCGCGGCATCGACGCGGAATTGTCCTTAGATGGCATTCGCAGTCTCCTTATTCAATGGGTCAACGGGACCCTGGCGACCCATCGCGGGCGCGCCATCTGTCTGGCGGTGTGCCGTCGCCGGGGTGACTCCGGCGGGCATGTTGATGAACTGGTTGAAACGGTCCTGGATGGCGCGGATCGACGGGCGGTCAAGGCCGCAGGCGATTTCCCGGCCGCGCCGACGGGTCTCGATCAGACCTGCCCGCCGCATCACCCGCAGGTGCCAGGAGAGCAGGGGCTGACTCAATTTGAGCTGTCGCGCGATCTCGGCGGCGCTCATCTCTCCATCCACGAGGAGCGAGACGATGGCCAGCCTGGTCGGATTGGCCAGGCCGATGAAGTACGCCTTGAGGTCACGCAGGGTGCTCGCTGCTGACATTTTTCAATTCCCCGGGCCTGTTTCCCGACAGATCCCATAAAGAAAGATTTGATAAACGATTCTTTATGAGTCTAGTCCGGACGACCTTGTTGCGCAAGCCAGCGCCGTCGACCCGCAGCCAAGCGTGATAATCCTGCTGTATGCTGAAATGACATCGACCCCTTCAAGGAGGTAGACGCCATCGGACCGCTGATCATCATCCTGATCGTCGTGCTATTGCTGGCCCTGGCCGTTGGCGGCGGCAGCTACCGCCGGCGTCGCATCATCGTGCCGCCGGCAGCGGCCCCGGTGGTGGCCACGCCGGTCGTGCTACAGACGCCCGTCGTGCAGCAGCCAGTGGTCACCACCCCCGTGGTGGAGAAGCCCGTCGGCGAAGGACCAAGGACAGTCGAATAGGCCGCGACCCCTCAACCCGGATCGCTGGATCCCGGCTAGCAGATACCTGGGCAGTTCCCTGCCCGGGCGACCGGGCACTGACCTGCATATCGACATTCGACCTGGCGGCGGCGAAGTTCCTGGCGAAGCGCGGCCTGGAGCCGACGCTGGGCGGCGCGGGCTTCAGCCCGCTTCCGGCTCGGGGAATTGTCCATGGACAAGGCCTCCTGCAAGACGTTTGGAGAGTTGGGCCTTTTCTGGCGCAGAGTATGCGCTGATCAGATGGTGAAGGGAAGTGCGTCGGCGCCCCGTTTCTGGCCCGTGATCGTCTTTGGCGCGCTGGTCTCGGCGGTTGCATGGGCGATCTCAGGCGGGGCGGCAGGTCCTGGGCAGCCATCGCAAACGGCGCTAGGGCCCAACTCAGGTATACACACCATCCGGCACGTGATCGTGATCATGCAGGAGAACCGCTCCTTCGATCATTACTTCGGAACCTACCCCGGGGCGGATGGCCTGCCCCGCGAGGGCAACACGTTCACGGCCTGCGTCAACGACCCCAGGACAGGCCAGTGCGTGTACCCCTTCCACGACACCAGCGACGTCAATCACGGCGGCCCGCACAGCAACATCGACGCCAGAACCGATATCAACGGGGGTGCGATGAATGGGTTCATCCGGGACGCGGAGCGCGGCAAAACCGGTTGCGCCTCGACCGATAACCCCGCCTGCGGGGGTAATGGGGGCACCACCGATGTCATGGGCTTTCACGACGCCCGCGAGATCCCGAATTACTGGGCCTATGCCCGGAACTTCGTCCTCCAGGACCACATGTTTCAGCCAAACGCATCCTGGTCGCTGCCGCAGCACCTGTTCATGGTCTCGGAATGGTCCGCCAAGTGCAGCCGGGCCGCCATCCCCCTCAGCTGCATCAACGAGCTTGAGAGTCCCGCCCACCCGCCTGATTTCGGCCCGCCCCACGCCAATCCGGACTATGCGTGGACCGACCTCACCTACCTGATGCACAAGTTCAAGGTGAGCTGGCGATACTACGTGCAGGCGGGAACCGAGCCCGACTGCCGCAATGATGCCGCCGACTGCCCTCCTGTCAACCAGGATGCCAAGACCCCGGGAATCTGGAACCCGCTGCCGTTCTTCGACACGGTTCGCGACAACGGTCAACTCGGCAACATCACAGGGGTCGGCCACTACTACGAGGACGCGCGCAAGGGAACCCTCCCAGCGGTCAGCTGGATCACCCCCAGCAACGCGAATAGCGACCACCCGACGGCGTCGATCGCCTCGGGCCAGAAGTGGGTCACCAGTCTGGTCAACGCCGCCATGCAGGGGCCGGAGTGGAGCAGCACCGCCATCTTCCTGAGCTGGGACGATTGGGGCGGCTTCTACGACCACGTGGTACCACCCACGGTGGACCGGAATGGGTACGGTCTGCGGGTTCCCGGCCTCGTTATCAGCCCCTATGCCCGCAGTGGGTTCGTCGATCACCAGACCTACAGCCACGACGCGTACGTGAAATTCATCGAGGACGACTTCCTCGGCGGTCACCGTCTCGACCCGCGCACCGACGGTCGTCCCGACGGCCGGCCCACGGTCCGCGAGAACGCGCCGCAACTCGGAAACCTGCTCAACGACTTCGACTTCACCCGCCCGCCTGGTAAGACGCTGGTGCTGCCCCTCGATCCCCTCCCCGGCCCGGCGTCGACCAGCGGCGGCTAGGCTGAACGAGAGGACTCGAGGATCCATGACAACGGCGGGCTCACCGACGCGCGACGGAGATGCTAAGTTCAAGTCCAAGCAGGAGGTGAACCAGCAGTGAAGAACGGAAGGAGCAAGCAGGTTGAGGCCATCGTCGAGACGGTGATGGAAGAGCTGCAGAAGCGCAGCGAAAGCGGCCGCGGCGCAGCGGGCGACGCGGCAGACAGCGCCAGCAAGATGGCCGGCGAGGCCGTCAAGTCGGCCGGCAAGGCCTACAAGTCGGCCAGCGGCGCAGTCAAGGACGCTGATATCTCTGACAAGGTCGAGAAGATCCTCGAATTCATCGAGGAGAACACAAGCGTGGTCGCCCAGGTGGGGAAGAAGCTCGCCGGCGACGCCGTCAAGGAAGCCCCGGCGGCCGCGGCGGCTGTGGGCGAAGCGGTATCCAATGCTGCGGAGGCCGGCGCCGAAGCCGTCAACGATGCGCTGGAAACCCTGGGTAAGGAGGTCTTTAAACCAACTGTGCGCTATGGACGTGGGCTTCGCCATGGGCTCCTTCTGGGAGCCGTCATCGCAATGCTGTATACCCCGTGGCCGGGCAAGGCGCTCCGGGAGAAGCTGACGGCCTTCGGCCGTGAGGCGATCGACCTGGTCGACGCCATGCGCACCGGCGCCGCCGACTCGCGCTAGGACGCCGGCTCCGGTTCCAGGACCAGGCGCCGGCCGGGGGTCGGCGCCTGGCCGAAAGACAGCGGCTCAAGGCGCGCCTGCAACCAGCCGTCCACCAGGTCCGCATAATTCGGGCTGGCGGGATGCCCGGACTGGCCGGGCACCTGGCACCAGCCGGAGCGCGAGCTGCTCCCCATGTCATAGACGGCGCGATAGAACGCTGCCGTGAGCCTCCCCGGCGCTGCGCCGCCGACAGCGCCCACCCGGACGGTGTCGGCATCCCCGGGTGCCGAAAACGGCCCGCGACTAAAGATCGGGCGCAGCGCCCCGGCGGCGTCGGCAAGTGGGTGGCTGATGGTGAACCGGCGGCGGCCCCCCCCCTCGCGAGCGCCTCGATTGGAAGCGTCGGCCAGGGCGGACCACAGGATCTCCGGGCCTCCGTCCACACCGGGGACCTGCCCGGCCTCCACCAGCACCGCCAGCACCCTCAGGACCCCGGCGGTCAGCCGCCCACTGTATGGCCCCTCAGCGGATACCGGGCTGGCCGACTCCCCGAGCAGGTAGCCGCGCAGGCCGGGGCTGAGGCGGGCCCCCACCAGGCGGTCAAACAGCAATCCCATGGCGTGCTCATACAGGAGCGCGGCGGACGAGCCCGCGACGATGTTGCAGTCCCAGTCCCGAAGCAGGGCGATCGGTTCGTCGATGCGGCCCTCGGGATGGCGCCGGGCTGCCTCGAGCACCAGCTCGCGGAATTGGGCTGCTGCCAGGCTGTGGGTGTCACCCTGGAGCTCAGCGGCGAACTCGGGGCTGACCTCCCCGCGCTCCTCGAGCGCCTGGTCTATACGCGCCGCGCGGAAATCTCCGGCCGGTTCAGCGACCAGGAGGTGGGCACATTTTTCGACCGCCACCGGCTGGTTGGCGGCGACCACCCGGCCTGACGGCGGATTGAACAGTTCGGGCATCTCCTCCAGGGAGACAAAGCCACCCCACTCGTCCCGATGCTCCCACCCCCTGGCCGGGATGCGCCCCTGGCCCGCGCGGCGAAGCGGGATGAACCCCGAGAGGCGGTACCCGATGTTGCCGGCGTCGTCGGCGTAGGTGACCCCCAGGGCAGGTGAAGCGCAACTGGAGATCGCCGCGCGGAACCCGCGCCAGTCGGCGGCAAGGTTCAGCCGTCGCACCCAACCGATACTGTCGACCTCAGAGTCAAGTCCGACCCAGCGCAGCGACATCGGCGGTTGGGACCCGCCCACGGCCGGGCTGATGACTGGGCCGCGGCGGGTCACCAGGACGTCCTCGACCTGCGGCTTCCCGCCGCGCACCTGGATGACCTCGCGGAACCGTACGGCGTCCTGCCACGCCCCGCCGTCATCGAACTGCAGGGGGTTGTTGGGGTTGAAGCGTTCCACGTACAGGTCCTGGACCGAGACGTTGGCGTTGACCAGGCCCCAGGCGACATGTTGATTGCGTCCGAAGAGCACGTAGGGGGTGCCGCAGAAGGTGAGCCCCGCGATCACCTCGTCTCCCTCCTGAACGTGCACGCGATACCACGAGCTCGGGATGGAGATCGGGCCGTGAGGGTCATTGGCCAGCAGCGCATGACCGGTGGTCGTTTTCGACCCGTGCACCGCCCAGCTGTTGCTGGCGGGTGCCCAGGAACTGAGGGCCAGGAGGTCCTCCGCCGATTTCAGCTCGGCAAACCACTCCGGGCTGGCCGCCCCGGCGGCGCCGGCGAGGTCGCCCAGGGGCATCGCGGCAGTGCCGGCCAGGACGGGGTCAAGGGCCGCTGTCAATTCCGCGCCGAGCTCTTTCAGCAGCCGCATGCGGACCAGCTGCGACTCCCAGTTCAGCGCCTGGCTGTAACTCAGTAACCGGCCCACAGCCAGCGTGTCCTCCGGCTCCCAGGGCTCGGGGCGGTGGCGCAGGATGGTGAACTCGGCAGGCAGCGGGCGGTCCCGCATTGCGGCGTTCACACCAGCGGTGTACGCCAGCACCTCGGCGCGCACATCACCGGTCGCGTGGGTGATGTGCCATTCGGCCTCGGATACCCGGCGCAGGCCCAGCCGCCGCATCAGCCGATCGACGCCCAGGCCTCGGGGACCAACGACCTCGCAGAGGCGCCCTGCCGCCATCCGGCGCTGCAGCTCCATCTGCCAGAGCCGATCCTGGGCATGGACGAAGCCGATGCCGAACAGCGCGTCGCGGCGACTGCTTGCGGATATATGCGGTATGCCTCGTTCGTCGCGTGTGAGAACGACATCCGCGTCAATGCCCGAGACCTGCAGGCGGCCCTCGACCCGCGGCAGCGGTCGCCGGAAGATCAGGTGGTAGGCGATGGCCACCACGGCAATGAGCAATGACAGCGCCACCGCGAGGACGACCACGAAGTTCATTGCCCGCCAAAGATAGACGGGAAGGTTGGCCCCGGGTGCCCCGGGGTAATCCTAGAATCGAGATCATGCAGCCAGAAGTCGTCATCTACTCCACGCCAACCTGCACCTACTGTGCCGCTGCCAAGCGCTGGTTCAAAGAGCACGGGGTGCAGTACACCGAGCACGACGTGACCCGAGACCCGGCCCGCGCGACGGAGATGTACCGCCTCACGGGACAGAACGCGGTCCCTGTGATCCGCGTCGGCGGCCAGGTGATGGTCGGTTTTGACCCGCTGCAACTGGCGCGGCTGATCCCGGCCAACCCGGACGCCCCGGGGCAGACCGAGGCAGCTGGTGAGCGGGTCAGCCTGGGCATGGCGGCGCAGTCGCTGACCGCCGAGAAGGCCGCCGAACTGGGCCTGCCGGCGGCTTTCGGCGTGGTGGTCGGCCCCGTCAGGAGCGGAGGCCCGGCGGGCGAGGCGGGAATCGAGGAGGGCGACGTGCTGATAGGGATCGGCAGCTACACACTGCAGAACCTGCCCCAACTGCAGCGGGTGGTGGCGATGAAACGCCCTGGCGACTCGCTCGCTGTCCGGGCCTGGCGGGCCGGCGACGAGTTCGACGCGACGATCCAGTTCCCGGCTTCAGCCACACCGGCAACCGCAGGTACCGAACAGCAGCCGCTGCAGGCCTGACCTGAGCCTGCGGGAGCGATTCCAGCCGGGAACGGTCCTGCTGGGAGGACACCGCGGGAATCCATACGAACATCCTGAGAACACCCTGGCATCCTTCGAATCCGCCATCGGCCTGGGTGTCGACGTCATCGAGTGCGATGTCCACCTGACCTCCGACGGACGTCTAGCTGTGATCCACGACCACACGCTGGACAGGACCACCAACGGCACGGGACCGGTGGGCGCACGCAGCATGGCCGAGCTCTCGGGACTCGACGCCGGCAATGGCGAGCGTATCCCAGAGCTGGCCGAGGTGCTGCAACTGGCGCGCGGCCGGGTGGGCATCGCGATCGAGATCAAGAGTCTGCCGGTGCGTTACCGCGGGCTCGAGGAGCGCCTGGTGAAGGTCGTACGCGACCAGGCCATGGTCGATGACTGTGCCGTGATCTGCTTCGACCACCGCGTGATTCGTAGAGTTCGCGACCTGGAGGTCGGCCTGGTCGTCGGCGCCCTGGTGGCGGGGCGGCCGCTGATGCTGCCGGAACTCCTGGCATACGCCCGTGCGGAGGTCTACTCCCCCCACTGGAGTCTCGCCGACCGCGACCTCGTATCGGACGTTCATGAGTGCGGCGCCGTCGTGGGGGTGTGGACCGTGGACGACGAGGTGGCGCTGGACGAGGTCCTGCGCGCCGGGGTTGACGCGGTCTACAGCAACCGTCCGGGTGTGGTGGCCGGAGCGCTGGCCGCGCGGGGCGTGCCGCGCCCGCGCGACAACCCGGTTTAGCCCGGGATCACGCCGCCGAGCGGCGGCGGGTCACGGTGTTGGGGAGAGGGCTGAGGTAGGCCTCCTGGGTCCGGAACACAAGGTCGATGATCTCGCTCGCGGCAGCGCCGTCGCGGAACACCACGCCGGCGCGGCGCAGCCTCTCGCACAGGGAGCGTGGCATGAGCTCGACCTCCCGCAGGTTCATCGTTTCCAGTTCCATGAGGAGGGTGTCGAGGTTTCGGAGCTGGTTGCGGCGGTAGGCCGCCTGGAGGTCAGGGACATTGCTGATCAGCACCTTGCAAACACTGGGGCGGCGATGGCTTCACGGCACGAAAGAGACGGGAAAGACTTGTAAATAAAACGCGTCATGTGGCGGCACCCACAACGGCTTCGGCAGCCTCGCGCAGGACGGGAACGTCGGCGTCGCGGAGCGCGAAGACCCTGACCAGGGAGTTGCGCATCGGCAGGCGGGCGAGGAGCTGGGCGGCCGCGTCAGGCCTCAGGCTGCCGCCCAACGGGTCGTAGAGCAGGGCTGAGTAGCGGTCCGAGGCCTGGTCGTCGGGACGCGCGTCCAGCGATGCCACGTCCACTTCGAACTCGATTTCACCTGCCCGCGGGAGCGTCCGTTTCAGTCGATTGCGAAGCTCATCCGAGGTCAGCGCGAACGCGCCAGGCGCTCGTCCCCGGTACTCGAACGCCGCCTCGTAAGCCAGCTTCCACTTGAGGTCCTGGCGGCCGGTGATCCTCGCCCACTCCAGGGCCAGCCGGCGCCGCGATGAGCCCTCCGGCTCGGTGCGCAGCCAGCGATCAACCTCGTTGAGCAGGTGCCAGTCGTTCAAGCCCACGTACGCCTCGAGGTCGTCCATGGGATTTTGACCGCCGATCAGCTCGGTGATGGTGTCGCTGAAGATCTCGCGCATGTGGAGATCGATCCGCCGCACCGTGCGGTGGTGGTAGAGGTTGTTGTAGAGGTACATCCGCGAACTCAGGAAGAGCAGCATGGCCTCGGCCCCGTGCTGATGCAGGGCCAACCCCTGGGGCGAGACGAAGGTGTAGTGGATGATGCGACGAACGTCCACTGGGCCGATGCTCACGCCGCAGGCGTAGGCATCACGGGGAACGTAGTCCATGTTGTCGGCCGCGAAGCTGCCGCAGAGCACCGGCTTGAGGAGCTCGAGCCAGCGTGGTGCGACAAAGCCGGGCACCTCCTGCTTGGAGATGACGTAGGCCACCCAGGCCGGGTCGACGCTCTCGCCCGGGGCAAATGCGCCGTGCGGGCTGGCCTGCAGCCCGGCGATCAACGGCGCCAGCTCACCGGCGATCAGGCGCTGGGAGATGGTCTCGTGGGTGATGCCGAACTGAGCCAGGTATTGCTCGTCGAAGAAGTGCCCAAACGGTCCGTGACCGATGTCGTGGAGCAGCCCTCCCAGCCTCAGGGTCTCTTCGACCAGGGCCTCGCTGGGCACGTCCGCGGCGAGCCGCAGCGACGGGTACAGGTGGCGCGTCCAGGTCCCCGCCAGGTGCATCGCGCCCACCGCATGTTGGAACCTGGAATGCTCCGCCGCCGGGAACACCCACCAGGCGCTCTGCAGTTGGTGAATGCGACGAGCGCGTTGTAGCCACCGATTGTCGAGGAGGTCCTGCTCGGCGGTCAGCCCGCCGGGAGAACCTGCCTCGCGCTCGCCGGGCCTGGCCGCCTTGGTGATCTCGACGTAGCCGTAGATGGGGTCGGCGACGAGGTTGACGCGGGTGTAGCGCGAAACGAATTCCGGGTCGATCGGGGTGCCGGTGTTGCTGGCCATCCCGCGATTGTGTCAGAGGCGGGGCGACAGGTCGTGGTCACTGTGGGCAGGCCGGAATGGAACCAAAAGCCGCGAAGACCCGTCATAACTACCAGGAGCAATGGATGAAGAAGAGCTTGTCGGGCGTTGTCGCAGCGGTGATGGAGAGGCTTTTCGCATCCTGCTTGAGGCCCACCAGTCGATGCTCTTCGGCCTTGCCCGCCGCATCACCGGAAGCCCAGACGATGCCCTGGACGCCCTCCAGGACTCGTGCGTCAAGGCCTGGTCTTCGATCCACAATCTGCAGGGCGGAAGCTTCCGCAGCTGGATGAGCACGATTGTTGCGCGCACCTGCCTGGACCGCGTCCGCTCCCGTCGCTCAACCTCGCCGCTGGAGCAGGACGACCGCGTGATTCCCCTCCCGGACCCGCGGCCGGGCCCCGAGACGATGGCGCTGGCGGGTGACCGGGTGCGAATGATCGAGGACGCCCTGGCCACCCTCAGCGAGGATCACCGGGCGATCGTGCTGATGCGTGACCTCAGTGGGCTGAGCTACGAGGAGATCGCAGCGTCCCTGGATGTCCCCATGGGGACGGTGCGTTCGCGGCTGGCGCGCGCCAGGGTGCTGCTGCAGGCGGAGTTGCTGCGCCAGGACCCGGGCATCCTGGAGGCGCTGGCATGATCGGCCACATCTCGGACGAGGTGCTATCCGCGCACCTCGACGGGGACCTGGACCCGCGCGAAGATCGCCAGGCGCGCGACCATCTCGCCTCCTGCCTTGACTGCTCGCGCCGGCTGGAGCTGCTGGGCGCCACGGCGAGGGTGATCTCGGCCCTGCCCGGCGAGTCGCTGCCGGCCCCCCTGGACCTGGCCTTCCTCTCCACACTGGCCGCCGATCCGCTGGTGATCCCGCAGCCGCGCCGCTGGCGCCCACCAACCTGGGCGGCCCCCGTCCTGGCCGCGGCGGCGGTCCTGCTGGTGGCCGTGACCCTGGGGCCCCGGCTGCTGCCGCACGGCGGCGCCTCCACGGCGGCCTCGACAACCGGGAGCGCAACCAGCAGGTCGTTGACCGATCGCAGCGTGGCCGGGTCGCCCAGCGGCGCCGCCGGTGCCGGGGCTACCGGCGGGACGGGAGGGACGGCGGCCAGCGGGCCGGGAGTGCCCGCCCTTGGCCAGTTTGCTGCGGCGCCCGGAGCACATTCGGCCCGGTCGTTCGCGCAGGCCGGCAATGCCATGGTGGACTTGAACGCCAGCCAGCCGACAGCACGCGGAGGAGATTCGGTCACCCTGATGGTGGCGGTGCGTGCCGGTTCCACCGATCTCCAGGTGCAGCGTGCCTACATCACCGTCAGCAGGGGCAACGTCTCCCAGCAGGTTGCCGCCGGCGGCACTGAGCTGGTTCCGGCAGGACAGGCCCGAAGCGTGTCGGGTACCTGGGTTGCCGGGAAACTCGGGTCAGCGGCGGAAGCCCCCGGCGACTACCTCGTGGAGGGGCACGTCGTGCAGGCGGACGGCAGCGAACTGCGCGTCAGTCTCACCATCACGGTGAGTTGAGCGCAATCGCCGCGCCCGGCTACTGCCCGGTGATCCGCACCCCGAGCATCTGCAGGTCTGGGGCGTCCGCCACCAGCCGGCGAACGCGGGCAACGACATAGCGCCGGTCTGAGGGCTGCAGGACCAGCGCCCTACCGGCGGCCCCGCTGGTGCTGACGTCAACGGGCTCAGTCAGGTGCCGCTCCAGGCGCTCCCGCAGTGCGGGGTCCTCGCTCTCGATCGAGCCATCCTCATAGATCTCCGCGGAACGGTCCCCACAGGAGATCGTCCAGACCACCATCATTGCTGGCTGCGGGGACGCCATCAGCCGTCGGCCGGCTCGCGAGCCGGGTCCAGGCGGCGCTCGATGGCATCCCGGAAGCTGTCTGGATCGCGCATCGGGCCTATTCGAACCCGCCGGGGCTGGCCCTTGGGACCGGGGTCGCGCATCTCCAGGACGATGGTTGCCGCGCCCGACAGGCGCGCCACCGCCCGGTCCATCAGGCCCTTCTCCATCCGCGTGGCGCCGACCTCGCCGAGCTCTACCACCCGCGGCGCGAGCGCCGGGTCCACCGCCGAAATCAACAGACGCTGGTCGGTGAGCACGTAACGCTTCCGGCTGCCGCGGGGTCGCACCTCACTGTCCGAGGAGTAGAACGCGAACATCGCCGCGCAGAACAAAAACAGCCCGGCGGTGACCACCAGGGAGTGGAATTCGAGCTGGCCCAGCGCGATGAACACCAGTCCCGGCAGCCACCAGATGAAAACGGTGCGCCACTGCCAGCCAAGGAGCACGCCCTCCGCAGTAGCCAGAGTCGTCTCGCCGCGGCGGAGAGCGGGGCCGGCCGGTCCGGGGACGGGGGCGGCGTCGGGACTAATCTGCGCGGTCGCCACGTTAGGCATTGTATGAACAGCCCGCTACAGCTCCCGGTTGCGCCGGTGGCCGCGCAGGCCCTAGCGTTGCGAGGCATGCCACAGGAGCTAGCCACCGAGTCCGCCGAGGGTTTCGACTTCGAGGAGGCCGTCGCCGCCAACATCGATGCGCTGTACCGCGGCGCCCTCCGCATGACCGGCAGCCGCGAGGAGGCCGAGGACCTGGTCCAGGAGACCTTCCTGCGGGCCTACCGCTTCCGCCACCAGTTCCAACCCGGAACCAACTTCAAGGCCTGGCTCTTCAAGATCCAGACCAACATCTTTCGCTCGCGTTACCGCAAGCTCTGGAACAGCCCCCAGAGCCTGGAGGACACCGAGGACTTCTATCTCTATCAACACCTGGGGCCAGACACCCCGCCGGGTGACGACCCCGCAGCCGATGTCCTGGACAAACTCGGGGTCGAGGAGGTGCGCAACGCCATCGAGGACCTACCCGCGGTCTACCGCGCCGCGGTCCTGTTGACCGACGTGGAGGGATTCAGCTACAAGGAGACCGCGGACATCCTCGAGATCCCCGTCGGCACGGTGATGTCACGCTTGCACCGGGGCAGGCAGCGGCTGCAGAAGAAGCTGTACGACTACGCCAGGGAGAGCGGGGTGGTGACGTGAGCGACCACGGGTGTACCGACTGCAGCAGTGCGATGGACAAGCTCCACCAGTACGTGGACCGCGAGCTGAGCGCGCCGGAACTGGCCGAGGTCAAGCGCCACCTTGACGACTGCCCGCCGTGCGAGCGGCATTTCCACTTCGAGGAGAATCTCAAACTCCTGGTTCACCAAAAGGCCTGCCCCGAACGGGCGCCGGCTCACCTCCTCTCGCGGATCCTGGGCAACCTCAAGCAGTCGTAGGCCCCGTGTGCGCCGTTTCTGACGGTTGTGTCATGACGCGGTTGAAATCAAATGACGCACCGTGTTATAAATAGGCAACAACACACGGGTTTTGACAAACCGGGAGGCACTTGATGATCAGAGAGACCGTTTACACCGGGATCGGCGCGGCTGCGTTGGCCATGGACTTCGTGACCAGCCCCAGCCGCCAGCAGAACTGGCTGAAGAAGGCCGAGCGCCGGGGCGGCAAGCTTGCCCTGAGCAGCCGCCTGCAGGTCCGTCCCTACCAGCGTCGCCTCGAGGGCGTGATCGGTGACGTCCGCCGCAGCACGCTTGGCGCGATCGGCCTGGCCGAGGAGAAGGCTGAGAAGGCCGCCGCCACGACCCGCACAACCGCCCGCCGGACCGCCGGTAGCGCCCGCCGCAACACCCCGCGCGTCAAGGTTTCGAGCCGCCGGACCACGGCCCGCCGCGCCGGCACCACCCGCCGGGTGCGCCGCACCAGCGTCTCGATCCAGACCCCGGCCTCGAAGGCCAGCTAGCTCACCTCCCACCCCGCGGAGAGGGCCTCGCTTCGGCGAGGCCCTCTCTATTTGTGCCGGAGGCCCTACTTCAGGCCGACACCAGGATGTCGCCGGGGCACCCCGCACGCAAATCGCCGACGTGTACCGCCTGCACTCCGCGGGCGGCCATTTCGTCCTCCAGCTTTTCCGCGTCTGGTGCAGCGACCGCAACCAGCAATCCGCCGGACGTCTGGGCATCGGCCGCAACCAGCATCTGCCAGTCCTGCACCGCCCCCGCACGCTCGGTGAACGCGGCCGCGGCGGCCAGGTTGCGCTCGGTGCCGCCGGGAACCACCCCCTCCTGGGCCAGGCGCTCGACCGCGTCCAGCACTGGCAGGCTGCCGTAGCGCACCTCGGCCGCCACGCCTGATGCCGCGGCCAGTTCGTTGAGGTGGCCCAACAGGCCAAAGCCGGTGACGTCGGTGGCGGCGTGCGCGCCTGCTGCCAGCATCGCCGCCGCCGCGTCCCGGTTGGTGCGTCTCATCTGCGCGACGGCCGTTGCCATCTCGACTGCGCCGATTGTGTCGCGCTTGACCGCCGTGGTGAGGATCCCAGTGCCCAGGGGTTTGGTCAGGTACAAGCGGTCGCCGGCAACTCCGCCGCGGTTGCGTACGATCCGGTCGGGATGCACCCGTCCGACCACCGAGAGACCGAACTTCAACTCCGGGTCGTCGATGGTGTGACCACCGACGGTCAGTGCGCCGGCATCGTGGACCACGGCGGCGGCGGCGGAGAGGATCTCCTGCAGGACGACCAGGTCCAGGCTGTCGCGGGGGAAACCGACCAGGTTGATGGCGATCAGAGGTTCGCCGCCCATGGCGTAGATGTCGGACAGGGAGTTGGCGGCGGCAATGGCACCGAAATCCCTGGCGTCGTCCACCACCGGGGTGATGAAGTCCGCGGTCACCAGGATCGCGAGTTCCGAGGTGAGCCGGTACGCGGCGGCATCGTCGCGGGTCTCAGGACCCGCGAGGAGGTCGTCGTGGACCGGTGCCGGCAGCTGGCTCAGGACCTGAGCCAGGTCACTAGGACTGAGCTTGCAGGCTCAACCGGCGCCGTGCGAGAACGCAGTCAGGCGCGGACGCATATCGGGCATGCTGGGATTATCCGGCGCCGCGACGGAGGCTCAACCAGGCGAGTGGATAGACTGAGCGAGCTATGGACGTGGCGGCGCTGGCCCAGCTGGTCCCGCGGGCCACAGTGCTCACTGAAGAGGCGGAGCTCCGCGCTTGCGCCGGCGACTGGTCATCGCTCTCGATACTGCGCAGTCTGCGCGGCGCCGAGACCCCACCGGCGGCGGTGCTCCGGCCGGCCGACGCATCCGACGTGGCGACCGCCCTGCGCTGGGCCAGCGCCACCGGGACCCCGGTGGTCGCGGCGGGTGGTCGCTCTGGGGTAAGCGGTGGAGTGGTGACCCACGGCGGCGAGCTGGTCATCGACCTGCGAACGCTGAACCGTGTCCTGCACCTCGACGAGGTCAGTTGCATCGTCGAGGTCGAAGCCGGGATCCTGGGCACCGAACTCGAGGCCTGGCTCAACCAACGTGGCTTCACGCTGGGACATTTCCCGCAATCCGTTGCGCTGTCGACCGTCGGTGGTTGGATCGCGGCGCGCTCGGCGGGACAGCTTTCAAGCGGCTATGGCGCCATCGAGGACCTGGTCGTGGCGCTCACCGCGGCGCTGCCCGACGGGACCGTCGCGACCTCCAGGTTGGCACCGCGCACCGCCGCAGGCATCCAGCTGCACCAGCTCTTCCTGGGCAGCGAGGGCACCCTGGGCGTGGTCACGGCGGCATGGCTTCGGGTGCGCACCGCGCCTGCCGCCAGGCACTTCGCGTCGTTGGGTTTCGCCGGGTTCAGCGAGGGCCTTGAGGCGGTGCGCGCAATGGCCCAGGCCCGCTGCCTGCCGGACGCTGTGCGGGTCTACGACGAGACCGATACCACCATCCAGTTCCGTAGCTTCGACCCCGCGCCGCAGGGGACGGCGGCGGTGATGGTGACTGAGGGCGACGACGAGCAGGCGCGCGGGAGGCTCGAGCGCGCCCTCGTCAGCGCCGGCGGTACGCGGCTCGACCAGGACCTGGCAGGGCACTGGTGGGCGCATCGAAATGACGCCGCCACCACCTACCGGCAGGTTCTTTCTGGGGAGCTGCTGGGAGCCGACATCGCCGCCGACACCATCGAGGTGGCCTCAATCTGGTCGCTCGTCCCCACGGTCTACGGCGCCCTACGCGAAGCCTTGTCGCGGCATGCGGAGATGGTGGGTTGCCACTGCTCGCACGCCTACGAAACGGGTTGCGCGCTGTACTTCACCTTCCTGCTGCGCGCGGAGGACCGGGAGGGAGCCCTCGAGGCGGCCTGGCGCGACGCCCTCAACGCCGCCGTGGAGAGCGGCGCAACAATGACCCATCACCACGGCGTGGGCCAGCTCAAGACCGCGTGGCTGGCGCGGGAGCTGGGCGGCTTTGCGCCCTACCTGGGGCGCGTGCAGAAGGCCTTCGACCCAGCGGGGGTAATGAACCCCCACACGCTCCGGGTGAGCTGATGGAGCTGACCTTTCTCGGCACCGGGGCGGCGTTCGCGGGTGACGCCTTCAATGCCGGTTACATCCTTGATCGGCGGGTGTTGATCGACGCCGGTGCTCCGGTCCACGTGCTGATCCACCGCACGGGGCACAACATCGCCGACATCCAGGCCGTGGTGATCACCCACCAGCACGCCGACCACACCTTCGGCCTTCCTTACGTCATGGCCACACGGGCAATCGAGGCGCCCGAGGCGCCGCCGCTGACCATCGCCGGGCCGCCGGGCTTCGAGGGGTATCTGAACCACCTTTTCCAACTGGCATGGGGCGACCACCTGAAGGACCTGGTGTGGGAGCGACTCCAGCCCAACTTCATCGAATTTCAACCCGGTGACGAACACGAGGTCGCAGGCTTCACGATTCATGCTGAAGAGATGCAGCACGTGCCTGACATCCCGTGCCTGGGGTACAACTTCCGGCGCCAGGGCGTGAGCTTCGGCTTCTCCGGGGATACCACCGACTGCCCTGGCCTGCAGGCCCTGGTGGAGCTGAGCGACCACGTCCTGATGGAGATGACCGCCACCCTCGAGGGAGACCCGAGCCATATGTCAATCGCGCAGGCTCGGGCGATCGTCGCTGGCAACCCTGGTAAACGCTTCTATCTCACCCACCTCAATCGCCGTAAGCTGTATTACGTCGAGAGCGGCGAGGTGGAAGGCGCGGAGCGCGCCGAGGACCTCACGACTGTGGAGTTGCTGCCCGCGGGCTGACACCGCCTCTGCCCGGGCCGAGCGCCAGCAGGCGCACCAGCCGGGAGCGAACCCGCAGCCAGGCCGCCACCTCGGAGTCACTCGCGCTGCCGCGGGCCGCGCCGGTGCCGTAGGCGTGGCGGCCGTACGCACCCCCGAGGACCATGATGTCGTCGGCCAGGTCGGGCAGGCGGGTCGCCAGGCGTGCCGCAAACTCCAGGGGAGTGTCAGAGGGGCGCCTCGCGACCCCACTTCGGAATCCCAGCCAGCCCAGCCGGCTCCAGGCCAGGCGCAGGTCGCCGCTCTCGGTGCCCACTGCGACCCGGGTCAGCAGGATCGCCAGCAGGGCCAGGGCGACCACCGCTGTGAAACCGAGCCCCAGCACCGCCGGGACCGCCGGCCCCGGTTTGACGGTCACGTGGCGTACCGGCGGGGCGATCACCGGGGGCAGCGCTGTGCCCGTCACCGGGGCGACGACCGGGGCCGGCCCGGTGCCCCGCGTCAGCAGCGGGTAGTTGGGGTCGGGTGTGGGCTCAAAGGGGACCCACCCGTACTTGGGAAAGTAGACCTCGACCCAGGTGTGGGCATCCGCGGCGCGGATCGTGGTCACGATGGCGCCCGCCCCGACCTCGTGCTTGAAGTTGGGGGTGATGTCCTGCGGCTGGGTGGCGCTGCCGGGGCCGTAACCGCTGACCAGCCTTACCGGCACCCCCAGGGCGCGCACCATCTGGCCCATCGCCGAGGCGAAGTACTCGCAGTACCCGGTGTGCGATTTGAAGAGGAAGTACGAAATCGGCTCGACCCCGGACGGCGGCGCCGACACTCTCAGCTGGTATTTCTCGGTGGTCCGGAGGTAGGTCTCGATGTTCTTGACCTGGTCGTAGACCGACCCGGTGCCCGAGACCTGGCGGCCGAGGTCGCTGACGTCCGTCCCGATCGTCGTCGTGGGATTTCGGTCGCTGGGCACCAACCCGGTGACCTGGGCGACGCCAGCGGGATAGAGGGTCCCGGCGGCGCGCAGCTGGTCCTCGGTCGCGACAGATTGCGAGGCCTGCACGACATAGCTCTGACCCACCGGGACGGCGCTTCGCGCGTAGGCCGCCTCAACTGTCGCCACGCCACTCAGTGAACCGCTGGCGGCACTGCGCAGGGTGGTCGGCTGGTTCACCTGGATTGGCTCGCCTGGCCAGAAGATGGTGCTCTGGGGCACGTCGAGCACGTTGACAACCGCCCGCACGGTCTGCCGGGCAGCGTCGGTGCCGCGGTCGAGCAGGGCATTCGAGCCGGCCGCTGACGTGACCGCCCGGGCCGGCCCGGGTGACCAGATCCCATCGACCACGCTATACAGATTGATCCCCCGCCAATAGACCTGGCGCCCGAAACCAGTGCTCACCTGCAGCACGGGCACCTGGCTACGGACCAGCGTGCCACCGGGCGCCACCCTCTCGCTGTAGCCGGTCTGAGTCAGGTTGGGCACGGGCTGGTTGGCGGTACGGCCGGGGGCGGAATCGGCGGGGCCATCACCCCCGGTTGGGCTCCGGCCGTGGAACATCGCCACGCTGAGGTCCACGCTGTTGAGTGGGGGCAGCACGATGGCGATCACCAGTAGCACGACGACCGCCAGGGCTCCCCGGGTGGAGATCGATATCCAGACATGGGAATCGGCCATTTCGCTCCAGCGGTCGTGGATTCGAGCCGCGTTGAGCCGGAGCATGAGTGTTCCGGCGAGCAACAGCCACATCACCATCAGTGCCCCGTTTCCCGGCTGGCCCGGGTCGTTGATGATCTCGACCGCCAGGACGATGGCCAGTGGCGCGAGGGCCAGCGCCGTGTTGCGCTTGTGCGCCACCCAGAACACCGACCAGGCAACGATCATCCAACCCGCACCGCACATGGTCACCAACGAGGCGAGGCTCACGGATGCCCGGATCGCACGCACCCAGGTGACGAAATCCGAGGCGGGGTTGGCGCCATGCGAAGCGGTGTACGTGAACAGGGCCAGCACGGCCCCGACCTCGGCGGCGAGCCAGTACGTTGTGCCCCGGGGAGCTGCCTTGGCCAGGACCAGGGCCACAACCGTGGCGGTCACCATCATCGGCACCAGGACGCTGGTGCCGGGAACCCAGTTGGAGGAGGCCACCAGGACGGCCGTGGTGGACACGACAAAGAACAGGCAGAAGTCCGACAGCAGCCCCTCGCCGAGGTCCACCTGGAAGTGGCGCAGCCGGCCCTCACGCCCGGCGCCGATCTCCAGGGCTCCCTCTGACAGCCGCAGCCGCACAACCCCCGCCATCATCAGCCCGCCGATCGCCAGGGCGGCGACGGCGGCCAGCGCCACAGGGTTCACGATGCCCGCCTCAGCGGCGCGGATTCCTGGGAGCCGGTCGCCAGCTCCCACCAGCTGATCTCGCCGATGGTGCGCAGGCGGGGACGGTCCCCGGCCTCTCCGCCAACGTGCAGGACGGTTGTGCGGCGGCCACCGTCGCGCCCCGCGGCTAGCGCGTCGACCCACCCGCCGGGCGGAGCGGGCGTGATCACCACGACGCTCTGTTGCGAGGAGCGACCCGTGGAACCCGGCAGTGCAGTCGAGAGCGCCCTGGTGCCGGTGGCCTGCGCCACGGACAGGAAGTCCAGCACCTGGCGGAGGTGATTGGGGCCGGTGCCGGCGAGGAAGGTGGTGCCGCCGGCGTCGTTGCACCGCAGCGCCACGGATTGGCCGCGTTGCACCGCCGCCATGGCCACCGACGCCGCCAGGCTGACGCTGTGCTCCAGCGTCGAGTTGGCGTCGCGACCGCGGTGAACGGCGACACCCAGGTCCAGGACCACCAGCGTGTCGGCACCCTCGTAGCGCTCAAAACTGCGGCTCATCGGCCGCCCCAGCCGCGCCGTCGACGGCCAGTGGATGCGATTGAAGCCGTCTGAGGGGTCGTGCTCGCGGATCCCCAGGGCATCGGGCGGGCTGTCGCTGAAGCGTCCGAAGACCCGCGAGTCCCCGCTGCTGTGCGACGAGCCCGGCAGCAGGTCCAGGACATCGACCAGGCGGGGGTACACGGTGATCACGGCCGCCTCCCCCACCACCCGGGTGCGCTGGAAGAACCCAAACGGGTCGCCCGTGGTCAGACGGATCGGGCCAAGCGAGTAGCGGCCTCGCGCGGTGAATCGCCCGTGGCTGGTCCAGCGCCGGGATCCGCGGCCGGGGAGACTGAAGACCCGGCTGGCCTCGTAGCCCGGGATCCCGGCACGATCCTCGACGATCACCCAGGGCACGCCGACGATCGAAGAGTTGGTCACCTCCAGCTTCTCGCGGAACTCCTGGCCGACCTCGTACGCCCCTTCCTGGCCGCCGCGGCTGACATTGAGTCCGCGACCGGCCAGCCGGGCCCAGGCCCAGCAGACCGCCACCAGCAGGAAGGCGAAATACACCAGCATGAACGCCAGCCGGATGGCTGTGACGTAGGCGAAGAAGAAAAGTACCGCCAATCCCCCGGCGGCGAGAAGGCCCCGCAGCGCGCGACTCATCCTCGGTCAGGCGGTCAGCGCCGGTCTCCCTGGGGCACGGGGATGGAGTCGATCAGGTCCCTCAGCAGGCGGTGACGATCGGTGCCACGCATCTCCGCTGAGGGCTTGAAGACCAGGCGGTGAGACAGCACCGGCTCGGCCAGCTGCTTGATGTCGTCGGGCAGCACGTAGTCGCGAGCCTGCTCGGCCGCCAGCGCCTGTCCCAGCCTGACCAGCGCCAGGGAGGCGCGGGGACTCCCGCCCAGGCTGAGGTCCGGGTGACAGCGGCTGGCGCCGACGATGGCCACGACGAACTCTCTGACCTCGCGGCTGACATGGACAGTGGAAATCGCCGCCTGGGCCAGGCGCACCTCATCCGCATCGGTCACCCGCTGGAGGTCGTCCAGGGGGTTCTCATGGTCGAAACGGCTGAGCATCTCGACCTCCGCCGCGGGGGTCAGGTAGCCCAGGCTGATGCGTGCGCTGAAGCGGTCGAGTTGGGCTTCCGGCAGCGGGAAGGTACCCGAGAACTCCACCGGGTTCTGGGTGGCCAGCACGATGAAGGGGTTGGGTACCTCGTGGGTCACGCCGTCCAGGGTCACCTGGCGCTCCTCCATCCCCTCAAGTAGGGCAGATTGCGTCTTGGGCGTGGCACGGTTGATCTCGTCCGCCAACAGCACGTTGGCGAAGACCGGACCGGGCCGGAAGTGGAAGCCGCCCGCCTTGGGATCAAAGACGTTGACGCCAAGCACGTCAGAGGGCAGGAGATCGGGCGTGAACTGGATGCGCTCGAATCGACCGCCGATGGTGACTGCCAGCGCCTTGGCGAGGGTTGTCTTGCCAACCCCGGGCACGTCCTCGATCAGGGCATGGCCCCGGGCCATAAGGCAGAGAACCCCAAGTAGGACCTGCTCGCGCTTGCCGACAATAACCTGCTCGACGTTGCGCACGATGGCGCGCGTCAGGTTGGCGGCGCGTTCTATCGATTCAGGATCGATGGCCTCCGCGCCCGGCCTCGCCGCGCCACTGCCCCGGACCAGCCCGGGGCCGGGCTCACGCCTTGCGGCCTGGGTCAACGCGATCATTCTTGCGACGCCGGGTGCGCACGCGCTGCTCGATCATCCCCGCCACGTAGCCGCCGAGGCTGGCGAAGAAGAGCTGGGGCACATCCGCCGCGAAGACCCGGTCAACCCGCATCGGGCCCAGTCCCAGCGGTCCGACGATCTTGACCTGCTGGAACTCGGCGTTGAATGTCAGGAGGAAGCCGACAAAGATGTAGATCACCGCCACCAGCGGGCCATTCAGGACACCGTATTTCGGCTCGATCATCCCGGCGGCCAGCCCGCCGGAGAACATCGCGATCACGCTCACCGCGAAGTAGGCCCCGGAGCTGGCCGCGAGCTGCCCGTGGGGGCTCGGGATGAGCGATCCCAGCACCAGGAAGATGACCATCGCCACCGCGAACCCCACCGCGACGGCCGCGTAGTTGATGCGCCGGAAGAAGGCCGGGTCGCCCTTGATCTCGACCCGCTTCTCCTGAGGCTTCCTGGGGGCCTGCTTGGCCCGCTGCGCACTCACCCCCAAAGGATAGCCTCGGAGGTTACGCGGTGATTAGAACCAAGGTCAAAACCCGCGGCGACTCAGAGTTTCTCAAAGCGCTCGACGTCGAGGACGAAGACCACCGCTCCCCCGACTTCCACCTCCAGTGGGTAGGGGACGTAGACGTCCCCGGGTTCGACGATCGGCGGCATCGGTGTGAGGATCTCGGTGCGGTTCTTACTGTGCTCGCGCAGGATTCCCATCAGCGCCTCAACCTGGGTCTCGGAGACCCCGCACAAAAGGGTGGCGTTGCCCTTGTGGAGGAAGCCGCCGCGGCTGTCGAGCCGGGTTGTGGGAATGCCCCGGTCGGCCAGGGCCTCGATGCAGTCGTCGGCATCGTCGCCGTGCATGATGGCAACGACGATCTTCACCGAGGCATCCCCTTGACCCCGTGGGCCGCGGCGCGCTGCCGAGTGACATTCAGCGCGGTGGCGGCAATGCCGTCGGGGTCCTGGGTGGCGTCGATGACGTGGTAGCGATCGGCGTCGCGGCGGGCGAAGTCAAGGTAGCCGTCCCTGACCCGCGTGTAAAAGCTCAGGTCCTCCTGTTCCATGCGGTCGGCGCTGCGACCCTTCACCGCCGCCTGCCGGGCGAAACCGGTCTCGGGGGGCAGGTCCAACAGGAAGGTGAGGTCCGGGCGCACCTTGAGGACCATCTGCATCGCGGAGAGGACGGCCATCTCCAGGCCACGACCCGCCCCCTGGTAGGCAAAGGTGGAGTCGACGTAGCGGTCGGCCACCACGACAACCCCGCGGGCCATCTGGGGGATGATGACCTCCTTTAGAAGTTGAGCGCGCGCGGCGGTGTAGAGGCTGGCCTCGGCCCAGGCGGCCATGTCATGGTGCTCGACCGACAGCAGGATCTCGCGTACCGCCTCGCCCAGGCGGGTGCCGCCGGGTTCCCTCACCGCGACCGCTGGAAGCCCCTCGGACTGCAGGGCGGCCACCAGGCGCGCCGCCTGCGTCGACTTGCCACTGCCCTCGACCCCCTCGAAGGTCACCAGGTATCCCCTCACAGGCGGTGAATTCTAGTGGTTACTCGTCGTCCGATGGGGTGTCATCGATCTCGTAGATTCGCCTCAGCACCGTCTCCACCTGGGCGACGCTGTTGGTGCGTAGCACCTCCACCGGGGTCCCCTGGGCCTCGGCCTGCTGGATCGGCGAGTCCCTTCGGCGGTAGTAGCTCTTCAGCGTGAGCACCAGGTCGGCGTCCTCTGGATGGTGCAGGATGCGCACCGGCAGGCCGAGCTCCTTCACCGTCTGCTCGACGTGGCTCCGGCTGACCCCATAGGGGAAGATGCTGATGGGTTCGTACGCCGCGCGCTGCCGTCTGCCGCCACCGCCTGGGCTGACCAGTGACGGCCTGACCCGACGGGGGGCGGCGGGAGCCGCGTTGGCGGGGCGACGTGAGGTGAGCTGCCGCGGGACCGGCGCGACCTGCGTGATGACCGAACCGTCCGGCCGCCGGGTGCGCAGCTGGGGAGGCTTGAACTGCCCGCGCAGGGCGACGTCGACGACCTCGTCAAGGGGCGTGTGCACCACCAGCTGGTCACGCTCCTGGATCTCCACCAGGACGTCGAAGGTGGGCGGCGCCTTGCGCTCCTGGACCGATTTCTGGCTGCCCCGGCGGCGCGCCTCCTCATCCCCCAGGGTCACCGTCTGGATCCCGCCCAGGAGGTCGTTGAGGGTGGGGTTGACGAGCAGGTTGTCGAGGCTCCCGCCGTGCGCTGTGGCCACCAGCTGCACTCCGCGTTCGGCGATGGTGCGCGCGGCGGTGGTCTCCAACTCGGTGCCGATCTCATCGATCACGATGACTTCGGGCATGTGGTTCTCGACAGCCTCGATCATCACCGCATGCTGCAGGTTGGGAGTGCGCACCTGCATCCGGCGTGACCGTCCGATACCCGGGTGCGGGATATCACCGTCGCCGCCGATCTCGTTGCTGGTGTCGACGATCACCACGCGCATGCGCTTCTCGTCGGACAGGACACGGGCGCATTCCCGGAGCATGGTGGTCTTGCCCACTCCTGGGCGTCCCAACAGCAGGATCGAGCGCCCGCTGACCACCAGGTCCCTGATCAGGTCGACGGTCCCGGTGACCGCCCTGCCCACCCGGCAGGTCATCCCCACGATCTCGCCGCGCCTGTTGCGGATCGCTGAGATCCGGTGCAGGGTCTGCCCTATCCCGGCCCGGTTGTCATCGCCGAAGGAGCCGACCCGTGAGGAGACGTACTCCAGGTCCGACGGGTTGACCGGTGCACTGCCAAGGGTGACCTCGCCGTCGCTGAAACGTGCCTCGGGCTCCCGGCCGAGGTCCAGGACGATCTCCAGCAACTCGGCCCGGCGACTTGAAGCAGCGACCCTCGCAGCGTCGCGCACCGTGGGGGGCAGCGCGCTGAACAACAGGTCTAGCTCGGCGGCCCAATCCTGCTCGCGGGCATGCGCGCCCGGGGCGGCCTTGTTGCTGACCGGCGCACTCACCCGAACACCGGCGCGAACGCCTTTTCCTTGCGGGGTTTGCGCACCGCAGCAGGCACCCGCGAACGCATTTCCCTGACCATCAAATCCTGGCCGGCAAGAGTCTCGAACGCCGCATCCTGGAGCACCCTGGTGGTGACCGTGTCGTAGTTGCGGACGTTGCACCATACCGCGCTGCCGTGCCCTGACAGGCCGCGCAGCGCCTCGTTGAGCAGCTGACGCTCCAGCTCGCCGTCACCGTGCTGGTCCTGCCGGGTCAGCAAGGCCACCGTGTGCGGCCGTCCCGGGGAGCCGGCCTCAACGCCCATCCAGGCGATGACCTCGTTGCTCCGCTCCAGCACCATGCTGCGGTTGCCCCGGCGTCCAAACCGATGCAGCCACTCGCCCTCGTTAAGGGCGCGCCACTGTTGATAGTCGGGCGCCTCGGCCTGGGACACCGGCCGCGGCGTGGCAGCCAGGTACAGCGCGAAGAGCCCAAGCGCATCCTTGCGGGTCACAGCGCGGAGCCCGGGCGGAGGTTCGCCGACGGGGGAGCTGTCGAATTCGTGGCGATAAAACACGCGGTCGCGGGCGTAGGGCGTGAACCCGTGGGCCTTGAAACTTTCCAGCACCGCGTGACCCTCGGGGATGCGCACATAGATACGTGCCACGCCCATCCCCATGGCCTCGCTGCAGAGATGGTCGATCAGGGCCCCCCCACCGCTCCCCGCCAGCTCCGGGGCCAGGGAGAGGTTGAGCACCCGGATCGCATCCGGGTTGCGCCGCCGCGTCGCCGGCACCCGGCTCTCGGTTCCACCCAGGACCTCGGCCTGGATGAAGCCGGAGACCCGCCCCTCGTCATCCTCCAGCACGTACAGCATCTCACTGGGGGTGGAGAGCGGTAGCAGCGAGCTCAGGGTCCTGGTGACGATCTGCCAGAGTCGCACCGGGTGCGTCGCCCCGTCCCCCTGCAATGAGAGCTTCAGCCCGTCGTCGTATATCTCGTCGATCCGGCCCCAGTCCGTGACCTGGGCGGAGCGGATGTTCAAGCGACCATTGCCAAGAAGTGCTCGTGGAGGCGGTCGTCGTGGCTGAGTTCCGGGTGGAAGGTGAGACCCATCACCCGCGCGCTGCTCACTGCCACCACCCGCCCATCATGCTCCGCCAGGACCTGAATTGAGGGATCCACCGACTCGATGAAGGGGGCGCGGATGAAGACCCCTGGGAACGGCGCGTCAAGCACCGTGAACTCAACGTCGGCCTCGAAGCTGTCGGGTTGCCGCCCGTAGCCGTTGCGACGCACCGAGATCGGGAGGATGTCCAGGGATTCCTGGTCCGGCAGCCCGTCGAGGACGTCGCGCGCCAGCAGGATCAGCCCGGCGCAGGTGGCCATCGCCGGCATCCCAGTGCGGAGACGCTGGCGCAGTGGCTCCTGGAGCTGGAACTTGCGCAGCAGTTTGTCCATGGTCGTGCTCTCCCCTCCCGGGAGCACAACGGCGTCCGCCAGCCGGAGATCCGTCTCGGTTCGCATCGCAAAAGCCTCGACCCCGAGTCGGCTGAGACTCTCGATGTGCTCGCGGAAGGCGCCCTGCAGGGCAAGTACGCCCACCCGCGGGGACGTCAACCCCCGACTACCAACCTCTGGAGGCGAGCAATTCCTCCTGGGGGATGGTCGCGATCTCGATCCCCTTCATGGCTTTGCCCAATCCCTTGCTGACTTCGAGGATGACATCCGGCTTGTCGAAGTACGTCGTGGCGGCGACGATGGCCTTGGCCATGGTGATGGGGTCCTCCGACTTGAAGATGCCCGAACCAACAAAGTTGCCGTCGCACCCAAGCTGCATCATCAGAGCGGCGTCGGCCGGGGTGGCGATCCCGCCGGCGGAGAAGTTGACCACCGGCAGCTTGCCCAGACGGGCCGTTTCGGCCACCAGGTCGTATGGCGCCTGCAGTTCCTTGGCGGCGGTGTAGAGCTCCTCTTCGGCCATGCCCTGCAGGCGGCGAATCCCCCCACTAACCGCCCGCATGTGGCGCACCGCCTCGACCACGTTGCCGGTGCCGGCCTCACCCTTGGTGCGGATCATGGCCGCGCCCTCACTGATCCGGCGCAGGGCCTCGCCAAGGTTGCGCGCCCCGCAGACGAACGGCACCTTGAACAGCCACTTGTCAACGTGGTTCTCCTCGTCCGCAGGAGTCAGGACCTCCGACTCGTCGATGAAGTCGATGCCGATGGCCTCCAGGAGCTGGGCCTCCACGAAATGGCCGATGCGCACCTTGGCCATGACCGGGATGGTCACCGCGGCCTGGATCTCGGCGATCAGAGAAGGGTCGCTCATGCGCGCCACGCCACCGTCCCGGCGAATGTCCGCGGGGACCCGTTCCAGGGCCATCACCG
>JBPCPW010000091.1:0-28443 GCA_050998755.1 Candidatus Dormibacteria bacterium
GTGTTGGAGGACCCCGAGGGTGGGGAATAACTTGGCGCTCAGCCTGGGGAATAACTTGGCGCTGAGCCTGGGGAATAACTTGGCGTTAAGCCCTTCTCAAGTGGGGAATGTCCTGGCGTTCCACAGAGCGACCTGCTCAGATTTGTGACAGACGGTCGAAATCAGGTTCAAGAGAGTTCGAGTCGAGGCCATCGCGGATCAATTTCGGCTCTTCGTATCCGAAGGGTCCGGCAGCGAGACCGGCGAGTTGTGCCTGGGCGAGCACGCCTCGAGTCAGGCCCTCGCTATGAGGGACGTACGTAAGCGATCCGCCATCTCGCCCGGCCGGAGGCCGTGAGCGAACTGGAGGATCAGGTCTGCGAGGTCCTCATCTGGCAGCGATACATCCCAACCGTTCAGGGCCAGAAAGGTCGTCATCGCGATCAGCGCGGTGCGTTTGTTTCCATCGATGAAGGACTGGCTCTGCGCAATCCCGTGAGCGAGCACCGCGGCCTGGCCGGCCAGGTCCGCTGCCTCGTACGCGGCATGGTTGATGGGGCGCACCACGGCGCTCTCCAGGGCACCTGGGTCACGCAGCTGATCCCTCGCTACGTTGCTGCTGACCCCGAGGATGCGGCATGCAATCTGATGACATCGTCGAGGTCCAGGTGGACCTCATCGGCGCTCACTCAGGAGCAGCGTCGTGATCCGCAAGGATCTTCAAGGCTTTGGCGTGCTTGTCGACCATCTCGTCGGCGAGGGTGTCGATCCGACCTTTGATGTCGCCGGCTCGGAGCATGTGTATCTCACCAGTTGAGTCGCGCTCGACGAGCACGAAATCCCCCGCCCCAAAGCCTGACCCTTGCCACTCCTTAGGCAGAGCCACCATGTTGCTGTTTCCAACGCGTCGAACCTTGAGCATCTTCATGAAATCCAGCATATCAGGTTGGATATCCTGGATATCCTCTAGCACGAGTTGGCCGATTCCCCCCTGCTCTCTCTCTGGGGCCCCGCCGCTACCTCAACCGCTCTGACTTCCGCGATGGTCGCGCTCTAGCGGTGGCGGCCCCATGGCCTTGAGGAGCCATCCGGGAGCAGCGCCCGCTCAGCCAGGGTCCTTCCGAGGCCACTCTCGTCGACTGTCCTTCAGCCGCTGATTATTGGGGCGCGCCGAACATAGGTCGGGTCGCCAAGCTGCGCCACCATGAACTGCGCCACGTCACCCACGGTGATCTGCATGCCGATCTCCCGATCGACCTTCACCTTTCCCGTGGCCTGCCCAGGGACGATGCGCGTGGGCCTGACCGCGGTCCACTCGGCGTCGCTGCCGCGGAGCACCTCGAACTCGCGCTGCTTAGCCTGCACCGCAGACCGCGCGAGGACGCCGACGATGGCGGAGGCGAGGCCGTGCGGGAAGGGCTTGGGCTCGCCCGGCACATTAATCCCAGCGCCGGAGATGGCGACGATGCGGCGCACCTGGTGTCGCGCCATCGCGTCGATGACTGCGGTCATCGCATCGGCGAGGTAGCCCGGCTCCGACTTTGCGCCGCGGGGGGTGCCGATCGCGCTGATGACCGCGTCGACCCCCTCGAGCAGGGTGTCGAGAACCGCCCGATCGCGCGCATCCCCGGCGATCACGGTGAGGTGCTCGGGCGCAACGAACTCTGATGGGTTGCGGGCAAGGGCACGCACCTCGTGGCCGCTTGCGAGCAACTCTGTCAGCACGGCGCTGCCGATGAACCCGGTGGCGCCCAGCAGGGCGATCAATAAGGTCTGCGTCTCCCCAGGAACAGCAGCCCCGCAAGCAGGAGGCAACCCAACAGCGCCGCGGGCGTGGCCAGGGAAATCAACGGTCGGGCGGCGCTGGTCAGGGGCAGCGAGCCGACCTGGGCGCCGGGACGAGCAACGGCGTAGGCCGGCCCCAGCGGGGATGTGCCGCAGCGATAGAAGTAGGGAAGCTGATCAAGCGGCGCCGCCACAGTCGCCGTCATGGGGCCCTGGTAAACGTGAGCGTCACGTGGATCCTGCCAGCAGTCCGGCGGGAAGTACACGGCGCGTGTCGTTGCCCCCGCGGTCACCACCGGCGCGACCAGGATGTCGTTACCAAGGGTGTATTCCTGGTCCTGTCGAACGGACGCGGGATCCTTCGGGTACTGCAGCCACAGGGGCCGGTCGATCGGGATTCCGTCTGACTGCTGCTCGGTCCAGAGTCCCTGCAGCAGCGGCACCGCATCGTTGTGGAACTGGGGCAGCCTACGGTAGACATCGACAGCGCCCTGACCGAAATCCCAGGGCATCAGCGGGGCGGCGCCATCCATATGCACACGGTAGAAGGGCGTCAGGGCCGCCCATTCGGCCCAGCGCAGAAAGAGCTCCTTGTCCGTCGGCGGCGTGGTGAAGTTGGCGTATCCACCGACGTCGGTGTTGAAACCCGGGGCGCCCCCGACGCCGCGGTTGGTGAGGTCGGACGTCAGCGAACCGAGGCCTCCCGCGATGCCCCAGTTGGTCGCCTCGTCCCCGGGGAAGTTCGAGTTCTCATACCCGGCGGCGCCGGGCCGGCCACTATAGCCGGCGCGGGTATAGAAGAAGATGTGCCGCCCGGGGTGCTGGGCCATGTAGCCATCGATGAACTTCCGCGTGACCTGGTGGTACAGCACGGTGTAGCGGTTGTGCATGGCGGCACCCGTCGACCCGTCCTTGAAGTGCATGTCGGACAACACCTGCTCGCCGAAGTCCTGCATGAAGCCGTTGAAGCCCAGGTCAAGCATGTTCCGCAGCTTCGTATCCCACCAGGCAACCGTGTCGGGGTTGGTGAAGTCGTGCAGCAGGGCGGGGCCGGTCGCGACGCTGATGTACTGCTGGCCGGCAGCGTCCATCACCCCGAACTTGTTGTTCAGGGCGTACTGGAACGTCCCCGATCGATCGAACATCGTGTCATCGCAGATGTACGCACGGACGTAGCTCAGCGGCTGAATCCCCTGCGCGGTCAATCGAGCGTTGAACTGCCCGGACCAAACTGCGTCGCGACCGGGTTCCAAGCCCCACCTCAGCGCTTTCCATGAGACATATTACAATATGTCTCACATGGGCTCAGCCGCTGCCGTCCTGCACGAGCACGATCTGAGGCGGGCTATCCCTGAGGGGCTGTCGAAGCCCCCCGACATCCCTGCCGCCATCTTTGATGCAGCCCTGAACTCGGTCCTGGCGCTACGGCGGCTCGATATGCAGGGGCTGGCGGCGGAGGTCGGTCTCGGACGCGCGACGCTGTACCGCAAGGTCGGTAGCCGCGACCGGCTCTTAGGGGAGGTCCTGTGGTACCTTACCCGGCACGCCATGGCCCGGGCGCTGGCCGCGACGGCAGCTCTCCGAGGTGAGGAGCGAGTGGAATCCGTGATCGGCCAATTCATGCACGATGTGCACGGTCAGGAACCCTTCCTGCGAATGCTCGCGGCCGAACCGGAGGCGTCGCTTCGGATTCTCACGTCCAAGCATGGCCCGGTTCAGCGCGGGATCATCGATGCCCTCGCGCGCGTCATGGAGGAAGAGGAGGAGGCCGGGCGGCTGCGTGAACTGGCAGACCGCGAAACTCTGGCATACCTGATCGTGAGGATCGGTGAGAGCTTTCTCTACGCGGACATCATCGCGGACAACGAACCAGACGTTGACCTCGCCGTCAAGCTGATCAGGCGACTCATCGTCGGCGGAAATTGATGCGTGACCTTCCGCCCATGCAGCTCCGCGCACTCGCCGCCGTCGCGCCGGGTCAACCCGAATCGCTCGGCGTGCCCCCCTTGTAGAGATCGGCGAACTCGAGGGGTGCCTCCAATGCGAGGTCGTTCACCTCTTTCCGCGGCCAGGCTCTTCCCCAGCTGCACGGCTCAGGGTCACGACTCGGAAGCCTATCTGCTCTCCTTGGGTCCAGCCAGGTCGGGCAGCCCGCGTTCGGACAGGCCTCGCAGCGTCCGATTGGCCCTCACGATGTCCGAGAAGTCTTCGGGAGATGCCTGCTTCACTCGATGGTGTCAAGCCGGGCGCGGGCGACAAGCATCTCTCCCCTGCCGGCAGCAGCCCTGGCTCCCCGAAGGCGATCGAGCAGGCTCCAGCGCAGCCCCTTGGACCAGATCAGGGCGCTGGGTGCTGCGCCCTCCAGCGCTTGAAGTTCTCCTCGAAGTGGGCGCCAATCTCGCCCCTACTAACCATCCGGCTGAACACCGCATAAGGATCATTGGACGATCCCTGGTTCCGCAGGGTGTGCTCATCGTTGAGGTACAGAAAGATGATCACCCTGGCCTTGGTACTGAAGACGAAGAACAACCGGTAACGCTTTGGCAGCCCGTTCTTCTTCACCCGTCGGAACTTGGCAAGGTCCCCATCCAGCAGGAAGTCCCGCCGCTCTGGGTCTGAAGGCACCAGGTTGTAGACGGCCTCGAAGACGGCCCGGAAGAGCTTGGTCGTGGGGTGGTAATGGAACTGGGGGGCGTCGCCGAGCTCCTGCTTCAGCCGCTGGACCTGCCCGCTCAGGTCGCCGTATCGGCTCGTGAATGGCTCGGTGAACAACACCCGCCAACCGTGAAAAACCCTTGGCGCCGTCGCGGACTTCACCGAGGGCTAATCCGAGAGGCCGAGCAACTCCCGATCGCGCTGGTAGAACTCGCTGGCATCGGTCAGCGTCTCCGGGTGGGCGAACGCGGTCTTGGTCAGGAAGTTGAGGAAGGTCGCGAACTCGGGCTCGGACTCAACCGAGTCAGCGCTCGGCCTGATGGGCTGCAGTTCGATCCCCTCTTCCGTCAGGACAAGCTCGATCTCCGCGGAGTCCTGTGCGCCGAAGCGACGCAACCAGGCTTTGGGAACGATGACCGCACGAGATCCCCCGGAAGCGTTCAACTTCACCCGCTTGCGATCCAACTCCGCTGCCATGACCGGACTATATCAGAAGTAGGTACTTCATACCTATATTGGACTCCCGGGAGAGGCCCGACGGAGCCAGCTGACGCGGAATCATCCGGGGAGCGTTAGGTGGTGTAAATCTGAGTTTTGGTGGGGGAGGCGGTGGTCGGGGAGGCGGGATTTGAACCCGCGACCCCCTGCTCCCAAAGCAGGTACGCTACCGGGCTGCGCTACTCCCCGCCGACCGACAGATAGTATCCGGCCCTAGGCGCGGACCAGCTGGGCCACGCGGGGCATTAGGACCACTGACAGCAGCTTTCTCATCTGGCGGGATTGTCCGCTGCCCAGCGGGCAAGGTCCATTTGCGTGAGCATCTCTGCAACCGCCTGGCCGCGGTGACTCAACTGGTCTTTCTCGCCATCCGCGATCTCGGCCATGGTGCGCCCGTCCGCCAGCACGAAGACCGGGTCGTAGCCGAAGCCGCCGTCCCCGACGGGGTGCCGCCCGATGCGCCCTTCGCAGCGACCCATGAAAACCCGCGCAGCCGGGCCCTCGGGCCTGGCCAGGGAAATCACGCACACGTATTCAGCCTGCCTGTTGGCACGCCCGTCCATCTCCTGCAGCAGCAACCGGTTCCGACCGGCGTCATCCAGCCCCTGTCCACCGTATCGTGCGGACTGGACTCCCGGGCGACCATCCAGAGCCCGCACCACCAGGCCCGAGTCGTCCGCGAGCGCCGGCAGACCACTGGCTCCGGCGAACCCCCTGGCCTTCTTCTGAGCGTTGGCCAAAAAGGTGAGCCCGTCCTCGTCAACGTCCAGGTCAAGCCCGATCTCCTGAGGAGACACCACCTCAACGGGAGTCGGTTCCAGCAGACGCCGGTACTCCGCCAGCTTGCCCGTGTTATTGGTGGCCAGCAGCACGCGGGGCCGGGCGGCGTAGGTCAGAGGCCGAGCGCCTGGCGCTGGATCACTGCCAGCTGGATGATCCCCTCAGAGGCCAGCGTCAGCAGCTGGTCACCCTCGTCGCGGTTGAAGGGCCGGCGTTCGGCGGTGCCCTGGATCTCGATGAAGCTACCGGACTCCGTGGCGACGCAGTTCATGTCCACGTCGGCGCGGAAATCCTCGGCGTAATTCATGTCCAACCGGACCTCGCCGTCGATGATCCCAACGCTTACCGCCCCGATCATCTCCTTCACCGGGATGGTCGCAATCTGGCCCTTCTGCTGCACCTTCTGCAGCGCCATGTAGAGCGCGACGAACCCGCCGGTGATCGCCGCACAGCGTGTGCCGGCATCGGCCTGGAGCACGTCGCAGTCGACGGTGATCGTGCGCTCCCCCATCGCCGACATGTCCACTCCCGCCCGCAGCGAGCGACCCACGAGGCGCTGGATCTCGGACGAGCGCCCGTCGACGCGGCCGTTGCGGCCATCACGATTCCCGCGGGTGTTGGTGGCCCGCGGCAGCATGGCGTACTCCGCCGTGATCCAGCCCTGTCCACTGCCCTTGCGGAACTGCGGCAGCTTCTCCTCCACGCTGGCCAGGCAGAGGACGCGCGTGTTGCCTGCGGTGATCAGCGCTGATCCCTCCGCATACAGGCTGACGCCGGTCTCAATCGTCACCGGCCGCAGCTGGTCCACCGCCCTGCCGTCGGGCCGGCTCACTTGCCCATCCTTCGGATCACGAAAATGGACCCCTCGTAGAGCGCGACCAGGGGCAGGGCAAGAGCCAGCGGCGTGACCGGGTCAACCCCGGGGGTAATAACGTAGGACACGCCCGCGATGATAAAGAAAGCCACCTTCCTGCTGTGTTTGAGCCGGTCGGATGTCATCAGGCCGGCGCTGGCCAGAAGCACCAGCGCCACAGGGAATTCGAACGTGATGGCAAAGGCCATCATCAGCAGGACGACGAACCCGAGGTACTCGTCGGCACCGGTGAACAGGACCAAGTCCGGGCCGGCGACAAACGGCGCGAGTACCCTAACCGCGATGTATAGGAACCCGTATGCCAACAGCGCCCCGGCAGCGAACAAGGTCAGGGTGGTGGCCAGCAGCGGTGCCGCGAAGCGCCGCTCGGCCGGTCTCAGTCCCGGCGCGATGAAGCTCCAGATCTGGCGGAGGATGATCGGCAGGGCGAGGGCCAGGCCAACCGCAAGGCCAACCTTGAGGTGGATCGAGAAGTAGCCGAACAGCCCGAAATAGTGCAGCTTGGCCGCGTCGGGGTTGGTCTTGGCCAGGTAACGCAGCGGCTTGACCAGAAGTTGGATGACGAACCCCGACGCGACCACCCCGATGATGCTGGTTATCGCCCAGGCGATGAGCGAGACGATCAGCACCTTGCGGAGTTCCTCGAGGTGCTGAATGAGCGTCATCCGCCGCTCGTCCCACTCTTCCTGGGCGGGCGTGGGCTCGTCGGGTGCTCCCGGGGTGGGCGCGGCGAAGACCGGCGGCTCGCTCACTACCATCGGGCAGCCGGGTCAGGCCGCCGGGTCAGGTCCTTGGCGCCTCGGGCGGCACTGCGGCCACCGGCGGAGACGCGTTCGCTGCCGGCGCACCAGCAGTCGCGAGGGGCGCGGTGAGCGGCGTCTCGGCGGGGACCGGGGCGACCGCCACGACCGGTGGCGCCAGGTACGTGGTGCCGGCGGCGGTATCGGTGTGGTGCACCTCTTCGCGGATGCTGTTGCCCATCTCGCTGGTGGCCTTACGGAACTCCTTGATCGCCTTGCCCAGGCCCTCGCCCAGCTCGGGGAGGCGCTTGGGACCAAAAACGATCAGGGCAATGATTAGAAGGATCGGGATTACGTACCAGTGGCCTACACCAGGCAACGGGTTCACCTCAAGTTGTGCGGGACACCGTAATTATAGGACTCCCCGGCCCCGGGAAGCCTTAGCCGAACTTGAGAGGCGGCGCGTCAGAGGCCCGTGAACGCTCCTCGGACCCGCTCGCAAAGATCCTCCATCGGTCCCTCCGCCAGTGACGTGGAGACGAACCATGCCTCGAACTGCGACGGCGGCGCGTAGACACCGCCGGCCAGGAGACGGTTGAAGAGCCGCGCGTAGATCGCGGTATCCGCACCTTTTGCCGACGTGAGATCCGTGACCGGTCCCGTGGTGAAGAACGGCGTCAGCATCGACCCGACCTGGTTCACCGACGCCGGGACGCCGGCGGAAACCGCGCCTTCAACCAGCGCCCGGGCCAGCGCCGCCCCCGCCACCGCGAGGTCCGCGTAGGGATCGTCCCTGATCAGGATCTCCAGGGTGGCGAGGCCCGCCGCCGTGGCCAGGGGGTTGCCGGAGAGCGTGCCCGCCTGGTAGACAGGCCCATCCGGCGCCACGATGGACATCAGGTCCCGCCTCCCACCGTACGCCGCCAGGGGCAGCCCGCCCCCTATCACCTTGCCCAGGCAGGTGAGGTCCGGGGTGATTCCATACAGCGCCTGGGCGCCCCCGAGCCCCAGTCGGAAACCTGTGATGACCTCGTCGAAAACCAGGACCGAGCCATGGCGTGTGGTCAACTGGCGCAGCCTCGACAGGAACTCGGCAGTGCCCGGCACGACACCCATGTTGCCGGCGACCGGCTCGACGATCACCGCGGCGACCTGCGCTCCACGATCTGCGAAGAAGGCCTCGGCGGCCGTCACATCGTTGTAGGGCAGAACCGCGGTGAGCGCGGTGAAGGCTTCGGGGACCCCCGCGGAGCCCGGGATCCCGAGCGTCGCGACGCCGCTCCCCGCCTCCGCCAGCAGGTAGTCCTGGTGTCCGTGGTACCCGCCGGCGAACTTGACCACCACGTCGCGGCCGGTCGCTCCACGGGCCACGCGGATCGCCGACATGGTCGCCTCGGTGCCGCTGTTCACCAGCCTCGCCATCTCCAGTGAGGGCACATGTTTGACCAGCGCCTCGACCAGTTCGGTCTCGGCCTCGGTGGGGGCGCCGTAGCTGGTTCCCCTCTCAACCTGTGCCCTGACCGCGGCGACGATGGCGGGGTGGGCGTGACCCAGGATCAGGGGGCCGAAAGACGCGACAAGGTCGAGGTAGCGCCGGCCGTCGACGTCCACCAGCTCGGCGCCGGCGCCCGAGGCCACGAATATGGGGTCTCCCCCAACAGCTCGGAACGCCCGGACGGGGCTGTTCACGCCCCCGGGCATCACCCGGCGGGCGCGTTGGAAACGGTCGGCCGTCAGCTCGGGGACGGTGCCGGGGCTGAGGCGGCCGGTGACACCGCCGGCGAGGCGGCGGGTGAGGCTTCCGGCGAAGCCGCGGGTGACGGTGAGGCTGTTCCCGCCGCAGCCGACGGACTGGGCGTCGGGCTCGCGGCCCCTCGGGGCGTCACTTCGATCGACACCGAGAGCATCACGTCGTTCTTCTGCAGCTTCTGGGCGACGTCCAGGCCGGCGACGATGTCGCCAAACACGTTGTACACCTGGGGCTGCGGCCCCAGGATCGAGGTGTTGTCCGCGGTGTCGATGAAGAACTGGCTGCCGCTGATCTGCGCCGCCCGAGCCATCGAGATCGTCCCCGCACTGTAGGGCCCCTTGGGTCCCTCATCCTTAAGGCTGTAGCCTGGGCCTCCGGTACCGTCGCCCTTGGGGTCGCCGCCCTGCGCGATCTTGAGACTGCCGTCACCGCAGCTGGTGTCCGCGGTGTTGGGGCACACCCGATGGAACGTCAGGCCGTCGTAGAAGCCGTGGTCGGCCAGGAAGACAAAGTTGTTGGTGGTCTGGGGGGCTGTGTCTGCCCGCAGCGCCACCACGATCACGCCGCGGGCCGTGGTGAACGTGGCCACATAGGACTTGGTGGCGTCGAGGCACATCGGCGGTGCCGCGGAGTAGGACCTCGTTGGGCTGGGCGCCGGGTGGCTGACCGGCTTGTCGCTGCACGCCGACGCCGACGCCTGCGACTGCCTGGCGGGCTGCGGGTTGGTCACCGAGTTGAGGCCATAGGCCGCCGCGCCGAGGATCGCGGTCACCACGAGCACGAAACCTGCAAGCACGAGCGGGTTGCGCTGCGTCGGGGTCTGACTCAAGCCGGCATCTCCCTCGGGCGGGGCGTCACGCTTCGCGGAGCCCCTGCTGAATACGGATCGCTTCTTTGGCGAGATAGCTTATCAGCAGCTTGGCCCCCGCCCGGCGGATGGCCACCAGGCTCTCGATCACCGCCAAATCATGATCCAGCCAGCCCTTTTCGGCCGCCGCCTTGATCATCGCCATCTCCCCGCTGACCTGGTACGCCGCCACCGGCACGTCCACCTCGGCGGCGACCCTGGCGATGACGTCGAGGTACGGGCCCGCCGGTTTCACCATGACCATGTCGGCACCCTCGGCCACGTCCAACCGCACCTCCCGGAGCGCCTCTTTGAGGTTCCCACCGTCCATCTGGTAGGCACGGCGATCGCCAAACGACGGGGTCGACCCGGCGGCCTCCCGGAAGGGGCCGTAGAAGGCGCTGGCCATCTTGGCTGAGTACGCCAGGATCGCCGTGGCGCCGTGGCCGTCAGCATCGAGCGCCTCCCGGATCGCGCCGACCTGGCCATCCATCATCCCGGAGGGGGCGATGATGTCGGCCCCGGCTCGAGCCTGTGAGAGCGCGGTCTCCCGGTACGCGTCGAGCGTGGCGTCGTTGTCGACGTCCCGGCCCGCCAGGATTCCGCAATGCCCGTGACTGGTGTACTCACAGAGACACAGGTCGGTGGCCACCAGCAGCTGCTCGCCAAATCGGTCCTTGATCGCGCCGGCGAGGCGCTGGACCGCACCGTCCTGCGCCCAGGCGCCGGTTCCCCGGTCGTCCTTTTGGGCCGGCAGGCCGAAGAGCAACACCATCGGGATACCCAGGCCGACGACCTCGTCGCATTCCTGGAGCCCGCTCTCGACGGTGTGCTGATTGTGGCCGGGAAGGCTCGGGATCGGCACGGGTGCCGTCGCGGTTTGCGAGACGAACAGCGGTAGCACAAAGTCGGCCGGTCCCAGGGTGGTCTCGGCCAGCGCCTGGCGCAGCATCGGACTGCGACGGAGCCGGCGGGGGCGGCTCCGCGGGAAGCTCACGCGCGGCCCGCGAAGTACCGAGTGATGGCCTCGACCAGGCCCTCCGCGGTGTGCTCGCCCGCCACGACAGCCACGTCGAGCCCGAGGTCCCGCGCCGCCGAGGCGGCCACTGGGCCGATACAGGCCACCGCGGGGACCGCTCCGCCATTGGCGGCGGAGAAAAGGCTGTTGGCCGCGGACGCGCTGGCCAGCGAGACGAGGTCCACACCTCGCGCCAGCGCCTCCCGCAACTTGGCCGGAGCTTCGGGGCTCGGCTCGGTCCGATACACCGGCACCACGTCGACGCTGGCCCCACGCCGGCGCAGCTCATCCGGGAGCTCCTCGCGCGCCACCTCCGCGCGGGGGAAGATGACGCGCTTGGAGGCCAGGTCCATCCCGTCCAGGGCTCGCAGCAGGCCCTCCGCCACGAACTCCGCGGGCACCAGCCGAACCGACAGACCGGCCTGCCGCGCCGCCCGGGCGGTGGCCGGACCAACCGCGAGCACCGGCGGCCAGCCGCCGCGCGGGGACGAGGCACCGAGAAGCTTCAGCGACGCCCCCACGGCACGCGCCGAGGTGAAGAGCGCGTAGTCGTACGTCCCGCCCTGGGCCAGTGCGGTCTGCGCCGATTCCGGGTCGCTCGGTGGCCGGTGGACTATCAGCGGAACCTCTGTCACCTTTGCCCCAAGCGCCGCAAGGCCATCGCTGAGCGCTCCCCCACGGCCCTCGGCGCGAGTCACCAGGATGTGCTTGCCTGCCAGCGCCCCGCCCGAGGTCTGCTCGCTCATCGGCTGCTCCATTTCGCCCCTGCCTCCCTCAACTTACGGATTGCATCCGCCACCGCGGAATTCGGGTCCGACGCGCTGGCCCTGGCCTCGACGCGATACAGGCGGTCACCATCGTGGAACGCCGAGAGCAGCAGGGTCTCGCCACCGCGGAATTCCACCAGCACCCCCAGCGGTACGCTGCAGCCGGCTCCCAGCGCCGTCGCCATGTCGCGCTCGCAGGAAACCGCCAGCGAGGTCTGGAAATGGTTCAGCCAGCGTAGGTCCTTTGTCTTCTCGTCATCGAACCGGACCTGCACCGCGATCGCCCCCTGGCCCGGTGCCGGCACACACTCGATGGCCGCGATGGGGTGCTCACCCCCAGGTTTCAACCCCAGCCGTCGGAGCCCTGCCGCGGCCAGGACCACGGCCTCTGCCTCGCCGCTGTCGAGCTTCTTCAGGCGGGTCTCGATATTGCCCCGAATATCGACGAACTCGACCCCCTTCCAGGTGTCCTCCAATTGCCGGCGGCGGCGGGTGCTGTCGGTGGCCACCCGCTCACCCGGTTGCGGCATGATCCCCTGCCCCAGATTTTGCGACCGCGGTCGTACCACGACGTCGTATGGCGCCTCACGCTCCAGGTAGGCGGCCACGTCCAGGCCCTCGGTCTCCTCGACCGCCAGGTCCTTGGCACTGTGCACCGCTGCATCGATGTCGCCGGCGAGCAGTCGCTCCTCGATCTCCTTCACGAACACCCCCTGGGCATCAAAGGAGTCAAGGCTGCGGTCGGACTCGCGGTCGCCCTGGGTCTTCAGGGTCACCAACTCGATCTCCTGGTCGGGGAATCGATCAAGGTAGGCGCGCCGAACCAACTCCGCCTGCGCCAGCGCCAGCGGCGAGCCCCGCGTCCCCAGCCGCAACAACTAGTGGGCCGTCACTCTGGGATCAGGTACAGCCCGGAGGGGCCGAAGGCCCGGCCGCTCAGGCCGCCGGTGCCCGGCGGAAATGAGCGGGCGGATGGACCCGATTTCAGAGTGACGGCCCACTAGGAGGCTGCCTCGGCCGCCCCGCCGTCCTCGTCGAGCTGGAAGAGGTCGCGCACCAGCATCGCGGTGGCGTCGTCGCCCGGGTGATCGCGCAGGTAGGCGATCGGGCCATGCAGGAGCTTGGCAGTGAGGGCGCGGGTCAGACGGTCAACGTCGGAACGCTGGGCCTCGGTCAGGCCGGCCGGGACGTTTCGGCGGACATGTTCGGCGCGCCGGCGCTCGACCTCCCCCACCAGGGTGGTGATGGTCGGGGCGGCGCGGTGCTGAGCCAGGTCCATCTCCGTGCGCAGCACCTCGTCCTTGAGGATCGCCGTCGCCGCGGGCAGCTCCGCCGAGCGCTCGACCAGCCCACGTTCGACCGTGGCCGCGAGGTCGTCGACATTGAACAGGTGGGCGCCGGGAATCTCCGACACCGCCGGCTCGACGTCGCGGGGCACGGCCAGGTCGAGGATGAACATGGGCCGGCCGTCGCGCCGGCGCATCAGATCGGCCACCGTTTCGGCGGTGAAGATGTGTTCCGGCGATGACGTCGAGCAGACCACCAGGTCGACCTCGGCGGCCACCTGCTCCACCCGGGAGAAGGGCACGGTCAGGGCCACGACGCTCTCCGGCATCTCCTGCGCCAGCTCGTTCGCGCGCGCCGAGGTTCGGGTGCTGAAGTAGACGCGCTCGAGGCCCTCGGCGGCCAGGAGACGGGCGGTTACCCCGGCCATCTTGCCCGCACCAACCAGCAGTGCGGATCGACCGGACAGGGAGCCCAGGACGGCGCGGGCCTGGGCCACCGCCGCGTGGCCGAAGCCCACGGGGTTGCGGCCAATCGCCGTCTCGGTTCGCACCCGCTTGGCCACCGACACCGCCCGCCGCATCAGGAAGTCGAGGTCGGGCTCCATCGCCCCGGCCGCCTGGGAGAGGCGGTGGGCCGCCTTGAACTGCCCGAGGATCTGGCCTTCGCCGAGGATCGCGGAGTCTATCCCCGAGGCCACCCGGAATATGTGCTCAATCGCCTCGAGCCCGCTGAGGCGGTAGTGGTACCGGGGCCAGTCGCCCATCGGGTCGAGGGCCTCGGTGAACTCCTCAAGACCGATCGAAGGGTCGTCCGCCGATACAAATATCTCAGTGCGGTTGCAGGTCGACAGGATCGCCCCGCCACGAACGTGCGGCTGGTCGCTGAGCCGAACGAGCCACCGGCGCAGGCCTTCGCCGGGAATGAAAACTCGTTCGCGCACCGCAAGCGGTGCAGCGCGATAGCTGAGGCCTTCGACAAGAAGATGCATATACGGGGCCGGGAAAGAACTTACCAGCCGCAGGGGGTCCGGTCAGGTGATCCAGATCACCATAGGGGGGGTTGGCACCGGGTCAGGCGCGGCGGCCCAGTAGACCCTCGGCGAGGTCGACCAGTGCCTGGCGCTCAGCGCCGGCGGGGAACGCATCGAGGGCTTTGACTGCCGCCGCCGAGTGTTCGGCCGCCAGCGCCAGGCAGCGCTCCAATGCCCCACTCCGACGCACCGCCATGACCACCGCGCTGAAGTCGTCCCGCTCACGGGCGGAAGCCACGATCGCCGCAACCGGGGCCTGGGATAGCGAGATCGCCAGGATCAACGGCAAGGTGACGGTGCCCTCACGGATGTCATTGCCGACCGGTTTGCCCATCTCCTCGGCGCTGCCCTGGTAGTCCAGGACATCGTCAACCAACTGGAAAGCTATCCCCACGTCGGAGGCGTAAGACCGAGCCGCTTCCACCTGCTTGTCCGGCGCGCCACCCAGGATCACAGCTCCCGCACAGGCACCCTCGACCAGGCTGGCGGTCTTGCGGCGGATGGTCGCCAGGTAGTCGTCAGGCTGCTGACGGAGGTCGAACCTCCGTGCCCGCTGGTCGATCTCCCCCCGGACGATGGTGTCCAGCGCCAGCCAGAGCTCCGCCGCCGCGCGCGGCGAAGCGGCCCGCGTCAGGTGCACCCCACACCGGGCCACGTAGAGGTCCCCCACCAGCAGGGCCACCTCGCTGCCGTGGTCGCGATGCAGTGCCGCGCTGCCACGCCGGGTCTCGGCATTGTCGATGACGTCGTCGTGGACCAGGGTCGCGGCGTGCAGGAACTCCACGGCCATGGCCAGCTCGTCAATCCTCTGGGGCTCGGCCCCCGCCATCAGGCCGAAGTGGACCACCATGCTGGCCCGGATCCGCTTACCCCCGGCGCCCATGGTGCGGGTGAGGGCGTCTCCTGGGGGCGCAGCCCCCACGCCGCTGCCGGTCGCCTCCTGCGCCGAGTCCAGCAGGCGCTGTTCGAACGTGGCTCCGAAATCAGTCACGGGGGTGAGCGTAGCCGGAATCCGTATCACCGCGCTCAGCAATAATCTCCGGCATGGCGGCGAGGCTGATGTACTGCTGGAAGTGCAGCTTCCAGCACCCCGAGACGGAGATCGTATGTCCCCAGTGCGGGGCGGCGAACGCCCCCGGGCAGAGCTACGCGACGCCGCCGACTGTGGGCAGCCCGCGCGGCCACGACCTGGAGGTCGAGTGGACGGCGTCCCACCAGGTGGGGCCGCACTGGCCGGGCGGCTACAGCCTGCTGATCCTGATCGGTGCCTTCATCGTGGTCGGCGTGGTGCTCGGACTGCTCACCGGCCGGGGCTGATCTCCTCCATCAGGCGGGTTGACTCGGCGTAATCCCAGACCGCCAGGTCCGGGACCTCGAGACCGTGCGCTCCCAGGATCGAAAGGACGTGGCCGCGGTGGTCATCGGCGTGATGGATGGCCTGTGCCATCGGGACCGCCGCCGACATCCGCCAGGAATCTGGTGAGTTCCATCCGCCTAGGTCAGGACCAGCCGGTAACCCAGCTCGGCCTCGGCTGAGAAGCTGTCCATCGATGGGTCTTTGACCGCGTCGATCACCAGGTGCAGTTCCTGGCCCGCCCACAGCGCGTTGTCGATCCAGACCGGGACACCCTCGACCTCGCCGATGTTGCGGTGGTTGGCCGGGGGTGGATAGTCCTCGAACAGGAAGGGCGATCCCCCGTCACAACAGCCGGAGCCCAGGACCATGGTCAGCGGTCCCCGCGCCGCGCGCACCTGGTCGAACAGCGCCCGCGCCCGGTCGGTCAGCGCGACAGTGTCCTTCATACCGCGCGCTCCCTACGGGAGGACGGCGTCCCAGATGAAGCGATCGGAACGCTTGGCGCTGACCCCGACGTGGATGTGCTTGGGGATCGTGTACTCCAACAGCCCGTGCATGCCGAGCTCCTTGCCCACACCCGACTGCTTGTAACCACCAAACGGCGAGACGTCGTTGAGCAGGTGGTAGTCGTTGATCCAGACCGTCCCGGTGCGGATCTTCTTGGCGACACTGATGGCCTCAGGGATATCGGTTGACCACACCCCGCCGGCCAGGCCGTAGATCGAGTCGTTGGCAATGCGGATGGCGTCGCCGACGTCCTTGTACTTGATGACCGAAAGCACGGGGCCGAAGATCTCCTCCTGGGCAATGCGCATGTCGTTGGTGACGCCGGTGAAGATCGTGGGCTCAAAGAAGTAACCCCGGTCCAGCCCGGCGGGGCGCCTACCCCCGACTGCGACCGTGGCGCCCTCCGACCTGCCGATCTCGACGTACTTCTCGACGGTCGCGCGCTGCGCCTCGGAGACCAACGGACCCATGCCCGACTCGAAGTCGAGCGCATCGCCGACCACGATCTCTTTGGTCCGGGCCACCAGCCGCTCAACGATCTCGTCGTGCATCGACTCAGGTACAAGCAGACGAGTGCCCGACTCACACACCTGCCCCTGGTGCATGAACGTCGCGAACAGCGCACCGTCGATGGCCAGGTCCAGGTCGGCATCGGGAAGGATGATGTTGGCGGATTTGCCGCCCAGCTCCAGGGTCACCTTCTTGACGGTGCCGCTCGCCAGCTGCATGATTCGCCGGCCCACCTCGGTCGAGCCGGTGAATGACACCTTGTCAACCTGGGGGTTGGATGCCAGCTCCTCGCCCACCGTCGCCCCGGGCCCCGTGACGATGTTCAGCACTCCCTTTGGGAAAAGGCCGGTCTCATCGAGCGCCTTGACCAGCTCCAGTGCCGTTATGGACGTCAGTGAGGCTGGTTTGAGCACCACCGAGTTGCCCGTCACCAGTGCCGGGGCCAGCTTCCAACAGGCCATCACCAGCGGGAAGTTCCAGGGGATGATCTGGCCGCATACTCCAATTGGCTCGCGGTTGACGAAGTTCCAGGCCACGGCCGGCATGTCGACCCAGGGCAGGGGCTCGTACTCCCGGATGTCGCCGCCCTGGGCTGCCAACGAGCGAAAGTGCTCCAGGGCGACGGGGACGTGGGACAGGTTGGACAGCCGCATCGTGGAGCCGCTGTCCATTGACTCCTTGGTGGCCCAATCGTCGCTGATTGACTTCTCGGCGAGGTGCCGGAAGGCCTGCAGCATGATCTCGCTGCGCTGCTTGAAACTCTTGGCCGACCAGAGCCCCTTGTCGAACGACTCGCGGGCCGCTTTGATGGCCGCCTGGGCATCCTCGCGCGTTCCCTTGGCGATGTGCGCGATGACCTCCTCGTTGGAGGGATTGACGCTGGGGAAGGTCTCGCCGGAGGAGGCGTCGCGCCACTCGCCGTTGATATAGATCTGGTAGGTCTGTGCGGTCTCGGTCCTTACCGCTTCCTCAACTGCAGTGGCCACGCGAAACACCTCCTCACAACCGGCGCACATCCCGCACGCGGACGCCTCGCGCGGAGGCGTGGCTTCATACTAGCGCCCTCATTCTGGCCAGGAACCCCACCTTGTCGAAACGGCCACCAAGCTCAGGGCCCAGCCACTCGCCGCTGATCTTGGCAAAGCTGCCGGGGTCCAGCGGCATCTCCGGCAGGATGCCGACCAGGGGGTAGCGCGTAAGGCGCTCCAACTCCGACATGTGAGCCGCTTCGACAATGGAAGGCTCGCGCGGCATGCGGTCCACCACCAGGCCGGTGATGTCGACGTGCCGGGCCCGGAGATGGTCGCATGTCAGCAGCGCGTGACTCAATGTGCCGGGGCCGGGCCGGCATACCACCACCGCGGAGAGCCCCACGGCCAGCGCCAGGTCGGAGTTGTTGAACCCCTCCTTCATCTCCGTGGCGCACCCCCCCGCGGTGTCGACGAGACCGATGTCGACCCCCGTGAGGGCGGTCAGCGTCCAGGCCACCAACTCGCCCGGGAAGAGGTGGTCGCCGCCAAGCGCGGCGGCCAGACCCGGGTCCAGCGGTCGAGAGAGTTGCCACCCGCGACGACCCGTCCCCGCACCGACCAGGCGATCCACCTCGGCGGTGTCGTCCTGGCCGCCTGTCTGTACGGGCTTGGCGATGGCGACCTTGCGGCCGGCGGCGGCGAAGTTGGCGGCTATCGCTGCCGAGACGACCGTCTTGCCCACGCCGGTGTCGGTGCCGATGACGGTCCAGCCGGAGGTTGCCATTTGCCGGACGATAACACCCGTCTAATCCCCGCCCCAGTACCATTGGTCGCCGTGGCCAAGAAGAACACCGCGAAGCAGGCCCGCCTCGACGAGCGCGCGGCCCAGATCCGCTCCCAGGTGGAGGCCGAACGCCGCCGCACCAACATCATCATCGCGGTCTTCGTGGTGGTCATCCTCGGCGGCGCCGGGGTGCTGTATTTCCTGGTCAATCCCCCCTTCCATGCCAAGCCCTCGGTTGCCACCGGGCAGCCGGTGGGGGCGATCCAGACGATCACCGACGAGGGCCGCGGCCACGTGGTGCGGCCTGCGCGCGTGACCTACAAACACCAGCCTCCCTCCTCCGGCTCCCACTACAGCGATGCAGACGCACCGCGCCCCTGGGGTAACGTGCAGACCGCCCTGTTGCCCGAGGAGTTCGTGCACAACCTGGAGCACGGCGGGATGGACCTCGTCTACCAGTGCTCGGGGAGCGGTTCGGGCAGTGATTGCGACGCCAAATTCCAGGCCGCACAGGTGCTGATGGACGGCCTGCCCCCGGACACCCAGTTCAGCGAGGTGAAGTTCCTGGCCACGCCCTACCAGGGCATGTCGCCCAAGGCGGCGTTGCTGGCCTGGGACCACGAGTGGGACTTCACCGGGATACCCACCCTGAACGATGCCAAGACGTTCTACAACCAGTTCGTCGATAAGGGTCCCGAGCAGCTCAAGTAGGTTGTTCGGAACCTATCCGCCGCAGCAGTGATGAGCACCTCCGACAATCCCGACCAGGGCGCCGGGGCCCAGGATGCCAGTGCCCACATCCTGCTCAGCCGCGCGCGTGTGGCTCGGGTCAGCCGGGTGCGGGAGGTGATCTTCGGCACCCAGGATGGGCTCCTCACCACGCTCGGCCTCCTCAGCGGAGTGGGCGGCGCGACCTCCGATCGCTACACCGTGCTGGTGGCGGGCGCGGCGGGGGCCTTTGCGGGAATGATCGCCATGGGTGCCGGCGCGTACATCTCCAGCAAGTCCCAGCAGGAGGTCCACGAGGCCGAGGTCGAGGTTGAGCGCAGGGAGCTCACCCACCACCCTGAGCGGGAACTGGAGGAGTTGGTCCACCTGTTCCAGGACGAGGGGCTCCCCGAGGCCGATGCTCGCCTGGTGGCCGAGAAGATCGCCGCGCGCCCCAGCGCCATGCTGCATGCCATGACCCGCATGGAGCTCGGAATCCAGCTCGATGCCGGGCAGCCCGTCCGCGAGGGCGCGGTGATGGCGGCAGCCTTCGCCCTGGGGGCGGCGGTCCCCATCGTCCCGTGGCTGCTGTTGCCGGTGGCCAAGGTCGCATCCGTTGCGGGGCTGTCGCTCAGCCCGGCGCTCCTGGTGTCGGCCGCGATCACCGTCTTGGTGCTATTTGTCATGGGAGTGGGCAAGGCACGACTGGCGCGCACCTCAGCGCTGCGCGGCGGGCTGGAGGTGATGGTCATCGGCCTCGCCGCCGCGGTTACCGGCTACGTCCTGGGCACCCTCTTCCCCCACCTCGTCGGCGCCCGGGCGGGCAGTTGAGGTTTGCCGCGACTGCTCATGCCGCCCGGGAGGGCTTGCTAGACTCCGGCAGAATCTCAGCGGGCTGACTGGAGGGGAACTCAATACCGATGGCGCAACGCGTTTCGACCGTGGAATCACTGCGGACCGAGTTCCAGAACCGGCACTCTGGGCTGCTGACAGACCTCCTGGCGCAGTACGCTCGGTTCGTCGAGGAGTCGCCGCCACTGGGCCAGCGGCAAATGCCGGAACGCCTGCAGCACCTGCTTCGCATGGTGCGCGTGACCGGGCGCAACTTCCTCAACGAGCGAGAGGACCAGGTGCAGGCATCGGGGAGCACCCGCGACGAGATCCTCGAGATGATGCTTCGCGACGCTGACGACTGGCTGCAGAAGCACGGCCCGCAGCAGGAGCAGTGGGTCCCCCCGTTCACCGAACTGGAAACGACCGGGGCCAAGAGGTAGCGGACCCTACCCGCTGAGCGAGCCCGCCGCCGCCTCGTCGACCAGGAATCGACATGGCGCCAGCCGCGAGATCACCGCGGCTGGGAGGACCGAGTCGTCACCGAAAACCTCGGCCACCGCCTGCGCCTTGTCGGCCCCGGTGACCATGAACAGGATCTGACGCGTGGATGCCAGCGCCGGGGGCGTCATGGTCAGGCGCTCCGGTGATTGCGCGGGGACGGTGACATGCGCCGCCATACGGTGCCGCTCCAGCAGGGCGGGGCTGTCAGGAAAGAGCGAGGCCGTATGTCCCTCGGGCCCCATGCCCAGCAGGACAAGGTCGAAGGCCGGTTGCCTCTCCTCCATCGCCCGCCGCAGGTCGAAGTCATATTCCGCGGCCGCGTTGTCGGCCGGGACCTCTCCGGCCATGCGGTGGACCATCGAGCTGGGCAGCTTAAGGGGATCGATCAGGGCCTCTTTGACCATCCGGTAGTTACTGGCCTCGTCGCCGGGGGGCACGCAGCGCTCATCGCCAAAGAAAAGCGTGACGCGGCGCCAGTCGACCTCGTCCTTCATCTCGCCGGCCAGCAGCTCGTAGGTCGCACGAGGCGTCCGGCCACCCGCCAGCACGAGGCGGAAGTTCCCGTGTTCGTGGATCGCGCGGAACGCGCCCTCGACCACCGCACTGGCTGCGGCCCGGGCCACCGCCTCGGGGTCCCGGTGGCGAACCAGCATCAGGAGCCGAGCGCGCCGAGGACCCGGGAAGCGGCTTCCATCGCGTCCTCGTAAACTCGGTCGCGGCCGATCCGCGCCAGCTCACGGCTGAGCGTCTCGGTCTCCGACATCGGTGGGATGGGGATGGTCCGCGCGGCCCGACCCACCCCCGTTTCGGTCACCACCAGGCGCGCCTCAGTGCGCGACGCGGAAAGTTCGACCGACAGCTTGCGCCGTCCGATGGCAGCCTCCAGGCGCACCCCCTGGAGGGGTGGGGAGTCGGCCGCCGGACGCTGCCCGCGGGTGCCCGTGAAGTTCATCAGCACCCTTCGTGAGCCGTCCTTTAAGGTGACGCCATCAGGGGCCCATGCCGGCATCGTCCAGCCCAAGCGCGATGCCAGCCAGCCTCCGAAGAGGATCTCGGCCGACGTCCTCGGGGACCGCGAGCCCCGGAACCCCTGGATTTCGACGCTGGTTACGCCTTCGAGGAACTCGGCCCGGTCGCCTTCGTCGAAAACCTGCACCAGGGTGCGGCGGAAGCCGTCCAGCCGGGACCACGCGAGGTCTCCCAGCACCAGTCGAGCGAAGGCCGGCACGCGTTGGCTTCCCCCCGGCGCGGCCGCCCCCAACAGCTGGGAGAGGTCACGCAGGCGCTCGGCCGGGCCGGCACTCGAATCGACCACCAGGCGGTCGCAGATCGCCCCCAGGCTGCGGAGGCCGGGGTCATCGATATCCGGGTCTCCCAGCCACCAGAGGAATGACTGCAGGTGAGGAATCAGGAGCGGGATGACCAGCGTGTCGAGACCTTCGGGGTCCGCGCCATGCGCGCGCAGCAGGGCCCTCTCGTATACCAGCCCGTGATCGGCCAGAGGGTGGCGGTAGAGGTAGACCTCGGCGTCGAGGGAGAAGCTCTTCCCGGGCTCCAGAGACAGGACGATCGCTCGGGAGGGGTGGCGAATGGCGAGTTCATCGACGCTCCGGCGCGCCAGCGTCTCGTCTTCGGGCTGCGGGGCAAAGGCGATCAGGTTCATGACGCTGGCCCGCGCCAGCGGGTAGCCCTCGTCGTCGGCGGCAGAGTGCCGCAGCCCGAGCATCTGCGCCGCGACCGCGTCGGCCTTGGTGGCCTTCCCCGACCACTCCACCACCACGTCCGCGGCGGGGACGGCGCTGGACATCAGGGGTGCCGCCAGCGACGGCCGTCCCGGGCCATCAACTGGTCGGACTGCTCGGGCCCCCAGCCGCCCGAAGGGTAGAGCGGCAGATCGGGGGCGCCCTGCCAGGCGTGCTGGACACCGGCTATCACCTGCCACGCCGTCTCGACCTCGTCGCGACGGGTGAACAGGGTCTGGTCGCCGCGCATGACGTCAAGCAGCAGGCGCTCATAGGCCTCAGGGGACTGCCCCATGAACGAGGCGCCGTAGAGGAAGTCCATGTTCACCGCGCGCAGGCGCATTCCCGGAGCCGGCACCTTGGACGCGAACTTCAGCGTGGTCCCCTCGTCGGGCTGGATGCGGATGACCAGCAGGTTGGGCTCGAGGCTGTCCGCAACGTTGCGAAACGCCTGGTGCGGCGGCTGCTTGAATTGCACCGCGATCTCGGTGACGCGCCGGGGCAACCGCTTACCGGTCCTGACGTAGAAGGGCGTGCCTGCCCATCGCCAGTTCTCAACATCCAGGCGCATGGCAACAAAGGTCTCGGTGTTCGAGGTTGGGTTGGCGGTGTCCTCCTGGCGGTACCCGGGCACGGACTGGCCGCCGATGCTGCCCTTGCCGTACTGCCCGCGCACCGCGTAGCGGGCGACCTCGTCCTCGCGAATGGGCCGGATGGCGCGCAGGGCCTTGACCTTCTCGTCGCGTACCGCATCAGCCGAGAACGAGACCGGGGGCTCCATGGCGGTGATTGCCACCAATTGGAGGAGGTGGTTCTGAACGACGTCGCGCAGGGCGCCGGACCGGTCGTAATAGCTGGCCCGGCCTTCGAGCCCGAACTCCTCGGCGACGGTGATCTGCACGTGGTCGACGTATTGGTTGTTCCACAGGGGCTCGAAGATGCTGTTGGCAAAGCGGAAGACCAACAGGTTCTGCACCGTCTCCTTGCCAAGGTAGTGGTCGATGCGGAAGACCGCCCGCTCGCGGAAGACCTTGAGCACCTCCTGGTTCAGCTTCTCGGCCGACTCCAGGTCCTCACCGAACGGCTTCTCGATGACGATCCGGTGCGACTCCCGGCCTCGGCTGACCAGCCCGCCCTTCCCCAGGTGCTGGATGATGGGGATGAAGTACTCGGGCGGCGTGGCGCAGTAGAACAGGCGGCTACCCCCGGTATGAAACTCGGTGTCGCAGCGCTCCAATTCCTTCTTCAGGTCGGCGAATGACGCCTGGTTGTCGAAGTTCCCGCTGACATAACTGAGTCGCTCCGCGAAGCTCTTCCATACCTCGTCGTTGGTCTTGCCGGTGCGGGAGTTCTGGTCCACCGCCTGGCGCATCTGGTTGCGGAACTCCTGGTTGCTCATCGGCCGCCGGGCCATGCCGACGACCGCAAAGTCGGCGGGTAGGAGGCCCTCGAGCGCCAGGTTGTACAGCGCCGGCATGAGCTTCTTGCGCGTCAGGTCTCCCGATGCGCCGAAGATGACCATCGCGGTTTGCGAGGCGATGCGTTCGCTGCGCACGCCCTCACGCAGCGGGTTCACCGGGGGTTCTTTGGTGCGTGCGATCTGAGCAGCCTCCCTTTATGCCGACGACAAAGCGACAGCCGTTTAGTCTGGCAGACGTGCCGCCCCAGCTGGCGCCCGCCCGGGATTGGAGGACGCAGCCTATTTCCCGGCGGCGATCTCGGTGATCTTGTGGCCGCCGAACTGGTTGCGCAGGGCGGAGATCACCTTGGCGGAGTAGGAGTCGTCCTGGCGCGACGCGAAGCGCATCAGCAGCGAGAGGGTGATTACCGGGGCCGGTACCGATTCCTCGATCGCCGCCTCCACGGTCCATCTCCCCTCCCCCGAGTCCTCAACGTAGCCCCGGATGTTCTCCAGGTCGGTGCCCTCCGCCTCGAAGGCCAGCGCGGCGAGGTCCAGCAGCCAGGAGCGCACGACGCTGCCGTGCTGCCAGACGCGGGTCACGTCCTTGAGGTCCAGGTCGTACTCGCTGGCGTGGAGGATCTCGTATCCCTCGCCGTAAGCCTGGAGCATGCCGTACTCGATGCCGTTGTGAACCATTTTGACGAAGTGCCCCGCGCCGGCCGGCCCCATGTGGCCAAGACCGTCCTCCGGCGCCAGGTCAGCGAGGATCGGCTTGAGGCGCTCGAAGTCCTCCTTCTCACCCCCGACCATCAGTGAGTAGCCAACCTTCAGGCCCCACACACCACCCGAGGTCCCGGCGTCCATGAAGTGGATGCCCTTCTCCTTGAGCTCGGCGGCGTGACGCTTGGAATCGGTCCAGCGAGAGTTTCCCCCATCGATGACCAGGTCTCCTTCGTCCAACAGCCCCTTGAGGGTCTGGATCATGTCGTCGGTGGCCTTCCCGGCGGGGATCATGACCCACACCGCCCGTGGCTGCGAAAGCTTGGAGACCAGGTCCTCCACGGAGTCCGCACCCACGGCGCCATCCTGGACCGCGAGCTTCACGGTATCGGCGGTGCGGGTCCAGGCCACGATCCGGTGACCTCGCGCGGCCAGGCGCTTGACCATGTTCCCTCCCATGCGACCCAACCCGATCATTCCCATCTCGGCTCGCCGAGGCTCGCCGTTGCCCATCTCGATCTTGCCCTCGCCGAGCGTCGCCGAGGTGGTCGCCTGGGCGCTCTGCTGGGGGTTATCGGGGGTGTCGTTACTCGACATGCGAACTCCTTGTTATTTCAGGATTTGGCGGGAGCCTGATGCACCATTTGCACCAGGCGGTCGATGGTGGCGACGCGGTCACTGCCAAGGGGTAGCTGCGCGACGCGCCGGGCGCTCAAGACTTGCCGGTTACGCCGCCGACCTTTGCCCTGATGGTGTTGAGGAGTTTTTCGAAAGCCTCCTCGAAGGTCTTGACGCCCTCGTCCAGGAGCTCATCGGTGACCTTCTGCATGTCGATGCCGACCTCCTCCAGCTGGCTCATGAGCGCGCGGGCCTCCTCCAGACCCTGGTCGATCCTGGCCGCCGGCTTGCCGTGGTCCGCGTAGGCCTCGAGGGTCTTGGCCGGCACCGTGGTGACGGTTTCCGGGCCCACCAGCTCATCTATATAGAGCACGTCTGAGTACTCGGGGTTCTTGGTGCCGGTGGAAGCCCACAGCGGCCGCTGAACGCGAGCACCCCTGGCCTCCAGTGCTTTGAAATGATCGGAATGGAAGATCTCGCGGTACACCTCGTAGGCCAGTCGCGCGTTGGCGACCGCGGCGCGGCCCTTGAGGCTCCGGGCTTCGTCTGCCGGCAGCTTGCCCGCCTCCACCAGCCCGTCAAGCATCTTGTCGACCTTGGAGTCGACGCGGCTGACAAAGAAGCTGGCGACAGATCCCAGGTCCTGCACCGGCTTGCCTTCGTCAAGGCGCCGCTCGACAGCGCTCACGTAGGCCTCAGCGACCTTGCGGTAGTAGTCGAGCCCAAAGATCAGCGTGATGTTGATGCTGTGCCCCTCGTAGAGCATCTGCTCGATTGCCGGAATGCCCTCCGTCGTTGCCGGGATTTTGACCATCAGGTTGGGCTTGCTGACCCGCGCCCAGATATCGCGAACCATCTTCTGGGTCCGCTCGGTGTCGTAGGCCAGCGACGCCAGGACCTCCATGGAGACGCGACCGTCGAGGTGGTCACTGGCCTCATAGGTCTCGGTCAGGACATCCAGCGCGCGCCCCACGTCATCAAGCGCCAGGTCCATGAAGATCTGCTCGGGGTCGGCTCCGCCCTCGCTCAGCTTGCGCAGGTCCTCGTCGTACTCCTCGCTCTCGCCAATGGCCTTCTCGAAGATCGAGGGGTTGGTGGTCACCCCGACCACGGCGCGCTCGTCGTGCAGCTTTTGCAGGCCGCCATCCCGTACGAGGGAACGCGTGATGTCGTCGTACCAGACACTCTGGCCGAAATCCTTCAGCTTGAAGAGCGGGTTGCTCATCCTCAGACCTCCCTTGGCTTGGGCCGCGGCTAGCCTTCGGAGACCAGCTTGCTGGCAGCTTCGACGATGTGGCGCGGCGAGATGCCGGCCTGGTCCATCAGCTCCTCCGGCTTGCCTGAGCCGGGCAGTCCCTGTACGGCGCAGTGGGCAAACTTGAACGGCAGGCCGAGGGGTGCGAGGGCCTCCAGCACGGCACCGGCGATCCCTCCCTCCGGGTAGTGGTCCTCGGCGACCACGATTCGTCCCGTCTCCTGCACCGCCAGGCGCAGAGTCTCCACGTCCACCGGCTTCACCGAGTAGAGATCGACGACCCGCGCGTTGATGCCCTTGAGGGCCAGCTGCTCCGCCGCCTCCAGGCAGCCATGCAGGGTCACGCCGGCACCGATCAGCGTCACTTTGTCCTCAGGACTGCTGCGCACCGTCTGGCTTCCGCCAAGGCTGAAGCGGACCTCCTCACCGTATATGACGGGGTAGGCGCCGCGGGTCGTCCGCATATAGACGATGCCGTCGGTCTCGGCCATCAGCTCCACCAGCCTGGCGGTTGAGACCCCGTCCGAGGGGTACAGCACGGTTGATCCCTGGACCGCGCGGATCGAGGCGAGATCCTCCAGGGCCATCTGGGACGGACCGTCCTGACCGATCTCCACCCCCGCGTGGGAACCGGACAGGCGGATGTTGGCCTGAGACACGGCCGCCATCCTGATGAAGTCGTAGGCCCGGCTGAAGAACGCCGCGAAGGTCGAAGCGAACGGCTTGTAGCCGCGCACGCTCATGCCGACGGCCGTGGCCACCAGCTGCTGCTCGGCAATGAACATCTCGAAGAACCGGTCGGGGTACTTCTTGGCGAATTCGATGGTCATGGTGGAGTTGCTCACCTCGCCGTCCATGGCCACCACCAGGGGCATGCTGCCCAGCGCCATCAGCGCATCTCCGTAGGCCTTGCGGGTGGCGACCTTCTCTCCCATCTCGTAGCGCGGCAACTCCACCGCGCCGATGCCGTCAAAGGGCGCGGGCTCGCCGGGCTCTGGCCTGTGGGTCTGAACCCGCAGGTCACGCATTCCCCCGAGTTCCTTGATCGCCTTCTCGGCAAGGTCAGGCGGCAGCGGCTTGCCGTGCCAGTCAGGTTTGTTCTCGACCTCGGCGACGCCCTTGCCCTTGACCGTCCTGGCGATGATCACAGTGGGCCGCGCGGCGCCATCGCGGGCCTGTTCCATCGCTGCGTCGACCTCGTGCACGTCGTGGCCGTCAACCACCAGGGCCCGGCAGCCAAACGCCTCGACCCGCCGCTTATACACATCCAGGTCCCAGCCGAACTCGGTCTCTCCGCGCTGTCCCAGGCGGTTGACGTCGAAGATCACGATGAGGTTTCCAAGCCTGTAGTGGGATGCCTTGTCGAGGCCCTCCCAGATCGACCCCTCGGCCAACTCACTGTCACCACACAGGGTCCACACGCGGTAGTCCAGCTTGTCGAGGTATTTGCCGGCCATCGCGACACCCGCCGCGATCGGCATTCCCTGGCCCAGCGAGCCGGTGGCGACGTCGACCCAGGGGATGTCGGGCGTGGGGTGGCCCTCCAACCGGCTGCCCATCTGGCGGTAGGTGGCCATCTCCTCGCCGGTCACCGCCCCCACCGCTTTGTAGATGGAGTAGAGCAGGGGCGACGCGTGCCCCTTGGAAAAGATCAGGTGGTCGTTCGCCGGGTTGTCAGGCGCGTCGAAGTCGTAATGGAGGTACTTGCTGATCAGCACCGCCATCAGGTCGGCCGCCGACATCGAGGAGGTCGGGTGACCCGACCCTGCGACACCGCTGACCCGCACCGAGTCCACCCGCAACTGCTGCCCGAGTTCCTGCCACTGCCGCTTCTCGTCGTCCATGGCGGCAATCCTATGTTCTTCTTTCTGGCCCCGGCTCAACCGGAGGCGGTGGGCCGCCGACGGGCCGGTAGCGTTCAGCCAATGGACATCGTGGCCGCGCTTTTCGTAGAGGGGATCGAGCAGCGTTCGGTCCCCGGTCCCTCGACCCGCTTCGACCTGACCGGGGTCATGTTCTCCCTTCCGGCCGGCGGGGAACTGCCGGTGCACATCGCCCCGCACCTGGTCGTCTTCGTGCGCTGCCCGCCCGACGACTCGGGCGCCGGCACCCTCGAGGTGGAGTTCCTGGACGCCGGCGGGAACGAGGTGGCCCGCAACGCCCAGCCCGTCTCGGTCCAACCCGGCAAGTTCGGTCGCCTGCTGGTGAAGGGCGAGCTGACGTACGAGGACTACGGCACCATCGAGGCCCACGTGAAGCTTCTCCCCGGGGACTCGTCGGTCGTGGTGCCCCTCACCCTGCTGGCTCCGGGCTGATGCCGAAGTCGTTCGCCGCCGCTCTCTCCGAGCACCCGGACGCAGCGGTGGCCACTGGCGACGTGGTCGGACGCGTGCTCGAGGCGCTCGGCGACCCCGACCGGCCGCCCGACCTGGCCGTGTTGTTCGTGACGCCGGCGCACGCCGCCGCCATCGAGGAGATCGTGGCCACGCTCAACGCCACGCTGCGCCCCTCGTCGATGCTCGGT
>JBPCPW010000045.1:0-81127 GCA_050998755.1 Candidatus Dormibacteria bacterium
GGAACCACGCACGCCGGACCCTCCCTACGAAGCACGGTCTTCAATCAACCGCGATCGTATTCGGGTACGGCGTGCCCTTCAACTCAATTCAGCTCGCTACCCGCCCACACATATGGCAGGAGACCCCCATTTTCGGGGGTGACGAAACCGACCGGCTCCAGGATTACGCGACCTTGGTGACGGTGGCATTGGACCGTGTAGGGCTGACCGAGCAGGTGAGGCAGGCGAACGAAGCGCTGGAGAGGCGCGTGGCAGAGCGGACGCGGCAACTTGAGGCCAGCAACGGTGAGCTCACCGCCGCAAACAAGGAGCTGGAGGCGTTCTCGTATAGCGTCTCGCACGACCTCCGTGCCCCACTCAGGGCGATTGGCGGCTTCGCGCGCATCCTTCTGGAAGAGCTCGCGACGAAGCTGGAACCCGAGTGGCTTGACTACCTTCGGGACATCGACACCAACGCGGTGGAGATGGGACAGTTGATCGACGACCTGCTGCAACTCTCTCGCTTCGGCCGGCAGGGCCTCGCTCTCCAGGCAGTGGACCCCGCCGAAGTCGCCAGGGGGGCGCTGGAGAGGCTCAAGCCGGAGATGGCCGGCCGGGCGATCGAGGTCACGGTGGCGGATCTGCCTAGGTGCAACGCCGACCCGGCCCTGCTCCTGCAGGTGTACCTCAACCTCCTGGGCAACGCGATCAAGTTCACCCGAACCTGTACGGTCGCGCAGATCGAGGTGGGCTCAATTGAGGCCGACGATCCCGTCGTCTACTTCGTCCGGGACAACGGGGCCGGCTTCGACATGGCCTACAAGGACAAGCTCTTCGACGTCTTCCAGCGCCTGCACCGCCAGGCGGAGTACGAGGGCACTGGCGTTGGGCTGGCCCTCGTGCAACGGATCGTCACCCGGCACGGTGGTCGGGTTTGGGGGGAGGGCGAACCGGGGGCGGGCGCCACCTTCTACTTTACCCTCGAGGGCGGTGCAGCAGCATGACCATCGACGCAGTCGAGATCCTGCTGGTCGAGGACGACCGCGACGACGTGAAGCTCGTACTACACAGCTTGAAGAAGTTCAACATCAGCGACCGGATCCGCGTCATGGGCGACGGTGCCGAGGCGCTGGACTTCATATTCTGCACCGGAGCCTATGCCACGAGGAAAATGGCCGACTCACCAAAGGTGGTGCTCCTGGACATCAAGCTGCCCAAGGTGGACGGCCTCGAAGTGCTGCGGCGGATCCGAGCCGATCCCCGGACCGCCGGCCAGCCGGTGGTTCTGCTGACCTCCTCTCGTGAGCCGCGGGACGTGGCTGAGGGATACCGCCTTCACGCCAACAGCTACATCGTAAAGCCGGTGGACTTCGAGCGGTTCACAGAGGTGATGCGCGAGCTCGGCATGTACTGGCTCATGCTCAACGTCTCACCCGAGTGGAACGGCGCGGACTGGGGCCCTGGGGCCGGATCGGCGCGCCCGAGGGCGGCAGTTGACGCCGCTGCGGGTCCTGGTGCTCGAGGACCGGCCCCGACATCCCGCTGATCATCGTTTCAGACAACATCGGCTACGACGCCGCGGTCGAGGCCATGCGCCGCGACCGATCATCTGACCGGGCTCGCCAACAGGCGCGAGTTTCCCCGAGGCTCCTAACGGTCGGGGTTGGTGATGGTCTCTGTCCCACTCAGCTTGCGGAAGTCCCAGCTGACGATCTTGCTGGGTCGGAGGCGAAGCCAGGCGTGACGGCCGTCGTACCCGGCCATCGCGCCCCCCAGGTAGCGCTGGCCGAACAGGCCCTCGGCAACCTCCAGATCCGCGTTGGGCTGACCCACCCGTGGTTGCTCGCCAACCGGTTCGACGGTCCCGATCAACTCCACCCCCCGCAGCTGGAAATACTCGGCGTCCCCGGCGTCAACCACCGCTGACACCCGGCCGTCGCGCACGACGTTCGTCCAGCGCTGGCTCTTCATGATCGAGTAGAACCACATCGCCTCGCCATCCCAGACGTACCAGATCGGGGTGACGTGGGGCGTACCGTCGGCGTTCACGGAGCCGAGACGGCACACGGGCTGCTCCGCCAGGAAAGCATCGCGCTCATCCTCGGTGAAGGCAATTCTGCGACCCCGTCTCTGCACCTGGACCTCGGCCATAGGGAGCCATTATGGCTGCCGGCTGAGGTTGCAGTCAGTCCTTCGGCGGCCGAGTTGCGGGGCAGGAGCATGATGGGGCTGTGCCCATGCAGCGGTGCGGTCGTCGAGTTGCTTTTCCGCAGCACCGAGGTCTAATCTGACTCACAACGCAGCGCGTCATGACGCCCGCGTCAGTTATATCCCGGCCGGGGGGCCTTTCGAGCCCCCCGGTGGGACCCTTCGGAGGAGCGATGGTCGGTTTTGAACTGAGCGCCGAGCAGCTGGAAATCAAGCAGTGGATCCACGAATTCGCTGTCAAGAAGATCCGGCCTGCCGCCGAGGAGTGGGACGAGAAAGAGGAGATGCCCTGGCCCATCATCCAGGAGGCGGCCGACGCCGGCATCTACTCCGTGGACTTCCTGCAGCAGACGTTCGCTGGGCCCGACGAGAGCGGGCTCCTCGGCGCTATAGCCCAGGAGGAACTCTTCTGGGGAGACGCCGGCATCGGGCTGGCCATCATGGGTTCGTCGCTGGCTGCGGCAGGCATCTTCGCCGCCGGGACACCGGACCAGGTCATGACCTGGGTGCCCGAGTGCTACGGCACTCCCAAGGAGATCAAGCTCGGGGCGTTTGCGGTCACCGAGCCGAATGCGGGGTCGGACGTGCGTTCGCTCAAGACCACGGCCAGAAGGGACGGCACCGACTGGGTCCTCAACGGGACCAAGGTGTTCATTACCAACGGCGGCATCGCGGACACCCACGTCGTGGTTGCCTCGGTTGATCCCGAGTTGGGCGCCAAAGGCCAGGCGACGTTTGTCATCCCCAAGGGCGTGAAGGGCATCTCTCAGGGTGCCAAGCACAAGAAGATGGGCATCCGCGCCTCGCACACCGCCGAGGTCATCCTCGAGGACTGCCGCATCCCGGCCGAGTACCTTCTGGGCGGCGATGAGAAGCTCGAGTCGCGCCTCGCCAAGGCCAAGGAGGGCCACGTCGCCAAGGGCTCGGGCGCGCTTCGCACTTTCGAGATGACCCGCCCGCTGGTGGGCGCGCAGGCGGTCGGGATCGCCCGCGCGGCGTATGAGTATTCGCTCCAGTACGCCAAGGAGCGGATGGCCTTCGGCCGGCCGATCATCGACAACCAGGCGATCGCCTTCAAGCTGGCGGACATGTGTACCGAGATCGAGGCCGCGCGCCTTCTCGTCTGGCATGCTGCCTGGATGGCCAAGAACGGCAAGGACTTCGACAAGGGCCAGGGTTCGATGTCCAAGCTCAAGGCGGGCGAGACCGCGGTGTGGGTCACCGAGCAGGCGATCCAGATCCTCGGCGGGTACGGCTACATGCGCGAGTACCCGGTGGAGCGCTGGCACCGCGACGCCAAGATCTACACGATCTTCGAGGGCACCTCAGAGATCCAGCGACTGGTCATCAGCCGCGCCATCTCCGGCTCCCGGGCCATGTAGTTCCGACGGCGGGCTTCCGGCCCGCTGTCAGCTCGTTCATAGCGGCGACCCGCCGGGGAGACGTCGCTGATGCTATCGCGCAGGATCGCCGGCGTGGATCTCCTTCAGGTGGTCGCCCACATGTTCGACGCAGAGGTATTGGAGGACCCGGCCCAGCTTGCCGTGGACGCCGCCCGCGGAACTGACCTTGAGTGACAGCAAGGACTCGTCCGCCGCCTCGATCGCGGCGATTGTCGCCGCTCGGTTGGTCTCGAACTCCTCCAGCAGTTGGCCAACCGTCCGGGCGGCGCGGCGGCCCACCTGCTTTGCGTTGTAGGCGTGGTTGTCAAACGCGGCTGCTGCCTGCTGGGCGGCATCGTCGGCCTGGGCGAGGTCGAAAAGCCTGGGGATGGTCCACTCGGTGGATGCGATGTGCGCCAGGTGTTGTTTCCCAGTCCAGCCGTCCGCGTCACCGAGGCGATCGAATGATTCTGCGGGCAACCCTTTGAGCTGACTGCTGACATCAGTCCCAGCGGTCCGGAGCGCTGCGATCAATTCCGTCTTCGTGATCATCGGGGGATGCTAACTGCGACTTCGACGTTCGCGCCCCTGGAAGATCAAGCGCGGAACGCCACAGTCGCCGGTCGGTCAGCCCGGCGTCAGTCTGGTCGTTGGTCAGCTGCCCGGCACCGATGAGGGCCCAGGCGGCGGGCTGGTGGGCAGGACCATCGGCTTCTGGGGCTGCTGGGTGAAGTCGAAGTCGTTGACCAGGTTGCCCAACTGGGAGGCGTTCTCGCGGACGCTGATACGCGGGTCGGGGCGGCCGTCGGTCTTGGGGTCCAGCCGCTGGCCGCCGAGGAAGGCGTCCTCGATGAACTTCACGTAGGCGTCGTGGCTCAGGACCTGGTGGTCGATGAAGCCCTTCCTGGCGTATGGGCTGATGACGATTCCGGGCACCCGCAGCCCGTAGCCATTGGCATCGACAGGGGGCGGCGCGACGTGGTCGTAGAAACCGCCCCAGTCGTCCCAACTGAGGAAGATCGCGGTGCTGTTCCAGTCGGGGCCCTGCATCGCCGCGTTGACCAGGCTGGTGGTCCATGACTGGCCGACGCTGCTCAGCCCTGGCGGGTGCTCGCTGTTCTGCCCGCTCGGAGTTATCCAGCTGACCGCCGGCAGCTTGCCGTTGCGAGCGTCCTCGTAGTAGTGGCTCACGCCGGTGATGTTCTGCAGCTGGTTGTCCTGCTTCACGGTGGTGAAGAAGGGCAGCGGGTTCCAGATCCCGGGCGTCTTGGCGTTCTGGTTCACGGGCGGACAGTCCGCGGCGTCGTTGGCGCAGTCCGGCTCGGTCCCGGTCTGCACGTAGTACTTCCAGGCCACGTTGTCCTTGTGCATCAGGTACGTCAGGTCGGTCCACGCATAGCTCGGTGGCGTGCCGTTCTTGTTGCCCTTCTGGTCGGGCGGGCTTCCGGGCGACTGCAGCGCATTGACGCAGCTCTGGGGGTCGGTCGCCGATCCGCATTTGGCGGACCACTCCGAGACCATGTAGAGATGTTGCGGAAGGGACCAGCTGGCGTTGGGCTGGAACAGGTGGTCCTGGAGGGTGAAGTTCTGGGCGTAGGCCCAGTAGTTGGGAATGTCGCGGGCGTCTTTCCAGCCCATGACATCGGGCGTGGAGGAGCCATTGCACCCGGGGTCGTGCGTCGCGCCGCAGCCCCGGTTGCCCTTCTCGGCGACGCCGACGAAACCGTCCATCTTGCCGCCGTCGATGGCTGCCGTGGCGTCCGATTGTCCGTGGGGCCCGCCGCCGTTGAGGTCGGAGCCGTCGTGGAAAGAGCAACTCGGTTTCCCGGTGCGCGGATCGGGGATGCAATTGTGCGGCTGGCCGTTGACCATCGTCAGCCCGGCCGCCCCAGGATAGGTGCCGAAGTAATGATCGAACGACCGGTTCTCCTGCATGATCACGATCACGTGCTTGATTTTGTGAATTCCGTCGAGGGACACAGGTCCCGCGGTGTCGGCGGCGGTCGGCGCGGACGACGGCCGGGCGGGGCCGGCGGTGGCGGCTGGGCCGCAGGCGGCCAGGGCGGCGGTGAAAATCGTCAAAAGGGCGAGGCGACGGTTCAGCAGCTTCTTCATGGTGCGATCGTGGCGAGCCAACCTTAGCCTCGCCTTAGACCGGCAGGGTAAACGCTGAGAGCGGGATGAATTAACGTAGAGGTGGGCCCCGAGTCCCACTCGGCGGGATCCTGCTCCCGACCGATTAGCAGTACGTGAGGCAACAAGGAGAAAAGATGGCCAGCAAGGTTGAGAACAGCGTCGACATCGAACGCCCCGTGGAAGAGGTCTTCAGCTTCGTCGACGACTTCAAGAACACCACGCGGTACATCGTGGGAATGACCCAGTACAAGCCGACCACCGAGAAAACCAGCGGTAAGGGCGCCCGCTTCAACATGGTCAAGAAGACCACCGGTTTGCCTGACATCAAGTCGGAGGTCGAGATCGTCGACTGGGAAAAAGACCAGAAGATCGCCTTCAAGTCGATCAGTGGCTTTGAAAACAGCGGGAGCTACACGTTCACCGTCAATGGCGAGCGGACCAACGTGCGCCTGGTGAACTCGTTTGACGTGACCACCCTGCTGGGTGGCGGGGGAGGGTTCTTCGGCGGCCTGAAAAAGGCGGCGCTGGGCGCGACGGCCTCGATCGCCGAGGGCCAGGCGCGCAAGGACCTGACCACCTCCCTTGACCAGTTGAAGCGCCTCGTTGAGGCCACCCCGCGCAAGACCGCGCAGGCCCGGCCCGCGGCCCAGGTCGCGACCAAGCCCGCCCGCACCCCGGTCGCAAAGCCCGCCGCGGCGAAGCCCGCACCCGCGAAGCCCGCCGCGGCGAAGTCCGCCACGCCCAAGTCCGCTACGGCGAAGTCCTCCCCGGCGAAGTCCGCCACGGCGAAGCCCGCCACGGCGAAGCCCGCCACGGCGAAGTCCTCCCCGGCCAAGCCGGCCGCCAAGCCGGCGGCGAAAAAGCCGGCGGCCAAGAAGCCGACGGCCAAAGCGCCGGCCGCCAAGCCGGCGGCGAAAAAGCCGGCCGCCAAAAAGCCGGCCACCAGAGCCGGCGCCAACGGCCGCGGCCCATCGAGGGGTAAGCCGAGCACCTCGTGACGGCCGCGGCACGCAAGCCCGCACCGGTGGTGGACCAGCTCGAGCCTCGCCACGTCGAGGTTGGTAAGGCGCAGATCTTCCATTACGACGTGGGGAAGGGGGTGCCGGTCATCCTGGTGCACGGTTTCAACCACCACGCTGAGGCCTGGGTTCGCAACGTCGACGCCCTGGTCAATGCCGGGTACCGGGTGATCGCGCTTGACCTGCCGGGGTTTGGGCGGTCGGGCGTCCCGCGAATGAGCTACTCGCTGGCGGGCTACACCAGGTTCTTGCTTGCCTTCATGGACCGGCTCGAGATCAAGTGGGCCCATCTCGTCGGGAGCTCCATGGGTGGCGCCATCGTGCTCAAGGCAGCGATCGAAAGCCCCGCGAGGGTCATCTCGGTCACCGGCGTAGACCCGGCCGGGATGTTCAGCTCCGTACCCCGCGTCTGGGCACTCGCGGGGCACCCGGTGGTGCGTGCCGCTCTGCGCCCGATGATGGGTCGCCGGCGGCTGCTGGAGTGGTCGCATGCCCGTGCGTATCACGACCCGAAGCTGTCCACTGCCAGGCAGGTCGACGTGATGTCTGAGGCCTATGCCCAACCCGGGTACACGGAGCACATCCTGGGTATGGCCGAAACCATGCTGCTGAACCCTGACGGCGGCCTGCTCTGGGACGACCTGCCCCGGCTGCAGCGACCTGCCCTGATCGTCTGGGGACGGCAGGACCGGACCCTCCCGCTGGAGCACGCGTACCGCGCGGCGCACCGCGTGCCGGCCGCTGAGCTTCGGATCTATGACCACTGTGGCCACCTGGCGATGTACGAGCAGGCGGACCTCTTCAACCGCGACCTCCTGGGCTTCCTCGCGTCTACTCACTGAGGTGTCTTTACAGGATCCCATTCCCGACCTCCTGGCGGCCATCGAAGCCGCCCGTGCCCGCGGCGACGACCGGGGCGCGATCGTGGCGGAGCTGGAATTCCAGGCCGCCGGCTGTGACGCCCTGGGCTCTCCGCTGTATGGCGAGCTGCTGCGCCGGGCGGCGGAGGATGCCGGCAACGGCGGCCCGGCCTGGGAAATTCTCCGCGGCCACAGTGCGGACCCGCCTCTCACCGCGCTGGCTCTCCGCCTGATGGCCGCCGTGCACCGGCGCGTCCTGACGGGTGGGGCCCCGGAGCTGGCACGGCACTACGCCTCTGCGCACGGGACCATGGGCCCGGAGGGTGCCGGCGATGCCTTCCTCAGTGTCCTGCGCGCCAATGTCGACGAGCTCAGCCGGGGGGTCGGCCGGCCGTGCCAGACCAACGAGCCGGGCCGCGCCGCGGGGCTGGTGGGGGGCTTCCTGACCGTGGCGCGCGAGTCGGGTCTGCCGCCGCGGGTCCTGGAGGTCGGCGCGAGCGCTGGGCTCAACCTCCGCTGGGACCATTTTCGTTATCAGCAGGATGAACTGTCGTGGGGGCCGCCGGGGTCGCCGGTGCACCTCGCAGGAGTCTTCGAATCCCCCCCGCCATTCGATGTTTCAGCTGTGGTCGTTGATCGACGAGGCTGCGACCCGAATCCTCAGGACCCCACCCTGGACGAGACGCGGCTGAACCTGAGGTCGTCGGCCTGGCCCGACCAGGTCGAGCGCTTCCACACCCTGGAGGGCGCCCTGGAGATCGCGCGCGCGGTCCCGGCGGCCGTCGATCGCGCCGAGGGCGCCCTGTGGGTCGCGGAGCAGCTGGCCCGACCGCGACCAGGCGTGGCGACCGTCGTCTACCACTCGATCGTCCTGCAGTACATGGGTCAGGCGGGGCGGGCGCGGTTCGAAGAAGTCTTTGCGGCGGCAGGCGCCCGCGCCACCAACGACGCCCCGCTGGCCCGGCTGGCCTTTGAGCCGGGGGACGGTCAGCGCGCGCACGTGCACCTGACGACCTGGCCGGGAGGGGAGAGACGCCTGGTGGCGACGTCCGGCTACCACGGGCGGCCGGTGAGGTGGCTCTCGGTTTAGCGGCCCGGCTCCATCATTCGGCGGTAGACGATCAGGTCCAGGTCGCCCGGTGAACGCCCGATGCCGGTGAGCAGCAGCGCGGCCTCGCCGCGGTGGTAGGTGGCGTGGTTGAAGACGTGACTGAGCAGAACGCCAAGGTAATCGTGGTGGGGGTTGCCGCGACTGTCGTGAAAGTGCACCTCATCGTAGAGGTCCTGGTCGGACAGCTCCGCGACAAACGTCCCAAGGCACGCGTTGGTGGACGCAGCGTCGGCTTTGAGCGCTGCGAAACCCTCTCCCCCTGGTGGGGGGCACCGCACGCCGGTAAAACGCTCCAGCCACGTCTGGGTCGCTCCCAGCACGTGACGAAGCGAGCCTTCGACGGTGCCGTGGCTGGCGCCTTCGGCAGCCGGTTGCTCGATGAGGTCGGAGGTCTGCTGAAGCAGGCGGTCGGTGGCCCAAGCGTCGTAGGCGACCATGAGACGGACCTGTCGGAGCTCAACCGGTGCACCACAGTGGCGTAGAAATCGAAGTCGGCGGTGGTCAGGCCATGCTGGTTTTCCAGCACCACGATGGCGTCGCCACCGGCGCTCTGGCCGCCGAACTTCTCGCCCATCACCTGGTAGGCGCGCATGACTTCGCTGTTGGCGGGCAGGAACGGGGTCGCGTCGCGCTTGATCACGTCCGAGAGCTGGGGGATGACTACGTTGAGCACGACGGCGGTGATCAGCCAGGCTGCGATGACCAGGTAGCGGAACCGGTGAGCCGCCTCGCCTACGCGCCGGAAGAACATCAGGAGTCGTCCTGGACCGGGTGAGGCGCGGGGATAGTCACGACGATGGCCTGCGCCAGGGACTCGAGGGGGAGCGGTTGTCCGGCCACGGCGTACGCCGATGAGGCGCTCGAGAGCAACAGGAAGCCGAAGGCGCGGTAGGCGGCGTCAAGGTCGAACCGCGAATCAACCTGGGCGCGCAGGGCCAGTCCGTCGATGCAGGCGATGATCACGTTGGCGAAGTCCTCCGGCGGTACGGGCATGGGCGTGGGCAACTGGGCGTTCAGCTCGCGGACCATGTCAGCGGTGGTCGTCTCGATCTCCGCATAGACGGCCTCGAGCTCGCTGCGCATGGCCGGGTTGTTAAGGCTCACCGTCACCATCTCGAAGAGCAACCGGAGCACCTCGGGGTGCTGTTGGCAGTGGTCGCGCGCCGCCTCCAGGGCGACCCAGCTGCGGGCCATCGGGTCCCCGGTGCTGGCGCCAAAGCGGGTCCGACAATCCTCCAGCATCTGCCCGCACATGCCGTGCATCACCCCCAGCAGAAGGGCCTCCTTGGAGTCGAAGTAGTAGTGGATCAAACCCTGGGCCACGCCCGCCTGCTGGGCGATGTCCTTCATCGAGGTCGCGGCATAGCCCTGGCGGCCCATCACGGCGGCGGCCGCTGCGACGATCTGGGCGACCTTGTCGTGGGCCGCGGCGGTGGCCGTCTCAGGCATTGTTTGGTCGATCAATCAACATTGATTGGTCATTCAACCAATCGTCGTCAGGGGTGTCAACAGCTCCGTCAAACTGTCACACTGGGCGGTACGCTGGGTACCCGGAAGCTACGCCGAGAGTAGCTCGCCCTCCGGGGCGGGCTCCGCGGCCGGAGACCCGAGGGTGACCCCCAGCGAGGCGCAGACGACGAGCAGGAACCCGACCAACTCCAGTGCGGAGATCTTCTGACCCAGGATCACAAGGCCGACCAGGCCGGCGCTCAGCGGCTGGAGGCTGAGCAGCACCCCGAAGATGGCCGGCGGGACGCGCTGCATGGCCATCAGTTCGATGGAGTAGGGGATGGCCGAGCTGACGATTCCCACCAGCAGGCCCAGTCCCAACACCCGGGGATCTGTCAGGCTGGGAGCAGAGCGGAGCAGGGCCGGTGCGGTCAGGAAGACCGCGCTGAACGCCATGGCCACCGCCAGCGAGTCGCTCCGCCTGCCCCCCACGGCCACCCGCCGTCCGACCAGGATGTAGAGGCCCCAGAACGTGGCCGCCAGGAGCATGAAGCCCATGCCGGCGTAGCTCAGGTGCTGCGGTCCAGGACGGGCGATGCAGAGCACCCCGGCAGCCGCCAGAGCGACCCAGACGAGGTGCCGGCGGCTACCGCCGAGGAGGGCGGCGACGGCAATCGGACCCGTGAACTCGACCGCCACCCCGTCGCCCAGCGGCATTCGTAGCAGGCCCTCGTAGAAGGTTGCGTTCATACTGCCCAGGATCACGCCCAGCCCCAGCGCCACCGGCACCCGGATGCCCCGCAGCGAACCTCCGCGGAGCAGCACCAGCGCAACCAGCACGCCGGCACCCACCAGGTTGCGAAGCCAGGCCGCGGTGGTCGGGCTGGTCAGGCTGAAGAGGCGGAACGCGTAGGTCGCCCCCAGCTGCGCGGACAGAGAGCTGACGACCACCAGCCCGGCAGCGCCCAGCCGCGCCGGGTCGGGCGCCAGCCCGGCAGGTCGTACCGCCGAGCGACCACTCACCGTCGAAGGCTAACAACGTCGCGCCCGAGGGTCTGACAAGCGCGGGGGCGAGAGTGTCGGCGAGAGGATTCGAACCTCCACCCCTTGCGGGACCAGCTCCTAAGGCTGGCGTGTCTACCGTTCCACCACACCGACCGGCGGCTGGATTCTATGGCGCCCCCTCCTTCATGGTGTCCCCTCCTTCTCGCGGGCCGCCCGCCGCATGCTCTTGGCCAGCTCCCGATTGTTGCGGGTGGCCTCGGCCCGTCGACGGGCGTTGACGCGACGTTCGATCGACGCAAGCTCAGCGCGGAGCCGTCGCATCGAATCCAGACGGTTCGGTTGCAGGCGACCGGCCGCGACGGCGGCAAGAACGGCGCACCCCGGCTCAGCCTGGTGGCGGCAGTCGGAGAACCGGCAGTTGGCGGCGAGATCGTCGATGTCAGGAAAGGCCAGCGCCAAGGAGTCGCCATCATCACCCCACAGCTGCAGCTCGCGGATCCCCGGCGTGTCGACCAGCAGGCCGCCGCCCGGCAGCTGGTGAATCTCACGGCGCACCGTCGTGTGTCGCCCCTTGCCGTCGGAGCGTACCGCGCCGGTGGCCACCGCGTCGGCACCGAGGAGGCGGTTGACCAGCGTCGACTTGCCCACGCCCGAGGGCCCCAACAAAACGCCGGTACGGGCTCCAGTGAGTAGGTCTCCAACGGCCTCCACGCCCGTCCCAGCGAAGGTCGCGACCGGCAGCAGGTCCACGCCCGGTGCCAGTGCCCGCAGCTCGGTGGCGACTTCACCGGAGGCCGGGTTGAGGTCAATCTTGGTCAGCAGCAGCACCGGGGTCGCGCCGCTCTCCCAGGCAGCGCTGAGCATGCGCTCGACGCGGCGTGCATTGACCGCGTCGGCCGCCATCACGATGAAGACCACGTCGACGTTGGCCGCCAACACCTGGGCCACGCTCACCGTTCCGGCGGTCTTGCGGCGCAGCGAGGAGCGGCGCATGAGAATCGCCTGGATCCGCGGCGGGCTGGTGTGGTCGATCAGCACCCAATCGCCCACCACCGGCAGGGCCTCGGGCGTTGCGGCGGCGCGTCGCACCCGGCCCGGCACCACGGCCTCGCGTTCCTCCTGACCGTCGTCGACCACCAGGTTGGGGCCGGCCTGTGACAGCACTCGGGCCGGAGCCAGCGTGGGGTATGCCGCGGCCTCCGCTTGCCGGTCGTCGTCCCAGCCCATTTCTTCGAGGTTCATCGGTACCTATGATCGGCCGGTGCCCGAAGACAAGCAGGAGCCCATCGCCGAGAAGGCCGAGAGGGCGGCGGAGGCGGCGACCGAAAAGGCCGGGGACCTGGTCGCAGGTGCCGCCGAAGCGGCCACCGAGGCCAACGACAACCTCACCGAGGCCGCGGTCGAGATCGCCGGCCCGGAGCCGCCCGAGAAGCGTGCTGTGTTGCGCGAGATGGGCGGGGTCCGCGCGCTTGACGCCTCGATCTTTTTGGCCGTCAATCAGCTGCCGCACAGCCAGCTGACCAACGATGTTGTCGAGACCGTGTCCGACCTCGGCAAAGGGGCCGGCTGGGTGGTGTCCGCTGCCATCCTGGCCCTCGCCAGGAGCCGAGGGGGCTGGCGCAGCGCGGTGGTGACGACCGCCACGATGCTGGCCGCTACCGGTCTGACCCAGGGGCCGATCAAGGCGTACTTCCTGCGCCAGCGTCCCTGGGCGGTGATGGAGGAGGACATCGTCATCGGCAAGCGAACCACGGACTCCAGCTTCCCGTCCGGCCACACCGCCGGCAGCTTTGCCGCGGCCCTGGCGATGTCGCACTGTTACCCACGGTATCGCCCGATGCTGCTGGGCATCGCAGCGGCGGTTGGATTCTCCCGCATCTACCTCGGCCACCACTACCCGAGCGACGTCCTGGGGGGGGTTGCGATCGGAAGCGCGGTGGGGCTGGCCAGCGGGGAAATTTCTGACGCTCTCGTCAGAAAAAAGTGCTAAGGTCGGCGCCACCACGTATCGGGAGGAGCAGATGACGACGACGGCGGACATCGAAAAGGCGACCCTGGCCCAGCTCGCGGACACCGACATCGATGACGTCCTGACGCTGCTTGACCACGGTGATGACGGCACCAGGCTCGCCGGCTACGTCGAGCTCTTCTGGCGCTGGGAGCGCCAGCAGTGGCAGAGCCAGGAGATCGACTTCACCCAGGACAAGCTCGACTTCCAGCGCCTGGAGGTGGAGCAGAGCCAGGAGCAGCGGGACCAGGGTCATAAGACCTTCTCGTCGTTCTGGATCGGCGAGCGCCAGGTCACAGTGGACCTCGTGCCGTTTGTACTCGCCGCGCCACAGGACGACCAGAAGATCTTCCTGACCACCCAGCTCGCCGACGAGGCCCGCCACGTGATGTTCTTCGACCGCTTTTTCTCGGAGGTCCTGGGATCTGAAGGGGACACCCTGTACGAGCGGATCTTCAACGAGAAGCCGTGGGTCTACCGGGCCTACGACGACATCTTCTTCGGGACGCTGCAGCGCCTCGCCGACGAGCTCCGCCAGGACCCGTTGAACTTCGAGACCCTGGTCCGCGGCGTCACCGTCTACCACATCATCATCGAGGGCTTCCTGGCCCTCACCGGCCAGCGCTACACCCTCGACTACTTCCGCCGCGAGGACATCTACCCCGGCTTCCGGGCCGGGTTCACCGCGATCATGCGCGACGAGTCGCGGCATATCGGGTTTGGCACCAGGTTCCTGCAGGACGCCGTCCGGGAGGATGCCAAGTGGGGCGGGATCATCCAGGACCAGCTGGCGGAGACATTCCCGCTGAGTTTCACCCTGCTCGAGGACTCCGACCCCACGCTCTCGGGCTACAGCCGGGAGGAGGTCAACGAGTGGGCGCTAAGGTCAATCGGCAAGCGACTCAAGGTCATCGGCGTCCCGTTCATGCTGGGGTGACAACGGAGCAACCCTTCTAGACTCAGAAGATGCTCCGCGCCATCGGCCGACAGGATTTCAGCGTGCGGCCTTACCTGAACCGCGCGGCGCCGCTGACCCGCTTCCTGACGCATCAGATCGTGTTGCATCGGGCGATTGCCATCTTCACCGTTATCGCCCTCGAGGAGATCGGGGTTCCACTCCCGCTGCCGGGGGATGTCTTCATCGCCTACGCCGGCCACCTCGTCGCCCGCAATCGCCTCAGCCTGGCCTCCGCGTTCCTCTCCATCGTCATCGGCTCGATGGCCGGGGCCTCGGTCCTGTTCTGGCTGGCGCGCCGTTACGGGCAGCCGTTCGTCGACAAATATGGGCCCTTCATGCACATCAAGCCCGAGCGCCTGAAGAAGGTGGAGCGGTCCTTCCAGAGGTGGGGTCCGCTGGTGATCATCTTCGGCCGCCAGGTGCCGGGCACGCGCATGGTGATCTCGGTCTTCGCCGGCCTGTTCGGGGTGCGCTACCTGACATTTTTGGCGTCGGTCGCGGTTGCCGCGGCGCTCTGGGCCGCAACCTTCCTGGCGGTGGGGATCCGGCTCGACCGCCAGATCGGCCCGTACATGACCATCACCCCGCTCCACCTGCTGCCGAGTACGGCGTTCATCTCATTCAGCGTCATCTACGGCCTGGTCCTGAAGCGACGCTCTGATGCTGCAAGGCGGCGGGCAGTCGCCGCGGGGGAGGCCCGCGGCGAGGATCCGGTGGATCCCCGGCTGACCTCGACGGAGGCAGCGTCCCGCTGACCTACGCTGGCCTGGAAGGCGGGTCGCTGGAGGACCTGCGGGCGGCGGTCGCGGCGCTCCAGGCCCGGATCAACCCCGTGCGTGAGGAGCTGGCGGCGCTCGAGGCCGAGGCGGGCGCCGTCCGTGCCGAGATCCGGCGCCGCGAACGCCTGGCCCAGGTCGAGGCGCGCAGGGCCGTACGCGCGCAATTGACGGCCGGGGCAATGCCGACCCTCGAGGACATTGTCGGCGCTGCCGAACCACCCGATTCGACGCGCTTCGATGACCTCAAGTATGTCCGCGACAGCGCCACCGAGGTCCGGCTGGGTTACGCCTCCGCCTCCCACCAGGAGCTGAGCTTCACCGATGGCACGACCACCACGGATGCCGCCGACTTGGGCTCGGCCCGCGAGCTCTGGAGATCGGGTTGGGAGTTCGGTACGGTCGCCGCCCGGGGGGTGCGGGTGTACCCCGTCGGCAGCCGCGCCGAGAAGGTGGTGCCCGTGGCCGAGGTGCACGTGAGGCTCTGAACGCCGACCGCGCTACTCGGCCTGGAATAGAATCCCGACTAGGAAGGTAGGGATTCTTAGAGGTGGCTTGATGTCAGTTCAGAAATTCGATCGCAGCGTCCTCAAGGTAGGGCAGGTCCTGATCATGGGCGTCAACGTCCTGGCGTTCGCCCTGGGTTTCGTCCTCCAGGTCCGGCTGGCATGGCTGCTGGCCCCGGCGGTCGGAGTGGTCATGCTGCTCGGCGTAATCAATCCCAACCTCGGTCTGTTCCGCCAGCTCTACCTGCGTGTGCTCAAGCCGCGCGGGGTGGTCAAACCGCGGGTCGTCGAGGAGGACCCCGCGCCGCACCAGTTCGCCCAGGTGGTCGGAGCGGTATTCCTCCTGGGTGCGGGTGCCGCGTTTGCCGCCGGCGGCAGCGGTCTGGGCTGGGTGCTGACGTGGGTGGTCATAGTGCTGGCGTTCATCAACTTCGCCTTCGACTTCTGCGTCGGTTGCCAGGTGTACTTCCAGCTCCAGCGCATGCGTCTGATCCCCACCAAGAGCTAGTGTCCCGTCTCAGAGCCCGACCCTAACCGTGGCAATCCGCCTGGCTTTCTTCACGCTGCTGGTGGCGGCCCTGCCGGCGCTCTACTTCGGCGTCAGGGTCAGCGCCTCCATCCGCCGGCGCGGACTGGTGGGCGCGGCTAAGGAGCCGGCGCTGAGCCAGGGCGTGACGACCCTGCTTTTCTTCACCGGCGAGTACTGCACCACCTGCAAGTACCGACAGAAGCCGGCCATCGAAACGTTGCGTCGGGACATCGAAGGGCTCCGCGTCCTGGAGATTGGCGCCGCGCGCGAGGACGGGCTCGCGAGGCGCTTCAAGGTGTTGAGCCTGCCGACCACCGTCCTGCTTGCTGCCGACGGACGGGTGGGCGCTGTCAACTACGGGTTCGCCCCCATGGAGCAGCTGCAGGCGCAGCTGGCCGGCCTGGCCTGAAGCCGATTCCCCTGGCGTTGTCGTTCAGCCGCCTCAACCTCTACGCCGCCTGCCCGCTGAAATATCGATACCTGGAGGTTGACGGCACTCCTGAGCCCAACGTCGCACCGGATTGGGCCCACGCCCCTCGCCGCATGGGGCGCGCAACAGTGGCCTCCCATTTCGACCGCAGCTTTGGTTCCGCGGTGCATGCCGCGTTGTCCCGGTGGCAGCGCGCCGTCGACGGCGGCGGCCGGCGCGGTGGCGAGGCCCTGTTGGCAGCGGTACGCCGCCAGGCCTTGAGCGCCGGTCTTGACGTGACCTATACGGGCCGCGCTCTGCGACGCATCGAGCCCGGCCTGCGGGGATACGCCGGTGGTCGCTGGCCGCGGCGGGCGACGATCTTCCTCGAGCAACCGGTGCGCCACACCCTGGCAGCGCCGGACGGTTTCGCGGTCGACCTTCACCTGCGGGTGGACCGAGTCGCGCGCTATCGCCGCTCGATTGCCATCATTGACTTCAAGACCGTCACGCCGCACATCTTTGAGATGCGCGGCGATGAGTGGCAGTTGCGCACCTATGCCCTGGCCGCCCCGGACCTTCTCGGCGTGCCGGCGACGTCCGTTCACCTCTTCGTCCTCGATCTCCTCGCCGGGTCTGAGCATGAGGTTGCGGCATCAGCCCCGGCCCTGGCGCAAGCATCCGACGATTTGCTGCAAAACGCGCGGGCGATTGCCGGCGGCAACTTCGACATCGCCGGTGGTCACCCTGACCGGCCGTGCTGGTCGTGCGGTTTCCGGCTCACCTGCCCGGCGTCGCTGGCTCTCGAGGCCCCGGACCTCTAGCCTGTACAGATTCCGAGATAAGGCGACAGCGAAGACGCCACAGCCGGGGCCCTGACGCCCCTGGCGCAACCCCGGCGGCGGACGGGGCTGACCCGCGCAACTGCCGCTTGCAGCGGCGGAATTTCACGGCCCCTCGACTCTGCGCTCGCCTGCGATCGTCATGCCTCCTGGGGAGCCACTCGCGTGCTCGAGACGCCGCACCGGGGGATTGGCGCCAGGGACGCCACCCCGGCTACCGGCATGGTCGTCGCTCTCTCCGTACCCCGAATCGCTGCGGTAATCAAGCAGATGCGGCCGTTAGGTCTCAACGGGGGCGGGTGGCGCCGCGGGGGCGTTGTGCCTGGTTGCGTGCGAAGCGATCCAGCCGGGCTTGCACGGCTGACACCTCGCAGGGATCGCTGAGGTCGAGGCCGGGAACGTCACGAACTTAAAGTCAGAGAGGCGCAGCCACCCGGCCGTCAAGCCAGGTGCAACGCACCCGTGGCGTCAGGCCCCGCCGTGCGCCCTACCTGTCGCGTCATCTTGGAGGCAGTTCACTAGCCCGTAGACTCGACGCATGCCCCAGTTCGAGAGCGTTGAAGGCCTCCGCCGCGTCGGCCCGGGCCAGACGGCGACGCTGATCCCATCCTGGAACACGGGGTTCCCGCTGTCGGCCGAGCCGCGCGACGACGCCGAGAGGGTGGGCCTGGTACGCCCGGGTCAGAAGCTGAAGGTCCTGGCCGAGAGCGCCGGGTTGCTGCGGGTGCAGCAGGAGGCCGAGGGCCTGGAGGGCTGGATCCCGGCCCACGTGGTCACCGCCTGGCCCGATCCCTACGCCTGAGCGCATTCATCCCCGATAGGGCGACGGGCACCACGGGGACCTGGTTGTCCACGGCGAAATGGGCGAATCCGGTGTGGAACGGCTCTGGCGTTCCCTCGCCAGCGCCGTAGTGGCCCTCTGGGAAGAGCGCGACCGCACCTCCGCGCTGGAGACAGAGGTCGACGTAGTGATAGAGCGTGCGGTCGCCGTGCTGGTGGGGGTCGACGGCGATATAGCCGCCGACCAGGCGGACGATCCGCCGTTGCAGCCTGTGACGGACCATCCCCTCCGGGTTACCCAGGAAGTGGATCTTGGGTTCGTTGGGAAATGCCAGGACGAGCGCGAAAGGGTCAAGCCAGTTCAGGTGATTGGCGACGACCACGAAGGCCGTGTTCCGGGGAACGTGGTGACCTCCTTCGATCCGCCACCTGAACGTCATCCGGAGTAACGGCTCCACAATAAAGCGCAAAGCGCGGAAGGCGAGGGTTGCCCGGCGTTGGACAGGCAGGAGGTCGGCGGGAGGCAGCGCCGGTGCCAAGCTCAAGTCGCGACGGGTGCCTCCTGGCTCGCCGCTGGGGCCGGCCAGCCGCGCGCCATGGCGGCGTTGAGGAAGTGCTGGGTGATCAGGTCCTGGATCTCCGGCGCGTCCACGTCGATGCTCATCCCGTGGCCGCTGCGGTCGAAGTACCGGACCGTTGCCGATTCGCCGATGGCTGCCCCGATCGTCGCGGCGTTTCCGTGGGGAACGGTGCCATCGCGCCGGCCGTGAAGGATCAGCGCCGGCTGCTTGATCTCCGGTAGCAGGCGGCGCGTGTCGGTGTACAGGCTGACGAGGTCGTTCAAAGACTTCATGGCCCGTTTGTTGTAGCTGCGCAGCCGGCTGACGGCGTCGCGGTTCCACAGGTCGACATCGTCGCGGTCGGGATAGTGCCAGCGAATCACCCGGCGACCGAGCCGGATCTGGGTCTCGGCCACCCGGCCGAGGGAAACCAGCGCGGCGCACGTCGCGACCGCGGTGACGTCAGGGTTGCGGGCTGCCAGGGCCAGGCTGATCGTGCCGCCCATCGACTGCCCGGCGCAGAAGACCATGCGGGACTCCTTTTTGAGCGCCTCGAGCTGCGCCTGGGCGCTCTCCACCCAGTCGCGCCAGCTGGTCTTCTCGAGGTCCTCGGGGGTGCTCCCGTGCCCCGCGAGCAGCGCGCCGTTGACGTGGAACCCCGCTGCGGCGAGGTGCTCGCCGAGGTCACGCATCTCCGGCGGGGTCCCGCAGAAGCCGTGGATGAGCAGCACACCGAGCTCCCCCGACCCCAGCTCGAAGGGCTCCAGGTCGCCGGGTTGGGGCGGGAAACTCCACGTGCCGACGTCGTTGTTTCGCGCCATTGGACCGATGCTAACCTTGCCAGCCATGATCCGGGAGGCCATCCATGACCTCGTCGCCGGTCATGACCTTGATCGGTCCCGTGCCCGCGCTGCCATGGACGACATCATGAGCGGCGAGGCCACCGAGTCCCAGGTTGCCGGATTCCTGGTGGGGCTTCGGATGAAGGGGGAGACCGTCGAGGAGTTGGTCGGATTGGTGGAGTCGATGTACAACCACGCCACCACCATCAGTGCCCCTGAAGGCGCCGTCGACACATGCGGGACGGGCGGAGACGGCTCCGGTACATTCAACATCTCGACTGCTGCCGCCCTGGTCATGCGCGGCGCCGGGGCGGTGGTCGCAAAACATGGCAACCGCGCATCCAGCAGCGCCTGCGGAAGCGCCGACGTGCTCGAGGCCCTGGGGGTTGCCGTCACGCTACCGCCCGCCGCGGCGGAGGAATGCCTCAAGCGTGCCGGCATCGCGTTTCTTTTCGCGCCCAACTTCCACCCATCGATGCGCCACGCGTCCGTCACGCGCCGGGAGATCGGCGTGCGCACCGTCTTCAACCTGATCGGTCCACTGGCCAACCCCGCGCGGGTGCGCCGTCAATCGGTTGGGGTCGGCAGCCCCGAGGCCACCGAGAAGATGGCCCAGGTGCTGGCTGCGCTGGGACACGAACGCGCCCTGGTCTTCCACGGCGCCGGCGGCCTGGATGAACTCAGCACCGAGGGTCCGTCAGAGGTGTTCGACGTCGGCGGCGGAGTTGTCAGGAGGTTCGAGCTGGACCCTGCCGACCTCGGTTTGCAGAGAGCCGGTCGCGAGGCCATCAAGGGCGGTGACGCACAGCGCAACGCATCGATTGTCCGCGCGGTGCTGGACGGGGAGGAGGGCGCCCCACTCGACGTCGTCCTGCTCAACGCCGCCGCCGGGCTGCTGGCCGCTGGGAGGGTGGCGTCGATGGAGGAGGGGCTGGTTGCCGGGCGCGAATCGATCAGGTCGGGGGCCGCCAGGACCGCGCTGCAGGACCTGGTGACAACCTCCGTCGCGCTGGCCGGCCCCAGGGCGTGACCAGCACCGTCGCACACGACTTCGGCGACAACTTCCTCTGGGGCGCGGCAACCGCCGCCCACCAGGTGGAGGGCAACAACAGCAACAACGACTGGTGGCGCTGGGAGCAGCTACCGGGCAAGATCATCGATGGCAGTCGCAGCGGACTCGCATGCGACCACTACAACCGCTTCGCCGGCGACTTCGCGCAGTTGCGCTCTATGGGCCACAACGCCCACCGCCTGTCACTCGAGTGGAGCCGCATCGAGCCCACCCCGGGCGCCTTTAACGGCGCCGCCATCGATCATTATCGCGAGGTCCTCGGCACACTGCGCGGGCTCGGAATGGAGCCCATGGTCACCCTGCACCATTTCACCAACCCGGCGTGGCTGGCGGACCTGGGTGGGTGGGAGAACGACGGGGTGGTGGAGCACTTCCGGCGCTACGCGCGCCACTGCGTTGAAGCCCTGGGTGACCTTGCCAATCTCTGGGTCACGGTCAACGAGCCCAACGTATACGCGTACCAGTGCTACACCGCCGGGATCTGGCTCCCCGAGAAGAAGGACTTCAACGCAGGCGCTCGGGTGCTGCGAAACCTGGTCCGCGGGCACGCCGCGGCCTACCACGAGATTCGCAACTCGGCGCACAGCACGGCAGCCAGGGTCGGCGTTGCCCAGCACCTCCGTGTCTTCCAGCCGTGGCACGCGTGGTCGCCGCTTGACCGCGTTGCGGCGTGGTTTCCGCAGCGCGCCTTCAACCACTGGTTTCTGCGCGCGTGCACCGATGGCCGGGCCGGCTTCCCGCTCGGATTCCGGGAGCGGGTGCCGGAGGCCGTCGGCACGCTCGACTTCATCGGCGTCAACTACTACAGCCGGGACATGGTCGCGTTCTCCCCGGGTGCGACAGGCGCGCTGTTCCCCCGCACCTTCCCCGCGCCCGGGCGCCCGCGGTCGGACTTCGGCATGGAGATCTACCCCGGAGGTTTCCACAGTGTCATCCGTGACAATTGGGACACGTATCACCGGCCGATCTACATCACCGAGAACGGCGTGGCGGACCGTGTGGACCAGTTCCGGCCCGGGGCCCTGATCGCGCACCTGGCCGAGGTGGCGCGGTCGCAGCGTGAGGGCATCGACATCCGGGGCTACATGCACTGGTCCTCGATGGACAACTTCGAGTGGTCCGAGGGCTACAAGATGCGCTTCGGGTTGATCGAGGTGGACTTCGAGACCCAGGAGCGCAAGCCGCGTCCCAGTGCCGCCCTGTACAGCGCGGTCATCGCCCAGAACGGGCTTGGATGGGACCACCTTGAGAAGCACTACCCCACCGGGCTGCCCTACTTCGTGGGCACGCCCGGTTCATCGTCGTCATAGCCCCATTCGTCCAATTCGAAAAGGCCCTCGTAGCGCTGCACAACCCCGCCCGGCAGGACGGCGATCTCCGCCCGGCTGCCGGTGGCGGGCACCACTCTTTCAACTCGAGTAATGGCATCCGAATGTTCGAGCACCCCGTACTCCTGTTCCAGGGCCTCGGGCATCAGGTCCTCAACCGGGATGTATGCCGAGGTGATGGTTCGTCGCGGCCGCGACGATAGGTCCCAGCGCGCCAGAAGTACTGTGGTGAAGCACGCGCTGAGGTGGTCGAGTTCGACGTCAGGACCCCAGCCCATCTCGACCTGGGTGGGTCCGTCGGGACCTTTTCGGCTGGCGATCAGACCGTTGCCGGTCACCGCCGCCTCGAGGTAATACTCCTGCGCCCAGTGGTCGACGGTGCTGATGTAGATGACATGCGTGGCGAGATCCGGCTCGAGGTGCCACTCGATATCGCAGGTCAGCGCCTCCGGCAGCGTCAGCTGGAGGTGCGAGGTGGCCAACCACCCGCCCCGCCGCCGGGCTATCGACATCGACTCGTTCCCGGCGTCCCCGCCACGGGCGTCAAGAAACGAGTAGCGGGCGTGGTGCGGCCTGAGGTCGGCTTGCACGGCGCGATTATCGGTGCCGCCCGGAGGCGGCGGGTTCCGGCATAGTTGTTCTCCCACCAGGAGGAGATCGCCAATGTCCAACGATGAGGCGCCCACGCCCGACATGGAGCCCAGGGCCCAGGTCCAGGTCCAGATTCCCGACCACCGCTTCGAGGTGCTCTACAGCGACCAGGCGTTCATCTCCCACACGGCGGTCGGCTTCACGCTGGACTTCGCCCAGCTCACCCCCCAGGTGGGGATCAGCCGGGTGGTGGCCAGGGTGGGCATGAGCGCCACCCACCTGAAGCTGCTGGTGCGGGTGCTGGCCGAGAACCTGCAGCGCTACGAGGAGCAGTTCGGCCCGGTGGCGGTCACCGCCGAGATGCTGGCGCAGCACCAGCAGCCGGCGCACCACATAGGCTTTCAGCCGGCGCGCCGAGCCGAGGACCCCGCTCCCGGCGAGGTGCCCACGCCGCCGCAGGCCCCGGTACCCCCGGCAATCCCCTAGTGGACTGTGACGGTCCGCGGGTGCCGCGGACGCCACGCGCGGCCCTCCCGGCCCGCCTGCAGGCGACCCTCGAGCTGGTGCCCCACGGCATCACCTCGGTTGCCGACATCGGTAGCGGCCACGGAGCGCTGGCCGCGGCCCTGGCCGGCCGCGGAGTCCACGTGGTGGCCACCGAGAGGACCTCGGGGAGTTTCGCGAGTCTCCGACATGACCTCTGCCACCTGGGGTACGCCGGGCAGATCGACCTGCGCCTGGGAGACGGGCTCGCTGCGCTGCGCCCCGGTGAGGTCGAGGTGGTGGTCATAGCTGGCCTGGGTGGGCGGTCTGTCATGCGGATCCTGGGGCGCGCTGCCTGGCTGCCCCCGCGTTTGGTGCTGCAGCCGATGCAGGATGCCCACCTGTTGGGGGCCTGGCTGGCCGCGCGCGGCTGGGCCTTCGAGGAGCGCCGGATGGTGCAGGGGCGGCGTTGGTACCTGGGATGGCTGGTAGATGTCCCGGCCGCGGACCGCGCCGTCAATTGAGCCGGGTCATCGTCCACACCGACGGCGGCGCCCGGGGGAACCCCGGGCCCGCGGCGATCGGCGTGGTCGTCGAGATTGAGGCTGACGGCAGGCGCGAACTGGTCGCCGAGATCGGCGAGAAGATCGGCGTCGCCACCAACAACGTGGCCGAGTACCGGGCCCTGATCCGGGGGCTCCAGGAGGCCGGCCGCGCCGGCGGGACGGAGGTCAACTGCCTGCTCGACAGCCAGCTGGTGGTGGAGCAGATGAACGGGCGCTTCAAGGTGAAGCATGAGAACGTCGTGCCCCTGCATCGCCAGGCGACCAGCCTGCGGGACAAATTCAAAAAAGTCACCTTTGATTACGTTCCGCGGGCCCAGAACGCTGCCGCCGATGCCCTGGTCAACGCCGCGCTGGACGGCAAGCTGATGGTCGCCGCGGCCGGGCGGGTGCAGGAGGAGATGGATTTCGGTGGACGGCCGGCGTCGACCGCGGTGGTTTCAGCTCGCCCCGCCGCACCCGCGGCGCCAACCATCAGCGCGACACTGGAGCTTGTCCGCCGAGCGTTCCGCGACGCCGTCGAGATACCGCGCGCCCCGCTGGCCGAGCTGAACGCGGCGCTGCCCGCCCAGTTGCGTTACGACTCCGAGCTGCAGGCCTGGCGCGAACACTGGGCGGCGGCGCTGGCCGTGGGCCGCTTCGCCCTGGCCGCCGGCCTGGTGTCGGCAGACGAGTTGCAATCCCTGGAAGCCGAGTTCTCGGACCTGCGCCCGGTCTGACTCCCCTGCCCGGCGGCGGCAGGCGGTGCTGGCGAGGCTGGAAATAAGCCGAGTTCTGTACCCCCTGCGGGGTGGTGACCATCTATCTACGACGCCGGTTGCCCGGCGCCTCCAGCGACCTACCCGAGGGCTGAGCGAGCAGCCTCAACGCCCTCTTTCAGGTCTTGCTCCGAGTGGGGTTTACCTGGCCGGGCAGTCTCCTACCCGCCGGTGGGCTCTTACCTCCACCATTTCACCTTCACCGCGGCCTGCGCCGCGGCTGTGTATTTTCTGTGGCACTTTCCCTGGGCTTTCGCTCGCCGGGTGTTACCCGGCACTCTGCTCTATGGAGCTCGGACTTTCCTCGCCGGCTCGCGCCGCCGCGGTCACCTCTCCAGCCTGCCAGCTCCCGGAGTCTACCGAGGTGCGGGGGGACCAGCGGCGGCGGGTCGCCGCACATAGCCGCCGAGTGGGGCGCCTGGGTGACCACAATACGGGCGAAACGAAAAATTCTCCCCACCCACACCCACCACAGGATGTGGTGATGACGTACATGCCAGCACCTATATCTTGTGATCACGCCTAAACCTGGTGGCCGCGAAGGCCTGCCATCTTGCGGTTTACACGTTGACAGTGGGTGCGGGGGGTGTTAGCGTCTGGCCTCGAAGTGGTAGCAGGTGGTGAAAAGTGGGGAACGACGGTCAGTCTTCTAAACGTCTTCTACCGACCGAACAACGTCCTACCCCGACCGGGGACCCCACTTTTCCCCCTGCGACTTCATCCAACCGGGCCAAAGGCGTGGCAGTGAGCCGATGTTTCTTGGCAAGCACGAGCGCAACCTCGACGACAAAGGTCGCCTCGCCGTCCCGGCCAAGTTTCGGGAGCAGCTCCCGACCGGGAGTGTCATCACCATCGCGCCTGACAGTTGTCTGCGGGTCTACCCGCCGGGTGAGTGGGAGATGGTCACCGGTCAGAGCCGTGTCAGCGCCGGCACCAGCCCCACCGAGCGGAACCTGATCCGCCGGATGTTCGCCGAGGCCGCCGTGCTGGAACTTGATGGCCAGGGACGCACGCTGCTCCCATCCAACCTGCGCGAACAGGCGGGGATTGCCGCCAGCGCGATCGTTGTTGGCGTTAACAATGTCGTCGAAATCTGGAGCCAGGAACGCTGGCAGACGCTCGAGGAGAACACCTCCGACTTCACCCGCCTGGCCGACGAGGTCGCCAGTCAACGCGTCGACACCCACTAGCTCTACCGGGCCATCGAGCCCGAAGCATGTCCCCGTACTTTTAGAAGCTGCAATAACGACCCTCCAGCCCACACCGGGTGATGCCTTCTTCGACGGCACCTTCGGTGGGGGTGGGCACGCCCGGGAGATCCTGCTGAGGATCGCCCCCGGCGGCCTCCTGCTGGCCATGGATTTAGACCCGGAAGCACAGCAGAGGGCCAGGACGCTGGCCGATGAGTTCGGTGACGCGTTCCAATTCGTGCCCGGGAACTTCGCGGATTCCAGCGACCCTATCGAGGCGCTGGGGCGGGGGAGGGTGCCGCTCGACGGCGCTCTCCTCGACCTTGGCCTCTCATCGTTCCAGCTGGGCACCCCCGAGCGGGGGTTCAGCTTCAACCAGGATGGGCCGCTGGACATGCGGTTCAACCCAGACGATGGGATCAGCGCCGCCGAGGTCGTCAACCGTTACACGGAAGACCACCTGCGCAAGTTGATCCGGGACTACGGTGACGAGCCGTGGGCCGGGCCGATTGCCGCGATGATCGTGCGCCGGCGCAGGGTTGCGCCGCTTCGCACCACGCGTGAGCTGGCCGAAACCATCGGCCGCGCGATCCCCCGACAGCACTGGCCCAAACGCATCGACCCCGCCACCAGGACCTTCCAGGCCCTGCGCATCGAGGTCAACGACGAGATGGGTTCGCTGCGAAGAGGGCTGGAGGAGATCACCAGGCGCCTGAAACCAGGTGGCCGGCTAGGGGTCGTCACTTTTCACTCTCTCGAGGACAGGCTCGTAAAGGATTTTCTCCACGTTGAAGCAATTGATTGCATCTGTCCGCCCCGCCAGCCGGTCTGCACCTGCCGACACCAGGCCAGTCTCATCATCCATCCCCCCCATCCCCTAAGGCCGGGCGCGGACGAGGTCGAGCTAAACCCTCGATCTCGCTCCGCCCGGCTGAGGGGTGCCATCAAGGTCGACCCCGACCACAAACCCCCAAAACGAATAAGAAATGATCGCTCTAAACGTCCATACGCCGACCGCGAGGCGCGCCCTTCGTCCTGACCCCAGGACCAGGACTCGTCCGGTTGCGCGTGCCCACCGCGCGACGGGAACACCGCTTTATCGGTGGGTGGCGTTGCTGGGCGTTTTGGTGGCAGTGTTCGCCGTCAGCTACGTGGCGATGACCGCCCAGGCGACCCAGGCCAGCTACCGGATCGGACAGTTGAAGCAGCGTCAGACCCAGTTGCTCAGCGCTCAGCGCCAGATCCGCTACGACATCTCGGCGCACTCGTCCGCGGTGCAGTGGGATGGCGACGCGGCCAAGCTCGGACTCAGCCGGTCATCGCAGTGGTCATACATCGCGGGGTCCCAGAGTCCAGTGGCGCTGGCGCGGCCCGAACCGACCGCACCGGCGCCCACCAACACGGGCTTCTTGGAACGCCTGGCGATCGCCCTGGGGCGCCCGACGGAGGCTCAAGCTAAAGGTAGATGACGAGCCAGTGCACCGGTCCGCCGGGTCGGCGTCGCTGAGGTAGCGCCGATGGGAAATGGGGCAGATGGAATGACCAGAGCAGGCCGCCGGGGAAGGGGCCTGGCGAAATGACCGAGGATCGCGGCAGACTCCGCATCCTCTGGCTGATGGCGGCCGCCGCCCTCCTGGCCGCGGTGCTGGTGGGCCGGCTCACCTACTGGCAGGTGGTGCAGCACGGCCATATCCTGGCGCTCGCCGCCGAACAGCACCAGGTCACCTTCAACCTCCCCGCCAGCCGCGGCCGAATCCTCGACCGCAGCCAGCAGTTGCTGGCCAGCGACACCCCGGTCTACGATGTGGTCGCGGCTCCCAACCTGATCCCGGCCGACAGGCGCGCGGAGACCGCGGCTGTCCTGGCACCGTTGCTCGACCGTCCGCAGGCCGACGTGCTCAAGGACCTTGAGCGCAAGCTCAAGTTCGAGTACCTCAAGCGAAAGCTGCCCAAGGCGGCGGCGGACAAGATCGATTCGCGGCACCTCGCGGGTATCGCTCTGGAGCAGAACGTCACCCGCAGCTACCTGCAGGTGGACGCCGGCCCGGGGGGCGGTGACGCACGCTCGCTGGCCAGCAACCTGCTCGGGTTTGTCAACGACCAGGGGGCGGGCCAGTACGGCGTGGAGCAGTACTACGACGCCATCCTGCGCGGCCAGGACGGGGTGGAGTCCACCCTCAAGACGGGCGCCGACCAGACCATCACCCTCAGTGACAGAAAGCGGGTCGACCCGCGCAATGGGGACGACCTCGTCCTGGGGCTCGACAGTCAGGTGCAGTTCTTCGCCGAGAAGGCGCTCGCGGATGGCGTGAAGAAGACCGGGGCCGAGTCCGGCACGGTGCTGATCATGGAACCCGGTACCGGGAACATCGTCGCCTGGGCGGATTACCCGACATTCGACGCCAACCATTTCCGCGGCACCGACGGGAAGTTGTTCACCGATCCCGTTGTCAGCAGCCTGTACGAGCCGGGGTCCCTGATGAAGGTGGCCACCCTATCCGGCGGCATGGACGATGGGGCAATCACGCCCGAATACGCCTTCAACGAGACCGGTGCGGTAAACGTCGGCGGGTACACCATCCGCGACTGGGACCTCAAGGCCCACGGCAACATCACGATGACGCGGGTCCTCGAGGAGTCGTACAACGTGGGGGCGGTGAAGGTGCAGCAGATGGAGGGCGCCACCAACTTCTACAAGTACCTGTCGCTGTTCGGCATCGGGCGCAAGACGGGCGTCGACGTCGGCAACGAGGTCGCGCAGCCCCTGCCCGCGCTGAACTCGGTGTACCCCTCCCAACTGGCCACCATGAGCTTCGGCCAGGGCATCGCCGTCACCCCGATCGAGATGATCACGGCGTTGAACACCGTGGCCAACCGGGGCAAGTACATCAAGCCACGGGCGGTGACCGAGCGGGTCAACTCGAACGGAACCATGACGCCGTTGTCAATTGACCCCGGGGTGCAGATCATCACCCCAGAGACTGCCCAGAAGATGCGCGACATGATGGTCTCGGTGGTCGAGCACGGGTCAGGCTGGACGGCGAAGATGGACGGCTGGAAGGGCCAGGTCGCCGGCAAGACCGGCACCGCGAACATCCCCGAGAACGGCAAGTACACCGACAAGGTGGTGGCCAGCTTTGCCGGGTTCATGCCAGCGTTGAACCCACGCTTCACGATGGTCGTGATCATGCGCAAGCCCCAGGGGGGTGGCTTCCAACAGGAGGGCACCTTCGCCGCCGCGCCGATCTGGAAGCAGATCGCCCAACAGATCCTGATGCAATGGCAGGTAACCCCGGGCGCCCCCGGCTGATGGCTGTCGCCAACCTCCCGAACCTGCGCCGGACCCCCCTGGACTGGCACCCTACTGGAGACATGAGCTTCACCCTTCGCGAGGTCGCCCAGGCCACCGGCGGCACCCTCATCGACGCGCCCGAAGACGTGGTCCTGGACCGCCTGGTGACCGATTCGCGCCAGGTGGGCGCTGGGGCCCTGTTCGTCGCCCTTGCCGGCGAGGCCATGGACGGCCACCGTTTCCTGCCTGAGGTCATTGCCGCCGGGGCCTCGGCGCTGCTCTGCCGCGAGGCGCCGCCCGGCAGCACCACCCCGCGGGTGATCGTGCCCGACACGCGGGAGGCCCTGGTCGCCTTCAGCCGGTCGCGTCTGGCTTCGGCGGGCGTCCGCGTGGTCGGGGTCACCGGCAGCGCAGGCAAGACGACAACCAAGGAGATGATCGCCCTGGTCCTGGCGCAGGGCCTCGAGGTCCACAAGACCGAGGGCAACCTGAACACCTACACCGGTTTCCCGATGGCACTCGCCCACCTCGGGCCGCAGCACCACGTCTTCGTGGCCGAGTACGGCATGTCGGCCGCGGGCGAGATCGCCTTTTTGGCCCGCATGGCGCCGCCCGACATCGCCGTGGTGCTCAACGTCGGCATGGCCCACGTGGGCTTGCTGGGATCCATCGAGGCCGTCGCCACGGCCAAGCGTGAACTGGTCGAAGCCCTGGGCGAGGGTGGGGTGGCGATCCTCAACGCGGACGACCCCCGGGTGGCAGCCATGGCGCCGGCGGCCCCCGGCCGGGTGCTGACGTACGGGTTCGGTCTTCAGTACGACTACTGTGCGACCGATGTGCGCCTCAACGGGCTTGGCGGCACCAGCTTCACGCTGCACACGCCCTCCGGCGCGGTGCCGGTGGCGCTGGCGGTACCCGGCGAGCACACCGTCAGCAACGCGGTGGCGGCAGCGGCGGTGGGCGACCTGTTGGGCATCGAGCTGGGCCGGATCGCCGCGGCGCTGGCTGAATTCCGGCCCCTCGGCGGCCGGATGAACCTGCGGCCGGGGCGCGAGGGGTCGACGATCATCGACGACGCGTACAACGCCAGCCCGGGGTCGATGGAGGCTTCGCTCCAGGTGCTGGGGGCTGAGCCCCGACGGGTGCGAATCGCGGTACTCGGCGACATGCTGGAACTTGGCGACCAGGCCGTCGCCGCCCACCAGGCCGTGGGTCGCGCGGCGGCCGCATCGGCCGACCTGCTGGTGGCGCTTGGAGACAACGCCGCCGACGTGGTCGACGCCGCGCGCGCAGCCGGCATGTCATTGGAGTCGGCGATGGTGGTCACCGACGTGGCTTCCGCCCTGGCCGTTGTCGAGCCCCGGCTCAAAGGTGCGGTGGTCCTCGTCAAAGCCTCGAGGGGAATGGCCCTGGACCGCGTGGTGGACCAGCTCGTCGCGCCAGGGGACGGCGTATGAGCCTGGCTGGTTGGGCGTTGCTGATGGCTGCCAAGGTGTCCTCGTCGCCTTCCCCGGGCGCTCTCTCGGTCAAACATCCCCCGTCGCCGCGCGGGCTCTTTGACACCGTGCTCGCCCAGATGCCCCACCCGTGGCCGCCGTTGTGGGCCTTTTTGCTTCCCCTGCTGGTCGGCGTCGTCGTGATGCCCTGGGCCATCGGCCGCCTGGCGCGCGCGGGAATGGGGCAGAAGATCCGGGAGGAGGGCCCTCGTACGCACATGGCCAAGGGCGGCACACCGACGTCGGGCGGCCTCGCGGTGATCGTCCTGCTGCTGCTCACCCTGCTTCTGCTCGATCGCTCGGCAACGGTCCTCCCGGCCCTGCTGGCGATTTTGCTTGGTGGCGGGCTGGGGCTGCTGGACGACCTGGTCACGGTCAAGTCCCGTAGCTGGACGCGCGGGCTGCTGGCGCGCCAGCGCATCGTGCTGCAGCTGGGGGTCGGCGTGGTGACCGCGGTCGTCCTGCTCCGCGGCGGCGCCGGCACCCAGCTGGTGCCGATCATCGGGGTGTGGCACATGGGCTGGCTACTGGTGCCCTTCGCCGCGGTCGTGTTGGCCGCCGCCGCGAACGCGTTCAACCTCACCGACGGCAGCGATGGGCTGGCTCCCGGCGTGATGCTGGTCGTGGCGCTGGTGCTGGCGCTGATCCTGCGCAACTACCACCACCAGACCGCCCTGGTGCGACTGCTGCTGGCCACCGCCGGCGCGCTCGCGGCGTTCCTGGTGTACAACGTACCGCCGGCCCGCGTCTTCCTGGGCGGTGTGGGCTCAGAGGGCCTGGGCATGATGCTGGCCACGGTGGCGATTGGCGGCGGGTTCATGTGGTTTTTGCCACTGCTGGCGATCGTGCCACTGCTTGAGACCGGCTCGGTCATCACCCAGGTTGCGGTCTTCAAGCGCACTGGCCGGCGGGTATTCAAGATGTCCCCGCTGCACCACCACTTCCAGCTCAGCGGGTGGAGCGAGTGGTCGGTGGCGCTGGTGGCCTGGGCCGTCACCTGCCTCGGTGGCACGATCGGCCTGCTGCTCGCCAGGCGTGCGGCCTGATGCGGCGCAACGCGACCTCCGTTGACAAGACCCTGCTCGGCACGGTGACCGCGCTGTGCCTGCTGGGGCTGGTGATGGTCTTCAGCAGTTCCGAGGCCCTGGGGGTCGTCCAGTACGGCAACGCCAGCTACTTCTTCCAGCACCAGATCATCTGGCTGGCGCTGGGGGCGGTCGGCGGCCTGTTCGCGCTGGGCTTCGACTACCACCGCCTGCGCGCGGTCGCGCCGGTACTGATGATCGGCATCGTCGTCCTGTTGCTGTTGGTGCTGGTGCCCCACATTGGGGTCAGCCGCAACGGTGCCCGCCGTTGGTTCGGTTTTGGCGCCATCACCGTCCAGCCCGCCGAGATCGCCAAGGTCATCGTGGTTTGTTACCTGGCACGCTGGCTGGAGAAGTCCGGCGACCGGGTGCGATCGGTGCGGGAGGGCTTGTTGCCCTTCCTCTTGATGCTGGGGCTGATCGTTGGGCTGGTGCTGCTGGAGAAGGACCTGGGCACGTCGATGGTCCTGGGAATCATCGCCATCTCCATGTTCATGGTCGCCGGCGCCCGCTGGCACCACGTGGGGGGCGTCATCCTGGCCGCCGGGCTGGCGGTTTTCGCCCTGATCAAACTGGAGCCGTACCGCTACAGCCGGATGGCGGCGTTCCTCAACCCGTGGAACGACAGCCTGAACACCGGGTTCCAATCGGTTCAGTCGCTGCTGGCGCTGGGGTCGGGAGGCTTGACCGGGGTGGGTCTTGGCAACAGCATCCAGAAGTACCAGTGGTTGCCCGAAGCGCACACCGACTTCATCTTCGCGATCATCGGCGAGGAGCTGGGGTTGATCGGTACGCTCCTAGTGCTCTGCCTTTTCTGCACCCTCGCCTACCGCGGATACCGGGCCGCCCTGCGCGCGCCCGACCGCTTCGGCCTGCTCCTGGCCACCGGGGTCACGACATGGATCACCTTCCAGGCATTCGTCAACATGGCGGCGGTGACCACGGTGCTGCCGACCACCGGCATTCCACTTCCTTTCGTCAGCTTCGGCGGTTCCTCGCTGTCAGTTACCCTGACCGCGGTCGGCCTGCTCCTCAACATCTCCGCCCAGGGCGTGAAACCAGCGGTGGCACGGCGTGCGGGTATTGATATCGGGCGGAGGCACCGGGGGGCACATATTCCCGGCACTGGCCGTAGCGCAAGCGCTATCTGAGCTGGACCCGGGCGGCGAAGTACTCTACGTCGGCCGGCGGGGCGGGATGGAGGAGGGCATCGTGCCGGACCACGGGCTGCGGCTCGAGGGCCTGGACATCAGGGGCATCCAGCCCGAGATGTGGAAGAACTGGCGCCTGCCATACCAGCTACCGGGCTCGGTGGCTCGCGCCTGGAGCCTCATCAGGAGGTTCGATCCAGCCGTCGTTTTTGGCACCGGCGGATACGTCGTTGGGGCGGTCGGAGCCGCCGCCCTGCTGGCGCGAAGGCCTCTTTTTTTGATGGTCCCCGACGCGTACCCCGGACGCGCCATCCGGGCGCTGGGCCGGCGGTCGGAAACCGTCTTCTCGGCCTTTGAGACCACCGCCGGGTGGCTGCCCAGGGCCCACGTTGAACTTTCCGGCACCCCGCTGAGGAAGGAGTTCTGGCACCTTCCGGAGCGGCGAATCGACGGCCTCACCAGGTTGCTCGTCTTTGGCGGCAGCCAGGGCGCCCACCGTCTCAACGTCGCGGTGGAGGAGGCGTTGAAGGAGTTGATGACGCTCCCCGGCCTGCATGTTCACCATATCTCGGGAAAGCACGACCACGATCAGCTGGTCGCGTTCCGAAACGCCCTTCCCGAGGATACCGGGGTGCGCTACCAGCTGGAGGACTTCAACGACAACATGCTCGAGGCCTACCAGGCGGCCGACCTGGTGCTGGCCCGTGCGGGTGGCAGCGTTGCCGAACTGACCGCGGTGGGGCTGCCGATGATCCTGGTCCCGGGAGCGTTCGCGGGGGGACACCAGCGGGCCAATGCCGAGCCGCTGGTGCGTGCCGGGGCCGCCATCGAGGTCCCCGACGATGAGCTCAGCGGGGTGCGCCTGACGAGCGAGATAAAAAGGCTGTACAGCGATCCCGCCCGCCTCCAGGCGATGGCCCGGGCCAGCCGCGCCGAGGGCCGTCCCCGGGCGGCCCTGAGGATCGCCGAGGCGATCCTCAGCGGGGCGCGATGAGGGTCCACCTGGTGGGCATCGGCGGGGCCGCGATGAGCGCCCTGGCGCACCTTTACCTGGAACGGGGCGACGCCGTCAGCGGCTCGGACGCCACCAGCTCGCCGGTGACCGCGGCCCTGATCGTCGATGGCGCCCGGGTGGCGCTTGGGCACGATGCGGCGAACCTGGGGGACGCCGAGGTCCTGGTCACCTCGACGGCCATCAAAGAGGACAACCCCGAGCTCGTGGCGGCGCGGGCGCGCCGGCTCCGGGTCATCCACCGGGCGGTCGCCGCGGCGGAGCTGAGCGCGGGCCGCCGCGTGGTGGCGGTCGCCGGCACGCACGGCAAAACCACCACCACCACCATGACGGCCGCGGCGCTGAACCACCTCGATCCCCTGGTGCTCAGTGGCGGACGACTCCCGGGCACCCTCTACAACTCCCGGCCGGGGCGCGGCAAGGTTGCGGTGGTCGAGGCCGACGAGAGCGACGGGTCGTTTCTCGAGTTGACCCCTGAGGTGGGGGTGGTGACCAACATCGAGGCCGACCACCTGGACCAGTACCGCGACCTGGAGGAGATCCACGGAGCCTTTGAGCGCTTCGCGGCGCGGGTCAGCTCCACGTTGGTGGCGTGCGTCGACGACGATGGCGCGCGCCGGCTGCTGCAGGTCGCGCCGTCGGATGTCATTTCGTACGGGTTTGACCACGCCGACGTCCAGGGTGACGAATACCGCGCCGACGGCGAGGGATGCAGCTTCCGAGTGTGGTCGGCGTGGGGCAACGAGGAGGTTCGGCTGCCGGCGCCCGGCCGGCACAATGCCCGCAACGCCATGGCCGCGATCGCCGCCGGCGTGGCCCTTGGCCAACCTCTGCGGGTGATGCTCACGGCGCTGGTAGCGGTTCGGCTGCCGGGGCGCCGGATGGAACTGGTGGCCGAGGTGAACGGCGCGCGGGTCTATGACGATTACGGCCACCACCCAACCGAGGTCCTGGCCACGCTGGCCGCGGCGCGGGAGACGTGCACCGGGCGCCTGCTCTGCGCCTTCCAGCCGCACCGCTTCAGCCGCCTCAAGGCGATGATGGACGGCTTCGCAATGGCCTTTGCCGAAGCCGATGAGGTGATCCTGCTACCGGTGTACGCCGCGGGCGAGGAGCCCATCCCCGGGGCCGATTCGGCAGCCCTGGCGGCGCGCATCCGCGCCCTCGACGACCGCCCGGTCACCGTGCTGAACTCGGTAGAGGCCCTCCCCGCGGAGCTGCGTGGGCGGCTGGCGGTGGGCGACGTGGCGGTCTGCATGGGCGCAGGAGACATCTACCAGGCCACCCGCACCCTGGCCGCGGACGCGGTCTCCCAACCGTCGACTGGCTTGGGGCAGTGAATCGCGAGGCCTGGCTCAGCTCCCTGCACGGCGTTCAACGCGACCACCGTCTGGCGCCCCACACCACCTACCGCATCGGCGGTCCGGCGTCCTGGTACCTCGAGACCGAAGGCGGCTGGGAGGCCCTGGTTGCCGGGTGTCGCCAGCATGATGTTCCGCTCACCATCATGGGCAACGGCAGCAACTTGCTGATCGCCGACGCGGGTATCGACGGCCTGGTGGTGCGCGCTGCGGACAGCTCGGTCACCATCGATGGGGCAGTGGTCAGCGCCGCGGCCGGGGCGCGTATGGTCAAGGTTGCGCAGGCGGCCGAGAAGGCGGGGTTGACGGGGTTCGAGTGGGCGCTGGGCATCCCCGGCATGGTGGGCGGGTCGATCCATAACAATGCCGGCTGTTTCGGCTCGGACATCGCCTCGACGGTCACCGCGGTCAGCGGCGTGACGGCCGAGGGTGGCGGCGTGGTGTGGCGGCTTGCCGACCTGACCTTCGATTACCGAACCTCCGCCCTGCGCCACGGTTCGCTGCAGGGCTCAGTGGTGGTGGCTGCGGAGTTCCAGTTGCGTCCCGGCGACCCCGCGGAGATCCGCGCCAGGATGGAGGAGATCGGCCAGGCACGGCATCGCAGTCAGCCCGTCAGCGGGCGCAGTACCGGGAGCGTATTCAAGAACCCCCCCGGCGACCACGCCGGCCGCCTGGTGGAGCAGGCGGGACTCAAAGGGCATCGGTTGGGTGGAGCCATGGTCAGCCGGGAGCATGCCAACTTCATCGTCAACGCCGGCGGGGCCCTGGCGGCGGAGATCGCCGCCCTGGTGTCCCTGGTCCAAAAAACGGTGGAGGAGAGGTCGGGAATTCGCCTGGAGCCCGAGATCCAGGCGCTGGGACGCTGGCCGGGAGGCGTGCCTGAAGCCTTTGTGACCGAGGTGGCGGCGTGAAGATCGCGGTCCTCGCCGGCGGAAACTCCGGCGAGCGGGAGATCTCCCTGCGATCGGGCAGGCAGGTGCTTGCGGCGCTGCGCGATCTCGGCCACGACGCCGAGCTGGTCGACTTTCGACGCGACGGGTTCCAGGAATTGCGCCACCTGGCGCCGGAGCTGGTTTTTCCAACGCTGCACGGACCGCAGGGCGAGGATGGGACGGCGGCGGCAGTGCTCGAACTGCTCGACATACCGTACGTGGGCTCGGGGGTCTTGGCCGGGGCGCTGGCGATGAACAAGGCCGCGGCCAAGCGGGTGATGATCGCCGAGGGCGTGCCGACGCCGAAATTCGACCTCATCACCACCGTCTCCGACCCCCGCGCCCAGCGCGGAGAACTTGTCGAGCGCCTGGGACTGCCCCTGGCGATCAAGCCCAACTCGGCGGGCTCGAGCCTGGGCTTCACCCTGGCGCGCGACCCCGACGCGGTCCTCGATGGCGTATCCAGGGCGCTGCAGGTGGCCGGGCCGGACCACGCCGCGATCGTCGAGCAGGCCAAATTCGGCATCGAGGTGACGATCGGGATCATCGGCATCAACAGCCTGGAGGTCCTACCGTCAATCGAGATCGAGTACCGCGAGGGCGACTATGACTTCGAGGCCAAGTACACCGAGGGCATGAGCCACCATGTGATCCCGGCGCGCCTGCCGGTGGCCCAGGCCCGTCTGGCAAATGAGCTGGCGGTGCGCGCCCACCAGTTGATCGGGGCCCGTGGCCTCAGCCGGGTGGACATGATCTGCGAGCCGTCAGGTGCGATCTGGGTACTCGAGGTCAATACCCTCCCCGGCATGACCGAGCTCAGCCTTTTCCCGGATGCCGCGCTGGCGGCGGGGATGAACTTCAGGCAGCTGGTCCAGCGCCTGGTTGAGGACGCTGTCGCATGAGGCAGGCGCGCAGGAAGCGGCCGGCCTCGCGGGCCGAGCCCGCCCCCCGTGACCTCAGCCCGCGCAATGTCCGCGCCAAGGGCTCCGCCTCCCGGGCTCGCCGGCGCGCGTCCGTCCCTACGGCCCCGCGCCGTGGGCTCCAGCCGCGCCTGCTGCCCACTGAATTCCTGTCCCGCCTGGCCGGCACCTGGGCGCGGCCGGGTCTGCGTGTGCTGGTCCTGTGCGCCGAGGTGGGCACGGCCATCTGGCTGGTGACCAGCCCGGCCTTCGCCGCGCGCCAGGTCGACGTCAGCGGCGCGCACCACCTCTCCCGGGTCGAGGTCCTGGCCCGAGCCGGGCTGAACAACAGCCGGAATGTGTTCCTGATAACGCCTGAGAATGCCGAGAGCGAGCTACGCGCCGACCCCTACGTCAGGGCGGTGACGGTGACCACCTCGCTGCCGAATCGTGTGGAGGTCCTGGTCAATGAGTGGGAGCCTCTCGGGCTGGTTCACCGTGACGGCCGCGCGTACCTGCTCAACGCCGAGGGCACGGTTCTCAGCCCGGCGATCGGTGGGGTCGCCGTCGGATCGAGCGCCGGCGAACCGCACGTCGAGCTTTCATGGGCCGCCCCGGGCGGGATAAGGAGCGGCGAGCACGCCCTCTCCGGCCTGCTGCTCCAGGACCTCAAGAAGATCCAGGAGGCGTTCCCCGGGGTCTATGGCCTGACGATATCTGCCATCAGCCTGACCTCGGACCAGCAATTGACCATTGAGACCAAGGAAGGCCCCCGTATCCTGTTCGGCCAGATGGTGACCGCGGAACAGGTGAGCTCCCTGGAGGCCAAGCTGGGGTCCCTCAAGGCGCTGCGCGCCAAGGTGGACCTGGGCCATTCGAAACTGGACTACATAAACCTGATGAATCAGAACCAGCCGGTGACCCACACCATCCCCAGCCCTTCGCCAAGCCCGAAGCCCAGCCCCTCCCCCAAGAAATGATCCAGGTCCTGCTGGTCCTGCTCGCCGCGGTGCTGGGAATCGTGATTGCCTCGGTCACCAACCTTCAGATTCCGGTCACCTATTCGCGGTACACCGCGGTGATGCTGCTGGCCGCCCTCGATTCCATCTTCGGGGCGCTCAAGGCGTCCCTCAACGGTAGATACGAGAACACCGTCTTCCTCTCCGGCCTGCTCACCAACAGTGCCGTTGCCGGCGCCCTCACCTTCCTCGGCGACAAACTCGGGGTGGAGCTGTACTTTGCCGCGATCTTCGCCTTCGGCGTACGCATCTTCCAGAACATCGCGGTGATCAGGAGGCAGTTGCTTTGACCAGCGCCACGAGTGTCGTCCGTAGAATCGCGGCGGAGTGGGAAGCTAATTCGATTGAGCAAGCGTCAAGTTGACCAAAGACCTTGAGTAAGAACGGGCGGATCGTGGGCCTGGACATCGGCAGCACCAAGGTCTGCTGCGTGATCGCCACCCAGCTTCCCGGGGCTCCGGACGACGAGATCAACGTGATCGGGGTCGGCGAAGTGCCCTCCGAGGGGCTGCGCAAGGGTGTCATCGTCAACCTCGACAAAACGGTGCGTTCCATCGAGGCCGCGGTCAGCGCCGCCGAGCGCATGGCGGGCCACAAGGTGGACTCCGTCTTTGCCGGCCTGGCCGGGCAGCACATGCGCTCGGTGAACAGCCGGGGTGTCGTCGCCGTGGCCAACAACGACCGCGAGATCACCCAGCGCGACGTGGATCGGGTCATAGAGGCCGCCCGCGCGGTCTCGATCTCCTCTGACGCCGAGGTCATCCACGTCATGCCTCGAGGCTTTATCGTCGATGGGCAGGAGGGGGTGCGCGAGGCGGTGGGGATGTCCGGGGCCCGCCTCGAGGTGGAGACGCACATCATCTCTGGCGCCACCACCGCGGTGCAGAACGTGGTCAAGGCGGTCCACGCTGCCGGCTACAACATCGACGACCTGGTGACCCAGTCGCTGGCCTCGGCCGAGGCCGTGCTCAACGACAACGAACTCGACCTCGGCGTAGCTGTGGCGGATATCGGCGGTGGCACCACCGACCTCGCCGTCTTCCAGGACGGCAGTGTCCTGCACACCGCGGTGATCCCCATAGGCGGTAACCACGTGACCAACGACCTGGCGATCGGGCTGCGCACCAGCCTCACCGACGCCGAGTCGGCGAAGATCAACTACGGCCACGCCCTGCCCCAGCTGATCCCCAGGGACGAGATCATCGACATCCAGCCGATCGGGTCCGAGCGGGTCCAGGGCGTGCCCCGCGTTTACGTCAGCGAGATCATCCAGCCGCGGGCTGAGGAGATCATCCGCATGATCAAGGCCGAGCTGCAACGCACCGGCCAGGACGGGCTCCTGCCGGGGGGACTGGTGCTGACCGGCGGGGGCTCCAAGTTACTCGGTCTGCCCGAGCTGGCGTCGGAGATCCTCGACCTACCGGTGCGGGTCGGGGTGCCGCTCAATGTGCGAGGAATGTCCGACAAGGTTGCAGGACCATCTTTCGCAACGGCCGTGGGGCTGATAAAGTGGGGGGCCAAGCTCACAGGGCCGTCAATCTCGTCCGATGGAGCGCCTGCGGTGAACCTGCAGGACGCCTACCAGAGGGCAACCAGGTGGCTGCGTGACTTTTTCTGATTTCGACCGGCAGATGAGGCTCAAGGGCCTCGCCGGGCAGAGTCCCGAGGCGCGGGAGGCACAACTTAATCCGGGGGCGGAGGACAAACCGCCTACTGTTGACACGGATAACGTTGCGGAGGAAACCCCGCAGCGTACTTTCGAGACTCCTGGGACAGGGACGGTCCCAGAAGCCTCGGGCAAGGAGGACCCAATGGCCAGGGATATCGATCGGACCATCGACGGGAACGCCCGGATCAAGGTGGTCGGTGTGGGCGGTGCAGGCGGCAACGCCGTCAACCGCATGATTCGCAGCAAGCTGCGCGGCGTCGAGTTCGTCGCCGTGAACACCGATCTGCAGGCGCTGGGCGCCTCTGAGGCGCATGTCAAGCTCAATATCGGCAAGAAGCTGACCCGCGGACTTGGTTCCGGCGGCGACCCGACCAAAGGGCAGGAGGCCGCCGAGGAGTCCCGTCAGGAACTCACCGAGCTGCTCAAGGACTGCGACATGGTCTTCATCACCGCCGGCATGGGCGGCGGTACCGGCACCGGCGCGGCCCCGGTGGTCGCGGAGATCGCCCGCATGGCCGGCGCGCTGACCATCGGCGTGGTCACCAAGCCGTTCACCTTCGAGGGCGCTCGCCGCAAGCAGGCCGCCGAGGAGGGCATCAAGCGCCTCCACGACAAGGTGGACACCCTGATCACGGTGCCCAACCAGCGCCTGCTCGAGGTGGTCGACAAGAAGACCCCGATGGCCGAGGCGTTCAAGATTGCCGACGACGTGCTCCGCCAGGGCGTACAGGGGATCTCCGACCTCATCGTTTTCCCCGGCCTGATCAACCTGGACTTTGCCGACGTCAAGACCATCATGTCCAACCAGGGCGCGGCCCTGATGGGCATCGGCTTCGGGACTGGCGACAACCGGGCGGTCGACGCCGCCAAGAACGCCATCAGCAGTCCGCTGCTGGAGACCACCATCGAGGGTGCCAAGGGCATCCTGCTGAACATCACCGGTGGTCCCGACCTCTCGCTGGTGGAGGTCAACGAGGCGGCCAACCTGGTGCGCGACGCGGCCAAGGCCAAGGACGACAACCTCATCTTCGGCACCGTCATCGACGAGCGGATGCAGGGCGAGGTCAAGGTCACCGTTGTCGCCACCGGCTTCGGCATCGAGCGCGGCGGCCAGATGGACGCCTTCGAGCCCGAGGACGAGGCGCTGCCCGCCCGCCGTGAGCCAACTTATGGGGCGCTGCCAGGCCGGGTCGAGCCGCTGGCCGAGCCCGCGCCGACCTTCGACAGCGAAGACCTCGACATCCCGGCGTTCTTGCGTAACCGCAGGTAGGCCGAACGAGCTTCAGGAGCCGGGGCAGCTGCCCCGGCTCTTGCGTTTAAGGTCGTCCGGACGGCCACCTTGGTCCGGTGCGCCCGCCGGCCGCACACCCCGCCGCCAGCCATCTGATAGTCCCGGGGTTCACCCCCGGGAGCGCTGGGTAGGGTTAGCGGATGAGAGACCTGAGTCGCGGCGGCGGCCCGGTGACCGCCTCGGTTACCTTCGCGGGCCGCGCCGCGTTTAGCCGCGTCCTGCACGTTGACCTGCACCGCGCGGCGCAGCGGGTGAGCCTGACGGCGGCCCGAAACGTGGGCGACACCTCGCACGTCGTTGCCCGGGCAGCGGTGCGCTGGCTCGGGCTCTTTGTTCGCAACCTCGAGCTGGCGCTCTACTGGGGCATCGCCTGGGTGCTGCTGCACCTGCTGCTCGCCCTCCTGGGCGCCGATATCCTGGGGCACTACCGCCTGCCGTCCTCCCTGGTGCTGGCCCTCGAGGCAGTGCCGGGCATGATGTTCGCGATTTCTGCTGCCCGCCTGGTGGTGGCGACGGCCCGGGTGCGGCAGGTCGATGTCTTCGCCGGCGCGCCCAACCCCCGGGCGCTGACCTCCGGGGAGGCGCCGCGGGGGTGGCTCCTGGTCCGGCTTCTGCAACCCACCGACCTCGACGTCCTGCTGGTCGTGGTCGCGGCCGCCGCCCTGGGGTGGCTGGCGGCCAGGTAACCCCTAAAAGCTGTGGTACGATCCGCGCGGAATACAACATGTTGTCTTTTTCCCCAGCTGAGCGCGCCTCATGAAGTGCCCATATTGTGGTCACGAGGAACTCAAGGTAGTTGACTCCCGCGACTCGGACACCGGCGAGGCGATCCGGCGACGCCGCGAGTGTCTTGAGTGCACCAAGCGGTTCACCACCTACGAACGCGTGGAGAACATCCCCTTCTTCGTGATCAAAAAGGACGGTCGCCGCGAGGACTTCAACCGCCAGAAGCTCTTCGACGGCCTGATGACCGCCTGCGAGAAGCGAGACATATCGCCCAGCACGATTGAGGCGACCATCGACGAGATCGAGTCCGAACTGCGCAGCACCGGCAAGATGGAGATCCCCTCGCGCGACATCGGGGAGCTGGTGATGGAGAAGCTGCGCAAGCTGGATGATGTGGCCTATGTCCGCTTCGCCTCGGTGTACCGGCAATTCCGTGACCTGACCGAGGTCAAGCGGGAGATCGACCAGCTGCTCTCCAAGCAGGGGGTCAGGTAGGAGGGGTAGCTCCCCGCCTTAGTCCGACTTTTTCCAGCCCAGGTGCTTCCAGAAGAAGAGACCCTTCATCCCCAGGTGCTCCACGTCCATCTCGCGGAACTCCTGGTATTCATCTGCCTGCGCCTTCTCGACTGACAGATAGACGGCGCGGTCGGTGATCCGGTCGACGTCCGCCGCGGGCGCCAGGACATGCTTGCCTAGGACGCTGTGCTGGAAGACCACGCCGTGGAAGATGTCATCCTCGGGCAGCCCCGCGACCTCTGTGACGTGGCCCAGGTGGTCGCCGTTGGCGGCCAGCACGGGGACGCCCTGGACGATGGCGATCCACGCCAGGGGGGTTTCTTCCTGCTCACTCATGCACTGCAAGCGTAGCGCGGCGCGACGGGCACCGTGCGCGATTATTGGACGATGAGCGCGCCAGGCTTGTTGAACCTGCCCCTGCTGTCCGCCGCGGGCCTCCCACACACCTTCACCACGATCGCCGCAGGGGATCTCTCGGATGCCGCCCTGGAGACGGAGGAGGGGCGCGCCAACCTGCAGCGGGTTGCCCAACAGATGGGCTTCACGCCCGGTGACGTGGTCACCGCCCAACAGGTGCACGGGTCCGCCGTGGCGGTGGTTCACCTCTGCGAGAACTGCGGTCCCGGCAACCGCATCCCGCACACCGACGGGCTGATCACCGAGGAGCCCTGGCCCCTGATGGTCCGTGTCGCCGACTGCTTCCCGGTGATCGTTTATGAGCCCGCCGAGAAAATGGTGGCGGTGGTGCATTGTGGCTGGCGGGGCACCGTCACCGGGATCCTCCCGCGCGCCGTGGCCCGCTTGATCAGGGAGTCCGGCGGACGTCTCAGCGAGCTCCGGGCGGGGATCGGGCCCGGGATCTGTGGCGGTTGCTATGAGGTGGGCCAGGAGGTGGCGCGCGCCGCCTGGGAGGCCGGCCTGGCCCCCCACCTGTCCGCGGATGCCGACGGCACCCATTACAGGTTCGACATTGCCGGCGCGCTGACCGGCCAGCTGCTGGAGGCCGGGTTGCAGGCTGGACACGTGGAGCGCCTGGACCGCTGCACCTTCGAAGACCCTGGCCTGCCTTCGTTCCGGCGGGATGGGACCGCCTTCCGGGTGGCGGCCATCGCCGTCCTCGACAAGCCCCCGCAGACGGACCTGCGACACCATCATTGACCCTGCCGGCGGCGATGACGCCGCGTCACGCCTGGCCGCGGTGCATACGCGCGCGTCGGAGGCGTGCCGGCGGAGCGGGCGCGACCCGGGTGAGGTGGACGTGCTGGCGGCGAGCAAGTACAGCGACGCGCCGGGGATCGTGGAGCTGGCGGCGGCGGGCCAGCGCCTCTTCGGCGAGAACCGGGTCCAGGACGCCGCCGTCAAGCTGGCGGAGCTACCGCACATGGTGCGCAAGGCGATCCGCGTGCACCTCATCGGCCACCTCCAATCGAACAAATCCCGCGCCGCGGTCGGGGTCTTCGACGCGGTGCAATCAATCGACAGCCTGCGCCTGGCCACGGAGGTCTCGCGCGCCGCGCTGACCGCCGGGCAGCCGCTCCGGGCCCTGGTCCAGGTCAACGTCGCCGCCGACCCCTCGAAGAGTGGCTACGCGGTCGAGGGACTGATGCGTGATGCCGCTGACCTGGTCTCGCTCCCCGGCCTGGCGATCGAGGGACTGATGACCATCGGCCCGGTGGTCGACCAGCCGGGCGCGGCGCGTCCGACATTCGTGGCCCTCCGAGAACTGCGCGACCGGCTCTCCGACCATTGGCCGCCCTCCGCCCTGCGGCACCTGTCGATGGGTATGTCAGCCGACTTCGAGGCGGCAATTGAGGAGGGCGCTACGATCGTCCGCGTGGGAACAGCACTGTTCGGCGACCATCACGAGCTTCTCTCGCGCCGCCAGCCACGTGTTGGATGAGCGCGGACTTGGCCTTCTTCATCGGCACCGCGCTCCGCGTTTACACCTACCTCATCGTGGCGCGGGCGCTGGGCAGCTTTTTCATCAAGGACTGGAGCCACGGCATTCCCCGTTTCCTCTATGAGGTGACAGAGCCCGCCCTGGGGCTGGTGCGGCGGTTTGTGCCGCCGATCGCCGGCCTCGACTTCTCGCCGATGATCCTGATCATCGGCCTGTCGCTGCTGGGTGGCTGGTTGACCCAGTCCGCGCTCGGCTTCTGACCGCACCGAGCCGAAGCCTTTGACCAGCAGCACTACCCTGGCGGTGTTCGAGCCCGTGCCTCAACAGGCCGATTTTCCCGAGCTGGAGAGGCGCGTCCGCGAGTTCTGGGAACGAGAGCAGGTCCTCAAGAGGTCCGTCCAGGAGCGCCCGGAGGAGAACAGCTGGGTCTTCTACGAGGGTCCTCCTACGGCCAACGGGTTACCCGGGATCCACCACGTGCTGGCCCGTTCGTTCAAGGACCTCTATCCCCGCTACAAGACGATGCGCGGCCACCGCGTGGTGCGCAAGGGCGGCTGGGACACACATGGTCTGCCGGTCGAGGTCGAGGTGGAGAAGGAGCTCGGCTTCAAGAGCAAGCAGGATATCGAGCGCTTCGGCATCGACGCCTTCAACGAGCTCTGCATGGAGTCCGGCAACCGCTACATCAAGCAGTGGGTCGAATTCACCCACCGCATGGGTTACTGGCTCGACCTCGAGGATCCCTATATCACCTACCAGACGCCCTACATGGAGTCGGTCTGGGCGCTGCTCAAAAAGATGTGGGACGACGACCTGCTGTACACCGCGTACAAGGTGTTACCGTACTGCCCGCGGTGCCAGACCCCACTCAGCTCGCACGAACTGTCCCAGGGATACAAGGACGACATCAAGGATCCCAGCGTGTACCCGCTGTTCGAGCTCGAGGATGAGCCCGGGACATACTTCCTGGCCTGGACCACCACCCCCTGGACGTTGCCGGGAAACGTCGCTCTGGCGGTCGGCGCTGACATCCAGTACGTCAAGGTCCGGACCGCGCCGCCAAACCCCGTCCCGGGCGGGCCCGCGGAGATCATGGTCATCCTCGCCGAGGCCCGGCTGGAGGTGCTCGAGGGCCCCTACGAGGTGGTGCAGCGGCTCCGCGCCGCAGACCTCGTGGGCAGGAAGTACCGACCGTTATTCGAGTACCTCATCCCCGACGAGCCGGCGTTCTTCGTGGTCGAGGCGGACTTCGTCAGCGTTGAGGATGGCACCGGGGTGGTGCACACCGCGGCTGCCTACGGCGTCGACGACCTGCGGCTCTGCCAGGAGAAGGGCATCCCGGTGCGCCACGTCATCGACCTCAAGGGTCAGTTCCGGGACGAGGTGCTCAAGTTCGCTGGGATGTTTGCCAAGGACGCCGACGTCCCGATCATGAAGGACCTCGCCGAGCGCGGCCTGCTCTACAAAAAAGGAACCATCCGCCACACCTACCCCTTCTGCTGGCGCTGCGACACGCCCCTTCTCTACTACGCCCTGGACTCCTGGTTCGTACGCACCAGCGCCCGCAAAGCGGAGTTGCTGGAGGCCAACCGGAGCATCAACTGGGTGCCCGAGCACATCCGCGATGGGCGGATGGGCAACTGGCTGGAGGGCGGGGTGGACTGGAGTCTCTCCCGCTACCGCTACTGGGCGACGCCGCTGCCGATCTGGACCTGCGAGCGCTGCGGCGCCCGGCGCTGCGTGGGCTCAACCGCTGAAATTGGGCTCACCGTCCAAGACGACATCCATCGGCCGCACATCGACACCGTGACCCTGCCCTGCGAGGCCTGCGAGGGCTCTGGGGTGACCGTCGAGGATGCGGACGGGACGCGGCGCCCGCCGGTGATGCGACGAGTTCTCGACGTGATCGACGTCTGGTTCGACTCCGGTGCCATGCCCTACGCGCAGTACCACTGGCCGTTTGAGAACCAGGATGTCTTCGCGCGCCAGTTCCCGGCCGACTTCATCTGCGAGGGCATCGACCAGACCCGCGGCTGGTTCTACAGCCTGCTCGCGGAGTCGACCCTGGTCAGCGGGCAGAGCAGCTACCGAAACGTGGTCTGCCTGAGCCATGTGGTGGACGCTGAAGGCAAGAAGATGAGCAAGTCCAAGGGCAACGTGGTCGACCCCATGGAGATGATGGACAAATTCGGGGCGGACGCGCTGCGCTGGTACTTCTACACGTCGGTCGCCGTAGGTAGCGAGTACCGGGTGTCGCCCAAGGTTTTCGCCGATGTCGTTGGTGGGTTCATGCGGATGCTATGGAACTGCCATGTCTTCTTCGTCCAGTACGCCAACCTCGACGGCTTCGACCCGGAGGCGCAGGAGCCCTTGCCGGTTGGGCAGCGCCCGTCGCTCGATCGCTGGCTGCTGTCCGAGCTCAACCAGTGTGTGCAGCGCGTCACCACGGAGCTTGACGCGTTCGACGCGACGGGCGCCGGGCGGGCCATCGAGCAATTTGTCGCGGACCTCTCCAACTGGTACGTGCGCCGTTCCCGCCGTCGCTTCTGGAGGTCGGAGTCGGACCTCGACAAGCTGAGCGCCTACCAGACCCTCCATGAGGCACTGACCACCATCAGCCTGGTCCTGGCGCCCTTCGCGCCGTTCGTCGCCGACGAGCTCTACCGCAACCTGGCTCGGGGCACTGCCCGCGCCGACTCGGTGCACCTGGCCAACTGGCCCGAGGCCAATGTGGAAGCCATCGACCGCGAACTCGCGCAGCAGATGACCCGCGCCCGCCGGATCGTCGAGCTGGGTCACAAGCAGCGCGATCGCACCGGGCTCAAGGTTCGCCAGCCGCTGGCCGGCGCCAGCGTCCCCGGACCGGCGCTGTCCCCCGAGCTCGAGGCCATCGTCCTGGATGAGTTGAACCTCAAGTCGCTCCAGTACCACCAGCACGACCACGAGGTCGAGCTGGACACCGAGATCACGCCCGCGCTCCGGCGGGAGGGCCTGGCGCGCGAGCTGGTCCGCCGGATCCAGGGGATGCGCAAGGACGCCGGGTTCAACGTCGAAGACCGCATCAACGTCAGCTGGCGGGCCGAAGGCGAGGTCGCGGAGGCCGCGCTGGCCTGGAGTGAGCATATCTCCACCGAAACCCTCGCTGTGACCTTCGCTGAGCTACCAGGGGGCGCGACCGCGCCAGCCGGGTGGCATTCGGCGGAGCACAGGGTCGAGGGCGACGTGGTTTGGCTTGCGGTGAGGCAAACTGCCGGAGCTTGATCGCACCCTGCTGGTGCGGGACGGTTCCCACCCCGCGGGATGGTATCCCGGAGCTATACTCGCCTCGAATTCAAACACGGGTGCACGCGCACCTATTGGAGATGTCACGGGTGGCTGAGATTACGCTGGATCTGGACTCCGCACGCCGCGAACTGCTGGCGCATCTTTCCCGCGTCGACCATGAGCTGGGCGAGCTCGAGAAGACCCGCGAGAGCGTGCGTGAGGGCAAGGATGAGACCGCGGGATATGGCAACGGCGTCGGGGAGGCGGCCTCGGAGACCTCCGCCCAGGAGCGCGACCGCGCCCTGGTGGAGAACCTGGAGCATGTTCGGGGCCAGGTCGAGAGTGCGCTGGGACGGATCGAGGACGGCTCCTACGGTACCTGCGAGACCTGCGGCCAGCCAATCCCTCGTGAGCGGCTCGAGGCACTTCCGTTCGCCGGGCAGTGCGTCGCCTGCAAATCGAAGGAACAGCACCAGCAGTAATCCCCGTGCCGGCCTGAGCCCGCCTCCGGACTCGGAATCAACATGATGCTTCTTCTGGTCGCCCTGATCGTCTTCGTCCTCGACCGGGTCACCAAGATCGCGGTGCAGCACAACCTGGCACTGGGCGAACACGTCAGCGTGGTGGGCGACCTGCTGTGGATCGACCATTCGCAGAACACCGGCATCGCCTTCAGCCTGGCCACGTCTTTCAGCAGCATCGTCTTCGTCTTCGACATCGGCGCCATCCTGTTCATCCTGTACCTGGCGCGGCGGGTGCCGCGCACCGAGCCGTGGATGCGGCTGGGACTGGGGTTGGTCCTCGGCGGAGCGATCGGCAACGTGGTGGACCGGGTGCTGGCGGGATCGGTGACCGATTTCATCGACTTCCGCGTGTTCCCCGTCTTCAACGTTGCGGACTCCGCGATCAGCGTTGGGGCGATCCTCCTTGCCTGGCGGCTCTACATGGGCTCGAAGGCTACAGAGGCGGATGAGCACGCCGACTAGGGTCGTGGTGCAGCACGACGAGGCGCGCCTGGACCGCTTCCTGGCGGAATCCGGACTGCTGCCTTCGCGGGCGGTGGCCAACCGCCTGGTTCGACTCGGCGCCGTGCTGGTGAACGGCCAGGCGGTGCGCGCCAGCCGGGCAGTCACCGTGGGAGACACCGTGACGCTGTCGATTCCCGAGGCCCTCCCCTCACATGTAGAGGCGGAGGACATAGTGCTCAACGTGGTCTTCGAGGACGATGACCTGATGGTGGTGGACAAGCCGGCCGGCATGGTGGTCCATCCGGGCGCGGGGCGGCGTACCGGCACCCTGGTCAATGCCCTGCTCTCACGTCACTCCGGCTGGCCCTCACTGGGCGGTCCCGAGAGGCCAGGCATAGTGCACCGCCTGGACAAGGGCACCAGCGGGCTGATGCTGGTCGCGCGCACCGAGGTGGCGCTGCGGCGGCTCAGCGCCGACCTGGCGCAGCGGCGGGTGCACCGCGAGTACCGCGCGATTGCCGTTGGGACGTTGAAGGACACGGGGAGGATCGAGGCCGCGATCGGCCGCCACCCCAAGGAACGCCGCCGGATGGCCGTGGTGGACAACGGGCGTGCCGCGGTGACTCACTTCACCGCGCTCGAGGCGCTGCGCCGGCACACCCTCCTGGCCGTAAGGCTGGAGACCGGGCGCACCCACCAGGTCCGGGTGCACCTGGCGGCCATCGGCCACCCGCTGCTGGGGGACTCGACCTATGGCCACCCGGCGCCAGACCTCCTCGACCGACCCGCCCTGCACTCTCAGCGGCTGGGCTTCGAGCATCCGGTCAGTCACGAGCAGCTCGAGTTCACCGCATCCCTGCCGGCGGACATGGAGGCGGCGCTGGCGCATCTTCGAGGCGACGGATGAGCCGCCGGGGGCTGCTGCTGGTGGTCTCAGGCCCCAGCGGTGTCGGCAAGGACACCGTGCTGCAGCGGGTCTTCGAGCTGGACCCCACGCTCTCGTACAGCGTTTCCTACACCACCCGGCAGCCGCGGCCCGGGGAGGTGGACGGCCGCGACTACAGTTTCGTCGACGATCTCGAGTTTGACCGCATGATCGCCGCCGGTGATCTCCTCGAGTGGGAGCCGGTCCACACCCATCGGTCGGGCACCGGTCGCTCACGCGTGCAGTCGGCCCTGGACGCCGGCCGCGACGTCGTTCTCAACATCGACGTCAAGGGCGGCCTGGAGATTCGCCGGCTGGTGGCCGACCCGCTGCTGATCTTCCTTGCCCCGCCCAGCCTCGACGAGCTGGACCGCCGCCGGCTGGCACGCGGCACCGAGGATGCCGCGGAGCTTGCCAAACGAGCATCCGACGCCCAAATCGAGATGGGATACTCTGACCAATACGACGCCACCGTCGTCAACGGCGACGTGGAGCGCGCGGCGAAGGAGGTCCTCAACTTGATCGAGCAGCGGCGGGGGACCGGGGGATGAACGCCCACCTGGCGCGGCGCGCCTTCGCTGGTCGCCGGGTCCTGGTCGGAGTCTGTGGCGGGATCGCCGCGTACAAGGTGGCGGAGACGGTGAGCATGCTGGTCCGTGCGGGGGCGGAGGTCCGGGTGGTCATGACCCCCGAGGCCACGCGCTTCGTCACCCCGCTGACCTTCGAGGCACTCAGCGGGCAGCCGGTGGCCAGCGACCTGTTCGGCAAGCAGACCACCGCCGGCCGCGCCGGCGGGGAGGCCCACATTGCGCTCTCCGACTGGCCCGACGTGATCCTGGTCGCCCCAGCCACCGCCAACGTCATCGCCAAACTCGCCCTGGGCCTGGCCGACGAGGCCCTGAGCACCACCGTCCTGGCCTCCAACACCCCCCTGGTCCTGGCCCCGGCGATGCACTCGCGGATGTGGGAGCAGGAGGCGACGATGTCCAATGTCGCAACGCTACTGGCCCGCGGCGTGACGCTGGCGGGACCGGTTGACGGCCTGCTGGCATCTGGCGAGTTCGGGTCCGGCAGGCTGGCGGACCAGGAGGACATCCTTCGTGCCCTGCACGCGGTCCTGCCCGGCGGTCGCGACATGGACGGCCTGGTGGTCCTGGTCAGTGCGGGCGGGACGCGCGAGTCGCTGGACCCGGTGCGCTATATCGGCAACCGCTCGAGCGGGCTGATGGGGCACGCGCTGGCCGCCGTCGCCGAGGCTCGCGGCGCCCAGGTCACGCTGGTGACCACGTCGAAGCTCGCGGAGCCGCGGGGCGTCGAGGTGGTGCACGTGGACAGTGCCGCCCAGATGGGCGAGGCGCTGCAGGCCCGTGCCGAGTCGTCGGACATCCTGGTCATGGCCGCCGCCGTCGCTGACTTCCGCCCGCGGGATGTCGCGGTGCAGAAGATGCGCAAGGCCGATGTACCGGACGCTCTCGCCCTGGAGGAGAACGAGGACATCGTGGCCTCCATTGGTCCCGGTGCCGGCGGACGGCTGGTCAAGGTGGGCTTTGCCGCCGAGACCCACGAGTTGCTGGCGCGGGCCCAGGAGAAGCTGATGGCCAAGCGCCTCGACCTGGTCGTCGCCAACGACGTGTCCGATCCCACCATCGGGATGGGTAGCCCCGACAACGCGGTGACCATCATCGGCCGCCAGGGCCTGCACCAGCACGTTGAGCGAGCTCCCAAAGAGGACGTGGCCTACGAGATCCTGAGCGCCGCGATGACCGTGCTCAGGGCCGGGCGTGAGGGCCAGAAGGCATCGTGACCGAGGAGCCCCCGGAGCCCCCGGAGCCCCCAGACAGGCTGACCGCCGACGATCCCCCGATATTCGACTTCGGGGCGGCTGCGTTCCTGATGCTGCTGCTCGCGCTGGGGCTGCTGCTGATGCTGACCATGGTCCACCGCTGATGCCAACCGTGGTCAGCATCGCCTCGGGAAAGGGTGGGGTGGGCAAGACGACCACGGTGGCCAACATCGCCGTGGCCCTGGGGCGCCAGGGGGTCAGCGTGCTGGCCTGGGACATGGACGGGCAGGGAAACCTGGGCCAGGCCCTGGGCATGGATACCGCGGGGACCAGGGTCTCGAGCTACCACCTGATGTCGGGCCGCGTCACGCAGATCGGCCCGGCCATCCAGCAGACCAGCTTTGCCGGCGTCAGCTGTATCACCGCCCACATGGAACTGTTTGCCGCGGAGCAGGAGCTTATGGGCAGCCAGGGCAAGGAGTACATCATGCGGACCCTGCTGCAGCAGCCCGAGGCCCAGCGCTTTGACCTGGTACTTATCGACCTGCCGCCCAACCTCGGCTTCCATACCGTCAACGGGTTCGCGGCGTCGCGGTTCATCCTTGTGCCGCTGCAGGTGTCGGGATTCGCCCTGTCCGGCCTTCGGCAACTCTCCCATGCCATCCGCCTCGCCCAGCAGTACCTCAACCCCGAGCTCGAGATGCTGGGCCTGGTGCCGACCTTTGTCAACGCCCGCACCAACTTCAGCCGCGAACTGCTTGACGCCATCCGCACCCTGCCCAACACCCGGGTCTTCCAGCCCTACATCCCCTACACCGTGCGCGTTGCCGAGGGTTCGCTGACTGGTGTGCCGGTGGTTGCCTCCAGCCCGGAGACGGCCGCGGCCCAGGCCTACGCCATGCTGGCCAGGGAGGTCTGGGAGGCGGTCCTCGAAGCCCCCGCCCACGTCACGCACGCGCCCCAGCCGGCGATCGCTTCACCGCACCGTGCCGCGCAGATCTCGATGGGCGACCTGGTGGCCTCGATGCGCTCCGAGGCCGTCGGTGATGTCGGCCAAGCTCGGCCACGCCGGGGCTTCCTCGGCTGGCTACGCCACCTGCAGACGTCCTGAGCCGCTATGCCGAAGTGGTGGTGGACCGCCGGACCGGCCCATCACTGAGGTCCTTCACCTACCTGGTGCCAACCGCCATGGAGGCCCTGATCGTCGCCGGCGTCCGGGTCGTGGTGCCGTTCGGCAAGCAGACCGTCACCGGGTATGTGCTGGGGCTCAAAGACACCGCTGACCACCCGGACCCGCGGGCCATCGAGTCCCTGGCAGGGGATGACGAACCCTCGCTCCTGCTGCCCTACCAGGTCGAGCTGGCGCACTGGATCTCGTCGTATTACGCGGCGCCGCTGCCAGACGTCGTCAGGGCCATGATCCCCCCCGGGATCCGCTCCATCAAGGTGGGCTCCAAGCGCAAGCGAGGCCCCCGGGTGGAGAGCCGGGACCGGACCCTCAGCGGTAAGCAGCGGGAATCGCGGAGCGGTCGTTTCACCGCCGCCCAACAGGCGGCGTTGGAGGCGGTGCGAGAGGCGCTCGAGGTTGGGCGCGGCCGCGTCCTGCTCCACGGCGTCACGGGCAGCGGCAAGACCGAGGTCTACCTCCAGGCCATCGAGGACTGCCTGGCCACGGGGAGGGGGGTCATCGTGCTGATCCCCGAGATCGCCCTCACCCCGCAGACCATCTCGCGTTTCGCCGAGCGCTTCGCCGGCACGATCGCCGTCCTCCACAGCCTCCTCACCCCGAGCGAGAAGGCGCTGGAATGGCGGCGCCTGCGGTCGGGCCAGGCGACCGTGGCCATCGGACCAAGGGCCGCGATCTTCGCCCCCATCGAGAACCTGGGGCTGGTGGTGGTCGACGAGGAGCATTCCACGACCTACAAGCAGCTCCGCGTGCCCCGGTACAACGCCGTGGACGTGGCCCACCGGATCGGCGACCTTGCCGGGTGCGTGGTCCTGCTCGGCAGCGCCACCCCGAGCCTCACCACCTACTATGCCCACGGCCGAGCCGCCGACGGCTTCGAGGGTGCCCGCATCCTCGAGTTGCCCGAACGCTACAACGGGGCCGCCCTTCCGTCGATGGAGGTCGCCGACATGCGCGGCGATGACAGCTGGAGCCTGAGCCGGCCGATAGGCGAGAAGCTCACCGTCGCCGCCCGCCACGAGCTGGACCGCGGGGGACAGGTCATCCTGTACCTGAACCGCCGCGGGCTGGCCTGGTACGCGCGCTGCCGCAAGTGCGGGGAAGCGGTGGGATGTCCCAACTGCAGCGTCTCGCTGGTGTACCACGGGGCGACCCGGGAGCTCAGCTGCCACTACTGCGGCCACGCCGAGCCGATGCCCTCGACCTGCCCCAACTGCGAGGCCAGGGGCCTGCACACGGTTGGATTTGGCACGGAGCGCATCGAGGCCGAGGCCCAACGCATCCTCCCTGGCGCGCGGGTGGTTCGCCTGGACCGCGACACGGCCTCAACCCGTGACGCCTATTACGGCATCTGGGATGCCTTTGGTCGCGGCGAGGTCGACGTGCTGGTGGGCACCTCGCTGGTGGCCAAGGGCTGGGACCTGCCAGGGGTTGGGCTGGTCGGTGTGGTTGATGCCGACCAGGCGCTCAACTACCCCGACTTCCGCGCTGCCGAGGACACCTTCGCCAGCCTGGTGCAGGTCGCGGGGAGGGCTCGGCGCAGCGACGCCCGAGCCATCGTCCAGACCATGAATCCCCACCACTACGCGGTCCGCCTGGCGCTCCAGCACGATTACCACGAGTTCGTCTCAGAGGAATTGGCGGTGCGGGAGGCGTTGGACTTTCCGCCGTTCTCCCGGCTGATCGACGTCACCGCCTCGGCGGCCGAGGACGCCACGTCGCGCCGGATGCTGGAGGGCTTCGCGGGGGCCCTTCGGGACACCATCGCGATGCAGGGGATCGAGGGGGTGACCGTCCTGGGCCCCAGCCAGGCGTTCATCCACCGGCTCAGGGGCGAGTACCGCTGGTCCCTGACCATCAAGGGCCGGGACCTCTCCGCAGTCAAACCTCTGCTGCCGGACGGGCGCGGGTTCCTGGTGGACGTGGATCCCCTCTAGCTGTTAGGGTGTCGGGAGTCGTGAGCCGACCCTTCAAGGGTCACCCTGCCGGGAAGCGGGGGGCAGCGACCACCAACCACTTCAAATCACTTCGCCAAGGGGAGGTTCCAATCCTGGGCTTACGAATCCGTGCGCTGGTAGTCTGCCTCGCGGTTGGAGCGGCGCTCACGGCGCTGGTACCGGCGAGCGCCGACCAGACCAGTGCCCTGCTGGCCCAGCGGCAGCAGCTGCAGCAGCAGGTCGGCGGACTGGGGGGCGACAAGGCCAGGGCGCTGGCCAACCTGCTCGCGGCGCAGGACGCGCTCAACCAGCTCCAGGGTGAGCTGCGGGCCAACTCCCAGTACCTGGCTGCCCTGAACGGCGAGCAGGCGAACCTGCGAGGCCAGATCTCCAACACCGAGCACAACCTGGCCCAGCAGCGCCTGCTGATCGCCGAGATCAGCCGTGGGCAGTACAAGACGGCCACCGGTGACCAGACGATCGCCCTGATCTTCGCCTCCAGCTCGTTCAAGGAGATGCTCGGGCGCATCATGTCCGAGATCACCGTTCAGCGGCGCGTGGCCGACACGGCCCGCAGGATCAAGGTCGAGCAGGCCCAGCTGAAGGGTCTGGCGGTCGACCTGGACAAGAAGCAGGCGCAGGCCGTGCTGCTGCAGGACCAGCTGACCCAGGCCAATGGCCGAGAGCTGGCGATGGTCGCCAACTACGACCAGAGTGTGAGCGCGCTTGATTCGCAGTCGCGCGCCCTCCTGGGACAGATCAGCAACCTGAACTCCGAGATCGCCGTCCGCCAGGCGCCGCCCCCGCCGGTCGCCCGCGCCGTCTCCAGTTCCATCTCCACTTCCAGTTCCGGTTCGGGCGGCAGCTTCAGCTCCGGCGGCGGCAAGGTCAACGGCGGCGGTAGCTGCGGCAACCACTTCAGCTACGGGTACTGCACCTGGTATGTCGCCAACCGGCGCTGCATCCCGTGGTTCGGCAACGCATGGGAGTGGTACGGGCAGGCGCAGGCCTACGGGTACCCCGTTGGCCACCAGGCGCGCGTCGGCGCGGTGGTGGTCTGGGACCAGCGCATGAGCGGCTACGGCCACGTGGGCTACGTGGAGAGTGTCCGGTCCGACGGCTTCACCGTCTCGGAGATGAACTACAACGGCTGGAACCAGGTCGACACCCGCTTCGTGCCGTACTCCGACCCGGGACCGCTGACCGGCTTCATCTACGCCAAGTAAGGCTGACCAACCGCGCCTGAACCAGGTCGGCAGCCCCTCTAGGGTGTACAGCCTCCGAGATAAGGCGACAGCGAAGACGCCACAGCCGGGGCCCTGACGCCCCTGGCGTAACCCCCGGCGGCGGACGGGGCCGACCCGCGCAACTGCCGCTTGCAGCGGCGGAATTTCACGGCCCCTCGACTCTGCGCTCGCCTGCGAAGGTCATTGCTCCCTGAGGGGCCACTCGCGTGCTCGAGACGCCGCACCGGGGGATTGCGCCAGGGACGTCACCCCGGCTACCGCAGGGGTTTTCGCTGACTCCGTATCCCGAATACGCTGCGGAGATCAAGGGGACGCGGCCGTCAGGCCTCAACGGGGGCGGGTGGCGCCGCGGGGGCGTTGTGCCTGGTTGCGTCCGAAGCGATCCAGCCGGGCTCACCCGGCTGACACCTCGCAGGGATCGCTGAGGTCGAGGCCAGGAACGTCACGAACTAACCGTTGGAGAGGCGCTGCCACCCGGCCGTCAAGCCAGGTGCAACGCACCCGCGGCGTCAGGCCCCGCCGGGGGCCCTGCCTGTCGCGTCATCTTGGAAGCTGTTCAGGCTAGGTCCTGTTTCTTTGGGTCCAGGCCCGTGCCCCGACGACCGCGCTCGCGGCGGCGAAGGCCAGCGAGACCGGGATCCAGGGCAGGCTGCCAAGAGGTCCGCCACCCGCGCTGGGCAGCATGGGGACGGCGGGCGATGCCGATGCCGATGCGGATGCGGATGCGGATGCCGATGCCGATGCCGATGCCGATGCCGATGCCGATGCCGATGCCGTGGGAGTCGGTGATGGGCTGGCGGCCGGTGCGTCGCAGGTGGCCGGCGCCGTTATCCGATCATTGATCAGGGTCACCTGGCCGTTACGCGCCAGCGCGCGGCCGGCGACGGTCACTCCATTGTTGATGCTGATCGTGGTCAGCGCCAGGATCGTCCCCGCGAATTCCGTGTAGGTGTCCAGGGTCGCGGAGCTGCTCACCTGCCAGAACACATTGCAGGCCTGGGCGCCGTTCGTGAGTACAACCCGTGCGCCCGGGGCACCCGCGGCACCGGGAGCGGTCACCAGCGTGCTCCCGGTCTGGAAGATGAAGACCCCATTGCCGCTGAGGGTCAGCGTGCCTGTGAGGGTAGGAGCGGTCGTCTGACAGTAGGTGCCAGCCGTGAGGGTCTGGCCACCCAGGTTCTGACCTGATTTGTCGAAGTTGCACGGGGAGGCCTTGGCTGCTCCATAGGCTGCAGTCAGGTCGTTCTGGGCGGTGCCGGCCGCGGCGGTGCCACGCTCGACCGTCCCATTGGTCACGGTTGCGCAGGGCATGGCGCACGGCGGGAACCCGGTGGCGGACTTCGCGGGGGACACCCCCACGCTGCCGCTGATCACCGACGGGCCGCTGTTGGTGACATTGGGAGTGGCCCCGAGAACCGCGTAGCCCGCGGCGGTACCGAGGCCGGGTGCCGTCGACGCCATGACGACGGTGGCCTGTGCCGCGGTGAACAGCGTCGCGGCCAGGAGCGCCAGGAGCACGGCAGCCCGTCGGGCGGGGTGCAAGACCTCGGGTGACATCAGCTTTCTCCTCTCAACGGGCATGGCGAACCCGTCGCTCCAATCGGGACCTCCACAGGGTCCGTCCTGTGCCGCAACAATATCCGAATTCCCCGAACATGGCCGCGCGGTGTTACGGACGCTGTTACGCGAGCGGATGTACAACCGGAATCAACGGTCACTGCGCGGACACCGCCGTAGCACCCGTAACCGCTTCAACACGAGCAGGAGGGTCCACATGAGCGAGTCACACGTCCCGGGACACACAACGGCCACGGTGTCGCGCGCTGTGCGCGACTATACCGCGCTCACCCAGGTGCACAACTTCGCCGAGGAGATCGAACCGCTACTTGCGGAGGCTCGCGCCAACCCCAGCCACAGGGCTGCCCGGACGCTGTCGAAGGACGCGTCCCTGAACGCTGTGCTGATGGCCATCGCGGCGGGGGTGGAGATCCAGGACCACAGCGCTCATGGGTCCGCCATTCTCCAGGTCCTGCGCGGTCATGCCAGGGTCCACCTTGAGGAGGGCGAGGTCGATCTCCGCGCCGGCGAGGCGATCAGCCTTGCCGGACGCGTGCCTCACCGCCTCGCGGCCGTCGAGGAAACCGCGCTTCTGCTGGTGGTCGTCGCGGTGCCGCCCCGCTCCTGAGCGCTGCCGGACCAGCGGCGCCGAGTTAGCCACCCCAGAGCGCCGAGAAGCGCGATCAGTCCTGCGACACCCTCGGCTAGACCGGGCCCGGCGTTGGTCCCGGGCAACATCCGGGCAGCGGGGCACCTCGCGGGCGGTATGGGCCATTCCCCTTCCCATCTACTACAAAGTAGCACTATGTAGAATGTCGGCGTGAGGATGAAAGCGGTTGTCGGCACCGCACTCGCTACTGTGGCCTTCGGGGCGTCCGCGCTGTTTCCGCGGGCTCTAACGATGGTCTTGGCGACTGGACCTTGCGGCGACGTCGCCCAACGACCCTGGTGCGACATCTCGCTGACTCCGGATCAACGCGCGGGGCTGCTGATCAAGGCGATGACGCCGGCGGAGCGGGTGAAGTTGCTCGGCGGCGACACCGTGACCGGCGGTCCCGTTGGGCAATCCCACACCGGCGCTTCATTCGCGATCCCACGAGTGGGCATCCCTGCGATCTACTACTCCGATGGACCGGTGGGTCCGAGGCAGGGGGCCGCCACCGCCATGCCGATCCCCATGGCCCTGGCTGCCGGCTTCGACCCGGCCGCCGCATACCGCTACGCCACGGTGGTCGCCAACGAGACGCGGGCCAAGGGAAACTCGGTGGTCTTCGGGCCCACGGTGAACATCATGCGAAACCCGCAGGGTGGGCGGACGTACGAGGCGTTCGGGGAAGACCCCTACGTCATGACGCGCACCACCGTGCCCTGGATCGAGGGCGCCCAGGCGCAGGGGGTGATGGCAGACGTCAAGCACTTCGCGGCGAACAACCAGGAGGGTCTTGGCGGCATCCCGCCAGTCCTCTCGCTGATCGGCGGGCGGCAGTTCTCCAATGACGTCATTGACGAACGCACCCTGCGGGAGATCTACCTGCCGCAGTTCGAGGCCGCGGTGAGAGAGGCCCACGTCGCCACGGTGATGTGCTCCTACAACAAGATCAACGGACCTTACAACTGCGAAAATCAACACCTCCTGACGGACATCCTCAAGAAGGAGTGGGCGTTTCCCGGGTACGTGCTATCCGACTACGCTGCCACCCACAGCACCGCCGGATCGATCACCAATGGCCTGGATTTCGAGCCCTGGCCGTCCGACTGGTACTCGGAGAACGCGCTCAACGCGGCGCTGACCGCCGGGCAGATCACCCAGGCCCAGGTCGACTCACACGTCCTGCGGATTCTGCGCACCATGTTTCAGTTCGGTGTTTTTGACCGCGCGCCGTACCCCAACGATGACAGCAGGATCGACAAGCCCGGCCATGCGGCCGTCGCGCGTGGGATCGAGGAATCCGCCATCACACTGCTCAAGAACCAGGCGGGCACGCTGCCGCTGAACCCCGCGAACCTTCACCGGGTGGCGGTGATCGGCCCGTACGCCAACCGGTTTGTCACCGGCGGCGGGTCTGGACAGGTCACTGCCTTCGCCGCCGTGACCGCCCTCGACGGCATCAAGGCCAGGCTGGGACCATCCGTGATGGTGACCTATGACGACGGCAGCAACGTGAGCGCCGCGACCGCCGATGCCGCTGCCGCCGACCGCGTAATCGTCGTGGTTGGCGACGTTGACACCGAGGGTCAGGATCGGGGATGCCTTGATCTCAACTGCCCCCTGGACGCCGAGAACGCCCTCGCGTTCGCATGCTCGTCCGCCTGTCCGCCCAACGGTACCAACGAGGACGGTCTGATCAGCTCCGTGGCCGCCGCCAACCCCCGGACCACTGTTGTGCTGGAAACCAGCGGACCGGTGCTCACCCCGTGGCGTGACCAGGTACCCGCGATCGTCGAAGCGTGGTACCCGGGGGAGCAGGGTGGCACCGCCATCGCCAGGGTCCTCTTTGGTGACGTCAACCCCAGTGGCCGCCTGCCGGCTACCTTCCCCAAGCTGGCGACCGACACCCCGACGGGCAACGACCTGTCCCGGTACCCCGGCCTGGACGAGAACGTGGCCTACACCGAAGGGGTATTCGTCGGCTATCGCTGGTATGACGCCAACAACATCGAGCCCGCGTTCACCTTCGGCTCCGGCCTGTCCTACACCAGCTTTGGCTACAGCGGGCTGCGGATCCAGCCGAGTACCGTGAGTGGTGCGGTCGCGACCGTAAGCCTTACGGTGACCAATACCGGGGCGCGCCCGGGGAGCGTCATTCCCCAGCTCTACCTGCACCTGCCGTCGCCGTCTCCAGGCGTCCCACAGCCGCCCAAACAGCTGCGTGGCTACTCGCGGGTCAACCTCGCCCCGGGGCGGCAGGCGACGGTCAGTTTCCCCCTCGACGAGCGCGCCTTCTCTTACTGGGACGTGGTCAGCCACTCATGGAAGGTGACGCCCGGGTGCTACGCGGTCCTGGCGGGTGATTCCTCGCGGCAACTCCCCCTGTCAGGCACCATCTCCCGAGACAGCACTGCCTGCGGACCGGGTGCGGTGGCGATCGGCCCGCTGACGACCGCGACCATCCGCAGGGTCCTCCCCAACACCGGGACAACGGGGTTGGCTGCGCGCGCGCTACTGGTCGCGGTGGCGGGGATGGTGGTGGCGGCAGTGACCCTCCTGGGACTGCGGCGTCGGGTTAGGGTGCGGTATGCCGGGCGCGCCTGGCCACTCCCCGGAGCTGAAGGATACGAGCGGCGCCGGCGGACAGGACCACCACCGCCCCGATCATCATCGCGAACAGCAGGCCGATGGCGAGCGGCAAGCGCCCGTGGAAAAACAGGAACGAAACCTCCACGCTCTGGGGGTTCTGCAGGATGAAGACGAGGATCGCGACCAGGCCGATGATGGCGACGGCAAGAGCGGTCCAGACGCCGCTCAGTCGTGTGCCGCGCTCCCCCGGCAGCGGTTCAGACTCGGCGGCTGATTCTTCGACCATCGTGGCTTGAATTATGCTCGCCAAAGGTACGGGGAGGAGTAATCAGCTATGACCCAGCCCGCCGCCACGACGGCGCCTGGGCGCCATACGGCTGCCGTTCCTTCGGCGCTAGCCCGGCGCCCCGGGCGGGACGAGCTCGATTAACGCTCGTCGCTCTTCGGGCAAGATCTGCTTGCCGTGCCAGACGCCCTCGTTGAGGATGATCTCCAGGTCGGGATCGACCGCGGCGAAGAGCACGTCCGTCGGCAGCCCGACGTAGGGGACCTGGGCGGCGCCGATCGCCGCCCGCAACCTTTCCAGTGAGGTGAAGACATGGACGCGCTGGTCCTCCCCGCGCGGCCAGAGCACAAGCCTGTCGCCGGGCTCGGCGCTGACGCTGCCCTCCTTCACCTTCCCTTCCACGGTTTCCATGCGTCCCACCAGGAAAAGGTTCGATTCCATCAGGGAGCGGTAGAACGCGGCGCCGGAGGCGGGGTCGTCGGCCGCGTGGAGCAGCGACTCCTCCAGCTCGTTCAGTGGCTCCTGGGAGATAACGCTGCGCTTCGATTTGCCCACGTGCCAAGTATCCCCGGTTCGTCCCCATCGCAGGCGCACCCAGTCCGTCCGGCATGGTTTCCTCCGCAGGAGGGTGCGCGAGGCCATACTGGGTCTACAACAGCGGGACACATGGAGGCAGCCGATGGCAGACGACCAGGACAACCCAGATCCGACTCACATTCCAGGCACCCGTCAGGGAAACGAGGTTGGCCTCGACAAGAAAGAGGGGAAGGAGGCAGGCCGCGAGAAGGCCGGCACCAGCGGTGCCGATCGGCCGGCCGGGACCTCGACAACGCGCGATTCGACGGGTGTGAACCCACAGGATCCGATCGATCCCGAGATGCCCGACTTCCCGAGCCCGTAATCACGACGAGGCCGGCTGAGACCTCTCAGCCGGCCTCATTGACGGGCGGCTGTGACACCTCCCGCACGTGCCCGGTGGCGACGTCTAGGATTACGCCGCGGACCACGTCGCGGTGAGGCAGAAACAGCGCCGCCCGCACACGGTCGATCGATTCCCTGACGCTGGTTTCGGCGTCGATGAAGGCGCCACCCGAGAACGGTGGCGCGATCCCCGTGGCGGCCACGGATTTGGCGTGGAAGTCTTCCTCGTCGATCTTCTCCATACCGCAGTCACTGTGGTGCATCAGCAGGATCTCACGGGTCCCGAGGTACAACTGCGACACCGCCAGCGAGCGAAGCATGTCCGGGGTTATGAGCCCGCCGGCGTTGCGCAGGATGTGGGCCTCCCCAGTTTTCAGGCCCAGCGCCTCGAGGGCCTCGATCCGTGTGTCCATGCAGGTGACCACTGCCAACTGGCGGGACGGCCGCGGGTCGCCAGGCCTGGCGGTGACAGGTCGTGCGGCGGAGGAATTGTCGGTGAGGAGCCTGTCGATGACGCCCATACGGTGTGCAGATTTTATGTCTCGCGGGCGCCTGAACCGTGGTTGACTTAAGCATCGCGAGGCTGCGACCGTGGTCGGCAATGCACGAGCTTTCCATCGCACAGAGCATCGTGGAGATGGTCGATGAGGTCGCCCATCGAGAGGGTGCCGCCCGGGTTGCGACCATCAACCTGAGGCTCGGCGCGCTGTCGAGTGTCGTGGAGGAGGCCCTGCAGTTCTCGTTCGAGCTGGTTGCCGCGGGTACCGCCGCCGAGGGGGCGCGATTGGCCGTTGAGAAGGTCGCACTGGTGATTTTTTGCCCAACCTGCGACGCTGAGCGAACCCTGTCCGCGCCGGTGTTCATATGCCCGGTATGCGGAAACCCCACCCAGTCAGTGATCTCCGGCAAGGAGTTGGAGGTAACGTCGGTTGAGCTTGAAAACGACTAACCCGCCGCGGATTGTCGATATCCGCCGGCGTGTGTTCGAGAAGAACGACCTGCTCGCTCGGTCGTTGCGGCAGCAATTTCTGGCTGACGGCGTCTTCGCAATCAACCTGCTGTCGAGCCCCGGGTCGGGAAAGACGACCCTACTCGAGCACACCCTCAAGTCGCTCTCAGGTGACCGCCGTGTGGCCGCCCTGGTCGGCGACCTGGCCACCGACAACGACGCCAATCGTCTGGCGCGCTCCGGTGCCCCGGTGCGGCAGATCACCACAGGCACCAGCTGCCACCTCGAGGCACAGATGATAGGGACCGCCCTCGCGGGTTGGGACCCGGGACCCCTCGACATCCTCTTCATTGAGAACGTCGGTAACCTCGTCTGCCCCGCGGATTACGACCTCGGTGAGCAACTGCGGGTCGTCCTGCTATCGGTAACGGAAGGGGAAGACAAACCCCTCAAATACCCCCCGATATTCCACAGCGCCGACCTCGCGCTGGTCACCAAGGTCGACCTCGCCGAGGCCGTGCGGTTCGATCGCGATGCGGCCCACGCGGCGATCCAATCCGTCCATCCCGGGATGGCTGTGATCGAGTTGTCTGCGCGCAGCGGCCAGGGCATGGGTGAGTGGCTGGATTACATCCGTGCCCGTCAGTCCCGAGACCAGAGCGCGCGCGACGGGAACGGCTGATATAACGGGGGGTATGGACTTCGACCGGCCGGCCCAGGCCGTCGCCCCATCCAGCGTGGTACCTGAGGTCAGCGGCGCGCTGCTGTTCAGCCACTACGCATACCCTCCAAACAAGCTCGGCTACTGCGGGCCGGACGACGCCCAGAGCTTGCTGGAATACGGTGCTTCGGGCACCGTGGACGCCGGTCTTGGGACGCTGGCACGGGGCTTCAGCGGGGCGTGGCCGTACCTCGAGTTGATCGCCCGTGCGACGGGCATCGCCGACCCCCTCGACCGCCGGGTCGTGGAGGCCTACTGGGTAGGCAATCCGCTGCTCGAGCAGGTCGACATGACACTTTTCGGCAACTCATTGATGGACCGCTTCCGCCCCCGTACCGGGAAAAATTGGAACCACCTCGCCGAGGCCATCCCAGAGGGCGCCGTGCCGCACCACAACTTCCACGTCTTCGGCGTCTACCCGTGGGTGGGCCTGCTCACTCACGAAAAGAGTGAGCAGCCCTTGCTGGTGCTGGAGAAATGCCGGATCCGCTGGGGACAGGTGGAGGGCGTGGTCGGCGACCAGGTGACCGTGCGCTCCCAACCGCTGACCTGGAACGGCCGCACGCTGAGTCTCGGCGAGCCCCGCTCGGAAACCGTTGCCCAGGGCGTCGCCGGCGTCGGGTTCGTCCATGAGCTGCGGCCCGGCGAGTGGGTCTCGCTGCATTGGGACTGGGTGTGCGACAGGCTCACCCGGCGCCAGCTCTCGACCCTGCGCTATTACACCCAGCAGCAGCTGCTGGTGACCAACCAGCGCGTCGCGCACCCGGCGCCCGCTGCGATCCTGGGCACGAGTTAGGGCCCGGAGGGCCCTTAGGAGCCGACCGGCAGCAGCCACCCGCGGTCCAGGCGCCAGCTGACCTCCTCACCCAGGGCGGCCCGGGGCGGCCCATCGTGCCTGACCACCAGGTTGCCGGCGCTCGTGTGAACCTCGTGGTCGGTGTGCGGACCATGAAATCCGACCGCTGTGACCGTGCCTTGCAGTGGCCCGCCAAGCGATGCCCAGCCAGGTCGGACGGCAAGCTGCCGTGACCCGGGTTCGGGTGGACCGTCGACCGGGATTCGAACCCCGTCGATCTGTGCCAAGTTTCCTGTCTCCAACTCGACGTCGAGGACAGACACTGCCCCGGTCAGGGCGGCGACGGAACCGGTCGCGGGTCGCTCGTAGACATCCTCGGGCCGGCCCACCTGGGCCAGCCGCCCAGCCACCAGGACCGCCACGATGTCGGCCACCGAGAGCGCATCAGTAGCCTCGTGGGTGGTGTACACAGCCGCGGCCCTGCCGGCGCGGCGGCCGGACTCGATGAGTCCCCGGGCGACCTGGCGCAGGGGGAGATCCAGGTGTGCGGTTGGTTCGTCGAGGAGGTAGAGGCGCGCATCGCGGGCCAGGGCGCGGGCCAGTCCGACGCGCTGCTGCTCGCCCCCCGACAGCTGGTGCGGGCGCCGTCTGGCAAGCTCTGACAGCCCCAGCGGCTCGAGCAGCTTCTGGGCCTCACGGGCGGCCTCGGCACGGGCCATGCCCTGTCGCCGGAATGGGTACGCCACGGTGTTGAGAACGTCCAGGTGAGGCCAGAGCGAGTTGTCCTGGAAGACAACCCCCACGTGGCGCTTATCCGGCTCGACGAACGCCCCGTCCCCGGCGACGAGCTCGCCGGCGAGCCAGATTCTCCCGCTGGTTGGACGGATGAAGCCGGCAAGCGCATGCAGCAGGGTGGTCTTGCCCGCTCCCGACCTGCCCAGCACCGCAAGCACGTGGCCCGGGCCCAGCTCCAGGTTGAGGTGGTGAATTATTGCCCTGCCCTCGTAGCCGGCGGTCAACCCGGCGCAGCGCAGCGCGGAGGAATCGGCGTGGGCGGTCAAGCGGAACGCGCGACATGCCGGCGCAGGAGTAGGCCGAGGGCGCCGGCCGGCACCAGGACGAGGGCGGTCAGCGCGCACGCCAGCGCCGCGCTACTGCCAACGTCGCCCACCTGTTGGATGTTCAGCACCAGTACGGCAAGGGTCTGGCTGGTCGGCCCATAGAGGAGGCTTGAGATGGTCACCTCGTGGAGCGCAAAAAGGAATACCAGGGCCCACGCGGCGCCGAGCGCTGGGGCAAGGATGGGGACGACGATGGTGCGCAGGGTCGCGCTGCTGCTTGCCCCGGACGCGCGAGCAGCCAGGCTGAATCCTCGGGGAAGGGCTTTGATGGCCCCTGATAACGGCCGGTGGGCCAGGGCCCAGAGCTTGGCGACGTAGGCCAGCAGGATGATCAGCAGCGAACCCCCGAACCACCTCCCATACGCCAGCAGGAACGCCACCGCCAGGACCGAGCCCGGAACCGCGAAACCGAGGGTCAGCGCCGTCGAGATTGTGCGGCCGCCTCGCCGGCGCTCGAGAGCGGCGACGGCCAGTCCGAGCCCGAGGAGAATCGATGCCGACCCCATCGCCAGAAGGATGCTGTTGCTCAGCGCAGGCAGGAAGCGGGCCCCTGAGACGGCCTGGTCGAAGTTCACCAGGGACCAGTTCGCCGGTGTGGGCGGTAGTCCGGGTGCGCGGGTCACCGCGGTCAGCGCCAGCCCCGCCAGCGGTCCCAGGACCGCCACGGTCAGGTAGGCGCCAACCGCCAGCAGCGGCAGACGCCGGGCGAGGCGGAGGCCGCCTGATGCGGAGACGGCGGGCGTGACCTCGGCGCGTGTGCCCATCAACCGGGCAGCGGGCAGGAGTATGACCAAGGCTGCCAGTGCCAGGCTCGCGGCGAGTACCTGCGCGTCGAGGAACGCAGAAGTGGTGGTGGCAAAGTTCAGGTCGTTGTATATCCGGCTCGGCAGGGTCTCAAAGCCCGCGGGGGATCCCAGGACCGCGGGGACGGTGAAGTTGTTCACCGCGGCGAGGAACGCCAGGGCCAGTGCGGCTGCGGCCGCGGGCCGGGTCAACGGGAGGGTCACCCGCCTGTACGCATCCCAGCGTGAGGAGCCGCTGGCCCGGGCGCCCAGGACCGCCGGCCGGTTGCCGCTGACCAGGGTCGACCCGGCAAGGACGAGGTAGGCGATGGGCATGACCTCCGCCGCCGTGGCGAGGAGCACTCCGGCAGGTCCTATGACCTGGCGGACGGGCAGGTGGAAGAGCACGTCGGTCATCCCACCCGGACCATAGGCCTGGCTCCAGCCCACCGCCGACGCGAATGGCGGGACCAGAAGCGGTAGGACCAGGCCGGCGCGGGCGGCGCCGGCCAGCCGCCCGGGAACCGCAGTCGTGGCCGCCACCGCCCCGGAGGCAAGGCCCAGCGCGAGCACGCTCGCCAGGCAGCCAACCCACAGGGTGTTCAACCAGGCCCGCCCGGCGCCGGGCGCGAAGAGCATCCGGGCAAAGGCGTCCGGGTGGACCCCGACCGACCCGACGACGATTACCAACAGGGGGTACCCCAGGACTGCGATGAGCACCGCGACGAGGAGCAACTGCGGCAGGGCGGGCACCCGCCAGGTACCCGCGGCGGTCACCCGCCGAAGATCAGTCGGTAGTCATCCAGGAGCTTCTGCTGGCGGTCGTATAGCTTGCTCCAATCGGGGGCGACCACGTGGCTACCGGCAGGCTCGGGTGGTCCCGGGACCCCCGGCCTGACCGGCTGCCAGCCTGTCGAGGCGATCCGGCGCTGACCGTCCACGCTGAGCAGATACTCGACGAAGCTCTGCGCCGCGCCCTGGTTGGCGCTCGTCTTGACCACGGCCACGGGGCTGTAGATCGAGATGGCGCCCGGTTGAGGGATGGCGACGTCGATCGGGGAGCCCTTGGCGATCGCCTGTCGCGCGGTGTTCTCAAGCGTCATCCCCACCTTGTACCGGCCCTGGGCGACGCCGGTGATCACATCGTTGATGGTCTGCACCTGGACTGCTCCGTTGCTGTGCAACCGGCGATAAAAGTCGAGTCCGTAACCGGGGGCCTGGCTGAAGTAGCCGAGCGCGCCGAAGGCGCTGCCCGCCGCGGCCGGGTTGGGTATGACAACGGCGCCCTGGTACGCGCCGCCTGTCAGGTCGGACCACTTCGAAGGGACGGGGGTGAAGCCCTGGTGGTACACGACCACCATGCTCAACAGCCGGGTGCCGAAATAGGTGGGAGCGCGGTATTGAGCGGGGACGGCTGCGAGGCCGGCCGGGACCCATTTCAGCAGCCGTCCGCGTGATTCCAGCGGCTGCATCGAAAGGGGGTCGGAGTGCCAGATCACGTCAGCCTTGATCCCACCCGTCTGTTCCTCCGTGGCGATGCGCGCGTTGACCTGCCCCGACAGCGCGCGGAAGACGTCCACCTGCACGTCCGGCTGTGCGATGTGAAAACCGGCCACCACCGCGTCCACGGTGTCCTGGGTCACCGAGGTGTAGACCGTGATATGGCCGGAGGGCCGCGCTACCGCGGTGGACGAGGGAGAAGAACTCGGGCTCGAACCTCCACAGGCAGCCAGCGCGACGACAGTCGCTGCCATTCCAGCCGAGAGCCACGTGGCGCGTTTGCGGGCGCCCAAATGCCTGGTTTGCGCCATCAGTTTCGTCTCCTTTATCGAGTGCAGCTGATTGGCGCTGCCGCGCCAGGACGTCAGCGTACTACAGCTGGGGTGCGCGGCGGTGCGGTTCGGCTATGAGGTGGGGCGCGCGGCGGCCATCGCCGGCGGCAGCCATGTGCCGGAGTGCAGGTACTGGCGAAAGGCCTCGGCTGCAGGCGCCAGGCTCAGATGGCGCAGGCACACGGAGTGCCACGTCAGCCGAAGCGGGAACCCCTCGGCGGCCAGGTCAACCAGTAGTCCGGCGTCCAGTTCGGCGCGCACCGCATAAGCCGAGAGAACCGCCGCACCCAGTCCTTCGATGGCGGCCCGTTTACGCACCTCGTTGTCGTCCACCTCCATCGCCGGGTCCAGGTTGAGTCCCCGGTCGCGGAAGAGGCGCTCGACCGGGGCGCTCGACTCGGACCTGGCCGCGCGCACCAGCATGACTCGCCGTGAGAGGTCTTCGAGTCGGACTCGGCTGCGCCGGGACAGGGGATGGGACGGAGCGGCGAAACAGCGGAGCTCGTCCTCTATCAATGGTGCCGATACCAGTCGCTCATCCTCCCAGACGTGTCGCGATACCCCGACATCGGAGTCGCGCCGCAACAGTCGGTCGCGGATCGAGCTCCCCCGAGCCACCGCCAACTCGATGTGAACCGTGGGGCTGGCCTCCTGGAACCGGGCAACTGCGCGCGGAAGGACGTAAGTCCCGAAGGTGCTGTCGCCGGCGACATGCACCGTCCCCTGCGTCGCGCGTCCGACGTCGGCGGCAGCCTGGTCCAGTTCCCGCACGTTGGCCAGGATGCGGCAGATGCTCTGGTAGACGGCGGTACCCTCGGCGGTCACCTCCGCCGCGCCCCGGCCGGAAAAAAAAAGCGCCCTGCCGAAGGTCTTCTCCATCGAATGGACCTGCTGCGTCACGGCGGGCTGGCTCAGGCGTAGGGCGTCGGCCGCCCGGGTGAAGTTGCGATGCTCCACCGCCGCCTTGAAGATGCGCATCTGCTGCAGGGTCAGCTGCCGTTCCAGGTGTGAGAGTCGTGGGTCGTCGGGCGGCACAGGCGTCGGGCCATCCATCACTGCTCGGCGCCGCCCCACGACTCCGCACACAGGAACGATCTGAAGGCCTCCGCGGGCGGCCGCAGTTCGTGACCCGTGAGCCAGACGGCGTGCCACGTCTGGCGGATGGGGAAGCCATCAACCTCGAGGGGGACAAGGAGCCCGACGGCCAGCTCACTGCGGACGGCGTAGGTAGAAAGCACAGCGACGCCAAGGCCTTCAACGGCGGCGCGCTTGCGAGCCTCGTTGTCGGCGATCAGCATCGCCGGCCGCAGTGTCAGGCCGGCACCGTCAAAGACCTTCTGAACCGCGTCGCTCAGACCCGCTCCCTCCTCCCGCAACAGCAGCACGCGTTCGGCGAGCGATTCAAGCCGAACCGACTCGCCCGAAGCGAGGCGATGGCCCGGGGCGCAATAGCACGCCACGATGTTCTCCATCACCGGCCTGGACCCGATCCGGCTGTCCTGCCAGAGCCTTCCCACCACCCCAAGGTCAGCCTCGCGATGCAGCAGGCGGTCGCGGATGGTGGAGCCGTGAGCCACCGTGAGCTGGACCTGGACGTCCGGGTGCACCGAGCGGAATGCTCCCACCGCGCGCGGCAGGATGTAGGTGCCGAAGGTGACGTCCCCCGTGACCCGGATGGTGCCGGCCCTGATGGCGTCGACATCCTCCATGGCCTCGCTCAGCTCCCGCAGGTCGGTCAGGATGCGACAGGCCTTGTCATAGACGACGTCGCCCAGCGGCGTCAGGCTGGTCGTCCCGCGGCCGGTGAACAGCGGCTGGCCCATGGTGCGGGACAGGGCCTGGACCTGGTGCGTAACCGCCGGTTGGGTGAGGAACAGGCTCGCGGCTGCGCGGGTGAAGCTGCGGTGGTCGACGACGCTCTTGAACACCCGAAGCTGTTGCAGGGTGAACTGGCGCTCGAGGTGCGATGTGGGGGCGCGGCGACCGCGCGGGCGGCTCTCCACGGGGGCTTCCGCCTCCCCTGTTTCGTCGCCCGTCAAGCCCCCCGCAAGACCAGGTCTCAGACCTTCACCCACCAAGTTGGCCGCCGATAAACCCCGCGGGCCGCAGTATACGGCGATCGACCCCGCTAACTTCAAATTGCGATCGGCGCCGGGTCTCCCCTGGGGACTGGCGTGCCGGCTGGCGGCGCCCATAAGCGGTCCTTGGGGCACCATTCGGACAATGCATTAGACGGGTGGCGAACCGCGCCGTAATGTGTCCTGAAGAAGGAAAAAGGGCCGCGTCCCGGAAACTGCCGCCAGCCTGGAGAACCGAAAGTTGGCTTGCCCGACCTGTGGCGAGCCCACTCAACGGTTGTTGCAAGACAGGAGTGACTCATGGCAGTTGACGCTCCCTACGGACGGAAGACCCAGAAGCCGCCGCCGATTCCCGAAGTGCACGTTCTCTGGATAATCGCGGGCCTTGGTTGCGACGGGGACACGATCTCCATCACCGCAGCGACCCAGCCGAGCATCGAGGACGTGGTCCTGGGCGCGATCCCCGGCCTCCCCAAGGTGCACCTGCACAACCCCGACCTGGCCTACGAGAACGGCGGCGAATGGATGGACTTCTACTACAAGGCGGAGAAGGGCGAGCTCGACCCCTTCGTGCTGGTGGTCGAGGGCTCAATCCCCAACGAGAACGTCCATGACGAGGGCGGCTACTGGGCGGCGGTGGGCACCGGCCCGGACGGGCAGCCGATCAAGACCACCGAGTGGATCGACCGCCTGGCCCCCAAAGCGGCCGCGGTGATCGCCATCGGGACCTGCGCCACCTACGGCGGTATCCACGCGATGCAGGGGAATCCGACCGGCGCCATGGGCCTCGCAGACTATCTCGGCTGGGGCTTCAAGTCGACCCTCGGCCTGCCCATCGTCAACGTCCCCGGATGCCCGGTGCAGCCCGACAACTTCATGGAAACCGTCCTCTACCTTCTCTACCAGCTGGCCGGCATCGCGCCGATGATCCCCCTCGACGAGCAGCTTCGTCCCACCTGGCTCTTCCAGAAGACGGTGCACGAGGGCTGCGACCGCGCAGGGTATTACGAACAGGGCGACTTCGCCACCGAGTACGGCTCGCCCAAATGCATCGTCAAGCTTGGTTGCTGGGGCCCAGTGGTCAACTGCAACGTGCCCAAGCGCGGCTGGATGGCGGGCATCGGCGGCTGCCCCAACGTGGGCGGCATCTGCATCGGCTGCACCATGCCCGGCTTCCCGGACAAGTTCATGCCCTTCATGGACGAACCGCCGGGGGCCAAGCTGTCGTCGATGATGTCGGGCACCTACGGCGGCCTGATCCGCACCCTGCGCAAGATCACCAACGAGACCGTGAACAAGGAAACCAAGTGGCGGCACCGCGGCTCGGAGCTGACCACCGGCGCTCCCCAGACCAGGTATTAGGAGACAGACGCAATGGCGATATTGACGCCCTCGAAAGAGGACACGAAGAAGAGCAACCTGGTCGACATGGCGTGGGACCCGATCACCCGGATCGTGGGCTCGCTGGGGATCTTTACCAAGATCGACTTCGACAAGAAGGAAGTGGCCGAGTGCTACGCGACCTCGGGGATCTTCCGCGGGTATTCCATCTTCATGAAGGGCAAGGATCCGCGCGACTCGCACTTCATCACCAGCCGCATCTGCGGGATCTGTGGGGACAACCACGCGACGTGCTCCTGCTACGCGCAGCAGATGGCATACGGGATCCGGCCGCCGGCCATCGCCGAGTGGATCGTCAATCTCGGCGAGGCGGCGGAGTACATGTTCGATCACAACATCTTCCAGGACAACCTGCTGATGGTCGACTTCTGCGAGAACATGGTCAAAGAGACCAATCCCAGCGTCTGGGCCAAGGCCCAGAAGACGGCCGCACCGAGCAGCAACATCCACGGGTACAAGACCATCGCGGACATCATGACCGCGCTCAACCCCTTCACCGGCGACTTCTACCGCGAGACGCTGCACGTCAGCCGCTATACCCGCGAGATGTTCTGCCTCATGGAAGGCCGGCACGTTCACCCGTCCACCCTGTATCCGGGTGGTGTCGGCACGGTTCCCACCCCCCAACTCTTCACCGACTATGCGGTGCGCCTGGCGCGCTATGCGGAGTTCATGAAGAAGTGCCTGCCTCTGCACGAGGATCTCTTTGCGTTCTGGTACGACGCGCTACCTGGCTACGAGCATGTCGGTGAGCGCCGCGCGCTGATGGGCTGCTGGGGCTCGTTCAACAACCCCGACGTGTGCGATTACAAGTACGAGCACATGACTGACTGGGGCCGCAACATGTTCGTGACCCCGGGAATCATCATCGACGGCCAGCTGGTCACCACCGACCTGGTGGAGATCAACCTCGGGATCCGGATCCTTCTGGGGAGCTCCTATTACGACGACTGGGAGGAGTCCGGGGAGATGTTCGTCACCAAGGATCCTCTGGGCAACCCGGTGGACAAGCGCCACCCGTGGAACCAGACCACCACGCCCAGGCCGCAGAAGCGCAACATGGCTCCGGGCGGCAAGTACTCCTGGGTGATGTCGCCGCGGTGGCTTGACAAGCGGTCAGGCGTGCACGAGGCACTGGACACCGGGGGCGGGGCATTCGCGCGCATGTGGTCCACCGCCGCGGCGGGCCTGGTGGACTTCGGCTACGTCAAATCCACTGGTCACAGCGTCAAGATGTACCTGCCCAAGACCGCGCTGCTGCCCGAGGTGGAATTCGAGTGGCACATCCCCAAGTGGAGCAACGCCATCGAGCGCGACCGCGCCCGGACCTTCTTCCAGGTGTACGCCTGTGCTGCTGCCTACTACTTCCTGGAGAAGGCGTTCGAGGAGTTGAAGGCCGGCCACACCCAGACCTTCACCCCGTTCGAGGTGCCCGACGAGGCCATCGGCTGCGGCTTCCACGAGGCGGTGCGCGGCGTGCTCTCACATCACCTGGTCATACGTGAGGGCAAGATCGCCAACTATCACCCGTACCCGCCGACGCCGTGGAACGGCAGCGTGCGCGACAGCTACGGCACCCCGGGACCGTATGAGGACTCGGTACAGAACACGCCTCTCTTTGAGGAGAACGGGCCTGACAAGTTCAAGGGCATCGACATCATGCGCGCGGTGAGAAGCTTCGACCCCTGCCTGCCTTGCGGTGTGCACATGTACCTGGGCGAGGGCAAGGAGCTGAGCCGCACGCACGCGCCGATGTTCGGCCACTCGGAATAGATGTCCGGCCTGTGTCAATCCTGAGGGACAAGGAGCTTCAGAGAAGAGTCGGCCACGTCGAGTCGCTGATCCAGGAGCTGGACTCCCTTGAGGACCCAGGTGCGAGGGAGGGCGCCGTGGCGGCCATCCAAGCGCTGCTTCAACTGCACGGGGACGCGCTCGATCGCATCATGCGGATTGTCGCCGGCGCTGCGGGGGGAGGCGAGGCGCTGTCGGAGCAGCTGGGTAATGACGAGTTGGTCTCATGCGTCCTGATGCTCCACGGACTGCACCCGGTGCCCATCGAGAAGCGTGTCGAAACGGCGCTGGTCAAGGTCAGGCCGTACATGGACTCGCACGGCGGCAACGTGGTGCTGGTGGGCATTGACGCGGGCGTCGTCCACCTGCGCCTGGAGGGTAGCTGCCACGGGTGTGGCTCATCCGCTGTGACCATGAAGTACGCCGTCGAGGAGGCCATCATGGAGCAGGCGCCGGATGTCATGGGGATCATCACCGACGGTGTCGAGGAGCCCGCAGTCGAAAGCGGGTTCGTTTCGCTCAGCTCGTTTGAGAAGCCCAACGGCGGCGGTGGCTGGCACGAGGTGCGCGACGCCCAGTCGATGGGCTCCGGGCAGGTTCGCGGGGTGGTGGAGGGTAACGTGCAGTTGCTGATGTGCCGGCTCGACGGCAACTGGTATGCCTACCGGGACCGGTGCCCAGGCTGCCAGGGTGCCCTCGGCGATTCTCGCCTCGAAACCACCGTCCTCACCTGCCCCTCCTGCCAGAAGCGCTTTGATGTGCGCCAGGCGGGCCGCTGCCTGGACCACGACGCCACCAGCCTCCACCTCGATCCGCTCCCGCTGCTGGTGGACAACGGCGTGGTTCGAGTGGCGACGCCGGTGGCAACAGGGTGAGCGCGGGCGCCGGCGCCGGCTCCTTCGCGTCGCTGCGCAGACTGGTCCCGCAGCGTGAGGCCGGCGAGACGTGTGACCTCTGTGCGGCACCCATCGCCCCCGAGCACCGCCACCTGGTGGAGCCGGCCGAGCGGCGACTGGTCTGTGCCTGTCAACCCTGCTCCATCCTCTTCAGTTCCAAGGCCGACACGCGCTACAGGCTGGTGCCCGATCGGGTTCAGGTGCTCGACGACCTCGCCATGACCGACGAGCAGTGGGAGGCGCTGAGCATCCCGGTGAACATCGCGTTCTTCTTCCACAGTACCGAGTCAGAGAGGGTGTGCGCCTTCTATCCGAGCCCCGCCGGTGCGACGGAGTCACTGCTCCAGTTGGACGCCTGGATGGAGGTCGAGGCGCTGAACCCTGCGATCCGCGACATGGAGCCCGAGGTCGAGGCCCTGCTGATAAACCGGGTTGGTGGCAAGCGGCAATACCTGGTGGCGCCAATCGACGAGTGCTACGCGCTGGTGGGGATTGTCCGGGCGGGCTGGACCGGGCTGTCGGGGGGCAAGGAGGTCTGGCAGGCGATCGACGCCCACTTCGATCGCCTCAAGGGGCGGGCTCGGCCAAAGGCCCGTCGGCCGACGACCGATTTCAGCGCCGCCGGGCGGGCGGCTGCAGCGCCGGCGGCGGCGGCGGCAGCGGCGGCGATCGAAGCTGAGGCGGGCGGTGCCTGAGCTCACCTTCGAGGTTCTTGGCGCCACCGCCAAGGCCTTCTGCGCCACGCCCACGATTCTCTTTCATCTCAGGGTGGGCGGCCCCGAGGGCGAACTGATCAAGGGTGTCTCGCTCGAGACCCAGATTCGGATCGACGCTCACACCCGTCGGTACAACGCCGAGGAGAAGGGCAACCTTTACGAACTCTTCGGGGAGGCGTCGCGCTGGAGTGAGACGGTGCGGAGCCTGCTCTGGACCCTCGCGGTGACCAATGTCCCCCCCTTCACGGGGAGTGTCGAGGTCGACCTGCCGGTACCGTGCACGTACGACTTCAACGTGATCTCCGCCAAGTACTTCTACGGGCTCGAGGAGGGCAACGTGCCCCTCACCCTGCTCTTCAGCGGCACCGTCTTCTATTACGGCGAAGAGAACCAGCTGCAGATCGAGCGCGTCCCCTGGAGCAAGGAGGCGGTGTTCTCGATGCCGGTTTCGACCTGGAAGGACGTGATGCAGATGTACTACCCGAACATCGCTTGGCTGGCACTGCGGCAGGACGCTTTTGAACTGCTGGCGCGCTACAAGGCTGAGAACAGTTTCGCGACCTTCGAGCAGGCGATCGAAAGCCTGGTTCCCGCGGAGTCGCGGATTTGAACCTCGAAAAGGCATACCCGATCGCCGACGCGGTGCTTTACGAGGGCCACATTCTCTACCCGTACCGGCCGTCGGCGCGCAAGAACCAGGTGCGCTGGACGTTCGGGGGTGTCCACCCGCGGGCCTACAGCGAAGCCAGTGGCGGGTTGGAGCCGTGCCACATGCAGGTGCAGTGCCTGCTCCGGATCGATCGCAGCGCGACCCTGGCGGTCCGGGTCCGCTTTCTCCATGCCGTCCACCGCCAGGTCCTGAAGCTGGTCGAGCCCCCTGCCGAGCTGCCGGCATCGGGGTTGCCCGCCTCAGAGGCAGTGGAGCGCCTCCTGGTTTCTGGAGTGTTGCACCAGACCTGGGACGAGGTCGAGGAACGCGCGATCGAGACCGAGGTCGCCGTTGCGGAGTTGCTCAGAGACGCTCGCCAACTACCGATCGACTTCGCGGCTCGGATCAGTCATGAGGCCGTACGCGAACTGTCCGGCCTGGTCGTCGCAGTCCTGGAGAGGCGCCAGGCCACCCTCGTGGGGGACATCGTGATCAGCGCGGAACAGCTCAGAGAGGACGTGGTGCGCGTCACCGTCCGCGTAACCAACGAGACGCCACTGAGCGATGCCGAGATGGCGCAGCGCGAGCCGGTGATGAGGAGCTCGCTGGTCTCGACCCACGCGATCCTCGGCGTCGAGGGTGGCAGCTTCGTCTCCCTGACCGATCCGCCCGAGGAGCTCGCCGACCTCGCTCGAGGCTGCGAACATCAGGGCGCGTGGCCGGTCATGGTGGGTGACCCAGGCGACACCTCCATCGTGCTGGCGACGCCGATCATCCTCGAGGACTACCCCCAGATCGCGCCCGAGAGTGACACGCCGCTGTTTGACAGTGGCGAGATCGACGAGATCCTGCTGCTGCGGATCATGACCATGACCGATGAGGAGAAGGTCGAAGCCCGCAACGCGGACCCTGGCGTGGCCGCCATGCTGGACCGGGCCGAGGCCATGAATGCGGACGACCTGATGCGGATGCACGGCACCACGCGGACGCTGCGGCCCTCCCCGGGGTACGTATGATGCTCGACCCTGAAACCGCTGCCCGCCGCGACCAACTCACCGAGGAGCAGCTCTGGGCCGAGATCGATCCCTGGGAGCAGACCAAACCCCTCGACGAGATCGACTGGAACGGGGGCAAGCTCCGTGTCGGAGACCGGGTTCGGCTGACGCCAAAGTACCGGGCCGACATCTTTGACATGGCCCTGGCGGGCAAGATCGCGGTTGTCCAGGCGCTGGAGCAGGATTTCGAAGACCAGCTCCACGTCGCCCTCGTGGTCGAGGACGACCCTGGCAGGGACCTGGGCAACGATCGCATGCCGGGGCACCGCTTCTTCTACAAGCTGGATGAGATCGCCCCCGTTGACGGCGACGGCGTCGAGGGCGATCTGTGAGCCAGGCGCGGGTGCTGGTGGCCGGCATCGGCAACATCTTCCTCGGCGACGACGGGTTCGGCGTCGAGGTGCTCGCGCGGCTGATGCAGGCTCCGCCACCGGATGATGTCGAAATGGCCGACTTCGGCATTCGTGGCTTCGACCTGGCCTACGCGTTGATGGACGGGTACGAGACGGCAGTCCTGGTCGATGCGTTGCCGCGCGGGGGAGCGCCGGGAACCGTGTACCTTTTCGAGCCTGACGTCGGGAACCTCGGTGCGGATGCGCCGTTCGACAGCCACGGCATGAACCCGGTGGAGGTTCTGAGAATGGTCAAGGACCTCGGCGGGCATCCGCCCCGCGTGCTGATCGTTGGTTGCGAGCCCCAGGACTTCGGCCCCGAGAATGTCGGCCGAATGGGATTGAGCGACACCGTCAGCGCGGCCATAGACGAGGGGGTTCAGCTGGTCCAAAAGCTTATGTCCGAGCTGACCCAAGAGCAGGAGGTGGCGTAGGTGTGCATCGGCATCCCAGCGCTGGTGATCGAGATCATCGACGCCGAAAACTCGATCGTTCGGGTCGACATGGCCGGCAAGATCCACAACGTCAACGCCAGCCTGCTCACCGGGGATGAGGCCCCCGGTCTCGGCGACTACGTCCTGGTCCACATCGGGTTTGTCATGGGAAAGATCACCGCGGAGGAGGCGCGCGAAACCAGGGAGTTGATAGATGGCATCGGACAGGATTACTTCGAGAGCACGGCTCTAACCGCAACCTAGGAGGGTGACCATGATCTGGTTGGTGGTGCTGGTCATAGTGCTGGTGATGGTCCTTGCCGGGGCATACCTCGTGGGCCCCGACCTGGCGAGGTACATGCGCATCCGGCGGATGTAAACAACCGTCAGACTGGGGGCAGAACAGTCGACCCCGATGAACGGGTACACAATCGCGCCGGCCGCGCCGGCGAGGAGATGGAAATGAAGCAGATCATTGCGTTGGTCGTGGTTGCAGCGGTCGTCGCCGGGCTCGCATCGCTGGTGGGCCCGGACCTAAAGCGTTATATGCGCATCCGGAGCATGTAGGCCTGCAGACCTCCTGATTATCGAAAGCGCTGGGCTCCCGGTCCAGGCAGCGTTGTCCAGGTGACCACGCAGGTTGAGCGCGCGGCGCGGTTCCTTGACCTCCACCACGCCCAGGGGGGCCCGTTGCTGATGCCGAACCCCTGGGACCGGGGGTCCGCGAAACTTCTGGAGTCTTTAGGCTTCAGCGCCCTGGCCACAACCAGCAGCGGGTTCGCCGCGAGTCTCGGGCGGCGTGACTACCGCGTGACGCGGGCGGAGGCGCTGGCGCATTCCGCGGCGATCGTCGCAACGACGGACCTGCCGGTGTCGGCCGACCTGGAGAACGGCTTCGCGGACCAGCCGGCCGGGGTTGCCGAGACCATTTCGATGGCCATAGCCGCCGGCCTGGCGGGGGCCTCCATCGAGGATTTCACCGGTCGTCCAGATGATCCGATATACGACCACGTTCTAGCCACCGAGCGGGTCGCCGCCGCCGCCGCCGCCGCCCATTCGGGCCCGGTGCACCTGGTGCTGACCGCGAGAGCCGAGAACCTGCTCCACGGACGGTCCGACCTGTCCGACACCATCGCACGTCTGCGGGCATACGGCGCGGCGGGCGCGGACGTGGTCTTCGCTCCGGGGCTGGCCAGCGTGGACGAGGTCCGCCAGCTGGTCACCGCGGTCGACCTGCCGGTCAGCGTTCTGCTGTTGCCGGGCGGACCAACGGTCCCCGAGCTGAGTGCGGCGGGCGTCAGGCGGGTCTCCGTCGGGGGCGCCTTTGCCTTCGTAGCGCTCGGCGCTCTCGCCGAGGCCGCCCAGGAGCTTCTCGACACCGGCACGCTTGGGTTCTTCGAGCATGGGGGGCGAGGCTTCCGGGCCGCGCGGGCGGCCTTCAAGGACTGACGAGCCCGGCCCCGCATTGCCCTTCACTTGGCATTCATCGCTCCGAGTCGGCGTCCCGGGGGCGGTGTTCGCAATCGCCCCGGTGGCAATAAACAGGCAAATCGATCTCAGGTCGGGGTACCCTACGGCTATGGAAGGTAAGCCGCGCTGGGCTGCGGTCCACCGCGGACTGCTCGCGGCGCTGGACCCATCCAGGGTTCATAGCCGCCAGGCCGCTTCCCGGCAGGCAATGGCCCGCAGTGGCGCTTACCTGTATGGCTCGGGCGGGGCGCTGGTGCTGGCGACCCTGGCCTTTCCGCACGGCCGGGTCAACTGGGGTCCCGGGGTGGCCCTGGTTGCCATTGTCGCGATTGCTGCGGCAGCGGGGCTCTACCTCGCCGGGCGCACGCTCCCGGCCTGGCTGTTCCACCTGGTGAGTCCGTTCGGCTCGGTCATGATCCTCGGGGTCATGTTCTGGGGCGGCAGTTATGCCGCCGCCTACGCGCTGTTGTACGTCTGGGCGGCCCTCTACTCCTTCTCATTCTTCTCGCTGCGGTCGGCGGCGGTCCAGTTCCTGACCATCCTGCTGGCCGTCGGGGTCTACCTCTTCCTGGTTGTGCCGGGGAGCGACTCGACCGGCTACTGGCTGATGACTGCCGGGACCTGCGCCGTCGCCGGCGTATTCATCCAACGCCTTATTCGCAAAGTGGAGAGCAGCGCCAGCGTGGACCCGGTCACCGGAGCATTCAACCGACGGACCTGGGACCAGGAGCTACCGAAGGCTATTGGCCGTGCCTCCCGCGGAGGGCGCGATATGTCCCTGGTCCTCGCGGACCTAGATCATTTCAAGATATTCAACGATGAGCACGGCCACCAGGCCGGTGACCGCCTTCTCTCCGACCTGGTCACGCACTGGCGCGGCCTGTTGCGGGCCGGAGACCTGCTGGCGCGGTACGGAGGCGAGGAGTTCGCCATCCTCCTGGAGGGCTGCGACGTGGAAGAAGCCATACGGGTGGCCGACAAGTTGAGAGCCGCCGTCCCCGCGGGACGCACCTGCTCCCTTGCTGCGGCCCAGTGGGATCGAGAGGAGGGGGCCCGTGCCCTGGTGGCCCGCGCCGATGCCGCGCTATACGAAGCCAAGCGGCTTGGCCGCGATCGAGCGGTGGCGGCGCCCACTCACGGCATCGCCGAGCCGGACGGCGCCCTGGGTGAGACGGCGCGCTGGGCCCAGGGGCTGTACACCATCCTCAGCCACCGTGCCGAAAGCAGCCAACCGCCGATGACCGCGGCCTACCAGCCGATTGTCCGACTCAACACCCGGGAACTGGTCGGCGTGGAGGCGCTGGGGCGACCCTCCGGCGCCGCCGCAGGTATGAGCGTCGAGGGTCTGTTCTACACCGCCCAGCGCCTGGGTCGAACCCGTGACATCGACTGGCTGTGCAGGCGTGTCGGCCTGGAGCGCGCCCGCGGGGTGAGGCCGGGTTTCCAGGTATTCATCAACACCAGCATGGCCGCGCTGCTCGACCCTCTCCATGACGTTGACCAGATGCTGTTGCTGCTGCAGTGGGTTGGGCGCGCCCCGCAGGACGTCGTCCTGGAGCTGACGGAACGCGAGAGCGTTCTTGACCCCGCGCGCATGGTCAACGTCCTGGCGCAGTACCGCGCCGAGGGTTTCCGGTTCGCGGTCGATGACCTTGGTGAAGGTCGGTCCGGTATGGAGGTGGTCGCCGCCGCGATGCCCGAGTACATCAAGATTGCTCGGCGCCTGGTGCGGGATGACACCCTCGGCTCCGAGGCGATGATCGCGGCCGCGGTGGCATTCGCGCGACGCACCGGGTCCGCCGTGATCGCGGAGGGGATCGAGACCACCGCCGAGCTGGAGCGGATGCGCGCGGCGGGCATCGACCTCGGCCAGGGATACCTGCTGGGCCGGCCGGCGTTCGACTTGCCCGAGGCCGCGGTCACCGCGGATTTCAAGCCGCTGGCGCTGCGCGTGCTGCCCGTCCGGACCAGCGCCTGAGTTCGCTGGATCCTCTGGGGGCTCCCGTAGGCTTGGACGGCACATGGAGGCTGTCGCGGTTGAGGTCCGGGAACTCGAGAAACACTACGGCGCGATAACCGCGGTCGACGGCCTCTCGATGAGCATCCCTTCCGGCGCGATCACTGCCATCCTGGGGCCCAACGGGGCCGGCAAGACAACCACCCTCGAATGTTGCGAGGGTTACCGGCGGCCGGATGGCGGGACGGTGCAGGTCCTGGGCCTTGACCCGAAGCGTGATGGCGCGGCCCTGACCCCCCGCATAGGGGTGATGCTGCAGACCGGCGGCATCTATCCCAGCGTCCGAGCCGAGGACATCCTGCGCCACACCGCGCGGCTCTACGCCAACCCCCTGGACCCCGCGATGCTGATCGACCGCCTGGGCCTGGCTGCTGCCCGCAAGACCACCTACCGGCGGATGTCCGGAGGACAGCAGCAGCGACTCTCGCTGGCGATGGCGGTCGTGGGCCGGCCGGAACTGGTCTTTTTGGATGAGCCGAGCTCGGGCCTCGACCCCCAGGCCCGGCTGGCCACCTGGGACTTGGTCCGCGAAATGCGGGCGGACGGCGTCTCTGTGGTCCTCACCACGCACCTGATGGACGAGGCGGAGGAGCTGGCGGACCAGGTGATCATCATCGACCATGGGCGCGTCGTAGCCTCGGACTCCCCGGCCTCATTGACCTCGCAGGGCGCCGAGGGCTCGCTCCGGTTCGAGGCCCACGCGGGGCTTGACCTCGCCTCGTTGGTGGCCGCGCTACCGGCGGGGTCCACGGCCACCGAGCCCTCCCCAGGGCGCTATGTCGTCAAGGGTGCGGCTGGTCCGCATCTGCTCGCAGCGGTGACTGGTTGGTGTGCCGAACGCGACGTCATGCCCCAGAACCTGCACAGCGCACGCCGTACGCTGGAGGATGTCTTCCTCGAGCTGACCGGGCACGAGATGAGAGATTGACCGGTCGTCCACCCCAGCGCCACACCAGGGCATTGACGCAAGGCACGTTTGAGCCGCGCCCCGGCGGCGCACCGCTCGCCAGGATGGTGGGCGC
>JBPCPW010000104.1:0-38722 GCA_050998755.1 Candidatus Dormibacteria bacterium
CCAGCAGAACCAGGCCCAGGGCGAGCGCGACGGTCGCCGCCTCTGCCCCCGCACTGGTATTGGGAATCGGCCGGACGATGAGCGCGGTGTTGGCGCCGACGACGTAAGGGCCACTCGTCGGCGCCCCTGGGACGATCGAGCCGGCGCCGTTGGTCAACCGGAGCGAGTAGAAACCGCTATTGCCGTCGGTGAACCAGATCTCATTGCGCGTTGGGACAAACGCGGGCTTGGACATCGAGAAGTTGGACGCCGGGTCAACCGAGGTGGGGGCTCCGGCGTTGGACTGGTGAGGAACGGGGTTGAAGTAGGCGATCTCCCTGGGGTTGAGGGGGTCGCGAATGTCGAACAGTCGCAGGCCGGAAAGGATGAAGGTGCAGGCCATCACACCCGGTTCGTTGCGCTGCGGCACCTCGCAGTAGTGCGCACCGTAGCCGCGGAAGATGGTGCCCGAGCCGGGATCCTTGGCCTGGTCGGCCTGGTTGGCGGGCATGTTCACCTCGAGCTTGATATTCGACACGACCCGGGGATGCGTGTCGTCGGCGATGTCGATGATCCGGGCGGCGCCGATGTGGTCAGTACCACCGCCGAACTCATCGTGCTCGATCAGGTACTTATGCCCCTTGATGGTGACCGGGATGGTGGCCTGGGGAGTGCTCCTGGTGTCGGGCCAGTCGAGAAGGCCCACGGTCTTGACCTGCGGGTTCAGAACGCGGGACTGGATCTGGCTGGTGTCGATGATGACCAGCCCGTTGTAGCCGTTGTTCACGGTGCCGTTTTCAACTGCCATGTAAGCGCGGTTTCCGTCGTCACTGATCGACAGCCCGTGTTGGTGGCCGTACGACCCGACCCACAGCGGCACGGTCGCGGAGGGGTTGGAAACGTCGATGGCCACGATGTGCTCGCTGTACCAACCAGCGGAATAGAACGTCTTCCCGTCCGGTGCCCAGTTGCCCTCGTGCCCCAGGACGCCCGAGAGCTCGCTGGACTTGAGAATCGGGGTGCGGCAATCGACGGTCACATCGTAGACGTCCGCGAAGCCGGGGCCGAACACCGGGTTGGCGGTCACGGCGGCGAGCAGGCCGCGCTTCTGATTCAGCGCCATGGATTCGTGCGGCGATTGCATCGCCGGGGTCACCAGGGTCGCGGTGCGTTTTGGGTGTGACGGGTCGGTCATGTCCAGGACGAACACCCCGGTCAAGTCCTGGCCCGCAGTGGCCGCGTCCTTGGGGAACAACAGCGTGGTGTCGAAGTAGGCACATTCGTGACCCGCGGCGTCAACGTACCTCTCAACCTTGTAACCGCCCTTGGGGCCGTATTGCCCGAGCAGCTGCATGTTGCAGGTCAGCGGTGCCCGCGCGGCATCGGCGGCGGTCATGCGGCCCTGCCTTCCCTTCTCGGGGTTGGAACCTGAACCGCATTGCGCGCGGGGGGTGGGGCCGGCAAAGATCTTGTCCGCAGCCAAGGAGGTGGGCCCCCCGATGGCCACGAGGGCAACCACCGCCGCCCCCAGGATCAGCCGCCACGACCGCTTCGGCGTGCTCATCATTGGGTGGCCGCCCCAGCCCGGTAGCGTTCGCGAGCATCCAGCAGGGCGCGGGTCTCCGGGCCCAGGAGGAAGCCGAGGACAACCAGGAAGACCAGGGCGAACAGCAGCTCGCCGACCGCGCCGAGAGGGTCGAAATGACCACCTGGGCGCCCGGCCCTGGCGGGGGCGAGGTAGGCGAACACGTAGTACGCACGCAGGCAGATCTCAACCACCGCATAGGCCAACGCCCCCTGCCATGCCCAACGACGCAGCGCGAGGAGCCAGAGGGATGCGGCGAACCCTCCGGTGCTGACCAGCAACAGGAGCAGCTGGGCGGCGTCGAACTGGTATCTGCCCACCAGCAGGCCTATGAGATACGCTCCGTGGCGCGAGATCGATACCACCGCGATCAGGCCGACGAAGAGCGCGGCGCCGATCAATTCTTGAGGCGGGACCGGCGCGCCTTCTGGCGGCGTTGAGTTTCCGTATGCCATGCGGCTTTAGGCGGAGATGGGCATGGCGGAGTGGATGATCTGCAGGAAGTCGGCGGCGACCAGGCTGGCGCCGCCGACCAGCGCGCCATCGATGTTCGCCTGGGACATCAGCTCCGCGGAGTTGGCGGCGTTCACCGATCCCCCGTAGAGCACTCGGACAGCGTCGGCAACCGCGGTCCCCAGCGACTCGGCGACCAGCCTTCGGATCAGCTCGCAGCTGGCCTCGGCGTGGACGGGGGTCGCAGTCCGCCCCGTCCCGATGGCCCAAATCGGTTCGTAGGCCATGACCGCCTCGAGTCCCTGCTGCTCGTCCAGCCCGCCCAGGGCAGCGGGAACCTGGCGACGCAGGACGGCCTCGGTCTGGCCCGCCTCGTTCTCTTCGAGCGTCTCCCCCACCGCGACCATCGGGCGAATGCCGTGCGCCAGCGCAGCACGCACCTTGCGATTCACGGTCTCGTCGGTCTCGCCGAACAGCTGCCGGCGCTCCGAGTGCCCGATCAGCGCGTAACGGCACCAGCCCTCGATCATCAGCGGCGACACCTCGCCGGTGAAGGCGCCCCTGTCCTCCCAGTACATGTTCTGCGCGCCAAGAACTACGCCTGCGTCGACGATGCCCGACATGGCCACCGGCCAGAGGCTGGTGAATGGGGGCAGCAGAGCAACCTCAACCCCGTCCAGGCGTGGCAGCCCGGCCTGGATCTCGTGCGCCAGCTCCAACGACTCAGGCACCGATTTGTTCATCTTCCAGTTGCCGGCGATCAGCGGGATGCGGGTCATTCTTCCACCTCAAGCGCTTTGATCCCGGGGAGCTCACGGCCCTCCAGGAACTCCAGGGTGGCGCCGCCACCGGTTGAAACATGGGTGATCGAGCCCTCAACGTCGAGCGTGGACAGCGCCGCACCGAGGTCACCTCCGCCGACAACGCTGATCGCGTCACTGGCGGCGATGGCCTTCGCCACACCCTCCGTCCCGGCCCGGAAAGCCGCCATCTCGTAGACCCCGAGGGGGCCGTTCCAGACCACCGTCCCGGCGGTCTTGATAACCGCGGCAAAGGCCTCCACGGTGGCCGGGCCGACGTCCAGCATCATCCAGCCATCGGGGATCGCCGACGAACCGACGGTGCGGTGACTGGCGTCCTCGCTGAATGCGTCGGCGATCACGGCGTCAACGGGCAGGACGATCTTGTCGCCGGCCTCCGAGAGCAGCCGCGCGGCGGTCTCCAGCTGGTCCTCCTCCACCTTGCTGGCACCAACGCTGGCGCCGCCGGCACGGAGCATGGTGCAGGCCATGGCGCCCCCCACGAGCATCCGCTCAACCCGCGGCAGGAGGTGCTCCATGACCCCGATCTTGCTGGAGATCTTGGCGCCTCCGACGACCGCCACCAGCGGCTGGCGGGAGTTGGTCAGCACTCCGCCGAGGACCTCGACCTCCCGCTGCATCAACAGGCCGGCAGCCGCGGGAAGCAGGTGCGCCACCCCCTCAGTCGAGGCGTGGGCCCGATGCGCCGTGCCAAACGCGTCGTTTACGTACACCTCCGCCAGGTCGGCCAGCCTCCTGGCGAACGCCGGGTCGTTGGCCTCCTCGCCGGGCTCGAAGCGGACGTTCTCGAGCATCATGACCTGCCCCGGCTGCAGCGCCTCGGCCTCCGGGCGCACCGGCTCCCCGACCACTGCGCCGGCGACCTTGACATCCACGCCCAACAGCTCGCTGAGCCGCGTCGCCAACGGCGCCACCCGCAGCTCCGCGACGACCTTCCCGCCGGGTCGCCCCATGTGCGTCACCACGACGATCGACGCGCCGCCCGCGAGCAGGCGTTTAAAGGTGGGGAGGCTCTCGCGGATGCGCGCGTCATCAACGATGCGGCCATCCTCGAGGGGGACGTTGAAGTCCACGCGGAGCAGCACGCGCTTCCCCTGAACGGACAGGTCGTCCAGCGTCCTCAGCCGACCCATCAGGCGTTGCTCAGGACGCCGAGCCGGGGCCTCATCGGGCGGCTAGACGAAGGAGCCGAGGAGAAGCCGGGTACCCGCCGCGGCGGGTGTGGGGACGAGCGTACACGCAGTACGTGGGGGTACCCGCTTGCGGGTCGCATCGGACAGGCGCGAAGCGCCGGCGGCGACGCACGTATCGCCGGCCTAGGAGGTCCCGAGGCCCTTCGAGGCCATGAATCTCACAAGGTCGACCACTCGGCAGGAGTACCCCCATTCGTTGTCGTACCAGCTGAGCACTTTGACGTGGGTACCGTCGATGACCATGGTCGACTTGGCGTCCAGGATCGAAGAACGGCTGTCTCCCTGGAAGTCGGTCGAGACCAGTTCGTCCTCCGTGTAGCCCAGGATGCCGTTGAGGTCGTCCTCCGAGGCGGCCTTCATGGCGGCATTGACCTCGTCAGCGGTGACCGTCTTCTCCAGCTCCGCCGTCAGGTCGATCAGCGAGACGTCCTTGACCGGGACGCGCAGCGCCATGCCGTGGAACTTGCCCTTGAGCTCCGGGAGCACCAGGGCCACAGCCTTGGCGGCGCCGGTGGAGGTCGGGATGATGTTGACCGCGGCGGCGCGGGCGCGGCGGAGGTCCTCGTGGGGGGCGTCGAGGATCTTCTGGTCATTGGTATACGAGTGGACCGTGGTCATCAGCGCGCTCTTGATGCCAAAGGATTCATGCAGCACCTTGGCCACCGGGGCCAGGCAGTTGGTGGTGCAGGAGGCGTTGCTGACGATGTTGTGTTTGGCGGCGTCGTAGGCCTTCTCGTTGACGCCGAGGACGATCGTGATGTCCTCGTTCTTGGCCGGAGCCGAGATGATCACCTTCTTGGCGCCACCCTTCTCGATGTGGACCCTGGCCTTCTCGGCATCCGTGAAGAACCCGGTGGACTCCACAACGAGGTCCACGCCCAGATCTTTCCACGGCAGGTTTCCCGGGTCACGCTCGGCCAGGACCTTGATGCGCTGCCCGTCGACGACCAGGTGATCGCCCTCGGCCGAAACCTCACCTGTGTAGTTGCCGAGCACGCTGTCGTACTTCAACAGGTGAGCCAGGGTCCTCGGGTCGGTGATGTCGTTCACCGCAACGACCTCGATGTCGTCGAAGCGCTTGCTGGCACGGAAGACGTTGCGTCCGATGCGCCCGAAGCCGTTGATCCCTACCTTGATTGCCATGAGCTCCTCCAGATTCTGTACGTCAGGCGTGCTGCCGCCAGACTTGAGGAACGAGCGCAAAACGGGCTCCAAAGGGCGGCGCGAAGAGACCTCTAATCTACCAGACCGAGTTCAGCAGCGACTGACAACATGCGCCTCAGACGAGCGTTGGCCGCCGACTTTGTGAGGTGCAGCCGGGAACCCAGCGCGGACAGCGTCGCGGTGGGTGCCGCGATGCGCGCCTGGGCCACCTCGCGGATCGCCTGCGGCTGGGCATCCAGCAGCCCGGTGCGCGCCAGGCGGCGGGCTGCCTCGGCCTGCCGAAGCCCGCTGGCCACGCTTCTGCGCAGGTTGCTGGTCTCCGAGTTGGCGGCGCGATTGGCCTGCCCCCGCACCTCGCGCAGGATGCGCTCGTTCTCGAACCGTAGCACGGCCTGGCTGGCGCCCATCGACTTGAGCAGCAGGATGAGGTCCTCGCTGCCCTTGACGTAAACCAGCCACCGCGGACCGCGCCGTCGGGTGCGAGGCCGCACCTCGAGCGCGCGGATCACCTCCGAGACCTGGTCCGCCGCCGCCTGGGAGGCGAGGCGAAACTCAAGGTGCGTGCCGGTCGAACCGATGCTGACATCGCCCGCGGTCATGAACGCGGCGCGCAAAAAGGCCCGTCGGCAGCACTCGCGCGCCGGGGCCTCCGACAACGCCGGCGGCGCAGGCCGGAGCGTCACCTGGTAGGTCGGGCGCACGTGGGTCGGGCCGCGGCGGAAATGACCCTCGGCCTCTCCCGCCGCAGTCCCGCCTTCAGCGATTTGTTCCCTCTCCACCGAACGCGCCAGCTTGACCAGCTTTCGCGCCACGGCGCTGCCCGTCACCAACAGCGTGGTGCCGCCCTCCGCCGCCCTGGTGCGGGCGGCGGCCAGCGCGCCGGCCACCTCCGTCTGCCTGCAGCAAGCCCGCGATGGGTACTGCAGGGCCAGCTCGTGCCGCACTTCGGAGGCAAAACTGGGAGCCCGTGTGGAGGCTGTCAAAGGGAGTTGGATTTTATACTGCAGGCCATGCAACCTTGTGACCTGCCCTCCTGCCTGAAGCTGGGCATCGACCCGGTGGCCATCCACCTCGGGCCCCTGGCCCTGTACTGGTACGGCCTCCTGGTCGCGGTGGGCTTCGTGCTGGCGATCCGCCTGGCCACCCGAGAGGCCGAGGGACAGGGCGTGGACCCCGACCAGCTGCTCTCGGCAGCACTGGTCGGCGCGCTGGTGGGCCTGCTCCTGGCCAGGGTTTTCTACGTGCTCCAGACCAGCCCCGGCGCGTACTTCGACCCCAAGCAACTGGCCGGCGCGCTGTCGCTCTGGCAGGGTGGGCTCTCGTTCTACGGCGGCCTCTTTGGCGGCATCCTCGGCGTCTCGCTTTACACCGCCCGCAACGGGCTCCCGACGTTGCGCTACCTGGACCTCGGCGCCCTGGTGGCGCCGCTGGGGCAGGCCATCGGTCGGTTGGGCAACCTGGTCAATGGCGACCTCACCGGCCTGCCCACCAATGGTCGCGGTGTTGAGTACACCAACGTCAGCAACCCGCTGGTGCCGCCCACGGCCATCGGCCGGACCCAGCACCCGGTGGCGCTTTACGACGTCGTCTTCGAGCTCTGCCTGTTCGCCCTGCTCTATTACGTCTGGCGCAATCGCCCGCTCCGGGTGGGGCAGCTGTCCGGCCTCTATCTCGCCGGCTGGGGCACCGGCCAGCTGTTCCTGCAGTCCTGGCGCGACACCCCTATGGGCGTCCTCGACCTCAAGACCGCGCAGCTGACGGCACTGCCGATCATCGCCGGCGGCCTCTACCTCTACCTGCGCTCGGCCCTGGCCGGTCCGGCGCGGCTCGGGCCCGAAGACCAGCCTGAGGCCCCGACGCCGCCGGTCCAGACAGGGGCGCCCGCCGCTTCGGCTTAGAGCTGCTCCTTGATCGCCTGGGCGACCGGCCCCGGCACCACCTCGCGGAGCTCCTCCAGGGAAGCCTCCCGCACCCCGCCCAACGAGCGGAAGCGCTTGATCAGGGCGCGCTTGCGTGTGGGCCCAAGCCCGGCCACGGCGTCCAGCGGAGAGGCCAGCCGCTCCTTGGCGCGGACGTTGCGGTGGAAGGTGATGGCGAAGCGGTGGGCCTCGTCGCGGATTCGCTGCAGGAGAAACAGGGCGGGCGAGTCGAGCGGCAGCATGATCGAAGTCGAGGCCCCGGCCGGGTACATCTCCTCTTTGCGCTTGGCCAGCCCGAAGGTCGTGATCTGGTGCACCCCCAGCTCCTCCATGACCTCCCGCGCGGCGCTCAGCTGTCCCTTGCCACCGTCGATGATGACCAGGTCCGGGAGGCTGTCGAAGCTGCTGTCGCTGTCGCTCCCGGAGGCCACCGCCAGGTCTCGTGCCCTGGCCAGCCGCGCAAATCGCCGCCGCAGCATCTCCTGCATCATGGCGAAGTCGTTGGACCCCTTGACGCCCTTGATGTGGAAGCGCCGGTAGTGCGAATTCTTGGGGCGGCCGTCCTCGAACACAACCATCGAGCCCACGGGGTCGGTGCCCATCAGGTTGGAGATGTCGTAGCACTCGATTCGACGTGGCAGACGGTCCATCTGCAGCCCGTCCTGGAGGTCCGAGAGCAGCTTCTCGGTTCGCTCGTCGTCGTAGTCCTTTTTGATCGTCGACTGGCGCAGCGCCTCCTCGGCGTTCTTCTTGGCCATCTCCAGCAGGCGCACCCGCGCCCCACGCTGAGGCACCCCCACCTCCACCCGAGCGCCGCGCCGCCCGCTCATGTACTCCGAGAGGGTGCGAGCGTCGGCCACCGCCATCGGCACCACGATTTCCCGCGGGAAGCTTGTGGCGTCGGCATAGAACTGGCCCAGGAAGCCGTTCAGAACCTCGGCCTCGTCAGCCTCGGTCGCACCCTGGAGTTCGAATGACTCGGAGCCGGTCACCTGTCCGCGCCGGACCGTGAGCACCGCGACCATCGTGCCGCCAGGGCTGCAGGCGAGGCCCAGCACGTCGGTGTCGCGAGCGGTCTGGGTCACCACGAACTGCTGCTCGGCGACCCGGTCGAGCGCCTGGATGCGGTCGCGGAACCGTGCCGCGCGCTCAAACTCCAGGGCGTCCGACGCCTGCTGCATATCGCGCTTCAGCGCCCGCACCAGGTCGACTGACCGGCCCTCCATGAAGAGCCCGATCTGGGCCAGGTTGGCGTGGTAGTCCTGGCTCGAAATCAGGCCCTCACACGGCCCGGCGCAGCGCTTGATGTGGTAGTCGAGGCAGACATGGCCGCGCTTGAAGATGTCGTCCGAACAGGTCCGGTACGGGAATACGCGCCGCAGCGTCTTCATGGTGCTGCGCAGGGCCTTGGCGTTGGTGAACGGCCCGAAGTATCGCCCGCCATCGTCGGCCACCCGGCGAACGGTGTAGACGCGCGGGAAGTCGCCCCGGCGCGGGAGTTTCATGTACAGGTAGGTCTTGTCATCGCGCAGGCGCACGTTGTACCGCGGCTGGTAGCGCTTGATCAGGGTGTTCTCGAGGATCAGCGCCTCCTGTTCGGAGCCGCAGGTCAGCACGTCGAAGTCGAAGATCTTCTGCACCATGCGGGCGGTGCGCGGGTGCATCGGCTCGGCAGTCTGGAAGTAGCTGCGCAGGCGGCTGCGCAGGTTGCTCGCCTTGCCGACGTAGATCACCCTGGTGCGCGCATCACGCATGACGTACACACCGTGACTGGTGGGTGCGTTGCGCAACCGCTCTTTGAGCAGCTCGGGGCGGTTGCGGAGCAGGAGTTCAGCGATCGCCGGGCACCCGGGTCACGGCGCGGCAAAGGGACATGCGGGTGCCGGGATCACGCACACGATGACGACCTTACCCGGGCTCGCCGAAACGTAACCCGCCCCCGGGCGAGGATCGGACGGCGCTGCGAACTCCAGGCGCGCCACGGGGTCGGCCGGCCGCAGGTCGATGGGGTCGATCGAAATGCGCCGGTCGCGCAGGTACTCGGGCACCGCGGCGTGGTGCGCCACCGCTTCGTACCCTGCCTCCAACCGCGCCGGGTCAATGCGTGTGTACGCGAGAAGTGCGGCCCGCTCGCGCGCCGCCTGCCAGGCCTGGTAGTCCTGCTCCCCGACCGCATACAAGACCAGGCCCCCGGCCACCAGTAAGAGGACTCCCGCCCTCACCCGGGACGCCCCGCGCCCGCCGCCCGCGCGCGATCCCTCGACCCGCGTCGCGATCACCGCCAACACCGGCGCCAGCGCCGCCATGACCGGTATGAAGTAGCGGTCGAGAGGGCTGGTGAAGGGCATGAACAGGAGGTGGGCCAACCCCAGGATCACCAGGAAGACGCCCGCCGGCCTGAGGTTGCGAACGTTCCACTGACGGCGCCGCGCACCCAGGATGACCAGGAATGCGCCGACGCTGAGAAGCTCCAGGCACAGGAACAACGGTATCCCCAGCAGCGGCGGCTTATATCCGCCCACGTGCGTAGGTCCGAGCCCCCAGATGCCGAGCACGTTCCCCGGCCATATCGTGCCATGGAAGAGAACCGCGAAGCCGGCCGCGCCCGCCACCCCGGCCGAGCACAATGCCACTGGCAGCAGCTGTATCCGCCCGACGCCGCGCTCACCCTCGGGGCGGCGCAGCAGCGCGGGGGCCAGCGGGAGGAAGAAGACGCCAAGCATGGGCATGAGCGTGATGAGCGTCGCGGAGATCGAGCTCGGCCCCGGGCCCAGGCGCCCGCTATTGGAGCGCAGTCCGTTCATCGTGCGCGTGGTGACGCCGGCGGTAAATGGCGCGACCAATGCCACGGCCACGACCGCCGCGACCAGGCTGACGCCCAGCCAACCTCGCCTGTCCCGGCGTCCGGCGGCAAGCAGCGCCATGGCCAGCGCGGGAAGGATGGCCAGCCCATGCTGACGCTGGAGGGTGGTCAGCGCCGCGACGAGCAGAAGAGGCCAGAGCGGACCGTCTCCGTCCAGCCAGCGCAGCGCCACCAGGGCGCCAAGGAGCATCAGCCCGAGGTAGGCGATGTCGCTGGTGAACCCTGTGGCGACCGAGAGCGTCACCGGCGCGCACACCACCGTGGTCGCGGCCGCCGCGGACCAGAACCTGGCCGCGCCGAGCCGGCGCCCGAGGGCAAACGCACAGATCGCGGCAAGAGCCAGGAATGGCAGCTCAGTCAACCGCCAGATCTCGGGCGAGGCGGCGGCCAGGGGGAGGGCGACGGCCAGCTGCACCAACGAAAGCGGCAGCACCCCGGGCCACAGCTGGAAACCCTGCCCGGTATGCACGCTCTGCAGCGGGAACCAGAACATCCACTCGTCGCTCATCGGCAGGGGACCGGCGAGGTCGAAGTAGGCGGTGAGGCCGATGCCGGCGACGAGCAGGAACAACACGAGCAGCACCCAGCGGTCACGAGCTGGCTGGGCGGCGCGCTGGGTTGGTGCGGCGACCGTGCCACCGGGGGGCGGGGTCAAGCGGGTTGGGCGGCCCGCTGCTGGAGGTACCCGCGGAGATACTGGCCGGTGTAGGAGCGGTCCTGCGCAGCGACTTTCTCTGGCGTGCCCGTCGCGACGATCTCCCCGCCCTTCTCGCCACCCTCCGGCCCCATGTCGATGATCCAGTCGGCGGTCTTCAGAACGTCGAGGTTGTGCTCGATGACCAGCACCGTGTTGCCGCGGTCGACGAGGCGGTGAAGCACCTTCAGCAGGCGCTCGACATCTGCGAAGTGCAGGCCGGTGGTGGGCTCGTCAAGGATGTAGAACGTCATGCCGGTATCTCGGCGCGACAGCTCGGTCGACAGCTTCACCCGCTGCGCCTCCCCGCCCGACAGCGTGGTGGCCGGCTGGCCCAGGCGGATGTAGCCCAGCCCCACCTCGTGCAGGGTCTCGAGCTTGCGCGCAATCTTGGGGATGTTCTGGAAAAGGTCGAGCGCCTCGGCGACGGTCATGTCGAGCACGTCGGCAATGCTGTGGCCCTTGAAATGCACCTGCAGCGCCTCGCGGTTGTAGCGCTTGGCCTTGCACACCTCGCACGGCACATACACGTCCGGCAGGAAGTTCATCTCGATCTTGATCATCCCGTCGCCCTGGCAGGCCTCGCACCGGCCGCCCTTGACGTTGAAGGAGAACCGCCCCGGCGTGTAGCCCCGCGCGCGCGCTTCGGGCAGGGTGGCGAAGAGCTCGCGGATCTGGGTGAAGACGCCGACGTATGTCGCCGGGTTGGACCGCGGGGTGCGGCCGATGGGCGATTGGTCGACGTCGATGACCTTGTCGATGTGCTCGAGGCCACCGATGGTGCGGTGCCTGCCGGGCCGCTCTTTGGCGCGGAAGAAATGCTGGTTCAGGGCGCGGTAGAGAATGTCGTTGACCAGCGTCGACTTGCCCGACCCGCTCACCCCTGAGACGCAGATGAACGTACCCAGCGGGAAGTCGGCGGTGACATCCTTGAGGTTATTTTCGCGGGCCCCGCGAACCGTGACCTTCTTGCCCGAGCCGCGACGCCGGCGCGGCGGGATGGGGATTGCGCGCTCGCCCCGCAGGTACTGTCCTGTGAGCGAGTCCTTGCTGCGGATCAACTGCTCGTAGGTCCCACTAAAGACGATCTCACCCCCGTGCTCGCCGGCCCCGGGTCCGATGTCGACGAGCCAGTCGGCGTGCTGCATGGTCTCCTCATCGTGCTCGACCACGATCAGGGTATTGCCCAGCTCGCGCAGGCGCTCAAGCGTCCCGATCAGTTTGCGGTTATCGCGCTGGTGCAGGCCGATCGACGGCTCGTCGAGCACGTACAGGACGCCCATCAGGCGGGAACCGATCTGGGTGGCCAGCCGGATACGCTGGGCCTCGCCACCGCTGAGAGTCGGGGTGATGCGGTTGAGCGTGAGGTACTCCAGGCCGACGTCGACCATGAACCCCAGACGCTCCTGGATCTCCTTGCGGATCTGCACCGCGATCGTCTCCTCGCGTTCACTGAGCCGCATATCCCCGAAGAAGCTCTGCGCCGCGACCACCGACAGGTCGCACAGCTCGGAGATGTTCTTCTTGCCGACGGTGACCGCCAGCGACTCGGGCTTCAGCCGGCGACCGGCGCAGACCGGGCAGGGGCGCGACACCATCAGGCGCTCGATCTCGCCCTTGACCCATTCGGACTCGGTCTCCTTGTAGCGGCGCTCGAGCGAGGTGACGACCCCTTCCACCGTGGCCCGCTTGAACTTGACGCGGCCAAAACGATTGCGGATCGACTTCTTGCCGTCGAAGTCGTTGCTGCCGTAGAGCAGGAAGTCGACGTCCTCGGCAGGAAGCTCCCTGATCGGCGTCGTGGCGCTGATGCCGTAACGCCGTGCCAGCCACTCGGCATGCTCGGTGTAGTACACGCCAGACCGACCAAAGGTCTGGAATGCGCCGCCCCTGATCGACAGGGCCCGATCGGGAAGGACGGCGTCCGGGTCCACCTCTGGCTTGGTGCCAAGCCCGGTGCACGCGGGACAGGCGCCGTGCGGGCTGTTGAAGGAGAAGTTACGCGGCTGGGGCTCCTCCAGGCCGGTGCTGCCATGCTCCGGGCAGGCGTACGACAGTGAGAAGAGCAGCTCCTCGGCGTCGCGAGCGCCCTTGAGCTTCTTCCGCTTCGCGGGCCGACCCTCGATTGTCGCAGGGACATCCACGGGGACGACGAGCACCGCCCCCTGGGACATCCGGGTTGCCGTCTCGACGGATTCGGCCAGGCGGGAGCGCGACTCCGGGTCGACCACCAGGCGGTCGACGACCACTTCGATGTCGTGCTTGTAGTTCTTGTCGAGGTCGATCTTCTCGCCCAGCTCGTAGACCACGCCATCCACCCGGACGCGGACGAATCCGGCCTTGCGGGCGCCGTCCAGGACATCGACGTGCTCGCCTTTTCGGCCCACCACCACCGGCGCCAGCAGCATCACGCGCTGCCCCCCCGGGAGGGCCAGCACCTGGTCGGTGACCTGGTCAACAGTCTGACGGGCGATGTCCCTACCACAGATGGGGCAATGCGGATGGCCCACCCTGGCGTACAGCAGGCGCAGATAGTCGTAGATCTCGGTGACCGTGGCGACCGTGGACCGCGGGTTGCGACTGCTGCCCTTCTGGTCGATGGAGATCGCCGGCGAGAGGCCGTCGATCTGGTCTACGTCCGGTTTCTCCATCTGTCCCAGGAACTGCCTGGCATAAGCGCTGAGCGACTCGACGTAACGGCGCTGCCCCTCGGCATAGATGGTGTCGAACGCCAGTGACGACTTACCTGAGCCGGACAGGCCGGTGAAGACCACCAGCTTGTCCCGCGGGATCTCAAGGGTCACGCCCTTGAGGTTGTGTTCCCGGGCACCTCGAACCACGATCGAGTCAGAAGGCATGGGTCAACGCTCCGAAGAAACTGGCAGGGGACACCCTCCCGAGTTTAGCGGCCGGGGACCACGGGGCAGGGGCCGTGACGGCAGACCATGACCACGCGGCCAGGGGCCAGCGACGCGTAGTCGATCCCCGGGCGGGGGTCGCCGCGGCGGGCGAACTCGATGGTGATGCCCGGGTTTGCGGGCCCGACGAACGACGGCAGGTCGGGCCCAGTCGGACCCCCGTACATACCCGCTTCGAACCGGGGAATCAGGATGTAAGTCCCATAGGTCTCGTAGCCACCGAAGAGCGTCGCGTCCGGTTGCGCAGCCGCGACCTCCTGGGCCAGGCGGTCCCGTGACGCCTGCCAGGCTAGGTAGTCCTGTTGCCCTGCGACAAAGAGCGCGCCCAGGGCGACCAGCGCCGCCGCCGCCCAGGCCGCCGACGCCGAGCTCGGCACGTCGCCCCCCGGGAGGACTGCCACCATGGGCAGCAGGATCACCAGCACCGGCAGGTAGTACCGGTCGTATACCGAGAAAGTCAACATCGGGGCGGCCTGCGTCAGGGCCAGGACCACCAGGAACACCATCGCCGGCGACAGCGCCCTGACCCGCACACGACGATATGTCGCCGCGACCATGGCGGTGAACGCCGCGACCGCCAGCACCTTGAGCAGTGGCAGGACGCCGGTCAGCAGGAGCGGCTTGTCCCCGTCCAGGGTGAGTGGCCCCAGCCCCGCCGCCGTCAGGTACGTGCCGCGGGCACCGTCCGGCAGCACCAGCGAAGCCGTGCCCAGTACTGCGGCCGCCAGGCTGACCACGACCACTCCGCGAGCAGGGCTGCCCGCCCAGGCAACGCGCGCGAGGGCGTAGCCGAACGGTAACGTCAGCAGTCCGAGCAGCCGGGGCGTGTATGCGACGGCCGGCACGACAAGGTGAAGGGTCGAGCCACCGGCTGTCGAAACCCGGAATCCCATCCGCGGCGTAGCCAGGTCGGCGACCACCGGGAAAAGCAACCCGGCGGCCGTCGCCGCCAGGCACGCCAGCAGCAGGAGAAGGTCATCGCGCTTGCGTCGGCCGCCGCCCATCGCCAGGATCGCCGCGACCAGCGCGATGGCGATCCCCAGCGCATGCTGCCGGTCCAGCGCGGCGGCCAGCAGCAGCGGCAGGATCCACGGGGATCGCCGACCGTCGCGGAGCCAGCCCAGGCCGAGCACCGCGGTCCCAAGCAGCAGTGCCAGATACAGCGGCTCGGTCATGAAGGCGGCGCTGACCCCCGCGAAGACAGGGAAGACCGCGAGGCACGCGCCCGCGAGCAGGGACCAGTACGGGCGGGCGCCCAGCCTTCGGCTCAGCACCACCACCAGGACCACTGCCGCCGCCGCGGCGAGGAGGCTTTCCAGCCGCAGAGCGGAATGGGAGGGGTGGAGGGCCCAGGCGAGCGCACCGAGCCCGATCTGCGGGATCGCCGGGACCGCGACTTCCGGGAACAGGTGGAGGCCATGGCCGGTGGCCAGCCGCCGGGCTGGCTCCGAGTACACCCAGTCGTCGTTGAGTGGGAGCTGGCGGGCCGCCACCGCGAAGATGGCGAGGGCCAGCAGCTGCGCCCCGGCGATGCCTCCCACGACCAGCGCCGGACCGCGCCCGCGAGCAGCAGCGGTCATTGCAGGTGCAGCTGGCGAACCCTGTCCTCACAGCTGGCGAAGCCGCGGAGGCAGCGGCCCATCTGTTGCGCACTCCACTGGTACATCGACTCGTCGCTCAGCGGCCCCTCCCCGCGACGGTCGAAGTACAGGATCGCCAGGACCCCGATCAGCACAATGGACACAGCAGCCGTCAGCAGCGCGGTGAGCTGCTGGGCGGCCCCAGGACAACGCCAGGACATCAGTCCCAAGCGTGGGACAGCGGCAAACGCGGCGCAGACGACATCACCGGAGTCTATGGAGCGACTGCCGCTTCGGCGAGGTATAACGTGCCGGTGACGCCAACCGCCGAGGCTTTCCCGCGGGTTCGGCTGGCCGCATCCTACGCGGTGTTTTTCACCGGCCTGGGGCTGCTGATGGCCCTCCGCCTCCACGGAGTCTCGGCGGCGGCCTACTCGAACATGGCGGTGGCGTTCCTGCACGGGCGGCTCGACGTCGCCCCCGACGTTCACGACGTGGCGGTATTCGGCGGCCGAGGCTACTACCCACTGGGCCCGGCACCCGCGGCACTTGTGCTACCGCTGGTCGCGGCCTTCGGCGCCGGGGTGCCGAACCTGTTTGTGGGGCTGCCGCGCTCGCCGCCGCCCTATGGCGGTTGGTGATAGGCGAGGTCGGAGACAGAGGCCGGGCATGGTGGTGGTTATTGGCCGCCGTGGCCGGCTCGCCCCTGATGCTGTGCGCTTTCGCCAACAACCCCTACTACGCCGCCCACGTGGTGGTGGTCGCCTGCCTCGCGTGGGCGCTGGTGCTGGCCACGGAGGGCAAGGCCCCGCTGAGCGCTGGCATCCTGGTGGGTCTAGCCGCGGCGACTCGCCTGGACGCGGTCGGCGCCGCCGTGCCTATTGCAGTCCTGTACATCCTGCGGGTCTCAGGCCCCCGGGGCAGCGCGCGCTGGCGCCCCGTCGGAGCTGTCGCCCTGGGCCTCACCCCCTTCCTGCTGCTCCTCGCGGCATACAACGCGGCACGTTTCGGCAGTCCACTGGAGAGTGGGTACGCCCTCCAGAACCTCGACCGCCCCTGGCTTCTGGCCCTGCGCAACGCGGGATTGTTTTCACCGCGCCACCTGCCCGAGAACCTCTATTATTTCCTGGCCGCGGGGCCGATCTTCGCGCCGCCGCCTGCAGGACGCTTCGGGTTCCCATGGCTCGTTCCGTCCGAGTGGGGCATGGGCCTGGTGTTGACCAGCCCCTGGCTGGTGTTTGCGGCCGCGGCGCGTGGCAGGCGCGCCGCGGCGGTGGCAGGCGCGCCGCGGCGGTGGCAGGCGCCGCGATCGCGGTCCTTCTTCCGAGCCTCTTCTATTACGGCATCGGATGGATCCAGTTCGGGTACCGCTATGGCCTGGATGCGATGCCCTTCCTCTTGCTGCTGGCACTCCTGGGGGCCGGGCGCCTCGCGGTACGACCGCGGGTCCTGCTCCTGCTCTTCGCGTGCGCGTTCGTGGTCAACGCCTGGGGTGCCCTGTGGATGATGGGTCTCTGGGGGCTGCCGCGCGCGGACGTCGGATGACCGGGCCGCGGCTACGTCAGCGCTGGCTCGGCAGGGTGGGGCATGGTCCGCGGCGACACTCCAGGACGATCCTCCCGGGGACCAGCGAGGAGTACCCGAGGCCGGGCCGAGGGTCGGAGCGCTCCGTGATCACCAGGACCAGGGCGGGGTTGGCAGGCCCGTCCGAGGACGGCAGGTTGGCGCCGGTAATCCCGATATCGCGCCCCTGCTCGAAACGGGGAACAACGCGCAGCACGCCATAGGGCTCGTAGCCCGGCCAGAAGCTGGACGCGGGCGCCGCGGCCATCACCTCCCGCGCCAGGCGATCCCGCGCCATTTGCCACGAGAGGTAGTCCTGTTCGCCGACGACGTAGAGCGCGCTTAGCAAGACCAGCGCGGCCGTGGCCCACGCGGCGTCGACGCGGCGGAGGTTGGTCGAGCTGGCGGCGCGCGCCAGGAAGGGCAGGAGCAGGGCCAGCAGCGGGAGGAAATAGCGGTCGTAGATCGCAAAGGTCAATATCGGCACCGCCTGGGTGATTGCCAGCACCAGCAGGAAGGCAGCGGCGGCTGAAAGCCGCGAGCGGCGGCGATACAGGGCGGCGATGACCGCCACAAAGGCCCCCAGGCCTGCCACCTTCAGGGCTGGAAGGACCGCCGCCAACAGGGGCGGCTTGCTTCCCGGCACGGTCACCGGGCCCAGCCCGGCCACGGTCAGGTAATTGCCCGGGAAGACAAAGGTGGCAGCCACCGCGACGGCACACCACCCGACGGCGGCCGCCACCACCATGCCGACCCGCCGATCGCTTCCGCCTCCGAGTGCCACGCGCCCCAGCACGCCGGCAAATGGAAGCGCCAGGAGCCCAACCACGCCCGGTGTATAGGCCGCCGTCGCCAGCGCCAGGGTCGCGCTGGGATGGAACGCCGTGGTCGCCCGGAAGGTCATCTTGGCGGTGGAGAGGTGGAGCAGGCCGGGGATCAGCAGGGCGGCCAGCGCGGCGAAGCAGCAGGCCGCAAGCAGAGCAACGTTTCGTGCCCCGACCCGGCCCCGAAGGGAAACGACCAGAACCAGGGTGAGGGCGGCGGGTAACCCCAGCGCGTGCTGCCGGTCTAGGACCGACACCAGCACGATCGCAGGCAGCAGCCAGCCCCCACGGCCGGTATCGAAGAAGTGAGCCGCGACTGCCGCGCCGAGCAGGAGGAGGTCGAGGTACACGGGCTCGGTCATGAAGGACGTCGTGACCGAGCTGAACACCGGGAAAGCCAGGAACGCCGCCCCTGCGACCAGCGACCAGAACTCGGATGCCCCGAGCTGGCGACTCAGCAGCACCACCAGGCCGGCCGCCAGCCCGGCGAAGACCAGGGTCTCAAGCCGGAGGCTGATGTTGCCCGGGTGCACCAGCAATCCCAGGGTTCCGAGCAGCACCTGGGGCAGGGCGGGGACCGACTGCTCCGGGAAGAGGTGCAGGCCGTGGCCTTCCGCCAGCCTCCGCGCCGACCATGCATAGACCCAGTCGTCGTTGAGGGGCAGCGCTCCTGCCAGCAGGTCGAAAATGGCGATGGCGAGCAGTTGAGCTGCTGCCACCACGCCGACGGCCACCAGCGCGACTCGTTGTCGCGGCGCCCCGACGGTGGTGTCCACGCTCAGTACCCCCGCCGTCGTGCTGGCCACGGGCCGACCCGCCTCAGGCGGCGGAGGATCGACAGGTCCTCGCGGGTCTCATCCTCGGCGGGCGGAAAACCGGCCTCGGCGCCGGGCCGCACCGGCGCGGGCACCGCCCGCGGCAACCTCTGGCGTGGAGTTCCCCTCCGCGCTGTCGAAGGCCTCCTTGCGCAGGGACATCAGCTGGTCGCGCAGCGCCGCCGCGCGCTCGAACTGCAGGTCCCGGGCGGCCTTGCCCATCTCCCGCTCCAGCTTGCGCGCCAGCTTCACCAGCTCGTCGGGCGGTAGTCCCGCTTTGGCCTCGTACTGGGCGGCCTCCTCGGCCAGCTCCGACTTGTGGGTGTCGATGTTGTACACCGCCTTTTTGATCCCCGCCGCGGTGATGCCGTGCTGCTGGTTGTAGGCCAGCTGCACCGCCCGGCGGCGATCGGTCTCGCCGATGGCCTTCTCCATCGCCTCGCTGCGCTGGTCGGCATACATGATCACCCGGCCCTCGATGTGGCGCGCCGCCCGCCCGATGGTCTGGATCAGGGAGCGGTAGCCCCGTAGGAACCCCTCCTTGTCGGCGTCGAGAATGGCGATGAAGGCCACCTCGGGCAGGTCCAGGCCCTCCCGCAGAAGGTTGATGCCCACCAGCACGTCGAACGCGCCCAGGCGCAGGTCGCGCAGGATGTCGACGCGCTCCAGGGTGTCGATGTCAGAGTGCAGGTAGTTCACCCGCACGTCCATCTCCCGGAGGTACTCGGTGAGGTCCTCGGCCATGCGCTTGGTGAGCGTGGTGATGAGCACGCGGTGGCCCTTCTTGACCTCCTGGCGGATCTCGTTGACCAGGTCGTCGACCTGCCCCTCTGTCCCCCGCACCTCGACCTGCGGGTCGACCAGGCCGGTGGGCCGGATGATCTGCTCGGCAACCTGCTGCGAGCGCCGCTCCTCGTAGTCGCCGGGGGTGGCGGAGGTGTAGATCAGCTGGGTGACGCGCTCGTTCCACTCGTTGAAGTCGAGGGGTCGATTGTCCAGCGCGGATGGCAGCCTGAAGCCGTACTCCACCAGCGGCACCTTGCGGCTGCGGTCGCCCCCGTACATCCCGCCGATCTGCGGCACCGACACGTGGCTTTCGTCAACCATGATCAGGGCGTCCCGCGGCAGGTAATCCATGAGCGTGAAGGGCGCCTCGCCGGGTTGCCGGCCCGACAGGTGCCGCGAGTAGTTCTCGATCCCCGGGCAGGAACCGGTCTCGCGCATCATCTCGAGGTCGAACATGGTGCGCTGGCGCAACCGCTGCGCCTCCAGCAGCTTGCCCTGCTGGTCGAAGAGCCGGCACCGCTCCTCGAGCTCCTCTTCGATGGCCCCAAACGCGCTGCGCATCTTCGCCTGGCTGGTGATGTACTGCCCCGCAGGGAACAGGCGGAGGTCCGTTTTCTCGCCGAGGATCTCGCCGGTGAGGGGGTCGAACTCCAGGATGCGCTCAACCTCGTCGCCGAAGAACTCGAGCCGGGTGGCGATCTCCTCGTAGGCCGGCTGAACATCGACGATGTCGCCCCGGACCCGGAAGCGCGAGCGGCCGAAGTCGGTGTCGTGGCGCTCGTACATCAGCTGGATCAGCTTGCGCTGGAGGATGTCGCGGCGGATGGAGTCGCCCTTCTTCAGCTCCAGCGACTCGCCCAGCCAGTCCTCCGGCGCCCCGATGCCGTAAATGCAGGACACGCTGGCGACCACGATGACGTCCCGCCGGGTGAGCAACGCGCGCATCGCGCTGGTGCGCAGTCGATCAATCTCGTCGTTGCGCGTGGAGTCCTTTTCAATGTAGGTGTCGGTGCGCGGGATGTAGGCCTCGGGCTGGTAGTAGTCGTAGAAGCTGACGAAGTACTCGACCGCGTTGTTGGGAAAGAATTCCCGGAATTCGGCTGCCAATTGGGCGGCCAGCGTTTTGTTTGGAGACATCACCAGTGTCGGTCGCTGAACCTGCTGGATGACGTTGGCAACGGTGAAAGTCTTGCCGCTGCCGGTGACCCCCAGGAGGGTCTGCTCACGGTGGCCCTGCTCGACGCCGGCCACCAGCTTCTCTATTGCTGCTGGTTGGTCCCCGGTGGGCTGGAATCGGGACTCGATTTTGAATTGGGCCACCCCGCTAGGTTACCCATGTCGCCGACGCTGCCGGTGGGTGAGATGGCCAGGCACAGGGCCAGGCCGGCTCCGCCGAGGAGGATCCCCCCGGCGACATCGGTGGGCCAGTGCTCACCGAGATAAACACGGCTGAAACCCATCACCCACACGGCCGCAACGCACAGCCAGAGCCAGAGCGGCTGCCCGGTCTGCCGCGCCGCCCGCAGGGCGACCAGCCCGAACACCAGGGCCGTGCGGGTCATATGCCCGCTGGGAAAGGAGAAGCCGGTATCAAGGCCGACGCCCGGCATCCTGGGACCGCGGAGAAACTCCAGCGGCACCGACGGCTGGTGGATCACCAGCTTCCCACCGACCTCTATCGCGGTCACCACAGCGAACACCGCCAGGGGCACCCACCGCTCCCAGGAAGCAAACGGGACGCCGCGGTTGAGCAGCACGAGGAGGAGGATGGCCACGCCCGTCAGCTCGATTGACCCCAGCAGGGAGATGACCGCCATGACCCAGTCGAAGAACGTATTGCCGGGGGCCTGCGCCACGAAGAGCAGCACCCGGTCGCTCATCCGCAACGTCCCGGCGTTGACCGTGGCGGCGAGCACCAGGAAAACGAGGACCAGGACCGCAACCCACGCATAACCCACGCGGCTGAAGCCTGAGGGGCTCACCGCTGGCACCTCGGACAGAACACGGTCGTCCGGCCCGCCACCACCGTCTTTTTGATGGTCGCGCCACAATCCAGGCAGTCCATTCCGGCCCGTCCGTAGACCCGCAGGCGATGCTGGTTCAGGCCCTTCTCGCCGTTGGCGTCGCGGTAGTTGTCGAAGGTCGTGCCGCGTAGGTCGACGGCGCCGCGGAGGGCCTCACCAATAGCGGTGTAGAGCCGCCGCCGCCGCGCCGGCCCGAGCCGCGCCGCCACCGCGGTTGGTCGCACCCCGGCGCGGAAGCAGGCCTCGTCGGCGTATATGTTGCCCAACCCGGCGATGGCTCCCTGATCCAGGAGCAGAGCTTTGACCGCTCGCCGGCTGCGGCGCAGCGCAGCATCAAATAACGGGGGGGTGAGCCTGCTGGAAAAGAGCCCCCAGGCGCCGGGGTTGGCAAGGGCATCAGTCGATGGCTCCGGCCCTAACGCCGGCAGCATCCCGGCGGTGGCCAGCTCGACAGGGGAACCGAGCAGCACCCGCCCGAAACGCCTGTAGTCCTGCAACCGGAGCTCCTCGCCTGAGGACAAGAGCAGGCGCAGGTGGGTGTGCGGGGCGACGTCGGCGCCCGGCTGGTGCAGGCCGATACGGCCGGTCATGCCCAGGTGGATGACGAGGAACTCCAGTTCCGAGCCCGCCAGCTCGACCAGCATGTATTTGCCATGGCGCCCGACCCGCTTGAGGCGCCGCCCGGTGATGCGCCGCCGGAACTCCGATGCCGCGGGGTAGCGCAGCACACCCGGTTCGCCCACCGCCGCGGCGCGAACCTCAAGCCCCTCCAGGCGGGGGCGCAGGTCGCGGACGATGGTCTCAACCTCCGGTAGCTCCGGCAGGTCGCTAGGCCTCGACCGGGAGCGGGGTCATCTCGTCCCAGTTCTTGCCCACCTTGACGTCGACGCCGACTGGGACCCGCAGCTCGAAGGCGTCGCGCATCTCCCGCTTGATCACCGGGGCGAGGGCGTCCAGTTCGTCGGGGTGCACGTCGAAGACCAGCTCGTCGTGGACCTGGAGGATCATCTGCGAGCGCATCCCGGCCTCGCGCATCCGCCCGCGGATGGCCACCATCGCCACCTTCATGATGTCGGCGTTGGAACCCTGGAATGGCATGTTTATCGCCATCCGCTCGGCAGCAGAGCGCAGCATCGGGTTGGCCGCGCGCAGGTCCTGGAGGTAACGTCGCCGGCCCATGATGGTCTCCACGTAGCCCGTGCGGTAAGCGTCGGCCTTGATCGTCTCAAGAAAGCTCCTGACGCTCGAGAAGCGCCCGAAATAGGCGGCGATGAACTGCTTGGCCTCGTCCAGCGGCATGCCCAGGTCCCGTTGTAGCCCCGAGGCCGACAGGCCGTAGAGCACCCCGAAGTTGGCCACCTTGGCGGCGCGCCGCTGGTCGTGCGAGACCTCCTCCAGAGGGATGTTGAATACCACCGATGCGGTCACGGCGTGGATGTCGTGGCCCTCGTTGAAAGCCTCGACCAGGGCGGGGTCCTGCGAGAGGTGGGCGAGGACCCGGAGCTCGATCTGGCTGTAGTCGGCGGACAGCAGGATATTTCCCTCCCGGGGAATGAAGGCGCGCCGGATGCGGCGTCCCAGCTCGGTGCGGATGGGGATGTTCTGGAGGTTGGGATCGCTGCTGCTGAGCCGGCCGGTGGCCGCCACCGTCTGGTTGAAGCTGGTGTGGATGCGCCCGTCGGTGGGGTCGACCAGGTTGGGCAGGGCGTCGATGTAGGTCGACTTGAGCTTGGTCAGCTGCCGATACTCCAGGACCAGGGCGACGACCGGGTGGGCGTCCCGGAGCGACTCCAGCACCGTCGAGTCGGTCGAGACCTTCCCGGTGGTCGTGCGCCGGCCGGTGGCCAGCCCGAGATCCTCGAACAGCAACTTCTGCAACTGCAGGGGCGAATTTACGTTGATCGCGTAGCCCGCGATCTCGTTGATCTGGCTCTCGCCCGCGCTGACCCGCTCGGCCAGCTCCGTCGAGAGCCCCGACAGTACCCCGATGTCCAGGGCCACCCCGGCAAGTTCCATCTCCGCCAGGATCGGGGCCAGCGGTACCTCGACGTCGCGGTAGAGGTGCGTGAGTCCCTGCCGCTGCAGCTCGGGAGCCAGGTGCCCGCGCAGCAGGCCCAGGGCCGCCGGCTCGGGGCCGAACAGCCGCGCCGCGGTCTCGGCATCCACGCTGCCCGGCACAATCGCCTTGCGACCACTGCCCAGGACCTCACTGATGGGCTGCAATGACCTACCCAGCCACTGGTAGGCGAGCTCGGCAACGGGCGGGGTCTTGGCGCGGGAGTCGCAGAGGTAGGAGGCCAGCGAAACATCGAAACCCTGGGGCGGGGCGAACCCCCGCGGGCCCAGCGCCAGCTCCACCTGTTTGAGGGAGTACGCGACCAGGTCGAGATCCTCCCAGCGACGCCGGAGGATCTCCAAAAGCTCGTCAGCCGTCTCCACACCCCGGCCTTCGACGGTGAGCGGGACGTATGCCGCCGCCTCCCCCGAGGTCGGTGCGATGGCGATGCCGGCGATCACCGAGCGTCGCGGCTGCGGGTCATCGAGCACCACCGCAAGCGCCACCCCACCAGCCGCCCAGGTACGCAGCAGCTCTTCCAACCGCGCAGGCTCCGTGACCACCTCCGTGGCGACCTCCAGCGCGGACGCCGCGGTCCCCGCTCCCACCGTGGCGGGGGCGTCGAAATCGAAACTGGGCTGGCTGCTGCCGGCGGGGCCGGCCACCGTCGACGGGCCGTGCCCGGCGCTCCCCTCGCGGTCTTCGGGGGAGCGCTTGTTGGTACCCACCGGTCGCGGCAGGCGGGGCATCAGCGTGCGGAAGTCGTATTCCTCGAAGAGCTGGCGCACGCGAGCGTCGTCGTAGTCCTTGAGCACGATCGCCTCGGGGTCGAGGGTGACCGGGACGTCGCGGACGATGGTGGCGAGGCGCTTGGAGAGCGGCAGCTGGGCGGCAGCCTGGCGGATGGCATCCTGGATGCGCTGGGGCTGCACCTCGTCAAGGTGCTGCAGCAGGTTTTCGACGCTGCCCCAATCGGTCACCAGCTTGACGGCCGTCTTGTCGCCGATGCCGGGAACCCCCGGGATGTTGTCGGTGGCGTCGCCCTTGAGGGCCTTGACATCCGTCATCTTGTCCGGCCCCAGGCCACCGTAGCGCGCCCTGACCTCCTCCACTCCGTACGCCGTCAGCTCGGAGATTCCGCGGCGCATGGTCAGAGCGGTGATGTGGGGAGACACCAGCTGGAGGGCGTCCAGGTCACCCGTGAGGATGCTCACCTCGAGGCCCATCGCTTCGCCCTGGACGGCCAGGCTGCCGATGATGTCGTCGGCCTCGAACCCGGGCACCGCGTAGGTGGCGAAGTTCAACGACTCGACCACCTCCCGCACGATGGGGAATTGGTTGATGAGGTCGTCTGGGGCCTTGGGGCGCTGGGCCTTGTAGTCGGCGAATTCGTCGTGGCGGAAGGTCTTGGCCGGGGAGTCGAAGGCGGCGGCCACCAGCTGGTGCCCGGGCAGCGCGTTGAGCAGCATCGAGGTGAACCCGAAGGCGGCATTGGTCAACCGGCCCTTGCGATCGGTAAGGGCGGGGAGGGCAAAGAAGGCGCGGTAGATCAGCGAGTGGCTGTCGACCAGGAGAAGGCGCTGCCCGCTCCTGGCCCCTGCCTTCCCTGCCTCAGCGCCAGCCGCGGGAGCGGGGGAAGCCATGCCCTCCGATTCTAATTCGGTGGAGGGTCCGCGGTTTATGATGCCTAGCGAGGCTGATGACCAGGTGACGAAACGCGGGTTTACCGAGATGCAGGTGGACAGCATCAGGGTCCACATGCCGAGTGGCCAGCACGTGGTCATCCTCAAGGACCGGGCGGCCGAGCGCTACCTGCCCATCTGGATCGGCATTTACGAGGCCAACGCGATCGCCCTCAAGATCACCGGGATCACCCCGGAACGGCCCATCACCCACGACCTGATGACCAACATCTTTGGTGAGATGGGCGCGCAGGTGACCAGCGTGGAGGTCAGCTCGCTGGCCAGCGACGTGTTCTACGCACGCATCTTCATGGCGGTCGACGGCAAGAGCCTGGACATCGACGCTCGACCCAGCGACGCGATCGCGCTGGCGGTGAGGGCTGAGGTCCCCATCCTGGTGTCCAACGAGGTCCTCGAGCGGGCCGGGGTCACCCCCGACAGCGAGATGGAGGAGTCATCCGAGGAGAGCGGCGAACCCACCATCTTCAAGGAGCTGGTCAACTCCATGGAGCTCCCCGACCTGGGCAACCCGGAAGATCGGCCGGACATCTTCAAGGACGAAAACTAGCGAGCCTCACCCGGCGCCCGCCCGGCGTACAGGACGTGGTTGCTGATGCCCAGGATCGATGGGTCCCCCGACGCCTCGTAGGCGATCTCCATGAGGCCCTCGTAGGCCACCGGGTCGCGCTCCCTGAGGTTGGCCACATCCTCCTGGACGAGTTGCAGGAAGCTCTGCGAGGCGACCGTGCGCAGGGTCGTAAATCCGGCCGTCTCAAACCACGGGGCGATCTCCTCAGGGCGGAATAGGTACGCCTCGGTGAATCGCCCGGGCTCCGGGTTTCGGTAGACACCGTCGGCCAGCATCTCGCGCACCGCCTCAAGGCGCGGGGAGCCCGATTCCAGCAGGGCCTGCAGGCTCCACGCGTAGCGGGTCATGACCGTCGCCAGCAGCATTCCCCCCGGGCGCAGCACCCGGCGCGCCTCACGTACCACCGCCCTTCGGTCTTCTCCGTCGGTGAGGTGGTAGAGCGGCCCCATTGACAGGACCGCGTCGAAGGACGCGGTCGGGAAGCGCGAAAGGTCACGCGCATCAAGCTCGACCACCTCGTCGGCCGCCACGCCGGCCGCTGCCAGCTCGCGCCGGGCAATCTCCAGCATCCGCGGCGACAGGTCGCCCAGAACCACGCGGTGGCCGCGCTGCAGTAGCCAGCCGGTCCATTTGCCGGGTCCCCCGCCGGCGTCGAGAACGCGTGCCCCGGGCGGGAGCAGGTCGGCAAATGCGCGGCGGTGGATCTCCTGCTCGATGAGCCCCTCGTAGGGGTTGTCCAGGCGGTGCCACTCGCTCTCCCCGCGCGCCTCGTAGTAGTCCCTGACCGCGTCTATTGCGCCCTCGTCTGCCACTGCCTGGGAACCCTAGCGATCTCAGCACGGACCTTCACGTTTCAGCGCGACCAAACGGGGTACCATGCCGCCATGCCACTGATATGGCTGGCCGTTGCGCTGGCCTTTGGGGTCGGAGAGGTCATGACCCTGGCCTTCTACGCCCTCTTCCCCGCCGCGGGTGCCGTCGCGGCGGCGATCGCCGCAGCCCTGGGCCTCAGTTTCGAGGGGCAGGTTATCGTGTTCGCGGGGGTCTCAATCCTTGGAGTCGTGGCGGCACGGCCACCAATGATGCAATACCTGAAACGCCGGCAGGAACCGGAGATGAAGTCCGGTGCCGAGGAGATGGTGGGCAAGGAGGCGCCGGTGGTCGACGACATCCTGGGTGCCCTGCACCCCGGTCACGTTCGCATAGGGGGCGAGAACTGGCCCGCCCTGTCGGAGAGTGGCAGGCCGATACACAAGGGCAGCACCGTCCGGGTGACTGCGTTGAAGCAGGCGACGCTGGTGGTCGCACTGGTACACGCGGCGCAGCCGCACGTGCCCCCGGCGAACAAGCCGGCGGCGAGGGAGGGATGAGATGCCGGCAATAGTGGTCCTGGGGCTGATCGTGCTGCTCGCGGTGGTCATCGTGTTCCGGTCCGTCCGGGTGGTCCAGCAGGGCTACGTGGGCATAGTCAAACGGCTGGGCCAGATGCAGGGCGTCAAGAACCCGGGCGTGGTGATCCTGGTGCCATTTGTCGACAGCATGGTGCTGGTCGACATGCGCGAAACGCCACGCACGGGTGATCGCCAGGACGTGATCACCCGCGACAATGTGTCGGTGGCGGTCAACGCCACGATCTTCAGCCAGGTGGTCGATGCGCGCCTGGCGCTCTACTCGGTCAGCAACTACCTGGTGGCCATCGACCAGCTGTCGCGGACCACCCTGCGCGCCGTCTTCGGCGGCCTGACGCTTGACGATGCCCTCTCCCAGCGCGAGCAGATCAACACCCAGCTGCAGGCCCAGATGGAATCGGTCACCGACAAATGGGGCATCCGAATCAACCGCATCGAGATCGTCGACATCATGCCGCCGCAGCAGATCCTGCAGGCCATGGCGCTGCAGAAGCAGGCCGACCAGGAGAAGCGCGCAGCGATCCTCACCTCCGAGGGCCAGCAGACCTCGGCGATCAATGTCGCGGAGGGCGCCAAGCAGGCCCAGATCAAGGCCGCGGAGGCGCAGCGGCAGTCACAGATCCTGTCCGCGGAGGGCCAGCAGCAGGCCGCCGTGCTCTACGCCCAGGGCCAGAAACAGGCACAGGTCCTGCAGGCGGAGGGCCGGGCAAAAGCAGTTGAGCTGATCTACGGCGCGATCAAGGCCGGCGCGCCGACGCCTGAGTTGCTCGCGGTGCTGCAGCTCGACACCCTGTCCAAGTTCGCCGACAGCACCAATGAGAAGATCATCATCCCGGTGGAGTCCGCCGGTCTGCTAGGGGCGGCCTCGGCGCTGCGGTCGGTGATGGAGGGGGTCAAGACCGCCCATTAACGCGAGGGCCAGAGATCCCAGAAACCGGGATCCTCGAGGCCCAGGCGCCAGGCTGCGACGCCGCCAAAGCCCAGCTGCCTGGCCACCTGCACCTTGGCTGCCAGGCTGGCCCGGTTCTCCAGCCAGACCACGTGCTCCTCACCCGGGGGGCTGTACTGGACCAGCGGGGACTGGGCGCTGAAATCCCAGGTCAGCGTGCCGTCATGCGCCACCGCCGAAGCGATGACGTCGTCATAGCGGCCGGCGCTGGGACTGCCGTGCAGGGGCCAGTCCCGGTAGTAGAGCGGAACCCCGAGGAAGATCCTCGACCGATCCAGGCCCGAGCTGCTGGCGGTCGCCACCTGCTGCACCCAATCGAGGCCCGCGACCGGTCCGGGGTCGGTCGCCGATGTGTGCTGGTCATAGGCCATCAGGCTCATTGACGCCGCACCCCGGGACAGCGCGCCGTAGTCATACACGCCGGAATGGCCGAAGAGCTGCTCCAGCCCGGTTCCAGCCCCCTGTTTCTGAGGGACCACGGCCGTCGAGTACCTCAGCCCGGCGGCAGATAACCGGCTGCCGAGACCCTGGGAGAACCGGGTCAGGTGGTCGCGGTCGCCGTACCCCAGGCCCTCGAAGTCCAACTGGTAGCCGGCGTAGCCGCGCTTCTTGGCCTCGCTGATGAGCTCCGATGCCAGGCCGTCGGCCGCTGTCCTGCTCGAGAAGAGCTCCCGCGCGACATCGGCGCTGAAGTCCTTGTTGGTCACCAGGGGTTCGACCTGGATCCCGGCCGCGTGGGCGGTCGCGAGGGCCACATCGTCCACATTCCGCACCAGGCTGCCGTCCGCGGCAGCGGCGTAGAACGATGGCGACAGGATTGAGACCTGTGCGGCGTGCCGCGTCAGGTCCGCCCGCGCCAGTGGGCCGGACACGAAATACGCCCGCAGCTTGAGCCCGGCTACGTCCGAGCTCGCCGGCTGGGACAGGTCGACGCGTGAGAAAGGCCCGGCCGGCACCGCGCCGAGCGCGGCCTGGAACCCCGCGGGCAGGTAGGCACCGGTCGTGGCGCGCAGGCCGGCGGGAATGGTGAACTCCGCCAGCCGGCCGGCCGGCCAGCGCGCCTCGATGCCCTGCTCGTCCCGACGAACGGAGGCACCCGCGTGGCTCAGGGCGTCCTCGATCGGTGCCAGGTCCGCAAGCTCCCGCGACGCGCTGACCTGGACGGTGGTCTGGGCCCCGCCGGTCAGCCAAGACGCCGCGACCTGGAGTGGGTCAGCCACGTGAAAATCAATGTCGACCGCGCCGACATGAGCCGGCCCCAGCGCGTCCCGCCAGACTTCGAGCCGGTGATGGCTCCCCTGTGGCAGCGCTCCGACGTCAAGCAGCGCGGTACGTCCCGCGGCGGCCCTGACCCCCACCGTCCGCCCATCGATCGCGGCGCGGAAGTCGCCGGCCGTGCTGCCGGGGGGCAGAAGCAGGCCGATCGCCGGCCGCGGCGAGACCTCGCGGGCGCCCCTTTGCAGCGTTGCGCCGTCGATGGTCACCGCCGGCTGTCCCTGGACGGCAACCTGCGCGCTTCGGCCCAGCAGGCCGCCGGCGAGCACCACCATCACCAGCGCGGCGGCAGCCAGCGTCCGCTTCCGAGTGAACATGACCAAAGTATCGAATGTGTCTGTGAGAGTTAGCCTTGTACCGTGCTCGACACCCTGACGACCCTCGGCGACACCGGCCTCTCCTACCACGCCCTGGACCGCCTCCCCGGGGCCGGGCTGCCGGACCCGTCCCATCTCCCCATGACCGTCAAGGTCCTGCTCGAAGGACTGGTCCGAGCACACGCCGCCGGCGGCGCCACGGAGGCGAGCATCGCCGCGCTGGCTGCGTGGCCGGCTGCCGTACCCGACGGGGTTGACCTTCCCTACCGCCCCTCCCGCGTGCTGATGCAGGACTTCACCGGCGTCCCCGCGGTCGTGGACCTGGCCGCGATGCGATCGGCCATGGCCAGGGCGGGCCTCGACCCCAACCTGATCGATCCGCTGGCCCCCGCCGACCTGGTCATCGACCACTCCGTCCAGGTCGACAGCTACGGCGACACCGAGTCATATCACCGCAATATCGAGAGGGAGTTCGAGCGCAACTTCGAGCGCTACGCGCTGCTGCGGTGGGCGCAGAACGCCTTCCACAACTTCACCGTCGTGCCGCCCGGGATGGGCATCTGTCACCAGGTCAACCTTGAGCGCCTGGCCCGCGTGGTCCAGATCCGGGATGTCGACGGGGTCCGGGTGGCGCTGCCGGACACGCTGGTGGGGACCGATTCCCACACCACGATGGTCAACGGGCTCGGGGTTCTCGGGTGGGGCGTGGGGGGCATCGAGGCAGAGGCCGCGCTCCTGGGCCAGCCCATCTTTTTGGGCAGCCCGGTGGTGCTTGGGGTGCAGTTCCACGGCTCCCTGCCAGCCGGCACCACGGCAACCGACCTGGTGCTCACCCTGACGCAGATGCTCCGCGAGCACGGGGTGGTCAACAAGTTCGTCGAGTTCTGCGGCGCGGGCCTCTCTTCTCTCTCGGTGGCGGACCGCGCCACGCTGTCGAACATGTGCCCGGAGTACGGCGCCACGGCGGCACTCTTCCCGGTGGATGCTCAGACACTGCGGTACCTACAGATGACCGGGCGCGAGCCGGAGCACATCGCGATGGTCGAGGAGTACTGCCGAGCGCAGGGCCTCTTCCGCACCGACGAGACCGCGGTGCCGGCGTTCAGCGAGATGCTGGAGCTGGACCTGGACTCGGTCGAGCCCAGCGTCGCCGGCCCCAAGCGTCCCCAGGACCGGGTGCCGCTGGACAGCGTTCCCCAGAGTTTCCACCTTGGGGCGGCGGTGCCGGTACGCACCAAGGTCGGCGAGGTCGGACGGTTCGAGACCGAGGGCGGTCAGCCGGACGACATGACTGCCCACAGTCGTGTCCGCGGCGAGGCCGATGAGCCCATCGGCGACGGCGCGGTGGTCATAGCGGCCATCACCAGTTGCACCAACACCTCCAATCCGATGGTCATGATCGCCGCCGGACTGGTCGCCCGGAAGGCAGTGGAACGCGGCCTCAGAGTCCCGTCATACGTCAAGACCAGCCTGGCCCCGGGATCACGCGTGGTCACCGACTACCTCCTCAAAGCCGACCTCATGAAGCCCCTCGAGGCGCTCGGATTCTTCACTGTCGGCTACGGCTGCACGACCTGTATCGGGAACAGCGGTCCGCTGGCATCACCCGAGGTCGAGGCATCGGTCAAGAACCACAACCTCAACGTCGCGGCGGTGCTCAGCGGCAACCGCAACTTCGAGGGGCGGATTCATCCCCAGGTACGGTCGAGCTATCTCGCGTCGCCGCCGCTGGTGGTGGCCTTCGCGCTCGCCGGTACCGTGGACATCGACCTGACGACCGAACCGTTGGGCACGGGCTCCGACGGCAACCCCGTCCACCTCGCCGACATCTGGCCCACCACCGAGGAGATCGGCAAGCTGGTCGAGGAGTGCGTGCAACGAGAGATGTACGAGAAGGAGTACGAGCGCATCTTCGCCGGCGACGAGTACTGGCAGAAGATGGACGCACCGACGGGCGCGACGTTCAACTGGGACCCCGACTCGACCTACGTGCGCGAACCGCCCTACTTCCTTGGCGAGGGCAAGGTGGGCGGGCCCACGGACATCCATGACGCGCGGGTGCTGGTGATGGTTGGCGACTCCGTCACCACCGATCACATCTCCCCCGCCGGGTCCATCCCGATCGACAGCCCGGCCGGTCGCTACCTGATCGAGCAGGGTGTGCCCTGGACCGAGTTCAACAGCTACGGCGCGCGACGCGGCAACCACGAGGTGATGATCCGCGGCACGTTTGGCAACATCCGTCTCAAGAACTCCCTGGCCGGCGGCAAGGAGGGTTACTGGACGGTGGTCCTCCCCGAGGGCAGCCCGGCTACGATCTTCGACGCCGCCATGGAGTATCAGCAGCGCGGCACCCCGGCGATCATCATCGCGGGCAGGGAATACGGCAGCGGCAGCTCCCGCGACTGGGCCGGCAAGGGGCCCCGGCTGCAGGGGGTCAAGGCGGTCATCGCCGAGAGCTTCGAGCGGATCCACCGCAGCAACCTGGTGCAGATGGGGGTCCTGCCACTGGTATTCCCAGCCGGGCAGTCAGCCGGCACGCTGGGCCTGGACGGGCACGAGCGCTATGACATCACCGGCGTCGAGAGCGGCATCACACCTGGGCAGCAGGTGCACGTCCGGGCGGCTCACCCCGACGGCGAGGTCACCGAGTTCGACTGCGTACTGCGCGTCGACAACGACACCGAGGTGGAGTACCTGCGCCACGACGGCATCCTGCCGATGGTGCTCCAGAAGATCATCGCGGCGCACTCGACGGAGGCGGCCGCCGCCCCGGTTTAACCCGCGCTGGTATCCGCGGCGTGGGCGGAAGTCGCCGCGACGTCCGCCGCCGGCAGGCTGAACCAGAAAACACTGCCGCCGCCAGGGCGCTCTTCAAGCCCCAGGGCGCCCCCCTGTAGATCCAGCAACCGCCGGACCACGGTCAGGCCGAGGCCCAGGCCGCCGTGCCTGCGGGTCATCGACTGATCCACCTGGCGAAACTCCTCGAAAATCAGGTCGCGAGCCTCCACCGGCACCCCGATGCCGGTGTCCTCAACCGTGACTCGAACGCGACCCGGCTCCGAGTTGATGGTCACTCGGACGTGCCCCGCCGAGGTGAACTTGACCGCGTTGCCCACCAGGTGCCGCAACACATGGCTGATCGCAACTTCGTCCGCCAGCACCCAGGCCGGTTGGCCGGCGCCGGCGACCTCGACCTTCAGGCCCTTGTGGGTGGCGGCCCGGCGGGCCTTGTCGACCACTCGGGTGACGACCGCCGCGAGGTTCGCCGGCCTGGGGTTCAGCTTGAGCTCACCGGCCTGGGCCTGGGCCAGCGTCAGGATGTCCTCGATCATCGCCAGGAGCCGCCGCCCGTTCTTGCGGATGATCTCCAGTTCCTCCCGCTCGGAGACCTCCGAGTCGATCGCCAGGAGGTCGGCGAACCCAAGGATCGCGGTCAGCGGTGTTCGCAACTCGTGGCTGATGGTCAGCAGGAACTCGGTCTTCAGCTTGTCGGTCTCGCGAAGCTCCCGGTTCTGACGTTCGAGGACGACCATCAGCTCATCGCGCTCGGTGGCCAGCTTGGCCTGCGAGGTGACGTCGCGGTGGACCTCCATGGTGGCGCTCGCCGAACCGTCCTGGTCCCGGATCAAGGCCCAAGAAGACTCCACCCAGACCGGGTCTCCGGTGCTGTTGAGGTGCATGATCTCCCCTGACCAGCGACTCTCGAGGTGCAACTTCTGCAGCGCTGCCTCGTGGCTCTCGCGGAACATACTGCGCAGGAGTTCATGCGGCAAGCGCCCGATGGCCTCCGACGCCGGGTAGCCAAACAGGCGCTCCGCCGCCGGGTTCCAGAAGGTGATGCAGCCATCCGCAGGCTGGGTGACAAGGATCGCGTCGTGGGTCTGGTTGATGAGATCGGCCTGGCGGGCCACCTGGCTCTCAAGCCGCAGGCGGTCGGTGACATCCTGCATCAGGCCGAGCAGGGAGCGCGGGGCGCCCGACGCGTCGCGAAGGACGGTCATCACCACCTCGGCGGCGCGCTGGACACCGTCCTTGCGGATGTATGTCGCCGGGTAGGTGACGCTCTGCTGTCGACCATCGATCAGGCCGGCCAGGGCCTCCCGCCGAGCAGCATCGGTGCCGGGGACCAGCAGGCGTCTGGTGGGCGACCCGACCAGTTCCTCGCGGGTGTATCCCAGGAGGGTGCAGGCCGTGGGGTTGGCCTCCAGGACCCGGCCGTCAAGGGAGATCTCAGTGATGCCGACCGGGGCATTTTCAACCAGCTCGCGGAACCTGTGTTCACCCGCGTCTGCCTGCGGCCAGTGCTCCGCCTCGCTCCCCGCGCTCTGCGCCGTTGCCACCGTGAGTACTCCTGAAAAGGTCCTGGCCCCGCAACGATTCTAGTGGGCGGTACCGCCTCGGAGTGAGCGACGGATCGCCACGGCAGCGGCCACCGCGCCCGCCGCCACTGCGCCGATCGCCATCCCAGCTGGGCCGCCACCCGACAACGTGGGTGGCAGGGTGGGCGCCGCCGCGGGAACCTGCGGGGCGCCCGCCAGTGCCGGGGCGGCGGAAGGCCCGCAGGGACCGCTCGGCCGGCGCGCCCGCCCGGGCTCCTGGCGCGGCAGCACCTCCGTCGCCGGCGCGGCGTAGGGCGGGAAGGGGCTGGGGAGGCCCACTTCTGTGAAAACCGTGCCGTTGACCACGCACTCCTGCACCACGGGGTCCGCCGTGATGGCCAGCGGTAACGACGGTACCGACAGGTCCGGCGCCGCGAAGTTCAACGCGCCGGTGAGGTCGCCCACGGCGCCGCGGCGCCAGGCGGACAGCCCAGGCCGGCTGCCGGTACGCATCGGTATCTCAGCGCCGAAGCGGGTTTCCACGAAGCGCAGCAGCGAGGTGTGGTCGAAGGTGTCGCTGCACACCAGGGCCGATCCATCGGTCGCGGTGTTGCGGCTGAAGGGCGACACCACCAGGGTGGGTACGCGAAACCCCAGTCCCACCGGGCCGGAGGGCCTGGTGGAGTTGGAGGCCGGCAACCACTCGCCCACCGCCAGCGGGTCAGGGGGCGCCGGGGGAGTTGGCGGCGGGACATGGTCGAAGAAGCCGCCGTTCTCGTCATAGGTGATGAACATCACGCTCCTGCTCCAGACCGCAGGGTTGGCGGTCAGCGCCCGCACCAGCTGGGACACGGCGGCCTCGCCCCAGGCCGGCGGAAAGGGCGGGTGCTCCTGGTACAGGTCTGGAGCGATGACCCACGAGACCTGCGGCAGCGTCCCGGCCAGGCAATCCGCGTAGAAGTCCGTTGGGACTTCACTTGCGGGGGCCCATCCCACCGATCCGAACGCCTTGCGGTAGATGCTGCTGGTGGGGTCCTGGTATTGAGCGAAGAGGGCCAGCGGATTGGTATCCACCGCCGTCTCTGCAGATTGGTAGACCTTCCAGCTGATGCCCCGGGCCTCAAGCTGCTCGGGGTACGTGGTCCAGCGCAGGTTGCGGCTGCGGCGCGAGGTGGGCCCCACCGTTGACAGGATCGGTCCGCCGGCAAACCCATCCGGGTCCAGCGTGCCGGAGATCGACATCAGGCGGTTGGAGTCGGTCGATGAGATGGCGGACGAGAAGTAGCCGTCGCAGACGGTGAAGGCGTCGGCCAGCGCGTAGTAGAAGGGCAGGTCGGCCCGGGCGTAGTACCCCATGGTCAATGGGGCATTCGCCCCGTCGGCGGCCCCGTGGGCGATCATCCACTGATCCATGCGGCCGCCGTTCCACGACTGGTGCTGGGTGCCCCAGGAGTGGGATATGTCGTTGGTGCACTCGGCATTGCTGGTGCCGGTGTCAAGGTGAAACGGCAGCCTCCGTTGATCGCCGGCCCCCGTCTTCTGGGCAAAGACCGTGGTGCCATCGAGCTGGCGGATGGCCCCCGGGTCGGAGAACCCGCGTACACCCTTGTAGGCGCCGAAGTAGTGGTCGAAGGAGCGATTCTCCTGCAACAGAATCACGACGTGCTCGATGTCGGTGAGCTTCCCGCAGGACGGCGCGGCCGCCAGGGCCTCGGTCAACCACTGAGGTAAGCCGGGTGACGCCAGCAGGGAGGCCGCCGCGGCCCCCGCCCCCACGCCTGCCTTCAAGAGCTCCCTCCGGCTCGGTCTGACCTCCATCTCAGGCAGATGTTATTGGAGGTTCGGCGAAGGCACGGTTAAATCTCGCCGGCGGTGCCACGGAAGTGTCGGGAATCGAAGCTCTTCGGCGGTGGTTTTACCAACCGGTGGCGTGACCCGCGCCGCCTACTTCAGGAGAAGAACGAGATGGTGAAGCTGACATGGTGACCGCAACCTGGAATGGCAAGGTGATCGCCGAGAGCGAACGGACCATCGTGATCGAGGGGAACCACTACTTCCCGCCGGCGGATGTTCGGTCAGAGTTCCTGAAGCCTGTCGAGAGCCACACCGTCTGCCCCTGGAAGGGCACCGCCAGCTACTACTCGCTGGACGTCGATGGCAAGGAGAACCCGGACGCCGCCTGGTATTACCCGGAACCCAAGCAGGCTGCCGCGCGAATCAAGGACCACGTCGCCTTCTGGCACGGGGTGGAGATCGTAGATGCGGGCGCGAAGAAGGGCATGCTGGGGTCGCTGCTCAAGCGCTGAGCCGCCTACCGGGCCGGGCCCGGCGCCACCGGAGCAGGGCCAGAACCCCGAGCCCCAGCACCACCGCCGGCGCAATCAGGGTTGCCAACGGCGCCGCCGTAAAGACCGAGGTCGAGGTTGCGGGCAGGCTGGTCGAGGCGCTGTCCGCCGGCGACCCGGGATTCCCCGCCTCGGAGCCGGCCCCGGCGCAGCCTGCCGCGGGGGCGGTCGTGTCCCCCGAGGACACCGAGTACGGTCCGCCGCTGGGATAGGCGAGGGCCAGGCGCCCACCGCTGACCGCGACCACCTCCAGCGCCGCGCCACGGGCCACGATCGCGCCGTGGTAGACGGCCGGTACGAAGACCACCGTGGCGCGCTGGCGGGCGCCGCAGGGCACCGCTGTCGACGTGGCGTGGACCGCGAACGACCCCTGGTCAGGGTTGTAGACCAGGCCGGTGAGGGTGCCCGCGGTAAACAGCGGATATGCCCGCGAGGTGAACTTGACCCGGCTGGGGAAGGGCGTCCCCGCGCCGAAGGGATCGTGGTAGACGCTGAAATTGGCCCGCCGGTCCGCCTTCCAGATCCAGAGCGACGAACCGATGGCGTCGGCGTCGGCGTTGTCGTAATGAGCTCGCAGGATCACCTCGTCGTCCGGCACATCGTTGCCGAACTCACCAATCCACAGCGGCAAACCAAGGTTGGCGGCATCCATGACCGCGGTCTTATATCCGCCGTCCAGTGGGAAAGCCGGGTCGATCAGTGTGGTGTTGAGGATCTGGTCAGGGGTGAAGATCCGGGTATATATGTGCGGCGCGTAGACCACGTTGGGGTACGCGCTGTAGGTCGACCATGGCAGCAGCTGGACGCTGCGGTCGGTGATGTCGCGCGTGATGTCAGGCTCGACGAAGAAGAGCTGGCGGAAGCCGGGCACGGCAGCAGTGACGGTTTTGACCACCTTGGCGTAGAACGGAAATAGTTCCAATGGATCCATCAGGTCGGGCGGGACCAGAACCCCCGGCGACGGCTCGTTCATCAACTCGTAACCTGCCACCGTGGGATCGTCGTAGAACCGCTTGGCCAGCGCCAGCACGACCCCGGCGTAGTGCTCCTGCAGCCCAATCCCGTCGGGGCCGGCCACATCGCTCCAGAACTTCTGGAAGTCCTCCTGCACCGCGGCGTCCAGTTCACGGGTTCCGTTGAGCGCGCAGGCTGGGGCAACCGCGGAGCTGGCCCAGGCGGGTGCGCCGTCGGCCTCATGACTGCCGCCGACGGGCTTGAAGGGCGGTACGCAAGCCTGTTGCGGCGGGGTGTATACGTACTTGCTCCACGCGTCCTGGTGCATGTCGATTACCACATAGACCCCGGCGGCGCGAGCCCAGTCAACCACCTGGGCGATGCGGTCGATGTAGGTCGCATCGACCTGACCCGGATGCGGTTCGAGCAGGGACCACGACACGGCGAGGCGAACGCTGTCATAACCCAACGACCGCATCTGGGGTAGGTCGGCGGCGCAGATCGGGACCGACTCGACGGCCAGGTTGCGCTGGGGACAGGCTCCGTTGCGGTACGCCGCGGGGATGATGGGGTACGGCACGGCAAGTGGTGTCGAGGAATCCTGGTAGTAGTCCTCGAGGCCATTGATGTTCGCACCGCGCAGGAGCACGACACGGTTGCCCTCGTCGAGGACCTGGGGCAACGCTGCCGGTCCACTGGCAGGTCCGACGTGGAGGAAGCCGAGACTGTATGGTGGCGCGGCGGAAAAGGCGCCGGAAGGGGCGGCGGCGCGTGCGGCAAGCAGGAGCACCGCCAGGAGGCGCCGGGGGTGCCAGGACCCTCTCACAGCCGCCGCCGTGAGGCTCGCACGGAGGCCACCAGGACCACGACCACGACCACCTCGACGATCGCCAGGGCCGCTTCCAGGTGCTGGTTGCGCAGTTCGGCGTCCAGCAGGTACCCGAGCGGAAAGGCCAGGACCAGGCCGACTATCAGGATCAACGCGACACCTTTGATCAGCAACCTGCGCAGCCGGTGACGCGGGTACTCCTCCTCGTTGTCGATCAGCCCTTTACCTTGTCCTCGTCCTCTTCGGCCTGCTCACCATGCTCGACGATGTCGCCCTCCTTGAAGAGGACGTCCTTGAGCGCGACCTTCCACTTGGGGGTCTGTCGTATGAGGAACTCGAGGGCCATCGCGAAGTGCTTGAACTCCTCCTGCTGGGCATTGGTGAGGATCGCCCGGGCGACGGCATCCTTCTCAACGGAGATGCGCTGCTGGTACCAGCCGATGGCCTCAGCCTCCTCCTGGAGCGACGTCACCATGCGGACGAAGGTGCGGGTCTTCTGGGAAAGCTCGGCAGGCGGCTCATGGTACTGCTCAGTGCCCAAATTAGGTCTCCTTGTCGGGTGGATTTGGAAGTGGTACGGCGGGTGGGAATCGAACCCACAAGTCCTTGCGGACAATGGTGTTTGAGACCATCCTGTTTACCAATTTCAGCACCGCCGCAGGCCAGCGTCTAGCTTAGCCGGGATCCACCGATTCCGAGCTTGCATCTCGGGCGCTGGACGCCCGATACGGGCGTCGCCGGCTTCGCCCGCTGCGCGGGGCTGCGCGCCTCCCTCACGCACCTATTGGTGCGCTCGGTCCGGTGCTCACCCGGC
>JBPCPW010000110.1:0-65491 GCA_050998755.1 Candidatus Dormibacteria bacterium
CTAGGATGCCCAATACGGCGACACCATGGTGGGTCATCCTTAACCGCGGCAGGCACCATGGTAGTCCCAGCAGAAGGCAGGAATAGATCGCTAGCTGCTCGGTGCGAACCCCCTGTACCGGGGTATATGGGCCAAAGGCAGCGATAATGACCATCGCCGTGCTCAAAGAGGCGAGCCGGTGGCTCGAGTCGGGACGCGAAGCGCCGACTGCATGCGATGGCTCCGCTCTAGAGTCCGGGTCAGGTGTGTCGAGCATTCCGTACCTCAGGCTGTAGACGTTGTTGCGCCCGTTCCAAGAGTTCTAGTGTTGGCCAAGTTCCTTGCTACGCTAAATAGTCCGAGCGTCGTCGGCCGGGTCGCCCGAGTAGCGGTGGCGTAGTTGGTCGAGGATACTGTAGCCGACGATTCCGCGGCGCCACTCCTTGAATGCGCGGCCGGCCGCGCGCCTCCTCTCGGCTCGTTCGGCAGGATCGAGGTTGAGCAACATCTCGATTTCGGAAGCGAGACACTGCACGGACAACTCGCCGAGAATTCTACCGCCCCCCGCCCCCAACACCTGTGTCCAGGGCGTATTGTCCGCGCATATAACGGGACACGATGCCGAAAGGCTCTCCGCGATCGTGTGACCGAAATTCTCTCCCAGCGTCGGAAACAGGAAGGCGTCATAGAGGGAGAATTCCTGCCTCACTCGCGTGGGCTCGAGCTCCCCCAGGTAGCGCACACTGACGCTTTTCGGCAGCTCTTGAATGGCGTCCAGGCACGAGGCCCAGTACTGCGGATCCTCCAGGGGACCGAAGATATTAAGCCTGACTGGGGTTGAGATCGTTTTCAGCGCAGCAAGACTCAACAGCAGATTCTTCTTGGGTGATATTCGCCCAATATAGACCAATCGCACTTCTTGACCGAACGACACGTCGGCAGGTTCAAGCGCTTCGTCTGGCAGCGACACCTGGCTCTGATTGACGATCGTGTCAGCCCACGGGATGGCGGCGATGATCTCAGTCGCCTCCCGCTCCGTGAAGGCGTGCCAGGCGATATGGCCGCCTCGCAGCACGCGGGCCCAGAGTTTTAGGAAGAGGGCCTTCTTGCGCACCTTCAGCGATAGTGCCCCGGGCGAGAGCTCGCCTCGCGGGGCGATGAGCACCTGAGGAATTCGGAGGAGATGTGCCCGCGTCGCTCCAATCGGGACGAGACTCGAAATGGGATCCCAGAGGCTGTTCACGTACAGGAGATCGAATTGGGTGGTTCGCAATTTCCGCCAGAGTTCCCACCACTGACGGGGACTCCGAGTATTAAGATAGAAGACGCGTACCAAGCCCCTGTCTACCCACTTCCCGGAAAGGCCTGCGTATGCGACATCACTCCCGAGATCGCGATCGCGGGTGACCAGGGTTACCTTGACGTCGGATGAGGTGCTGTCCAGGATGTTCGCGACAGATCTCACGGGGCCCCCACCCCTCGATCCCGGCTCAAAGGTCCCCACGGTCACCAGGACCCTGAAGGGATGCGGCGGGGCCGGCGGGCTGTTCACTCAGCGAAGGCCTGCCCAGTGCGCATGCTCAAAGGCGGTGGACATGATGAAGTTGCAGGCGCGCAGGCTGCAGTTGTCCACGGTGTATTCGGTCGGGACGGTCGCGGACAAGTGACCAGACACCGCCGCGGCTATCGCACCCACTACGTTCTCTCGATGGAGGTCGTTCATGATGATCGAGCCCGTGTCCAGCGCCTCGGGTCGCTCAATGGACGAGCGCAGCGTGACCGCCGGGAACCCCAGCAGCGATGACTCCTCGCTGATGGTGCCGCTGTCGGAGAGGACGCAGAAGGCGTTCATCTGGAGGCGGTTGTAGCCGGCGAACCCGAACGGCGCCTTGAAGTCGATGCCGGACAAGTTCTCGGCGTGGTCGAGCGCTTCCAGCTTGATCCGCGTGCGTGGATGTGTTGAGACCAGAATCGGCAGCCGCCATTTGTCTCGAGCCTCGATCAGACATCCCAGCAGGGCCCGCAGCCGCTCCGGTGCGTCCACGTTCTCCTCTCGGTGTGCACTCACGACGATGTATTTGCCTCGCTGGAGCGACAGCTCATCAAGAACGTTGGACGCCTCGATCTTGGGGAGGTAGTGGTCGAGCACCTCCCGCATGGGTGATCCCGTCAGCATGATCCGCCGCGGGTGCAGACCCTCGGAGAGCAGGTTTCGCCTGGCGTGCTCGGTGTAGACCAGGTTGAAGTCTGCGATGTGGTCCACCAGCCTCCGGTTCGTCTCCTCCGGAACATTTTCATCGAAGCAGCGATTTCCAGCCTCCATGTGGTAGACGGGGATCCGCATGCGCTTGGCCATCAACGCGGCGATGGCGCTGTTGGTGTCTCCGAGGACGAGGAATGCATCCGGCCTTTCGTCCCGCAGGACAGGCTCTACCTTTCTCAATATGTCCCCCAGGACGGTTCCTAGGCTCGACGTGTCTACGTCCAGTACGTGGTCGGGCTGTCTCAGGCTCAACTCGTCGAAGAAGATGCCGTTGAGAAGGTAGTCCCAATTCTGGCCCGTGTGAACGAGCACATGCTCCGTCGTTTCATCCAGCCGGCTTATGACCCGCGAGAGTCGGATAACCTCCGGGCGGGTGCCGACCACGGTCAGGACCTTCATGCGCTGCTCACGTCCGCGCGCACCTTCTCCGGGTACGTGTCGGTGTGGTTCGGGTCGAGTACTTCGTCCGCCCAGAAGAGAGTGACCAGCTCGCTCGGGCCAGTGTTGGTGATCGCGTGGGCCCAGAGCGTTGGCATGTCCACAAGCGCCGTGTGATCGCCGCTGACCTCGAAGTCGACGATCTCGTCCGTGAGCACCCTACGCAAGCTGATTCTGGCCGAGCCGCTCAGGACGACGAATCGCTCGACTTTCCGACGGTGGAAGTGGTCGCCGCGCGTGAAGCCCGGGTTGGTCTCCGAACAGAACACCTGCGCCTCCCCTCCGCGGGCGCGGACACATTCGAACAACGAGCCCCGGTTGTCCGCGTGACGACGCGGATGTATCGGGAAGCGAGCCGGGAAGCAAAAGGAGCGGAAGGTGTTGAAGAGCGCGCGGTCGAACCGATTCGCGATGTCCGGGACATCACCGCTCCGGTAGAGCTCCGCGAAGCCCCGGAGCTTGGCGAGGACGTCCGTCACCGATGAGGGGTTGCCTTCCGGGTGAAACACACCGCCTGCGGTCCCATCGACCAGGTCCACCATCACGTCGACCGCATCCTGCACGTGGAGGAGCGGAACGACGCGATCGTCTTTAATCACCGGCTCCGCGCCCGTTGCCAGTGCGTGGCAGAAGGTCGCAACGAACGAGTTGTAACCCGGCCTGCCGTGCTCGCCGAACAGGTTTGGCAGCCGGATATCGGCGACCGGGGCGCCGGCGCGATCGCCCCAGGCCTTGAGGTGACCAGCCGCCGTCTCCTTTCCCTCTCCGAATGGAGATTGCTCCCCGGAGTGTATGGAGTTCGCGTACAGGACCAGCGGACGCACCTTGGCGCGGCTCAGCGACTCCGTCAGTTGCTCCGCGGCAAGGATGTTGCCCTGCACGACCTCTTCGGGTGGTTCCGCCCGATTCACTCCCGCGCAGTGGATGACGGCATCCGCGCCGTCCAGTGCCGCTGCCAGATCGGAAGGCCTTGCGGCGAGCGCCCGGTCTATGGCCACGACCTCCGAGTCACCCCGGGCCCTGAGCCCCGCTCGCGTGTGCCAGCCCAGGAAGCCGTCCGCGCCGGTGATGGCGATTTTCACCTGCTTGAACCGGGTCCGAGGCGGAACTCGGGCAGCTCCCTCAACAGGCGCTCGACACCGGCGGCGTCGAGCCGGTGCGCGTTGTGTGAGGTGTAGTCATCGACCATCTGCGGGCGCGAGTCGCCCTGCTCGAAGTACAACCCATAGTCAAGCGAACGCGTATCCAGCGGCACGCGCATGTAATCGCCCAGATCCTCGGCGCTCGCCATTTCTTCCCTGCTCAACAACGTCTCGTAGAGCTTCTCTCCGTGACGTGTTCCGATCGTAACCACGTTGGGTTCGACGCCGCGAATCTTCGACACCGCCACGGCCAGGTCGCCGACCGTGGCGGCTGGCGCTTTGCGGACGAAAATGTCCCCCGCCAGTGCATTGGCAAAGGCATGCTCGACGAGATCAACCGACTCCGCGAGTGACATCAAGAACCGGGTCATCGCCGGGTCAGTGACGGTCAGCGGCACACCCTTGTTGAGCTGTTCGACAAACAGGGGGATGACTGACCCTCGCGAGTAGAGCACGTTGCCGTATCGCACGATCGACACCGTGGTCTTCGACCCGGGGTTATTCCGGGCGAACGCCTGGGCGGTCTTCTCCATCAGCGCCTTCGTCATCCCCATCGCGTTGATCGGATACACGGCCTTGTCAGTGCTCAGGCACACGACCGAGCGCACGCCGGCTATCGCGGCGGCCTCGATAACGTTGGCGCTTCCGTTGACGTTCGTGAGGACCGCCTGCGACGGGAAGAACTCGCAAGAGGGCACCTGCTTGAGTGCCGCCGCGTGGAACACCAAATCGACGCCTCGCATAGCCTCGGCGACGCTGGAATAGTCGCGTATATCCCCGACATAGAAGCGGCTGCGAGGGTCTCCGAGGTGCCGGCGAAGATCATCCTGCTTCGCCTCGTCTCGACTCAGGACGCGAACCTCGGCGATGTCCTGCTCGAGGAGGCGCCTCACCATTGTGGATCCGAACGACCCGGTCCCGCCGGTGATCAGTACGGTCTCGCCGGTCAACTCAAGCGGCATCTCTTTCCTGTCGCTCCTGACCAGTGAGCAGTTGCTCGACGCGGCTTACCCCTATGTCGACAGAGAACTCGGATTCGTAGAACGTGCGCGCGCGCAGCCCTATCTGCTGAAGTGCGTCGCGGCCCGCCAGGAGAGCGCTGCGTACTGCTGCCTCGAGCTCATCAACTGCGCCTGGGCGCGTGATCCAACCTGCTCCGGAACGCTCGACGACGGTGGCAGTTTCCCCGCGGGCGGCCACGATCAGCGGCTTCGCGCAGGCCAGCGTCGCCGGCACCTTGCTGGGGATGGCAATGGCGGCCAGCGGATCGGGGCTCAGGCTTACGAGATGTACGTCGCCGACGGACATCAGGCGGGTCATGTCCTGCACCGGCCACCTGCCAAGGAACGTGATGTTCTTGAGGCCGCGCGCCTGGGCGGCCGCGCGCAGCCGCGTCTCTGCCAACCCGTACCCGGCGACCAGGCAATGGAACGAGGGCTCGCCTGTCAGCCGCGCACAGACGCCGATAAGCGTTTCGAGTCCCTGGGCCTCGCCCAGGGCTCCCGCATACATGAGCACCGTCTTGTCACTCACGCCCAGCTCGGCCGCCAGCGCATCGTCGCGTTCAGCGGGGTGGAACACGTCCTCGTCCGCCCAGATCGGGCCGTAGTGGAGCTTGTCTCTGGGGACGCCGCGCTCAGCCAGGAGCTCGATCTGGGACCGAGATATGCAGACCACCTTGTCAGCCACCCCATAGGTGGCGGCTATCAACCGGTCAAGGCCGTGCTTGAGAACACGGTGCCGCTCCAGGGCGCCTCCAAATCCGCTGGCAAACAGCGTCTCCGGCCAGATGTCCATCACATGAAGCACTATCTGCGGACGGTATCGAGCCTTCATCACCCACAGAGGCAGCACGACCGACGGCCAGCTGTAGACCCAGATGCTCTCGGTGTCTTTGAACCATCCTCCGCTGCACACCGAACCGGTCAAAGCGAAGCTGCCGTAGTTGGCCAGGCGGCCTTTCACCGACCGGCTGTGATCCGGGTACAGCGCAACCCGGCGAACGGGGATGCCCGACACGACACAATCCTTGCGCCAGGTGATCCGGTACCCGTCGTACAGCCGTCCTTCGGGAAAGTTCGGAAAGCCGGTGAGAACCCGCACATCGTGTCCGCGGGATGCCAGGCCACCGGCCAGCACAGGCGGCATCCGTGCCGGCTCGGGCTCATACCACTGGGTGAACAATCCGACTCGCATGCGCTACACCAAGCGCCCGGATGTTGCGGCGGACTGCGCCGTTGCGACAAGGTCGGCGATCGCCTCGACGTCGTCGGCACCCAGGCGGGAGTGGATCGGTAAAGACAGCATATGCTCCGCCAGATACTCCGTCGTCGGGAGCGAAACATCGCCGGCCCGGAAAATCTGCTGCTGGTGCACCGGCGGAAAGTAGAGCCGCGCCTCGACCCCGGCATCCAGGAGGTATTGCCGAACTTCGTCGCGATTCTCCATGAGGGTGGTGTAGAGCATGTACACGTGCTGGCGATCGGTCCTCGCGAGGGGCGGCACGACGCCGTCCACTGGCCCCAGGTGCGCGCTGAGAGTCGCCGCGATGTTTCTCTTCCGCTCCAGGATGCTGTCCAGCTTGCCCATTTGCACGACACCCATGGCGGCCTGCATCTCCGTGATGCGCCAGTTGAACCCGAGGTGAGTGTGCTGGTAGAGCGCCGACTGACCGTGGTTGCGCAGAAGGCGTATGCGCTCCGCCAGTTCGCCGTCGTCCGTCGTCACCATCCCGCCCTCGCCGGTCGTGATGTTCTTGGTCGGGGTGAAGCTGAACATCGCGGCCCGTCCGAAGCCACCGACCGGCCTCCCGTGGTAGCTCGCGCCGTGCGCCTGTGCCGCGTCCTCGATGAGATCGATCCCGGCCCCGTCCGCCAGGCCGCGCAATTCGTCGAGGTCGGCTGCTTGCCCTCCGTAGTGGACGGCCAGGATGGCTCTGGTGCGACTCGTAACGCGCTTGGCCACATCTGCTGTCGAAAGCGTGAAGGTTTCGCGATCCACGTCCGCGAAAACCGGCGTTGCACCCACGTGGAGAACCGAGGTGGCGGAGGAGATGAAGGTCATCGAGGGAACGATGACCTCATCCCCGGGCCCGATGCCCAGCCCAAGGTAGATCGCGGCCAGCGCCACGGTGCCGTTGGCCAGGGCGACCCCGTGCGCGACCTGGTGACGCGAGGCGAATACCTCTTCGAATCTCGCCGTCATGGGTCCGTTGGTCAGGATCCCCGAGCTGAGGACCTGGCGGATGGCGTCGATCTCCTCCTCTCCGACGTCGGGCAGCGCCAGGCGGTAGCGGGGGACCAGCTGTGCCGTCATGTGTGCGCGTGCGCCTCCGTTGATAACCGCGGGGCTCGATACGTCGGGAAGAACCCGGGTTGCGGTGGCCCGGCGTTGCCGGTTCGGGCGGCTCGGCCGGCGGCCCTGCGGACCAACTCGTCGTAGGCTGCCTGGTCGAAGACCCGCTCGCCAACCATGAAATCCACGACCCCTCCCGGAGCGAACGAGCGCTTGTATCGGAACATGCTGTCGCCCGGCTGTGGTCCTCCGCCCAGGACATAGTGACTGAGCCCCTGGTCGCGCAATGTGCGGATGGCCTCGAATTTCAACAGGTCGTTTGGCCGGAGTTCGAATGCGCTCGCCAATGTGCCGCCAAGAAAGGAATATGCGTGGTTCGACGACGTGAGTACCAATTCAGCAGAGACGGCGACCTTGTCAAGGCGGGCAACGAAGAGCTGGGCCGAGCGCGACAGGTGCTCGATCAACCCATCGAAGACTTTCCGATCGAAGAAGAAATTTGTCGTTGCTTCTCGGCGTCTCATGGTGTCGGTGTAGATACTCACGAATTCGTCCATATGCTCGCAGCCGGGGTCACTTTCAACCATCACTCCCATTGCCTGAGCCCTCTTGACGTTTTTGCGGACCTTGTGCTCGAAGTCGCGCCAGAGGGCTTCGTCGGCCAGGCGGAGATCCCGCACCACGTTGGGTTGCACCACCCTGGTGGGACCTTCGAAAGGGAGCAAGTCGTCGGAGAACAGGGAGAGCCGGGCGAACATCGATACCACCCTCCGCTCCCGGGCCCATGCCGAAAAGGCTTGCCAGAACCGGCTCCCGACGTGCGCGGAGACGTTCCACTGGAAGGGCCCGGTATAGCCAACCATTGGGCCGGTGATGTCGGTCCATTCAGGGTCCTCTGGATCGGCGGGTCGCAGGAGGAAGGGCAGGAGCACCCCGCCATCGCCGAGGTCAACGCTCGCGCACATCGGGCTTTCGTCCGGCCCACTCATGGCGCTCAGGTATCCCGGATGGGCTGCGGGCTCCTTTTCGGGCCATCGCTGCCAAAGGTCCAGCCATGCGTCCCGATCGCTGCTCTGACTCGCGTCCAGGATCCTGAGGTCGAGCGGCGCCGCTGCTCCCAGGCTCACGCCCGCGCGGGTTCTGCTGCGATGGCTTCCGCGAGGCTCTCGACGAGCTCGACCAGCTGGGGCTCGCCCAGGTCCTGGTGCACGGGCAGGTTCAGGATGGATCCAGACACGGCGTGGGAGGCGGGGTGGGCCGCGGGATCAATACCCTCGACGAGCGTGTGGTAGAGGCTCACAACGCCGAAACCTCTCGCGTTCATTCGCTCATAGACGCGATCACGGTTCGCAGTTCGCAACATTACCGGGAAAGTCTGCATCACATCTCCCGCGTTGAGCACCGGCCATAGCGGGTCCGCCTGGCCTGCCAGCGGTTCGAGTAGCCCTTGCAGGATCGACGTATTGGCCCGGCGTCGCCGCGCTATGGCGGCGAGGTCGAATTCCCAGAGGAGAGACGGCGGAACGTCGTCCGCGCCGAGACCCGACACTGAGGCTGGGCCCGACCTCATGAGAAGCGCACCGCCCCCAGAGATCGGCAACAGCTTGTGCAGAGAGAACACGCTCGCGTCGCCGAGGTCGCCGGCCCCCTCTCCAACAAGTTGAGTCAACATGGCGTGGGCGCAGTCCTCCAGGACCCACGCCCCTGCCTCCTTCGCGAGCCGGACGACCTCAGCCGACTTGGTCGAGACGTGTCCGAAGAAGTGAATCAGGAGGACGCCGACCGGTGCCGACGCCGCGAACTGGGCGCCCACGTCATCCAGGTCGGGTTGAAGATCCTCTCCAACCCTGTAGTAATGGACCCGGAGCCCAAGCGACGTCAACGGGTCGAGAACCCCCGATCCTTCCTGCGGCGACCAGCCGACATACGCGGGACAGAGCACCGTGTCATTCGTCCCGGCGTGCATCGCCGCCGCAAAGGCCCGTATAGCGCTGCGGCCGTTGTCGAACAAGAACGCTCGCCGCCGGAACGTGTCGGCATCCGAAGCCAGTTTGGGCACGAGATAGCGGCGGGCATCCAGGGTCACCGGTTGGCGCCGCTAAGATGACCCTTCAGTTCTGCGAGCGCCCCGCGCAGTCGCAACGACCGCAGGACGAGGGTGCCGGCAGGGCTGAGTTCGCCGTCGATGGGACCCATCACCATGAGTTCCCTGCTGGAATCAAGAGCAGCCAGAGCGCCAAGGAGCCCGCGCGCACCGAGCGCGGCCGGGTCCGTGACCCTGAAGAATCGAGACCCGAGTTGCCCGATGCGAAAGCTGCCGTCTCGGGTGGCTACCGTGAACTCGGCGAACCCAAATGCCTGCTGGCAGAGGCGGGCCTGAGGCAGACCGAAGATCGCCGCATCGGTTATCCCGGGGCTCGGTCGGCCGCCATCCCACCAGCCTCGCTCACCGATCGTGGTCATCCCCAGGGCGCGATACCAGGCCAGAGCCCGCTCGTTGGCCTCGAAGACGTCAAGGGTGAGCGTTTCCGCCCCCCTGTCAAGGCCGTCGGCGATCGCCGCGGCCAGCAGCCTCGCCCCCACTCCCCGACCACGCGCCGCCGGTTTCGTCGCGATGTATGAAAGGAAGAGGTCGGACCCCGCGCTGGTCACCTCAGCAACGGCAATCAACCCGTCTGCCCCGCTGTCCGCCACCAGAAAGCGGGGGGCAGCTAATGGCGCCCCCTCGATCGTGCCGGCGACGAAATCCTCCGCCCCAAAGCATCCATAGACGACCCGCTCGAGGATATGAGTGGCGAATCCCTCACGAATTGTCGAAACGATGGCCGCGGCATCACCTCCGTGGCCCAGTCGCACCAAGACCTCGGTCATGGGTTGGGTCTCACCATGCCCCGCTCCACGTCGAGGTTGGCCATTCTGGCCTCAGGATCGGCGACGAACCCGTTTCTAGTGACAATGACGCCCACCGTTTTGAGCGCGATTTGTAAGTCGAGCGTCAGAGACCAGTTGCGGACGTACCAGACGTCGCATGCCAGGCGTTCGTCCCATGAGGTCGTGTTGCGGCCGTTCACCTGGGCCCAGCCCGTGACCCCGGGCCGCATTCTGAATCGTAGGCGCTCCTCATCAGATAGGAACCGCGAGTACCTCGTCAGCAAAGGTCTCGGCCCAATGAAGCTCATATGGCCAACGAATATGTTCAGTAATTGGGGCAGTTCGTCGAGGCTCCACGAGCGGAGCCGGAGACCCAGAGGTGACAGCCTGTCGCGATCCGCGAGCACGCCGCCGCGACCATCGCGATGATCCGCCATGGTTCGGAACTTGAGCATCATGAAGGGCTGTTCCTTCCACCCGGGGCGCTCCTGGGCAAAGAGGATTGGCCGACCCATCCGCAACCTCACGGCGCAGGCGATGAGCACCAGGACTGGTGAGAGCAGCACAAGCAGCACCGCGGAACCAACGACGTCCACCGTCCGCTTTACGATCATGCTTTCACGACCGCCGGGCTGGGGCCCCGCGAGTTCTCGCCGGCAGCCCCACCCGCTTCCCCGTATGCGCGTTGACCCTCGCGGGTTTAGTCACGTGGGTTGGCCGAGAGAAGGGAGGTGAAGGCGGAGCCACACTGAAGGTTATAGCGTCGATGCTCGCGGCCGAGGCCCTCGGACTGGCGTTGCCTGCACGCTTCTCGGCCGGTTACCAGGCACGCTGCGACAGCCGGATGCACTCGACCATCAGGAGCACGAGCGCAGCGACTACGCCGCGCGCACATCCGTGCCATCCTCGATGGCACCGCTCCCTCTAGACGATCCCCACCTGCTTCAGGTCCGCCACCAGCCGGTCCGCCAAATATTTGTGGCCATCGACGGTGGGATTTTGGCCGTCGGCGGCGATGTACTGCGGCGCGTTCCCGCTGCCGACCTTTCCCTGCGTGCCAGTGATCCACTGCTCGGCGAGGGGATCGATAAAGGTCAGCCCGGTCGATTTGGCGGCCGCCTGGATTGAGTCGCGTGTTGACAACAGTTGCGCGGAGGGCTGGCCGCTTGGGGCGAAGGGGCCGAGGACCACTATTCGGGTCGCAGGCATGTCCTGCTTCAGCGTGGCCATCAGCGCGCTCGCCGCCTGCTGGACGTTGGTCTGCACGAAAGCCGCATCGGCCTGGCCTCCCGCCAGGACCGCGATATCCGGCTTGAAGCTCTCGAAATGCGTCAGCCGGGTGCTGAACGGATTGGGGCCCGGAACCGACGTCCCGCCGCCGTTTGAGTACCCGGTGCCAGCGATCCCGTCAACATTGACCTTCATCTCCAGCTGAGAGGCGGCCAGGTCGGCGTAGCCGCAAGGCTCCCCACAGTTGGTCCCGGCCCCGATCGCCCACCCGTCCCCGAGGAAGGCGATCGACTTGCCAGAAAGCAGCGAGCTGGGCGATGGGCTGGGGGTGGGCACCGCGGGGCTCTCCAGGGTTCGGACGGGCAGCGCCGCGGAGTTCCCGACCCTCGGCGCCTGACTCCCCAGGTAGCCCGCGTAGACTACGGCGCCAATCGCAAAAACGAGGGCCACGCCGATCGCGAATAGGCCCCGCCTGTCAAACACCCGACATCAGAGCAACGGCGGTCCAATCATCAGCACGGCCCGAGTGTAGTGCCCGTCATGAGTCAGGCCGGGCTGGCGAACACCACCTGGCGCGGGTCGTTCAGGTTGTAGGTGGTGCAGGTCACCAGCACCAGCTGCTCGGTGTCCTTGGCCTGCAGCGGGCTGAGATCGTTGACCGGCCAGCGCGGGTGGTACTCCGTGATCACGTACTGGAGGTCGGCCTTGTTGGGCCGCCGGATGATCACGTGCTGGCCAACCCTGGTGTTGAAGAGCGGTCCGAACATGCCGGTCTGGGCGTGCGCGTAGATCATCGAGCGCTTCCCTGCCCCGGGCTCCGCCAGGAACGGATCCAGGACGGCCTTATAGAGCGGTGCATTGACGCCGTCCCCGGGCACCACCGGGAGGTCGATACCCAGCTCCGGCACCTGGATCCGCATCCCATCCACCGGTGTGGTGACCGGGGAGGGCGTGGGCGCTCCGGACGGCACCGGGTCCGGACTGATGATTTGCACTGGGGGCGGTAGCAGCGTGCTGTGCGCCGTCGGCTTCCTGTTGGACAGCAGGCCGCCAACCGCAAGGACGACCAGGATGAGGCCGAGTAGAAAGACCGCTACGGGCCAGCGCCGCCTCAGAGTCGCCATGGTCAGCCGAGCCTATCAACCCCGATCGTCGTCGGCTTACCAGCAGGACGTCCTGCATTAGCCTATCTTCTTTACATGCATCAATCCGCCAAGCTAAGTAGCAAGTACCAAGCGACCGTGCCAGCAGCCGTCCGCCGTGCCCTGGGCCTTCGGCCGGGGGATCGCATCGATTTCGAGGTGGCCGCCGAAGGGGAGATTGCAACCGTCACGATGCGCCGCCACCCCACTCTTGACGAGGTCGCCGGCACGGTCCCCGTGCCCGACGCGATCCGGGGCCTCTCCTGGGCGGAGATCCGCGGGCGGGCCTGGGCACCTCTGGTCGACGACGCGGTCGAGCCGGCGCAGTGACACCCACGGCGATCCTGGATACAAGCGTTCTGGTCCGATACCTGACCAACGACGACCCGACGCGCGCCGATGCTGCGCGGAAGCTGATCGCGGCGCAGCACGAGGGCGCGCTCCTCCTGCCAGACGTCGCGATGGCTGAGCTCAGCTCGGTGCTCCTCCGCGTTTACCGCTGGCCGCCCGGCGACGTGGCCCGCGCGCTCCGAGCGGTGGTCACGAACCGGTCAATCGAGGTCCCCGGTGCAACTTTGTGGCTGGATGTCGCCGACGACGTGGAGAAGGGTTTCGGCCCCGTTGACGCCTACCTGCAGCGCACCGGGTTGGCCGACGGTCTTCCGACGCTGTTCACCTTCGACAGCGGCATCCAGCCACTCACTGGTCTCAGCTGCCAGAGTCCGTAGGCCGTGCCACGGTAGCCGACCACCTGGCTAACCCAGAACGGTTAGGCCAAGTTCTCGCGCGGAAGCGGCCAACCGCTCGTCAAAGGTCGCAACGGAGCCCCCCACCTGCTGCGCCGCCAGCAGCACACAGCAATCCGGGAGCCTCAGTCCTCTGCGGGCTCTGAGCATGGCGAGCCGCATGGGAGCTTCCTCAGGCAGCCCGACCGACTGGATCTCCAGCTCCTTCAGAGCGAGGTCGGCACGGTCCAACTGCCCCGCGCGGGCCGGCCCGACCAGGACCTCGGCGAGGGTCAGGGGGCTGGCCCCCAGGGGCTCGTCGTCGGCGCTCAGCAGCAGACTCGTGGCGCGTTGGTGATGGGCGTCACCCGCGTCCAGGTGGGCGATCAGCACGTTGGCATCGAGAACGATCACGCCGGCCAGTCTTCACGGAGCTCATGGAGGTAGTCGGTGCCGTACGCGCCGGTCAGGGCACCCGCCGTCGCCCGGACGCGCTCGCTGCGCCTGGCGCCCGCCTTCTCCCGGTCAGCGCGCACAACTCGATGCCCCTCCGCCAACAGACGCAACACCAGCCGGCTGCGCCGATGCTTGTCGGCGGGCCAGCGCTTGGCGGCGTCGTCAAGGGCCTGGGCGACCTCATTGGTTTCAGTTATCAGGTGTCGGGGTCGGCTGGTCGGCATGGCTCAGTGTAACACCATAGCGGCGGTGTATCACAAGCTGCCAGATTCGCCTCGGCGAGTGATGCTAAGGTTTACTCATGATGACCGAGTCAAGGTCGTGAGGCGTCGCGGCTTCACCAGGCTTTCGAGCAAGAGACAGGTGACGGTGCCGCTGGGGGTCGTCAATGAACTCCATCTGCAACCCGGGGATGAGTTCAAGGTCGAAGCGGACGGCGATCGTGTGGTCCTCTCCCGGGAGCGGGGCCGCGAGGCGCGCCGGCTGGATGCGATCGCCGGGGTGGCGGGGAGCCTGCCCGAAGTCTGGAAGCCTGGCGACCTCCAGAACCTGCGCGACGAATGGCGCTGATCGTCCTGGATGCGAGCGTCATCATTGCTCTTCTCGATCCCGGTGATGCCCTTCATCGAGCATCGCGCCGGGAGTTTGAGCGCGTTGCCGCCGAGGACGTAGCGATTCCGGCCTCCGCCCTCGCTGAGACCCTGGTCGGACCCGCGCGAGTTGGCAAGCTCGAGGAAGCATGGACCAGGATCCAGTCGCTCGACCTGCGCGTTGCACCGGCAGAGGAGTCGGTCGCGCTGGAGGCCGCGCGGTTGCGCGGGCGGCACCGTGAATTGAGACTTCCAGATGCACTCGTCATCGCCACGGGCGAGGTTCTGGGCGCCGCGTCCATCCTCACGGGTGATCGGAGATGGAAGCCATTCTCGCGGCGCGTGACCGTGATCGCCTGATTGTAGTGTGCCTCCGTATGCTGCCCTGGCCCTGTGAGTAAAGCCCAGGCCTAGCCTTCGACGGCGATTTCCCGGGGGTGTCGCCAGCGCAGGCCCGGGAAGCGGCTGAAGTCGCGGTCGGTGGTGATCCACTCGCTGCCTGATTCCAGCGCGATGGCGGCCAGGTAGGCATCCGGGACCAGGTTCCCGCGCGCCCCAGCGTCCTCGCAGAGTCTGGCGAAGATCTGCCAGTGGCGGGGACCAGGATTGGTCACAACGCAGTTGTCGGCACCGCGCACGCCCGCGACGAACGCCCAGGCCCGCTCCGGCGGAGTGGGTTGAGCGAATACCCGGGGGTGGGTCACGACTCTCAGGAAGCCGCTGAGAACGAGGTCCGCGACGCCGAACGCCTGGGGGGACTCCATGATGTCGTGCAGCCAGTCCCGGCAGAGCGCATGGAGGGGGGCGTCTTCGCGGTGAGCGTGGACCAGGACGTTGACGTCAGGCAGGACCACGCGTCGGCTCCATCAGCTCGGCCAGTGCCGCCGAGTCGTCCAGGTCCACACCCGGCTGCAGCCCGCCGCCGCCAAAGGTGGGAAGGTCCGTCCTGGGTCGCGCCGTCGCGCGCTCGCTCCTTCTCAACACCTCACGAAGGCCATCCTCGATCAGCGCGGTCAGCGTTCGCCCGGTGCTGCCGGCCATCGCCTTGGCGTCCCGCAGCAAGGCGTCGTCCAACCTGATGGTCGTACGCATGCATCAAAGCATACCTTTGGGGCGTCAATATGTCTACCCGGGAGGGTGTCGCCCGCGGTGTATGATTCGTACATCATGCAGCGAACCCAGATCTACCTTGACGAGCGTCAGATTGCGGAGCTCAAAGCGTCCGCGAGAGCCACGCGCCGGACCGTTTCCCAGGTCATCCGCGAAGCCATCGACGACAAACTCTCACGCCCACGCGAGGTCGACGAATTTGATCGTGCCCTGGACGCGGCCGCTGGTCTGTGGGCGAAGCGTGAAGACATTGGCTCGACCGACGAGTACGTTCGCCGGGTGCGGCGTGACCGCCGAGGCGCCGCCCTGCCGTGATCGTGGATTCGGACGTGATCATCGAGATCCTCCGAGGGAATTCCAGGACCATCGGATGGCTTCGGCAGCAGCGCGCGGCTGGGACGATCCTGCGCTACTCGCCGATCACCCGGGCCGAGGTCCGAGCAGGCGCGCGCCGCGCCGAACAACCGACCATATCGGCGCTTTTCGCAAGTCTTGCCGTTGTGCCTGTCGAAGCATCCACCGCCGATATCGCCGGTGACCAGCTCTCGCGCTTCGCCTCGTCGCACGGCGTGCAGCTGGGAGATGCCCTCATCGCCGCCGCAGCGATCGAGCACGCCGATAACCTGGCCACCTTCAACGCCCGCCATTTTCCGGGTGTCAGGCATCTCGTTCGACCGCACCGTTAGGTGTCCCTACCGCAACGGTGCGCTAACCAGAACTCAGCCGCCACATTCCGTTCGCGGCATCGTGATGTCGCCCGCTACCCGGCCGACTTCGCGCGGCGCCTCGGGGATGAGTTCAAGGTCATCAGCTCGGCCAGTGCCGCCGAGTCGTCCAGGTCCACACCCGGCTGCAGGCCGCCGCCGGACCGGCTTCTACCTTCAGTCGCCGCGCTCGGATTACTCGAAGGGATCCTGGGCGGTAACCCCTGGGAAGCGCTTGAAGCCTCGATCCCGGGTATAGATCAGGCCGACGTCATGCTGTCTCATCAACCCGGCGATATGGGCGTCCGGAACGTCGTTACCTCGCAGGTGCTGTCCGGCGGTCGCCAGGAATATCTCCCAAAAACCGCTGCTCTCTCCCGGCGAGCGAACGTGTGGTTGTGTCAGGAGGGCCTCGATGTTCGATCGGGCTGCGTTGGGCGGCAGGGCACGGGGTAGGACGGCGGGGTGCGTCACCAAGCGTAGGTACGCCATTATCGTGGGCCAAAACAGGTACACGAGGTCGGGACCGGCAACGAGACGATCCACCAAATCAACCGCCACGGCATGAACCGGGTCAGCTCGATTGCTGGCGTAGACGAGAATGTTGGCGTCGACGGTGACGCTCAGTCGCCGCGCTCCAGCAGATCCCACACCGCCTGTTTGTCCTCGAGGTCCACCAGCGGCCGGCCCAGGTCACGACTGACCCATTTCGGATGCGGTGGCCTGTCGAGGGTGTCCCTGCCGGCAAGCCCGCGCGCCAGGAGTTCCGATGCCAGTCGGCCCATGCTTTTTTTTTCCTGCCGCCCTCGCTTGCGAAGATCGCTGAGAACCGAGGGGTCGAGATCCAATGTTGTCCTGGACATGATGCTTGATGTTATCGGATAGAACATCAGATGATGGACGTTGACGTCAGATCCACACCCGGCTGCAGGCCGTCACCGCCAACGAGGGAGAGGTCGGGGAAGTAGGTCCGGTAGTACCCGCGATCACGGGTGAGCAGACGGTCGGCCTGAAACCGTGCGTGTGCCCCGATGACGAAGTCGCTGATGACGTGGCGGCGCAGGTCTCCCGCCCGGCGTTGGTTGTATAGCTTCCACGCCCTGCCGGCGGCGTACAGCGCGTCGAGGTGAAGCTGATCAACGGTCAGCCCTGTTGACTGTATGAAGTCGCGAAGTTGCTGCTCGGACTCGAAGAAGGCCCCGAGTTCGGCATAGACGAGCGGGTTGATCACGATCGCGCCGGCCTGCGATGCCATCACCAGCGCCGCCTCCGCCTCGTCGGCGTGGGGCGCACCGGGTATGAGCAGGTCGAGAAGGATGTTGGTGTCGACCGCCGTGATCAATCGCCGCGCAGCTGTCCGAGCAGATCGTCAGGGTCGCTGCCTGCTGAGCTGGAACCCGTGACCTGACCCTTGCTGGTGATCGTGGTAGCCATGCCTGACTAGCTGAGCACCTCGAAAGCCCGTCCCGGCCGGGGGCCGACACGGTAGATCGCGAAGTCGGAGTCAAAGCTCGCAGCTCGACTCAACCCCATCCGGTGCATCATCGCGAAGCTGGTGCGGTCGACGATGGAGAAGTCCTGGTCGGCATACCGTTCGCCGATGGTCCGAGCAACTTCGAGGTCGGCCCGAGTCACGATCTCGAGCTCGGCGACGCCGCTAAGAATCCCGTCCAGGAACCGCTCCGCTGCCCCACCTCCGAGCCTGCGTCGAAGGAGCAGCCAGGACTCGACAAGGACGTGGTCACTGGTGAGCAGCGGCTCCTGGACCGCGAGGATCTCCCTCGCCCGGCCGTTGTCAACATCACCGGAGTCTGCCGCCGCGTACCAGACCGAGGTATCGACGAACACCGTCACGGACGGCCGGCTCGACCTCCCTGAAGGTCTTTCTCGACCGCGCTGCCGACATAGTCGTCCTTGTGGTGCCGGATGTTGGAGCCGCCAGAGTCCCCCAGGTTCATGAGCATTGATCGGTCGACGGTCGGCCGCGGGCGAGCCAGGTCCTGCGCTACAAGCCGGCGGATGTACTCGGCCAGGGAGATGTCCAGCGCCGCGGCCTTGTCCTTAGCCCGCTTGAGTTCCTCAGAGGGCAGGCTGACCTGGGACCGTGACATCATTATGCGTATATCATACGTAGCGGGCGCGCAAATCCGCAGCCTGGGGTCCGATCAATCGCCGCGCAGCTGTCCGAGCAGATCGTCAGGGTCGCTGCCCGCGAGGTGCTTCAACGAGGCCCGTTGAGCGCTGAAGGCGTTCTGGCGGGCCAACTTCCTGAGGTGGAAGCCGCCCGCTACCTCAATGAAGTCGACCTGGTCCCCGGGACGGAGGCCCATGCGGTCGCGAACCCTCTTCGGCACCGTGACCTGACCCTTGCTGGTGATCGTGGTAGCCATGGTTGGTAAGGATTATACCGTAATACCGCGTTAGTAGCACATAGCAATCCGGGAACCGCATGGTTCCTAATGTGCGGATATGAGCATATTCGCGCAGTAAGCGCTATTGTGTGCATATGAGCACTGAACTGGCCTCGCCCGACCAACCGTTTCGTATTTACACCCCAGCCTCGCTCGGTGCCGCGATTCGCCATTACCGCAAAGAGGCGGGGCTGACTCAGGCCCAGTTGGCCGAGCGATCCGGGATCAGCCGCTCCTATCTGTCTCGGCTGGAGGGTGGCCTGGAGACCGAGCAGCTGCGCAGCATCGTTGCGGTGTTCGCCCAGCTGGGGGTCCGTGCGACCGTGCAACGCGCGGACTGGTAATTGTCGGATCCTCTCGCCCTCTGGCTCTACGGCCGGCGGGTCGCGCTGGTCTTCGAGGACCGGCGCCGCCTGAGGCTGGCTTATACCCAGGAGGCCCTCGACGCGTATCCGCCAGGCACACCGCTGCTGTCGCTCTCCCTGCCGCTGACGTCCGCGAGCTTTCCCAACAGTGCCGCGCGCAGTTTCCTCGATGGCCTGCTGCCGGAGGGTGACGCGCGTCGGGTGATTGCCGAGGACCTCGGCGTACGCGCGGACGACACGATGGCACTGGCACGCTCGGTTGGCCGGGAATCCGCCGGAGCGTTGGTGATCCAGGCCGACGGCGATCCGGAGCCTGTGCCTTCGACCACGCTCACAGCAGAGCCCATCGACGACGCGCAATTGGCGACCCTGGTAGCCAAACTCCGTTCTGCGCCCCTGGGGCTCGGGCCGCGGGTTCGGGTCTCGCTGGCGGGCGTACAGGAGAAGCTTCTGCTGACCCGCCTGACAGACGGAACGTGGGGCCGACCGGTGGACCAGACTCCATCCACCCACATCCTGAAGCCCGGGAGTGCGAGGTATCCACAAATGGTCGGGAACGAGGCATTTTGCATGCGCCTCGCCCGGGGTCTGGGGACGAAGGTGGCGGAGATCAGCACCACTGTGACGACGGCCGGGCAGGAGCTCCTGGTGGTCACGCGATATGACCGCCTGGGTGCGCAGGATGGCGGGGTGCAGCGGTTGCACCAGGAGGATTTCTGCCAGGCGCTGGGGCTTCCGCCGGCCAGAAAGTACCAGGAGGACGGCGGGCCGTCTCTGCGCCAGGTGGCGGCGGTGTTGCGGGCAAACGATCCTGACTCCCTCGAGGATCTGGTGCGCGCCGTGACTCTGAACGTGCTCATCGGCAACGGTGATGCCCACGGCAAGAACTTCTCACTGCTACACGACGAGTCCGGAAGGCTGCGGTTGGCGCCGATGTACGACCTGCTGTCGACGATGGTCTACGGCGATCGCAGGAATGCCATGTACATCGATGATGTGCGTCGCGCGGACCGGGTCACCGCCCACCGAATTTTGAACGAGGCCGACTCCTGGGGGCTTGCCCGGGGCCGAGCATCGGCGGCGGTCGCCGACATCCTTGATCGCTGGCCAGCCGCTGCGGCGACCGCAGCGGCTGCAACCCCCGGCGTGCCGCCAAGACTTCTTGAAACCCTGGAGTCGCAATCCGCGACGCTGAGCGGCAAACGCGCCGCCGCGCCAGGTGGCCGAGGCACCGCCTAGGAGAACGGGATCAGCAGGACGGCGTCACTGCCGCCGAGGTTGAGGATTCCGCTGTCGAAGGTAGCCAGGCGGGCACCGCTCTGGCGGGCGATAGCCAGCAGGTGCGCGTCGGTGACCTGTTGGTGGCCGGTGATTCGCGTGACATCGACGTGGGAGCCGACGACCTGCTCCACGCGGTCCGGCACGAACCTATGACCCGGCACCCCGCGCATCCTGGCCAGGAGCCCCACCGCCGCCCCAGGGCTCACGGCGGCCGGGATCGCGGAAGAGTTTGAGCTGACACGCACGAAACCAGTCTCGGTAAGGGGGGTGGTGGCCCACGGTTCTTCCCCCAACTGCCTGAACCAGGCGGTGGCCGGCGCATGGTGAACGTGGTTGGGCCACGCCAGGCTGACCAGCAGATTGACGTCCAGCAATACGGTCACGTCTCTTCCAGGGCGGCCCGCACCATCTCGTCGGTGATCGCCCCGGTGTCGGGTTCAACCCGGAACGTCGGAAACGGTCCGTCCGCGTCGATCCCTGGCGCAACCGGCGCCAATCCTCGGCGCACCAGGCTTGAGACCACCGCGCCAAGGCTTCGTCGCTCCGCCCGGGCCATCGCCCTGGTCACCTGCAGGATGTCGTGGTCCAGGTTGATGGTGGTGCGCATAGCGCATCGTAGCATCAGCATCGTGATGCGCCCTCGCCCTCTGGTAAAATCGAGGTCACTTGGAGGCTCATTTCTACATTGGCTGAATCTGCCGCCAAGCTCCCTCCTGACCGGGGTAAGGGCACGTCCTACGATGCCAAGAACATCCAGGTCCTGGAGGGGCTTGAAGCAGTCCGGCGGCGACCCGGCATGTACATCGGCTCCACCGATGGCCGGGGGCTGCACCACCTTCTCTACGAGATAGTCGACAACTCGATCGACGAGGCCATGGGCGGCTTCGCGGACACCATCGTTGTCACGCTCCACGAGGACGGTGCTGCTTCGGTGTTCGACAACGGGCGCGGAATCCCGGTGGACATCATGCCCAAGCAGAAGAAGCCCGCGCTCGAGGTGGTCATGACGGTCCTCCACGCCGGCGGCAAGTTCGGCGGCGGCGGGTACAAGGTGTCTGGCGGACTGCATGGCGTTGGCATGTCGGTGGTCAACGCGCTCTCCGAAAAGGTCGAGGCGCGGGTCAAGCGCCAGGGCAAGAGTTACTACCAGGAATACCGCCGGGGTAAGGCGTTGGCCCCGCTGGCCGTCGAGGGCAAGGCCACCGAGACCGGCACGACGATCAAGTTCTACCCCGACCCCGAGGTCTTCGAGACCCTCGATTTCAAGTGGGACATCGTCGCCCATCGTCTGCGCGAGCTGGCCTTTCTCAACAAGGGCACCACCATCCAGCTGGTCGACGAGAGAACCGACAACATCCCCTACAACTTCTACTTCGACGGGGGTCTGAAGTCGTTCGTCAACCACCTCAACCGCGGCCTGGGTTCGATCAACATCCCCCCGGTCTACGTGGAGAAGGAGATCGCCGGCAACATGGTGGAGGTGGCGCTGCAGTACAACAACGGCTTCAGCGAGAACGTCCTGGCGTTTGCCAACAACATCAACACGCTGGAGGGCGGTACCCACCTCAGCGGCTTCCGCGCCGCCCTGACCAGCAGCCTCAACAAGTACGCACGCTCGGCGCAGCTGATCAAGGAGTCGGACCCCAACCTCGGTGGCGATGACGTCCGCGAGGGGTTGACCGCCGTCATCTCAGTGAAGATCGCCGAGCCCCAGTTCGAAGGCCAGACCAAGACCAAGCTGGGCAACTCCGAGGTCGCCGGCCAGGTCCAGTCGGTGTTCTCCGAAGGGCTCACCGAGTACCTCATGGAGCACCCGGCCGAAGGGCGCCGGATCATCGAGAAGTCGGTCATTGCCGCCCGCGCCCGTGAGGCGGCCCGCAAGGCCCGGGACCTGGTGCAGCGCAAGTCGTTATTGGAGTCCGCCACTCTCCCCGGAAAGCTGGCCGACTGCTCTGAGCGGGACCCCCGGCTGTGTGAAATTTTTGTCGTGGAGGGCGACTCCGCCGGGGGCAGCGCAAAACAGGGCCGCGACCGCCGCACCATGGCCATCCTGCCCTTGCGCGGCAAGATCCTCAACGTCCAGAAGGCGCGCGAGGACAAGGTGCTGGGCTCGGAGGAGATTCGCAACCTGATCACCGCGCTGGGCTGCGGCGTGGGTGAGCGCTATGACGTCGAGAAGCTGCGATACCACCGCATCATCATCGCCACCGACGCTGACGTCGACGGCTCGCATATCCGCACCCTGCTGCTCACATTCTTCTGGCGCTACATGCACGAGCTGTTGGACCGCGGCCACGTCTACATCGCCCAGCCGCCGCTGTTCAAGATCGAGAAGGGCAAGCAGGTGGCCTACGCCTTCAGCGACGAGGAGCGGGACCGGGAGATCGCCAAGATGGGCGACAAGGGCGCCGAGCCCAAGGTGCAGCGCTACAAGGGCCTGGGCGAGATGAACCCGGAGCAGCTCTGGGAGACCACCATGGACCCCGAGAACCGCATCCTCCTGCAGGTCACGGCCGACGACGCCGCGGGCGCTGAGCGGCTGTTCGAGACCCTCATGGGTGTCGAGGTCGACCCCCGCAAGCAGTTCATAAAGACCCACGCCCTCTCAGTTCGCAACCTCGACATCTAGGCTCGCCGGTGAAGTCTCAGGACGAAATCAACCGGGCTGCCCTCGAGGCCCAGCGCGACTCGGCGCCGGCGCTGAAGCTCACCATCGTGGGGATCGCCGCCTGGAACACCGGTGTGCATGCCGCCGACCGCGACAGGCAACGGGCGGCCTATCGCCGGCATCTCGAAGAGAAATTTGCGATCGAGCGGGGCCCAGCTGACACCTGAGCTCCAGCACGAACATCACGCCCGTGCCGGGCTGGTGAGCGCTGTACGCGTCGCCCTTGACGCCATGGGCGGGGATAACGCGCCGGCGGCGATTGTGGCCGGAGGTCTCGCAGCGCTCGCCGCGGACCATGACATGGAGCTGCAGTTGGTCGGCCGCGAGGAGGTCGTTCGCGACCACCTGGGGGGCCCCCTCCCCGACCGCGTCACCATTGTCAACGCCACCCAGGTGGTGGAGATGGACGAGCACCCGGCGGCCGCGGTGCGCACCAAAAAAGACTCTTCGATCAACGTCGGGGCGCGACTGGTGGCGGAGGGCAACGCGGATGCCTTCGTCTCCGCCGGCAACAGCGGTGGGGTGATGGCCGCGGCGATCTTTGTCATGAAACGGCTCCCCGGTGTCGAGCGCCCTGCGCTGGTCACTCTGGTGCCCACCCGGGCCGGCACCACGCTGCTGATCGACTCCGGCGCCAACACCGACGTCAAGCCCGAGTACCTGCTGCAGTGGGCCATCCTGGGCAGTGCCTACGCCAAGAGCGTGCTTGGCGTGGCGGACCCGCGCGTCGGCCTGCTGTCCAATGGCGAGGAGGAGACCAAGGGCAACGAGCTGACACTGGCCACCCACCACTTGCTCAAGACCGCACCGGTGAACTTCATCGGCAACATCGAGGGCAAGACGATGTTTGACGATGTGGCCGACGTGGTGGTCACCGACGGCTTCACCGGCAACATCGTGCTGAAGACCATGGAGGGGCTGGCCAGCTTTGTGCTGGGCGGCATCCGCGACGCCGCCATGACCTCGATCACCGGCAAGGTCGGGGGGCTGCTGCTGCGACCCAACCTGCAGCCGCTGCGTGACAAGGCGGACTGGCGCAAGCACGGCGGGGCGGCGCTGCTGGGAGTCAACGGAGTCTGCATCATCGCCCACGGGCGCTCGGACGAGGAGGCGGCCAAGAACGCCGTCCTGCGGGGCGCTGAGGGCGTCCGGCTGGGGCTGGTCGACGCCATGCGCGCGGCAATTTCGCACCCCGCCCCGCCGGCATAGCGGCCACCAGACGACGACGGTCCGGTCGTGGTCCGTCGGTATGTATGCCTTCATTGGCTAGTATGTACACATGATCCGCCGTACCACCATCGAGATCGACCAGGATCTGCTCGACCGCGCCAAGAAGGCGCTGGGGGCCGGCACGACACGCGCAACCGTATCCGAGGCGCTGAGGTTGGCAGCGGAGAGCGCCGAGGATGCGCGCGCCGACCGCGCCAGCGCGCAGCGGCGATATCTGCAACAGCTCCCCTCTCACGCGGACCTGACCATCTTGGCATCGGACGACATGTGGCGGTAGCCGGCTGGATTCTCGACAAGAGTGCTGCAGTCCGAGTTGACGATCCCGTTGTCGGCCCTCAGCTCCAAGCAATGGCAGGCTCTCTGTTCCTGTGTCCCGTCGGGGAATTGGAGCAGTTGTACTCGGCACGGTCCGGGCGGCACTACGACGCGATGAAGACTGATCTCCACGCCGGCTTCGACACCGTGGCGGCGCCCGCCGATCTGCTGGAGCGCGCACTGCGATTGCAGCAGGATCTCGCGCAGCACCACGGCATGTGGCACAGGACCGCGATACCCGACCTACTCATTGCCGAAACCGCGATGCACCACGGCCTGGGGGTGGTGCACATCGACCGGGACTTCGAGCGAATTGCCGAGGTCCGGCCACTGGTGGTGCGCCGTCTCAAGCAATAGTCGAGAGATGAAGCGCCGCGTGGTGATCACCGGCATGGGCACGGTCAACCCCCTGGCTAACGACCCCGACCAGTTCTTCGACGCCCTGGTCGAGGGCAGGTCGGGCGTGGCCACCCTTGAGGGCTGGCCGGTCGATCGCATCCCCAGCAAGGTCGCCGGACAGGTCAAGAACCTTCGGATCGAGGACCATCTGGACCCCAAGGAGGTGCGCCGCACCGCGCGTTTCACCCAGCTGGCGATCATCGCGGCGCGCCAGGCGGTGGCCCAGGCGGGGCTCTCGGTGACCGCCGGCAGCAATGGCGACGGCGTCGACCGCGACCGTGTTGGGGTCTCCAACGGAACCTCGCTGGGCAGCTTCCCCGACATGGTGGCGCAGATCCTTAGCGGCGGCGAGCACCACGAGCGCGTCTCGCCGTTCTTCGTTTCGCGCATGCTGCCCAACATGCCCGGCGCCGGCCTGGCCATGCAGTTCGGCTTCCGCGGCCACAACGACACCTCGGTGACGGCGTGTGCGGCCAGCACGCAATCCATCGGCAATGCGCTCCGCGTGATCCAGTACGGCGACGCCGACGCGATGCTGGCCGGCGGCTGCGAGGCCAACCTCTCCGACTGGGGCATCGCCACCTTCACCGCGATGAAGGCGCTGACCACCAGCAACGACGACCCTTCCCGCGCCAGCCGGCCGTTCGACCTCAACCGCGATGGCTTCGTCGGCTCCGAGGGCGCCGGCTACCTGTTCCTGGAGAGCGAGGAGCACGCCCAGGCGCGCGGGGCAGTGATCATCGCCGAGGTCGCCGGCTTCGCCTCCACCGACGACGCCTATCACCAGGTGATGCCCAAAGAGGACGGCTACGGCGCCGCGCTGGCCATGGAGCGGGCCCTGCGCGATGCCGGTGTGGCGCCGGACGAGGTGGGTTACATCAACGCCCACGGCACCTCCACGCCGTTGAACGACAGGTCGGAGACCGCGGCGATCAAGAAGGCCTTTGGCGACCATGCATACCACGTGCCGATCAGCTCCACCAAGTCGATGATCGGCCACCTGCTCGGTGGTGCCGGCGGGGTGGAGGCGGTGGCGACCACGCTCTGTCTGACCCGCGGGGTGCTGCACCCCACCATCAACCTCGAGACCCCAGACCCTGAGTGCGACCTCGATTACATCCCCAACCAGGCCCGCCACGCCGAGGTGGACGTGGCCATCAGCAACTCCTTCGGGTTCGGGGGCCAGAACGCCGTCCTGGTCTTCCGTCGCTACATCGCATAGCTTCCACCGATGAAAGATGAATTGTGATGCGCACCGGTGGTAACCCTGGCGCGGTAGTGCCGGGATAATGGCACTAATGGCGGTTAAGACCACGCTGCGCCTCCCTGACGCACTCTCCAAGCGCCTCCATGAGTTGAGCATTGCCGAGAAGCGATCGTTCAACGACACCGCCGTCCGCGCGCTGCAGGCCGGCATCGGTGAACCGGTACAGGACGAGTGGTGGCGCGTCTACGGAGATTTGGTGGCTATTCCGCCCAAGCCCGGGAAGTTTGACATCGAGGAATGGAAGCGGGACCGTCAGGCAGTAGGAATCCGGTTCAGTAGGGAGCACGTGCGTGCATTTATGGAGGAGTTCGAGAGGGACCGCGACGACCGCGGCTGATAGAGCGATCCTTGATCGACTCGAGCGCCAGACTGCCGCGCAGACCATCGTGCTGAACCCGCTGGAACCCGGAAGGGCGCCCGCCCGACGGGTATTGTGCCGGTATAATGGCAGTATGGCCGTAAAGACCACGATACGCCTTCCCGAGGCCCTGGCCCGCCGCCTCCGCGAGCGCAGCGCCGAGGAGCGCAGATCCTTCAACGACACCGCCGTCCGTGTGCTCCAGGCTGGTCTCGGGGAGACTGTCGCGGAAGATGAATGGTGGCGCGACCTCGGAGACATTGTTGCCCGCCCCCCGCTGGCTAGGTTCGATCGCGAGGCGATGCTTCAGCGTCGCGCCGAGAGCCAGATTGATATCAGCCTGGAGGATGCCAGGGGGCTTGCGAGGGCTCTTGAAGACGTCCGCGAGGATCGCTTCTGAACCGGCGGGCGTTCCTGGATTCCAGTGCCCTGCTGCGGGCTATCTTCGGTGAAGGTCATCACTCCGCCGTGGATTCGGCGCTGGAGGAGGGTGCCCTGATATCCGAGATAACTGAAGTGGAGGTCCCGACCGCCATAAACCGTCGCCTCCATCTGCACCTCATCGATGGCCGGGCCTACGATGAGTACCTGCGATCGGCGGCAGACGTGATCGCGGCAGCGATCTCGATCGAGCTGAACGAAGCGGTCAAGCGGGAGGCGAATGAAGTCTCCCGCGTATACCCGCTGCGTGCCCTGGACGCGATCCAGGTGGCATCAGCCGCGATCGCCGACCGTACGTCCAAACGTCGGGGCGGCTCCGTCGCGTTTATCACCGCTGACCTCCGTCAGGCCGATGCCGCGCGGTCGATCTTTGGCGAACGTCGGACAATTCTGCTGGACCCCATCTAGAGATCAATGAGGAAGGACTGAGTGGCAGACGAGATCAACGACGACGGCGGCACCGGGCAGAACATAGGCACCATCCGGCCCCAGGACATCTCCACCGAGATGTCCACGTCCTACATGGAGTACGCCATGTCGGTCATCGTCTCGCGCGCGCTGCCCGATGTGCGCGACGGGCTCAAGCCGGTGCAGCGCCGGATCCTCTACGCCATGTACGACCAGGGCATGACCCCGGGCGCGCGCTTCCAGAAATGCGCCGCCATCGTCGGCGAGGTGCTGAAGCACTACCACCCTCACGGTGACGCGTCGGTCTACGACACCATGGTGCGCCTGGCCCAGCCGTGGAACATGCGCTACCCGCTGGTGAGCGGCCAGGGCAACTTCGGCAGCCAGGACGGCGACTCGGCGGCCGCATATCGATACACCGAGGCGCGCCTGGCGACGCCGGCGATGGAGCTGCTCGCCGACCTCGAGAAGGAGACCGTCGACTGGGCCGACAACTACTCGGCTTCGACCATCGAGCCCACGGTTCTGCCCGCCACCATCCCCAACCTTTTGGTCAACGGATCTTCAGGAATCGCCGTTGGCATGACCACCAACATCCCGCCCCACAACCTGGGTGAGATCTGCGACGCCTCGATCGCGCTGATCGACAACCCCGAGATGACCACCGAGGACCTCTTGACCCACGTCAAGGGACCCGACTTCCCCACAGGCGGCATCGTGGTGGGCTCTGAGGGCATCAAGAACGCCTACGCCACCGGGCACGGCCGCATCATCGTGCGCGCCCGCCACGTCTTCGAAGAGTCCAAGCAGGGCTACGAGCAGATCGTCATCGAGGAGATCCCCTACCAGGTCAACAAGTCCTCCCTGGTGGCCAAGATCGCCGAGCTGGTGGGCGAGCGCAAGCTGGAGGGCATCCGCGATCTCTCTGACCAGTCGGACCGCAACGGGATGCGCATCGTGATTGAGCTGAAGAAGGACGCGCGGCCCAACACCGTCCTCAACAACCTCTACAAACACACCGCGCTGCAGAGCACCTTTGGCGCCATCATGCTGGCCTTGGTCGACGGCCGCCCGGTCACCCTGAACCTCAAGTCGATGCTGCAGCATCACATCGATTACCGCCGCCAGGTGATCACCCGCCGCACCCGCTACGAGCTGGCCAGGGCCCAGGACCGCGCGCACATCCTCGAGGGGCTGAAGATCTGCCTGGACAACCTGGACCAGGTGATCGCCATCATCCGCGGCTCGGACAACGAGGCCATCGCGCAGGAGAACCTGCAGAAAGAACTCAGCCTCTCTGAGCGCCAGTCCAAGGCCATTGTCGACATGCGCCTGGGACGCCTCAGCAAGCTCGAGGCGGGCAAGATCGAGGCCGAGTACAAAGAGGTCATCGAGCGCATCGCGTACCTCGAGGACATCCTGGCCAACCCGCGCAAGGTCTCTGAGCTGATCAAAGAAGACCTCGCGGAGATGAAGAAGAAGTACGGCGACGAACGCCGCACCACCATCGCCTGGGACGCCTCGACCGAGATGAACGATGAGGCGCTGATCCCCACGGAAGATGTGGTCGTCTCACTCACCGCCAAGGGGTATGCCAAGCGCGTCCCGGCGCGCACCTACAAGCCGCAGAAGCGCGGCGGCAAAGGTCTCCTGGGCGGCAAGGTGCGGGAGGAGGACTACGTCAAGCACGTGGTCGTCGCCAGCACCAAGTCGGACCTGCTCTTCTTCACCGCCAAGGGCAAGGTCTACCGCATCCGCACGCATGAGGTGCTGGACGCGTCGCGCCAGTCCAAGGGCATTCCGCTGGTCAACCTGATCGACATCGAGCAGAACGACAGCGTCACATCATTGGTCGCGATCCATGAGTGGACCGACGACACGTTCCTCTTCAGCGCCACCCGCGACGGCATGATCAAGAAGACCTCGGCGACGGAGTACCGGTCGGTTATGAAGAACGGCAAGATCGCCATGTCCCTGCGCGACAAGGACCAGCTGCAGTGGGTCAAGCTGACCAATGGCAACGACGAGCTGATCTTTGCCACCACCGACGGCAAATCGGTGCGCTTCCACGAGCGCGAGGTGCGCGCCACCGGGCGCGACACCATGGGCGTGAGGGGCCTGACCCTGCGCAAGGATGCCAAGGCGGCGGGCATGGAGATCGTCAAGCCGGAGGCCTTCGTGTTGGTGGTCAGCGAAAAGGGATACGGCAAGTTGACCCCGGTTGAGGACTACCCTTCGCACCATCGCGGCGGGCAGGGTGTCTACACCCTCCAGGTCACCCCGAAGACCGGCAAGCTGGTGGGCATCGGCATGGTCGAGGACCCCAGCGAGGAGCTGATGGTGGTGAGCACCAAGGGCCAGGTGATCCGCACCGACCTGTCGGAGGTCCGCGTCACCTCACGCCAGACCCAGGGCGTGATCATCATGCGCCTCAGCGACGGCGACACCGTGGGCAGCATGGCCGGGGTTGGCACCCGGGAAGAGGTCGAGGAAGAAGGCTAGGCCGCTGCCACCCGGTCACGGCCGGCGCGCTTGGCGCGGTAGAGGGCGGCGTCGGCCCGAGCCAGCAGCTGGGTGGCGGTCTCGGTGGTGTCCCATTGCGCAATCCCGACGGAGATCGTCGCCTCGCCCGGGGTCAGCCTGCGGATGCGTTCCGCCACGTGGGGAGCCTCGGCAGCCGGACAGTCTGGCATCAGGACCACGAACTCCTCACCGCCGTAGCGGGCCAGCAGGTCGCTGTCGCGGATCGCGCCGGTCCATGCCGTCGCGGCCGCCTTCAGCAGGGCGTCGCCGGCGCCATGCCCTCTGGTGTCGTTGAAGCGTTTGAAGTGGTCGATGTCAAGCATCGCCACGCAGATGGGCCGCTCGGTACGCGCGGACCGGGCGAGTTCGTGGGCCAGGGTCCGGTCGAACGACCGCCGGTTGGCCAGCCCGGTGAGTGCATCGGTATTGGAGCTCATCGCCAGCACCCGGCGACTGTCGCTCAGCCGCCTGACCAGGACGACCGCATAGAGCCCGACCCCCAGGAGGCCGGCGAGCACGACCCAGGGAATGAGCTGCGCCGCGGTGCTGAGCGGCGAGTACAGCGCCGCTTCGGGCACGGTGTTGACCAGCGTCCAGGGGGTTCCGGCGGGGTGCGAGGTGACGAAGTGCCGCCGGTCCGACGGCCCGCCAATGCTGTCCGACGCCGACCCTTTCACGGCTCGAGCCAGTCCGGCGTCTGCCTGGAGCAGTGTCGACACCGGCCTGGTGCGGCTGGTGGCCACCAGCTTGCCCGCGGAGTCAACCAGGTCTGACGTCGCGCCGGGAAAGGGCAGTGAGTTGCGCAGATAGCTGCCCAGGGGGGTGGTGCGCACATCGAACCCGCCGCTGAAGACCCGACGTCCGCTGGCGGAATCGAAGGGAACCGCGAAGGCCACGATCGGGTTGCCGGTGGCGGCTCCGGGCACCACGACCGAGACCGCGCTGCGCCCGGCCTCGGCTGCCGCCAGGTGCGGGTAGGTGGCGGTGATCGCCTTGCCCACCACCGCCGGGTTGGACGGCACCACCTGCAGCACATGCCCCTGGCTGTCCAGCAGCACCGCGGCCTCAAAGCCCATGACGCCCGAAACCTCCTCGAACTGGGCACGCGACACGGTGCCACCCAGGCGGGCCTGCGCGTTGGTCTTCTCTCGCGCGAGGACCTCGGCGACGTAGGCGCTGGCGAAGCTGCTGGAGAGGTCGGCCCGATTGCCAAAGGTCTGGCGCAGATCCCGGCGGCTCTGTTCCTGGGTCGCCGCCAGGCCCGCCGCCAGGGCACTCACGGTGAGCACCAGGACGACCAGCGCGACCGCGGTGGGTTTCCAGCGCGATGGCGCGTCCTGCGCCGGACGTCGACGGGGCCGGCGCGCGGCAAGCCCCCGGATTGATGCGTCCACGCTAGTTGGCCGTAACCAGGCGCTGCACGCCATTGAGTATGACCGCCGCCCGCACTATGCGGGTACGGCCTCAGTCAGCAGCCCGCTGAGTTCGTGCCGCTATCCCCCGCCGCGAAGGTTGGCCATGGTGCGCTCCGCCGGCCGGGGCAGCGTGAACCAGAACATCGTGCCGCCCTGGTCGCGGTTCTCGGCCCCGCAAACGCCTCGATGGGCCTCGACCAGGAGGCGCACCAGGGACAGACCGATGCCCATGCCGTCATGCCGGCGGCTCATGCTCTGGTCGATCTGAGTGAACTCCTCGAAGAGCCACTCCTGGTCCCATTCACCAATGCCCGGACCGCCATCCTCGACCGCGAAGCGGGCGAACTCCAGCGCCGGGCGACCCCCGATGCTGATGTGTCCACCATCGGAGAAGCGGATCGCGTTGCGGACCAGGTGCCGCAGAATGGTTGTCAGGTAGTGCGGGCTGCCCATCACCTCCAGCTGCCGGGGCATGTCGATGATCAGGCGGATCGACTTGCGCTGGGCTTCCTGGGTGAGGTCGTCGCACAACGCGCGCACGATGGGCACGATGTCCACCCGCACCGGGGTCAGGCTGGTCTCGCCCTCCCTGAGAGCGGCCAGCAGCAGCAGGTCGTCAATCTTGTCCAGCAGGGCGCGCGCATTGTCGTGCACAATCGCCTCGGCCTCGGCCCGGGCGGCGGGGGGCGCGGTGCCGGTGGCGATCAGATCGGTGAACCCCAGGATCGAGGTGAGCGGCGTGCGCAGTTCATGGCTGATGGTGCGCAGGAACTCCCGCTTGGCCTCCTGCAGCTCGGCTCGGACGGGGAGGTGCTCCGCCGCGGGACCCTGCGTAACCTGCTCCCAGTCAGCACCGTGGGTGCGCTCGACCACCACCATGACGCCGTCCTGGTCGTCGTCCGCCCCCCCGGTTGCCCTGCCGTTGACCTTGAGCTGGTAGGTCTGGCCATCCTCGTCGAGGCAGGTCAGGAGCAGCTGGCCCCCGCTCTCGGGGGTGTCGATTGGTTCCACTGCATGGATCTTGATCTCGGCGACGAGCTCGAAGACGGTGCGGCCCACCAGCTGCTCCTCGGTGAGTCCCAGCATCCCGGTGACGTACGCATTGACGCGGTCGACCCTACCCGCCAGGGTGAACGTCAGCACGCCCAGGGGAAGGTTGTCGAGCAGGCCCAGGGTGTCACGCGTTCGCCGACGGAGGCGGTTGTTGTCGGTGCGCAGATCCTGCAGCGCGCGGGTCTCCCGAGTGACGTCACGCATCAACACGACCACCGCCATCCCCTGGTTGAGGTTGGGGATCAGCGGCCGCATCTGGGTCTCGACCTCGAGCCAGCTGCCATCCCGGTGCCGGCAGCGAATCCGCGGGACGCGGCGGCGATCCAGCGACACATCGCCGATGCCCAGGCGCTTCAGGTCGTCGGGGTGATAGAGGGAGGTCGCGGGTTTGCCCAGCAGCTCCTCCGGCGACCATCCCAGCAGGCGCTCCGCGGCCCGGCTGACGTAGCTGAGGTCGCCGCTGGAGTCGACAACCGAGAGCACCTCGCCGGATCCTGCAGCGTGCCAGCGCAGCAGCTCATCCTCGAACCGGCGGCTCTGCCCCCGGCGGTTGGGATCGTCGCCGGTCAATTCACCTGCCTCACGGTTACGCTGGTGCCGCCGTGTCGCGTCGCCCTCTGCATTCTTCAAGTACAACGACACGTGCCCGCGATTCCTTTGCGGGAGGCGCCCAAACCATCCTCCTGATGGGCCTCGTTGTCCCCATGGTCAAGGTTAGCGGTTGGTCCGATAAACTAGGCACAAGTTGGCTGGCAGAAAGTTCGAGACGCCACAGGCTCTTGCGACGCTGCCCTCAGAAGCGCCCTAGCCGGCCTACTTCGGCGGCTGGTCCTCGGTCGTGACCTCGTCCTTGAAGGCCTGTGCGGCCTCGACGCTGGCGTCCTTGGTCTCGCGGACCCGCTTGCCGAAGCGCACCCCCAGGCGGGGAAGGGTCGAGGGCGCCACCAGTACCAGGAAGGCGACGATCAGGATCAAGATCACATACCAGTGCCCAAAGATGCCCAAGGGCGCAGTATGGCACCTGAGATGACCCTCCCGACGTCCACGACGCGCTCGCGCTCCCAACTGGAGATCATCTCGCAGTATTTCGAGGTCAACTTCGACGACCTCGCGGTGGAGCTGGTGGAGCGCCTGCCCCCGGGTGCCCCCGCGCCCGATCGCCAGGAGGACGCCGCGCGTCACCTCCGCCTGGTGATCCGCGGCCTGCGCGCTGAGCGCGACGGCACCGGGGACACCGACGCCGCGGTGCGGATCCTGGAAGCGATCGAGGAGCTCTGCGACGCTGAACGGGACCTGCTGCGGGAGCGTGCCCTGGCGGTGGGGGTGCGGGCGGTGCCGAGCCTGGCCCCGGTCGCGCCGGACCGGTCCGCTCCGGACCTGCCCCCCCCCAGCCACGCCCCGCAGGCGCGCGCCGTACCGACCGGCGCCCGGCCCATCACCCAGCGTGCCGGCCTGGGTGCCGCCGGGGTGGGGTCGGTCCTGCAGGCGCTGGCCACCAAGACCCTGGAGTTGCTCAACGCCGACACCTGCCAGGTTTACCTGGAGGACGGAGACATGCTCTCGCTGCAGGCCGAGGCGCCGGATCGCGGCCGGCCAATGGGCCCCGATCGCCTCAGCCCCGAGGAGGGCTTCGTCCGGGTGGTGCGTCACGGCGGCCGGGCCATCGCGCTCGACTCCCTGGAGTTCCTCGAGGGCGCGGAGCGCACCTGGCTCGATCGTGGCATCGCCTCCCTGGCGGCGGGTCCGGTGGGGGCGCCGGGCGACCCGGGCTCAGGCCTCCTGGTGGTTGGGCGGGTCACCCCGCGGCCCTTCAGTCCCTCGCAGACGATGGAGATGGCCCAGCTCGGCGAGGAGGTCACCCTGGCCCTGGCCAGCGCCGACCTCCTGGGGCGCGCCGAAGAGCTGGCGGTGCTCAAGGAGCGGATGAAGCTGGCGCGCGAGATCCACGATGGGTTGGCCAGCGACCTCTCTGCCGTGGTGCAGATGTTCAAGTACCACCAGCATCGCCGCCGGGTCGACCCCGACGACGCCGACGTGCTGCTGGTGCAGATGCGTGAGCTGGTGGAGGCTGCCCTGCAGAGTGCGCGCGACATCCTGTCGACCCTCAGACCCCGGCAGCACGCCCCCCGGCGTCTCAGTGAGGGCATCAAGCAGCAGCTGGAGTCATTCTCCAGGACCTATGGCGTCAGCGCGGTGACCAAGATCATGGGCGACGATGCGCAGCTGGTGGCGGAGGAGCGCGAGGCCATCTTCCAGGTGGTGCGGGAGTCGCTCACCAACATCCGCAAGCATGCCCAGTGCGCCACCGTCGATGTCACCCTCGACATGCGCGGCCGGCCCTTCGTCCTCACCGTGGAGGATGACGGGGTGGGCATCGACCTTGGGGCCATGGAGGAGAAGTCGGGGTCCTTCGGCCTGCTTGGCATGCGGGAGCGGGCGCAGTTGCTGGGGGGCACCCTGCAGATTGGCAACGGGGCGATGGGCGGGGTTCGCGTCGAGTTCCACGGTCCGGAGGTCCCGATCGGCGCATGAGCGAGCGGATCCGGGTGCTGATCGTCGACGACGTGCCCATCCTGCGGGTCGGCGCGCGGGGGATGCTCTCGGAGTTCGACCACATCGAGATCGTCGGCGAGGCCACCAACGGGGTCGAGGCGGTGGCGCTGGCCCGCCAGCTGCGTCCCGACGTCGTGCTGATGGACATCTCCATGCCTCTGATGGATGGCATGACCGCGACCCGGACCATCGTCGACGAGGTCGGCCCCGAGATCGCCATTGTGGGGCTGACGATCTCCGACGACGAGGAGGACGTGGCCCAGATGCTCACCGCCGGCGCCTGTGGCTACATCCTCAAGGACAGCGGCCCGATGGAGCTGCTGCGGGCCATCGAGGACGCCCATGCCGGCCGCTTTCCGCTTGACCGCTCGGTGGCGCGCAAGATGGTCAGCCGCCTGTCAAGGATGAGCGCCCGCAACGAGGTGCAGACGCTCGAGCCGCTCACCGTCCGCGAGAAGCAGGTGCTGGTGCTGGTGGTGGACGGCTGGCCCAACAAGGCCATCGCCCAGCAGATGATGACCAGTGAGAGCACCGTGAAGACCCACCTCCGCGAGGTCTACCGCAAGCTCAACGTGGACTCGCGCGCCGCGGCAGCGGCCAAGGCCGCGAACATGGACCTGGACGCCGACGGGGTCGTCCGGCCGCGGTGAGGCTGGGCTGACAAGCCCTGTCGTTAGATAAACTCAACCGGAGTCCAGTTGGGAGGAACCGCGTGACAGCAGCAGCCCTAGTGACCATGACCTCGGAAGCCCTGTACATCCTGTTTGTCCCCGGGTTCACAATCCTCGCCTTCCTCATCGGGTGCGGTGCGGCGATCATCGCCATGAGCGCCAAACAGGAACCGCCCGGCGATGAGCCCAGCGACGCCGACGCTCCTCAAGCGGAGGCCGCTCACTGAGCAAACAGGAGGGTTTCTACATCCTCTTCGTCCCGATCCTGACGATCGCGGCGATGCTCTTTGGCTTTGCCGCGTCAGCGTATGCCATGACCCAGGGCGAGTTCCAACCGGCGACCCGCCGCGGGCTGGTCTCGCTGGCCCTGGCGCTGGCGGTCCTGGCCGTCCTGCTGGTCTCGGGTTGGCAGCTGGACCACCTGCACCTCCCGCCCGGGACCTGAGCACCGGTGGCTGAGGAGCCCGTTCTGCTCCTGGTCCACGGCTTCCCCCTGGACAGCCGGATGTGGCACCACCAGGTCAACGGACTCTCTGGCTTCCGCGTCATCGCGCCCGACCTTGATGGTCATGGTGTGTCGCCTGCCGGGTCTCCCGCCCACAGCGTTGAAGACATGGCTCGGGCGCTGGCGGCCCGGTTGGATTCCGCCGCGGTTGCCCAGGTGCACCTGGGCGGCTTCTCGATGGGTGGTTACGCCGCGCTGGCGTTTTTGCGGCTGTTCCCGGATCGGGTCCTCAGCCTGGCGCTGGTGGACACCCGAGCCAACGCCGACAACCAGGCCGGCCGCCAGGGTCGTGACGCGATGATTGCCAGGATCCGGGAGGCCGGATCGGGGGTGGCCGCGGAGGCCATGCTGCCCAAGATGTTCGTCGAGGGCGGCGACCAGGGCCGGCGCCGCGAAACCGAGGAGTGGATGTTGGCTCAACCCGCGGAGGCCCTGATCGCCGACCTGACCGCGATGCGCGAGCGGCCCGACTCGACGGGGATGCTCGGCGCAATCAAGGTGCGGACGCTGGTCGTCGTGGGTGACCAGGACCCGATCACCCCGCCCGACGTCGCCGAGGCGATGGCGGCGGCCATTCCCGGAGCCCGGCTGGTCACCATCAAGGGCGCGGCACACCTCTCGCCGGTGGAGCAACCCGACCAGGTCAACTCCGCCTTTCGCGACTTCCTCGACCAGCTGAACGGGTGAGACTGGGCTGACCAACAGGTCAGCGGAGGGTGGCCAAAAGGTCAGTCCAAAGAGTCATAAAAATTGCCCTGTCGAACGAGTGAACATACGTAGTTCTCGCACCAGAGTAAGGGTCACCGGACGGGGGCCCCGAAAGACGGGAAGAGGGTCCCCGGTACCGGAGAAATGGGGAAATGGGAGACTGAAATGCTGAGCTGGTCCTTTCAGTGGTAGCCCGCTAGTCCGCAAGGGCTAGCAAGAGGCGATATGACCCGGCTGAGCCGGGTCATTTTCATTTAAGGCTGGTTCTATCAGCCGTGCGGGCAGGCTCGTACAACCTACAATGCGGGCTTCAGCCCCATGTACTTGCATCTTCGCCCCATCGCCCGTGTTTACGTCGCGACGGTCTGCGTCGCCGGGCTGACCCTGGTGGTTGCCGCGCTGGCGACGGAGCACATTCAACTCGGTGCCCCAATCGCGCCCCACGTCCCGGTGACCGTCCTGGAGATGACCCTTTTCCTGTTGGGCCTAACAGCCATCACCTCGCTGGCCCCAGTGCCCGTCTCGTACGGGGTGAACCTGCTGGTCAACCTGGCGCCCATCGTGGCCGCCGTCTTTGTCCTCCCGCCGGGTCTTGCGGGCGTCGTCGCGACCTTCGGGAGCATTGACCGGCTCCCCTCGAAGAACCACCCATCGTATCGCTGGATTTTCAACCGGTGCATGCAGGGCCTGGTGGCTACCACCGCCGGGATCGTCTTCAATGCGGTGTCAAAGCAGCCGGGGGGTGCATACGGGCAGCTCGGGGTCGATTTCAACGCCGTAGCCGGTGGGTTGCTGGCGCTGCTGATCATCTCCTTCCTGAACTCCGGCCTGGTGATCACCGCGGTGGCGTTGGAGACCGCCGAGAGCGTGCGCAAGGTGAGCGACATGATTCTCAGAGGGGCGGTGATCAGCTACCTTGGGCTCGCACCCCTGGGGGCGATGATCGCCTTCCTGGCGCTGTCGGGGAAGGTCGAGGGGCTGGCCATGGCGGCGGGAGTTCTGCTCCTCCTGGTGGTGTACCGAGACATCTCGCGCCGCGCGTTGAGCCTTGAATCCGTTGCCCGCGGTAGCTACGTCGCGCAGAGCCGGCTGATCGACAAAAAGGATCGCTCGACCTTCGGTCACTCGGAGCGCGTCGGGATCCTTTCCGAGCAGGTGGCGCTGAAGCTCCGGCTCACCGGCGACCTGGTCGAGCAGATCCGCATCGGCGCCACGCTGCATGACATCGGCAAGATCGCCATTCCCGACGCCATCCTGCACAAGCTCGAGCCATTCACCGACGACCAGTGGGAGACCATGAAGACCCATGCCGCAGAGGGCTATGACGTGCTCAAAGAGCAGGAGATTCTGCAGCGGGCCGCCGAGATCGTTTGGTCTCACCACGAGAACTACGACGGGTCAGGCTACCCTCGCCGGATAGCCAAGCGCGAGATCCCTGTTGGCGGGAGAATCGCCCGGGTCATCGACTCGTACGACTGCATCACCAACGTGCGCGACTATCGACAGTGGGTGAAGGGACCCTTTGAGGCGCTGGCCGACATTGAGTCAAAAAGGGGCACCTGGTATGACCCCGAGATCGTCGACGCGTTCGTGGAGGTGCTGCGCGAGCGCGACTCACGGGTTGCGAGCACCGTGGCGGAGGAAGACGAGAAGCCTGCAAGCGTGATCCAGACGCTTCGCTACCCGCCGTTTCTCAAGCTCTGGGCGGCGGTCGGCCTCTCCACCTTTGGCGACATGCTGACCACCGTTGGGCTGGCGCTGGCAGGGTATGGGGCCACCCATTCGGTGCTCGCGCTGGGCCTGGTGGTGGCGGTCCGCGCGCTGCCCAACCTGCTCTTCGGATTGCCCGCAGGCCAGATCACCGACCAGTACGACCGCAAGACGGTGATGGTTCTGATGGACGTCGTTCGTTTGGTGCTGGTGGGGTTGCTGCCGGTGCTGGTACGGGCGCCGCTGGCGGTCATCCTGCTGGTCGCCTTCCTGGTCTCGACGGCCACCGTGTTCTTCAACCCCGCCCGAGCCGCCGCCCTGCCGGACCTGGTGTCACGGCGCCTGCTGCCGGGCGCCAACTCCGCGCTGGCATTCGTCGAACGGGGCGGCGAGATCCTCGGGTACGCGGCCGCGGCAGCGCTGGTGACGCTGGGCGGCACCGGCCTGGTGTTCAGCATCGATGCGCTGACCTTTGCGTCATCGGCGCTGCTCCTGGTCACCATCGGCTTCCCGGTCATGGTCATATCGAAGCGACAGGACCCGGTATTGCGGCGCGTCAGGACCCAGGTCGCGGACGGCCTGCGACAGATCCTGGATTCGCCGATGCTGCGCTCAATCTTCATCTTCACCTTCCTGATGGTGGCCAGCGGATCGGCGCTGCTGCCCCTGCTGGTGCCGCTGGCGATCGAGCACCTTCACGCCGGGAGTGGAGGCTTCGCCCTGCTGGAGGGTGCGATCGCGTTTGGGGCCACCGCGGGTGCCCTGCTCACCAGCGCTCTGCACACGCCTCGTCGTGGCCTGCTGATGATCGTGGGGGCCATGGGAATGGGCGGTGCCACGGTGATGGCAGGGCTGTCGGCTTCGCTTCCCCTGACCGCCGCCTTTCTGGCGCTTGGAGGGATCGCCAACATGGTCTATTTCGTGCCCATGGTGACCGCGATCCAGGAGAACACCGAGCCGCACATCCGGGGCAGGATATTTGCCACCCGCTTCACCGTGGTCCAGGTGGGGGTGCTGCTGGGGGCGGGCTACGCCACCCTGACCACGTCGACACTTCTACCGCAGTCAGCCGCCGGGATCGCGGTGGTGGGGTCCGGGGTCCTGATGATCGCGGTCTCGGCCTGGGCCGGCCTCGCGAGCCCTATCCGCAAGCTCTAGGTTCCGATGGCCTCGTCCTCGGCCTCCATGACCTTCTCGTCGACGTGCATCCGCTTGCCGATGATGTAGATCGCGACCACCAGCAGGACCACGATGGCGATGAACACGTAGCTGAGCTTGCCGAAGTTCTTCTCGATGTCGTGGTAGTGGTCGCCGAGCTTGAGTCCGGCGTAGGCCAGGGCGAAGTTCCAGGGCACGGCGCCCAGGATGGTGGCGATGGTGAAGGGGATGGGCGTGACCTTTTTCGACAGCCCGGCAGGGAACGAGATGTAGGTTCGGATGACGGGCAGCAGCCTTCCCAAAAAGACCGCGAACAGGCCGAAGCGGTCAAAGAAGCGCTCGGCGAGCACCATGTGCCCGCGGCTCAGGCCGATTCTCTTGCCCGGACCGAGGATCACCTGGTGCCCAAAGCGCCGCACCAGTAGGTAGGCCACCAGCGACCCGAACAGGTTGCCCAGGCTTGAGGCCACGATCACCAGGGAGAAGTTGAGCTTGTTCCCCAGCGCCGTGCTGGCCAGGGCGCCGCCCAGGGGGACGACGATCTCGCTGGAGATTGGCAGGCCCGCACTCTCACCCGCCATCAGGAAAAAGATGGCTATCAGGCCGCCGCTGCTGACCAGGGAGATGAGCAGGTGGGACATCGAGGCCGAGCCTAGCAAAGCGGCTTCCGGGATAATCCCGGCAATGACGCGTATCGCCTACCTGGGACCGGAGGGCAGCTTCAGCGAGGAGGCCGCACGAGGATATGCCGGCGAGGGCGCCGAGTTGGTCGGCTTCCCCGACATCCCGGCGGTGATCTCGGCGGTGGGCCACTCGCTGGTGGACCTGGCGGTGGTGCCGATCGAAAACTCGATCGAGGGTTCGATCAATGTCACCCTCGACCAGCTGATCCACGGCAAGAACCCGCCCCGGATCTCCGGGGAGCTCAACCTTCCAATCCGCCACCACCTGATCGGCCGCCCGGGCACCACCATCGGCGACGTCGAGCGCGTGGTGTCGGTCCCCGCCGCCATCGCCCAGTGCCGCCAGTTCCTGCTCGAGCACCTGCCCCAGGTCCAGGTCCTGCCTGCCCTCTCCACCTCGGCGGCGGTGAGTAGCCTGGTCCACTCCGACCGCATCGCCGCGGTGGGCAACGACCGGGCGGCCCGGCTTTACGGGATGGAGATCATCGCCTCGGATATCCAGGATGCCGACGACAACGTCACCCGCTTCGCCATCCTGGGGCGGGGCATGACCGCCGCCACGGGGCATGACAAGACATCAGTCTGCTGCTCCATTGCCGAGGACTCCGACAAACCCGGCAGCCTGGTGGCGATCCTCGGCGAGTTCGCGGGCCGTGACATCAACCTCAGCAAATTGGAGTCCCGGCCCACCCGTGGCGGCCTCGGCAAGTACTTCTTCCTGATCGACCTCATGGGCCACGAGAGCGACCCCGTGGTCGCCGAGGCCCTGGCCGGCCTGCGGCTGAAGTGCTCCAGCGTCGTGGTCCTGGGCTCCTACCCGGCCAGCGCCGAGAGCGACCAGCCGCAGCCTTAAACAGCCAGCGTTAAACAGAAAGAGCCGGGCTCACGCCCGGCCCTTCAATCGACATCGGTCTTGCGAGATCGCTCTCGCGAGATCGGTCTTACTTCGCCTTGCCGATCTTGAAGATCTTGGTGCCGCAGTTCGGGCAGGTGCCGGTGATGGCCGGCTTGCCGTTCTTCATCGTGATCTCCTGGGGATCCACGATCTCGACCTGCTTCTTGTCCTTGAGACAGTAACCAGTAACAGCCATGCTTTTCTCCTTGATAAGCCAGTAATCCTGAGCCTGCTGTTCGGGGCCAATGGCCAGGGGTCTTCCGGCCTATCCGCCTGTCCTTCCCTCATCTCAGCCCGAACTTGGAGCCAAGGCAGGAGTCTAGAGGCTCGTGAATACGAATGCAAGCCTGCGTGAACTCGGCGTCAGGGATGGCGTAGGGCCTACCCGGAAGGAAAAATGCGTACTTTACGTATTTACGAGTGGAGGGGGCGGCCCCTATGGTCACTCGGAGGAAGGAATGGCTACGGCTATCGAGAAGTACTTTGCCTGCCCGATCTGCGCCAACACGCTGGTGCCCGGGGCGACCCTGAGCTATCCCCGCGTGACCGCTGAGAAGAGTTCTGGCCAGGTCTGGGACCTGTCCGACGGCGCTCCCAGGCTGGTGCGGTGCACCCGCTGCGAAGGCACGGGCCGCCTGATGGACCTGCGCGAGCGGTCCGACCGCCGCAACAGCACCGACCGGCGCTCCGAGACCCAGAAGCGCGCTACGCGGTAAGATCACCCGCTGTGAGTAAACCCCGAGAGCGCTCGGGGAGGGCCTAGGCGCGAAGGCCGGTTCTCCCCTTCCACCCGGAGAACCGAAGAGGCAGGCCCGCCATGATCTTTCTCAGCGACTTTCTCCGCGCGGAGATCGTTGACAGCCACCAGCGCCGCGTTGGACGCGTCGGGGATCTCATCGTGCGCATGCAAGACCCCTTCCCGGTGATCGACGGCATCGTCCTGCGCGGCCGCGGCGGAAGGTCGGTGATTTCGTGGTCGTCGGTAAGGTCGTTTGAGGGCAAGGAGCTGGCCCTGAAATCCGCCCGCGCTGACGTGGTTCGCTCGCCCGCCGACGAGGATGCCACCTGGCTCGCGCGAGACGTGTTGGACAAGCAGATCGTGGACACCGACGGCCACCGCGTGGTGCGAGTCAACGACCTCCAGCTGTCACCGGTGAAGGGCGCGCTGTTGCTGGTTGGTGTGGACATCGGCGGCCGCGGCCTGATGCGCCGCCTGGGGCTCGAGGACCTGGGCAGGTCGCTGGCCCACGCGGCGCGGCGCGATTGGGCCCAGAAGCTGATCGCCTGGGACGCCGTGGACACCGTGGAGACCAACCTCGAGTCGGTCAAGCTGCGCATCAGCCACCAGAAGCTGGCCAAGATGCACCCCGCGGATATCGCCGACGTTGCCGAGCGCCTCTCCGCCCGCCAGCGCGATGCCATCTTCGCCACCCTCAACGATGAGATCGCCGCTGACACCCTGCAGGAGATGGAACCCGAGGACCAGGTTGAGGTCCTCGAGCGCCTGGACCTCGAGCGCGCGGCCGACATCCTCGAAGAGATGGACCCCGACGAGGCCGCCGACCTGCTGGCCGACCTACCCGACTACCAGGCCGAGGCGCTGCTGAAGAAGATGCGCGAGGACGAGGCCGAGGACGTCGAGGAGTTGCTGGCCTATGAGGACGACACCGCCGGGGGCCTGATGACCACCGAGTACGTAACCGTCACCAGCGACCTCAGTGCCCTGGAGTCAATTCAGCGCATCCGCCAGCTTGAGCCCGAGGCGGAGTCGATCTACTACGTGTATGTGGTCGACCGCCACGAGAACCTGATCGGGGTGCTCTCGCTGCGCGACCTGATCGTCGCCCAGCCGAAGACCACGGTGGTCGATTTCATGAACCGCCAGGTCATCAGCGTGCACCTCGACGACACCGCCAGGGACGTGGCCGAGATCATCCGTAAGTACAACCTGCTGGCGGTCCCGGTGGTCGATGTTGACGACCACCTCGAGGGCATCATCACCGTCGATGACGTGATGGACACCCTGCTCTCGGGCGGCGGCCGCGGCCGCCGGCGGTTCTTCTGATGAGCGCACGCAGGTGAGCAACGATGGCAGCCAACCTCCGCGAGCTTTTCCGCCTCCGGCCTGACAGCAAGGGCTTCCGCGGTTTCCTCGGGCGCCGCCGGATCCAGGTTGTCCTGTTCCTGGGGATCCTCGGGCCCGGGCTGATCACCTCGACCGCGGACAACGACGCCGGTGGAATATTCACCTGGGCATCGGCCGGCAGCAAGTACGGCTACGACATGCTCTGGCTGCTACTGGTGGTGACCGTCGCGTTGATGGTGGTCCAGGAGTTCAATGCCCGCCTTGGCGTGGTCTCCGGAAAGGGACTGGCGGACCTGATTCGCGAGCGGTTTGGGGTGCGCATCACAGTCTTCGCGATGGCCCTTCTATTGGTCGCCAACGTGGCCACGGTGATCGCTGAATTCGCCGGGATCGCGCTTGCCGGCGAGGCCTTCAACGTGCCCCGCCTGGTGACCGTTCCGCTGGCCGCCTTGGTGGTCTGGTTCCTGGTCCTTCGGGGCACCTATGCGGTAGTCGAGAAAGTCTTTTTGGCATTCGCGCTGGTGTACCTGACGTACGTGGTCTCAGGTTTCGCCGTGCACCCACCGTGGGGTGAGATCGCCCGCCACGTGGTGGCACCGAAAATTCAGCTCAACTCCGAATACCTGCTGTTGGCGGTGGCCATCGTGGGCACCACGATCACCCCCTGGATGCAGTTCTACCTGCAGGCATCGGTGGTGGACAAGGGGCTGCGCGAGGAGGAGCTGCCCTACGCCCGCGCCGACGTGTTCTTCGGCTCGTTCTTCACCGACTTCATCGACTTCTTCATCGTCGTCGCGACCGCCGCCACGATCTACGCGGCGCACGGTTCGACCAACATTGTCGACGCCAAGGATGCGGCCCAGGCGCTTGGGCCGGTGGCGGGCCAGTTCGCCAAGGCCCTGTTCGTGGTCGGGTTGGCGGGGGCGTCGATGCTGGCGGCGGCGATCCTGCCGCTCTCGACGGCCTACGCGGTGACCGAGGCCTTCGGCTGGGAGCGCGGGGTCGGCTTCTCCGTGCGCGACGCGCCGGCCTTCTTTTTGATCTTCACTGGCCTGATCGTCGTGGGCGCGGTGACTATCCTGTTCCCCGGCATCCCACTCACCGCGGTAACCCTGCTCAGCCAGGACGTCAACGGTCTGATCCTGCCGGCCATCCTGGTCTTCATGTTCATCCTCATCAACGACAAACGGGTGATGGGGAAGTACGCCAACGGTCCCTTCGCCAACATCATCGGGGGACTGACCATCGCCGCAGTCATCGCCCTGACGGGGCTGCTGCTGCTTTCAACCGTTCCCGGGTTCCCCTGGCTGCACCTCGGGGGCTGACGCTGCCGCCCCGCGCTGAGCCCTGGCCAACCCGGCGCTGCTGGCGAAGCGCGCAACCTGCTCGGTGTTCCACCACCGGAACTTGAAGGTTCGCAGCACTCGCCCCTCGGGGTCCAGCACCCTGAGCCCCCCGCCCATGGCCTCGATCGCGCCAACCTCGGCCCGGTTCCAGCCGACCCGCGGGCGGCCCAGCAGGCGGTACTCCACGCGTTCGCCGGTCACGAACATTCCCGTCGAGCGGGAGCTGCCGTAGAGCACGTACGCCGGCAGCGCAAAGATCACGAAGAAAACAAGCGAGACCATGAACCCCAGCGCACTCGGTGGGGTGCGAATCATCCCCACCACAATCAGCAGCGCGATGAGCGCAAACACCGCGGCGACGATGTCGCCCGCGGGTGCCGCCTGTCGCAGGGACTTGACGGGACCCTCGGTGGTCGGGTTTTCAGCCATGGAGCAGTTTCATTGCGGGTCTACCTCTTGCTCGACCGTGAGTTGGTACCGCGACATTCTGTCGTACAGGGCTTCCCGGGTCATCCCGACCAGCCCACCCAGGCCGGGTTCCTGAATCGCGAAAGAGGCGCACACGATGCCCCAACGCAGCGCCTCGACCAGGTCTGTCGACCGCAGCGCCGGGTACTCCTCGTCGCGCAACCACGTGCCCGCCGCCTCATCCGGGAGGCGCTGCGCCAGGCGCCCCAGGAACCCGCCCGCCAGGGCATCGCCGGCGCCGGTCGGATCGATAACGTCCACGGGGCAGGCCGGCAGCTCGTAGATCGCGGCAGGGGTCCAGAGTTCGGCACCGTTGGCACCGCGTTTGACCACCACGCAGTCCAGGCTGAAGCGCGCCATCACCAGCGACGCCGGGGCATCGGTCTCGCCCCCTGACAACAGCCTGATCTCTGTCTCTGTGCCCAGCAGGATGCGCGCGGCCGATACCGCGCGCCCCACCATCTCCCGCTGCTGCTGGATGAACACGTCCATGGTGTCGATTGCCAATAGGGAGCCGTGAGGAGCCGCATGGGCGACATCGAGCTGGGCGATGGGGTCGCAGCTGCCGAGGAGAATCACCCGCGACCAGCTCTCCGCCGCATCGAGGCGTGGCCGGTATCCCTCCGACGACCCGGCGAACCGTCCCACCGTTTGGGCCTCGCCGCCCGCGGTCTCTCGCGTTGCGTGCCACCGGTAGGTGGGGGCGTCGATCGTCGATAGCGCGGTGAGGTTGGCAAAGGCCAGCGTCTCGCGCGTCTCCTGCTCGGCGTCCTGCCCCACCGGTGCGACCACGGTCACCGGGCCGAAGTGCCGGGCGGCGAGGGCGAAGTAGCTGGCCGAGCCGCCGAGCTGACCGTGAAGCGACAGCGCCGGTGACTCCACGTAGTCACGCGTGATGGTCCCGACTACCAGCGTTCCCTCCGCCATGGATTAGAACTATGGCCCACCTCTTGGCCCCCCCGTGTCTTCGATACAATTCGCGGCCATGGCCGAGCCCCTGAAATACGGAGTCGGCCTGCTCGGTCTCGGCACCGTCGGAACTCAGGTCGCAGAGCGGCTGGAGCGGGGCAGCGAGCTGGTGCAGCGCCGGACCGGAGTCGAACTGTCCCTCAAGCGTGTGCTGGTGCGCGACACCACCAAGGCCCGCGTCTTCACGCCCACCGCCCGCCTGACGGCGAATGCCGCCGAGGTCATCGAGGACCCCGAGGTGGACATCGTGGTGGAGGTGATCGGGGGCGAGACGCCGGCTCACGAGTACCTGCGCAGCGCGATCCTGGCCGGCAAGCACGTGGTCACCGCCAACAAGGAGGTCATGGCCAAGCACGGCCCCGACCTGCTGGAGCTGGCCCTGGAGAAGGGCGTCGACATCTACTTCGAGGCGGCGGTGGGCGGGGGCATCCCGCTGATCTCGACGTTCAAGATCGACCTCCTGGCCAATGAGATCAACCGCATCGAGGCGATCATCAACGGCACCACCAACTACATCCTCGACGGCATGTCGCAGGGCAAGACCTACGAGCAGGCCCTGGAGGAGGCGCGTGGCCTGGGGTACGCCGAGGCCGACCCCAGCAGCGACGTCGACGGCCACGACTCCGTCTTCAAGCTGTGCATCATGGCGTCGATCGCCTTCAGCTCACGATTCCACCCCGAGCAGGTGTACCGCGAGGGGATAACCGAGCTCGACCCCAAGGACTTCGGCCACGCGCGCGACATGGGCTACGCCATCAAGCTGGTGGCCGAGGGACGCAAGCGCGACGGTGCGGTGGAACTCAAGGTGCACCCAACGCTGATTCCCCACGCTCACCTGCTGTCGCAGGTCTCCGGTAGCAACAACGCGGTGGTGATCGACGGCGACCTGGTGGGTTCCGTCCTGCTCTACGGCCAGGGGGCCGGCGGGCGGCCCACGGCGAGCGCGGTGGTGGGCGACCTGATCGACCTGGTGCACTCCATGCGCAAGGGTGTCAACAACCGGGTCCCGATGTGGTTTGACCGCAACTACCCGCTGCATCCATTTGATGAGGTGATCAGCCGCGCGTATTTCCGAATGGAGGTGGAGGATCGCCCTGGGGTGCTCGCCGACATCACCACCGTCTTCGGCAAGCACCAGGTTTCAATTGATTCGATCGTCCAGAAGTCGGTCGACGCCACCAATACGACCGCAGAACTGGTGGTGCTGACCCACCCCGCCCGGGAGAGGGTGCTGCAGGGCGCCCGGGCCGACTTCGAGGCGCTGTCATGCGTGCGCCAGGTCAACGCCTTTCTGCGGGTGCAATGAGCGCAGCGCAGCGGAGCGTTGTTCGGCAATGATGCCTCGCAACCAGCGAGCCGGCGTCCTGGAACGCTACGCCGAGCACCTGCCACTGACCGAGCGGACGCCGCGAATCACCATGGGCGAGGGGGGGACGCCGCTGATCCACTCCGTCAACATCGGACCGGGCCTGGGGATCAAGGACCTGCATTTCAAGTTCGAGGGATTGAACCCGACCGGGTCGTTCAAGGACCGGGGGATGGTGGTGGCGGTTGCCAAAGCGATGGAGAGCGGGGCGCGGACGTTGATGTGCGCCTCGACCGGCAACACCTCGGCCAGCGCGGCGGCCTATGCCGGGCGCTTCGGCCTGCGCTGCGTCGTGATGATCCCGCGGGGCAAGATCGCGCCCTCCAAGCTGGTCCAGGCGCAGGTCTACGGCGCGCGGGTGGTGGAGGTTGACGGCAACTTTGACGATGCGCTCAACGCGGTGCGCGAGCTTGGTCACCACGACGGCGTCGAGGTGGTGAACTCGATCAACCCCTACCGCATCGAGGGCCAGAAGACGGCGGCCTACGAGGTTGTCGAGGACCTCGGTGACGCCCCGGATTTCCTCTTCATCCCGGTGGGCAACGCCGGCAACATCACGGCCTACTGGAAGGGTTTCAAAGAAAACCACGAGCAGGGCAAATCAACCCAGCTGCCGCGGATGATCGGCGCCCAGGCGGAGGGCGCGGCGCCCATTGTCAGCGGCCAGGTGGTGGTGCATCCAAAGACCGTGGCATCGGCGATCCGCATCGGCAACCCCGCGTCGTGGGAGCAGGCGACAACCGCGCGCGACGACAGCGGGGGCGCCATCGAGGCGGTGTCCGACGGCGAAATCCTTGCCGCCCAGCGCCTCCTGGCTTCCACCGAGGGGATCTTCGCCGAGCCCGCCAGCGCCGCCAGCGTGGCGCTCCTGGCCAAGATGGCGCACGCCCGGCGCATCCCACCCGGCAGCCGCGTGGTCTGTGTCCTGACCGGCAGCGGCCTCAAGGACCCGGCGGCCACCGAGGAACACCTGATCGCCCCCCTCCAGCTCCCCGCCGACGCCCGGGCCATCGCCAAGGCCCTGAAGCTCTAACAGGGTGCGGTCAGGGGACCGGGACCACCTCGAGCAGGTCGCCAAGCACCCTGAAATCTGATGGGTTCCGTGTGTAGAGCGGCAGCCCATGGGCCAGCGCACTCGCCGCAATCAGAAGGTCGACCGCCCGGCTCCCTCGTACTTTCTGGCCTGCGGCGGTAACCTCCGCGGAGACTCGGCCGAAAGCGCGAGCCGCAACCACGTCGAACGGCAACGGGTCGAACAGCTCGGCCCGCTGAGCCACCTCCTGGCGACGGGCGCGTTCGGCGGGGTCCACGGCCGAATGTGGACCCGCGGCTAGCTCGGCCAGGGTGAGAGTGGAGATTGCGAACTCCCGCGGGAGGTTCGCCGCCGCAACGTAGACGAGGTCAATGACCACGGAGGTGTCCAGGAGGCCCCGCGCGTGGCGTTGCTCAGGCACGGGGGAAAGCGGACGGATCGGCGATCCGGTCGAGGTCCTCTCGGAAGCGCTTGAAGTCGATCCTTGGGGCGCCGGCGAACGCCGCCAGCGCCGCCTCGGCGCTCACAAAGCGACGACGCCGAATCGGACGCAGCTCTCCCACCGGGACCCCGTTCCGCGTCACCACGAATTCCTCGCCGGCGTCAAGCGCGCGCATGATGGCGCCGCTCTGGTTACGCAGCTCGCGTTGGGATATTTCTCGCGCCATGACAGCCAGTGTAGCACCGGTGCTACGCGGCGACCACACTCCGGCCGCCGTTGGGTCGGTTAACCTCAGCCCGGTGAGCGTCGCCTACAACCCCAATCGCAAGCCCGGCGTCCGCGTGGTGGTCCCGGCCAGCACAGCCAACCTGGGCCCGGGCTTCGACGTGCTCGCGCTGACGCTCGACCTGGTCAACACCTTTGACGTCTGGGAGGAGGGCGAGGGGCTGCGACTAGAGGTCAGTGGCGAGGGCGAGGGCACATTGCCGCTCGATGGCAGCAACCTCTTCGCGCTGACCTTGAACACCTTTTTCACGCTCGCCGGGTACCAGCCGCCGGGGCTTCTGATCCGCCTGCAGAACAAGATTCCGCTGGCCCGTGGGCTGGGCAGCAGCGCCTCTGTGATCGTCGGCGCGCTGCTGGCCGCGCGCTATTTGTCCGGGTACGCCATGGACGACGACCGCCTCCTGGACATGGCGGCGAGTCTCGAGGGCCACGCCGACAACGTCGCCGCCGCGTATCGTGGGGGATGCGTACTGGTTATCCCCGAGGAGGACGGTCGCCACACGGTGCGCAAGATCATCTGGCCGCAGCGCCTGGGCTGCGCGCTGTTCGTGCCGGAGTTGCTGGTCAGCACCGAGTCGGCGCGTGAGGTTCTTCCCGAGGGATACCGCACCCAGGAGGTGCTGTACAACCTTGCGCGTGTTGCCCTCTTCATCTCCGCGCTGCAGGAGCAACGCCTCGAGGACCTCAGGCTGGCAATGGAGGACAAGCTGCACCAGCCGTGGCGCGCGCAGCTGGTTCCCGGGATGGACGTGATCATGGGCGCTGCTGTGCTCGCGGGTGCCGCCGGGGCCTGCCTGAGCGGCGCGGGCCCAACGATCCTCGCGCTGTACGACCGCGGTGCCGCCGGCAGCGCGAACCGCGGTGAGAGCATTGCCAACGCGATGAAGAGGGCGGCCGCGCAATTTGGTGTCGACGGGCGCACCATGGCGGTCGACTCGCGGGTCATGGGGGCCGAGTTCCGGGCGTTGCAGACCGACCCCAGCGGCACCGCCCTCGTCCGCTGAAGCTGTCCAAGAGGGCGTCGGCGTGAGCAGCAAGGCCCACCTTTTGGTGCAGAAGTATGGCGGCACCTCGGTGTCTACTCCGTCGCGCATCCGCAAGATCGCACAGCGGATCGCGGCGCAGACCCGCGACGGCGCGCGGGTGGTGGCGGTGGTATCGGCGATGGGCGACACCACCGATCGCCTGGTGACGCTGGCCGCGAAGGTCAACCGATCACCCCAGGAGCGGGAGATGGACACGCTGCTCTCGACGGGAGAGGCGATCACCGCGCCGCTGCTGGCGATGGCCCTGCAGGCTGAGGGTGTCCGGGCGCTCTCGCTGTCGGGGGCCCAGGCCGGGATTCGCACCACCCCCTCGCACACCCGGGCACGGATCGTTGACATTGTGCCGACCCGTTTGCAGGCCGAGCTCGATAGCGGCAACGCCGTGGTGGTGGCGGGCTTCCAGGGGGTCAACGAAAAACTGGATGTCACCACGCTGGGGCGGGGCGGCTCGGACACCACCGCTGTGGCTCTTGCGGCCGCCCTGAAGGCAATTGAGTGCGAGATCAACACCGACGTGCCAGGGATCCTCACCGCCGATCCCCGCGTCGTCCCCGAGGCCCGTCTGCTGGAAACCATCAGCTACGACGAGATGATCGAGCTGGCGTCGCTGGGCGCCAGGGTGATGCACCCGCGCGCGGTGGAGATCGGCGAGCTCTACAACATGCCCATCCGGGTGCGCAGCACCTTCGCCGACGGCGCCGGTACCCTCATCACCAGGAGATCGAAGATGGAACAGACCAAACGGGTCCGGGGGATCGCCGCCGAGGAGGACGTCGCCAAGATCACGCTGGTTGGCGTGCCCGACCGCCCCGGGGTGGCGGCAGCGATCTTCACACCGCTCGCCGAGAAGGGCATCAGCGTGGACGTCATCATCCAGAACGTATCGCTCCACGGCGTGACCGACCTGTCATTCACGGTCGCCGGCGGCGACATCGCGGCGGCCGAGAAGCTGGTCAAAAAGATCAGCAAGGAGATCGGCGCTGAGGGTGTGATGACCGACGCCGGCGTCGCCAAGGTGTCGATTGTCGGCACCGGGATGCTGGGTCAGCCGGGGATCGCGGCGCGGATGTTCGAGGCCCTGGCCGCCGCCAGGATCAACATCGAGATGATCTCCACCAGCGAGATCCGCATCACCTGCATCGTGGCCCGCGAGAAGGCCAAAGATGCGGTGCGCGCCCTGCATCGGGCCTACCAGCTGGACCAGGCCTGACGCCGCCGCCGGAGAAGATCCCGCCGCCCACCGTCGGCATGCGGGTGCGCCTGCGCAAGCCCCACGCCTGCGGCAGCGATGCCTTTGTGGTCACCGCCCTGGGCGCCGACATCCGGCTCAAATGCGACGGCTGCGCCACCAAGATCTTTGTCGACCGGGCGCGCTTCGCCAACCGAGTGCGGGTCGTTCTGCCGCCGTCAAGCCAGCAGACGAACGCCATCGAGTAGCCGTTCGGCCACCGCCGCCTGGCGTCGATCCGCGGTCACGAACGTGACCCCGACGCCGGCCTCGGCGACATGCCGGGCGCCAGCCAGGTGAATGGCGTCAGCGGCGCGCAAGGACGGCTCGGTGCCCAGCAGCGCCTGGGCGACCTCGAAGTCGTGACGGTCGAGGTCTGTGAAACGGATGAGTTCCAGCGCCGTCCGGATCGCGGTCCAGAGCGTCTCGGCCTGCGACGCCGGCAGTCCACGGCGCACGCGCGTCTGGACGATGCTGCGTGCCTCGGTCAGGCCCAACACTGACATCGTCGCCTCTCCGGAATCGATCAGGTTGGTCAGCCATGGGTGTGGAGGGCCTTCGGTGAACGCCCGGCCCAGAGCGCTGGTGTCCAGGATGTGAACGGGCGGCACTCAGACCTCGCGGTGCCGATCTTCGAGAAAGCCGGTGACGAGATCGCCCCACCCCGGCTCCGCGGCCCAGAAACCGGGCGGCATCGGGCCGGCGCGCCTGGGCTCGTGGAACCGGATTCCGGCGCGCTTCAGGATGGCGCTGACCGACTCCGCCTGGTCCAGTGAAACCGCCTCGTCAATGGTCACGCCGAGAGCCCGCGCGATGGCTGCCACCACCTCGAGCGTGGGGTCGTCGATGGCCGTCCCGTCAAGGTAGCGGCGAAGTGTCCGCCGGTCCAGGCGGCGGCCCAGGACCTCGCCAACCAGGCCCGCCACGTCCTGCTCGGACAGCCCGCGCTCCGCGGCGATCAGCCCCAGCCGATTGGTCAGCGCCATTTCGGGCGGTCATCTTCACGACCGCTCATTTGATGGCCGATCGACATGAGCATGCATCGACCTTACATCAACATGTCAGCCCTTAGCCTCTACAGGTGGGACTCAGCATCGGGATCGTGGGACTGCCGAACGTCGGCAAGTCCACGCTGTTCAACGCGCTGACCAAGGCCGGGGCGCTGGTGGCGAACTACCCCTTCGCGACGATCGACCCCAACACCGGCGTCGTCGAGGTCCCCGACGAGCGGCTGACGGCGCTCGCGGGGGTCTTCAAGCCACCCAGCGTGGTGCCCGCGACGGTGACCTTCGTTGACATCGCCGGGTTGGTCAAGGGGGCCTCCGAGGGCGAGGGGATGGGCAATCGGTTCCTGGCCCACATTCGCGAGTCGGATGCCATCGCCATGGTCGTGCGCTGCTTCGACAACCCCGACGTGACCCACGTAAGCGGCCGGGTCGACCCGCGCGACGACATCGCGACTGTGGACTACGAGCTGATGCTGGCGGACCTCGACACGGTGAAGCGCCGCAGGGAGCGCACCGTCAAGCTGGCGCGCAACAGCAAGGAGGCGGCGGCCGAGCTCGAGGTGCTGCAGAGGATCGAGGCCGGGCTGGACGTGGCCACGCCGGCGCGGCGGCTGGGACTGACCGAAGAGGAGAGGCTGCTGGTGCGGGACTTGAGCCTGCTGACCATCAAGCCCGCGATCTACATCGCCAACGTCTCGGAGGACGACGCCGCTAAGACCTCCGGGGGGGCGCTGGACGAGGTTGCCGCGGTCGCCAACGAGGAGGGATCGCGCTGGCTGCCGATCTCGGCCCGCATCGAATCAGACCTGCTGGAACTCGAGCCCGAGGAGGCGCGCGAATACCTCGACACGCTGGGGCTGCAGGAGTCCGGGCTGGGGCGCCTGGCCCACGCGGCGTATGACACGCTGGGGCTGATGACCTACCTCACGGCCGGCGAGAAGGAGGTCCGCGCCTGGACCATCCGTCGCGGCACCAAGGCGCCCCAGGCCGCGGCGGCGATCCACGGCGACTTCGAGCGCGGCTTCATCAAGGCCGAGGTCATCAACTGGAAGGACCTGGTGGAGACGGGCAGCTGGCCCGCGGCCAAGGCCGTCGGAAAGGTCCGGATCGAGGGCCGGGACTACGTCTTCCAGGACGGCGACACCGTGATCTTCCGCTTCAACGTCTAGTGGCCGTTACAGGCCACCAGGCGGGCGTGATCCCCCGGCCGGCCTGGTGCCTGATCGTCGATCCCCCGGCCACCGGTGAGCAGAACATGGCCCGCGACCGCCGGCTCCTGGACGAACTCGTCGCCGGTGGGCGGCCGGCCACCCTGCGCTTCTACGGCTGGAAGCCGGCGTGCATCTCACTGGGCCTGGGGCAGCGCGAGGACATCCTCGACCTCGCCGCGGTCCGCGCCGCCGGGCTTGACTTGGTGCGCCGCCCAACCGGCGGGCAGGCGCTGCTCCACGACGACGAGTTGACCTACTCGGTGGTCGCATCCCAGCAGGACCCGGTGGTTGGCGGCACCCTGATGCAGAGCTACCACGCGATTTCCGAGGCGCTGCTGGCGGGCCTGGCGGAGCTTGGTATCGATGGCGTGGGCGCGCCGTGTGAGCCAAGGCCGGCGTCGGGGCTGACCCCGGTATGTTTCGCGTCGGCGTCTGCCGAGGAGGTGCTGGTGGAGGGGCGGAAGCTCTTGGCGAGCGCGCAGTGGCGCAGCCGGGGCGCGTTCCTGCAGCACGGCAGCCTGCTGCTGACCGACCGCCAGCAGGAGCTGCCGCGGTTCATGCGTGACGCGGGAGCGCGGGAGATCCAGCCGATGTCCGTGAGCCTCAGCGAACTGCTGAGAGAGGTGCCCAGCCGGGGTGAGCTGATTCGATTACTCAGCAGAGGCTTCGAGCACGCGCTCGGGATCCAGCTAGTGGGGGACCCCGCGTCCCTGGTCGAGGAAAGCAAGAGGTCCTGAGACTTGTGGCCTGGATTGCTTCAGGCCCAAGATGTTGTGGTCCGCTATTGACACTCCCTAGATATCGCGGTAGGATGGCGTTTGGGGCACAAGATGTGGGTGGGTAACCTCCCGGTCAAGTGGCCTTCATCGCCAGGCAACAGGCGTCCAGGTCCTCCTCGCGGTCTTGCACACGTCCCTCCAGTGGTCTCCGCACTGGGCGCCTGTTTCCTGAACCACACCCCGCTTCGGGGTTACGGCCCACTAGAGTTGTCGCGTGCCAAGAGGACAGCAGGTGCGCGTGCAACAACGCAAGATCAAACCGAAGGCCGCCCAGTTCGAGCCGCCGCCGCCGCCCAAGAACCGCGGGGCGTTGCAGGCGCGGATGCTGGAGGGCCACAACCCCAAGACTGTGATTCGCCTGGCGACCTACCTGGCCGTGTACCAGGTGGTGCTGGTGCTGGTCGCCATTGCAATTGGATTCCTGTTGCACAACCTGCCCCTGGACGTGGAGGACGGGGTGCTCTTCATCCTCGCGATCATCATTCCAGGCACCCTGGTCTGGCCGGCGCTGGTGCTGGCGCTGCGTGATCGCAAGGCGCAGGTCGAGATGGTCCAGGGCCAGATGGTGGGCGCCTCGCCGGTCTCGATGACCTACGGGCTTGGGATGCTCTATATCAAGACGCGCCAGGGGCAGCGGCAGATGAACATCGAACGCCGCCTGCTGAAGCAGATCCCCCAGAACCAGGTCCAGGTGATCGCCCGTGTGACCCCCAACCTGCACCACGTTACAGGCCTGCAAGTGCTCGGGCCGCGGATGGGTGCCAGTGTTCCGACGGACGTCCCCGAGCAGTTCAAGAGCGCCGAGCGCTTCCCGATCTATGCGATCGGCGGGGCGTACGGCGCGGTGTTCGGGCTCGGGCTCATCCTGCTCCTGCTGCCGCTGTACGGCTCGCTGTTGCCCGTGCACATCGTGCTCGTGCCCATCGGCATGGCGGCTGCGGCACTGGCCGCCAGGTACGCCACGTCCTTCTACCAGAAGCGCCTGGAGTCAACCCTCCAGCCGTAAATGCGCAATATGGGAAGGGCACCCGGGCTGGCGCGCATCGCGGCGGCCCTCACATTGGTATCGATGGTCGGCATCGGACCGATCCAGGCCGTGTCGGCGGCACCACGGGCGACCACCGCCGCCGGCTACAACACCGGCCTGGCACGGGCGCGGGCGCAGCTGCCGATGCTCCAGCAGATGGGCACGCACGGCATGATGGCCACCCGCGCCGGGGATGTCACGGCCAGCCAGGCGGCACCCGCCGGGGCGACCTCATCCAACATCAAGTTCCTGTCCAACCTGCCGATTGCCAGCGCCATCTCGTTGGCCTTCATCGGCAAGACGGTCTTTGTCTCCACCGTGGTCGGGCTCTACAGCGTGGACATCAGCGACCCGACCAACCCCCAGCTGCTGGGCTCCATCCCGATGTACATCTGGGAGAACGAGCACATGACGGCAGACCCGTCTCGCAACCTGGTCTTCATCGCCCGCGACCCGCGCGGCTTCACCACCCCGGCGACCACCGCCTTCCCCTATGGGGCGACCCACATCATCGACGTTTCGAACCCCCGGGTGATGACCGAGATCGGCGCACCACACCTGCAGCCGACCGGGCACACCGCGACCTGCATCAACGACTGCAAGTTCCTCTGGATCGCGGGTCCCGCCTCGCCGGCGATCGCGGTGCAGAGCGGCGCCGACCCGAGCTGGGGCGGGCGCCCGATGTGGGGCCTGGACATCACCGACCCGTCCCACCCCATGGACTGCCCCCATTTCATCGACCTCAACAACCACGACGGCAAGACCGACTATGACCACGACGTTGACGTCGACGCCAGTGGCATAGCCTGGATTTCGGGCTCGGGCCACGTCCGCGGGTATTGGACCAGTGGTCAGCACCTCAACCCCACGGATGGAAAGGTCGAGACCGCCACCGGCTGCCAGCCGATCCCGGCGGGGGGTGGCAACACCATCGAGGGCCAGCTGGTCAACGGGGGCGTGATCCACAACTCGTTCCGTAACTTCAACCTCGCCGTAGACGGCCGCAGGGGCGACGTGCTGGCTGCCACCGAGGAGGTCACGATGACCGACTGCGCGGTGTCAGGCCGGTTCGTCACCTACGACCTCGCCGGCTCGATGCAGGGGCAGGACTGGACCAACCCGCCGTCGAAGCCCTACGTCCTCCCGCGCCTCGGTGTCTGGACGCCCCAGGGCCAGCCTGGCAGCACCGGTTGCGACTCCTCGCACTGGTTCACCGACCGCGGCGACGGCCTGGTAGCGATCGCCTTCTACACCCAGGGGACACGGATCCTCGACACTCGCGACCCACGCCACGTCCGCCAATTGGGCTACTACAACGTGCAGGGGCTCGGCGGGGCGTCGACCAACAACGCCTGGGCCGCGTACTGGCACGGTGACAACTACATCTACGTCGCCGACTTCCAACGCGGGCTCGACGTCCTCAGGTACAGCGGCGACCCCGCAGCCGCGAGCGGTGGGCCGGCCAGCGCGGCACACCCGGTCACCGCGGCGGGACAGGCGGGACAGAGGGTGAGCACCCTGCCCGATACGGCGGCCGCGATGCCGTGGCGCGGCGCGGTTCCCGGCGGCGTCGTGCTGGTCGGGCTGGTCGTGGCCGCGGCGCGGTTGTCGCGGCGCCGGCGGTCAGAACCGGGCCAGTAGCGGCCGGCCGCGCGGCGCACGCACGGCCAGCCCGGGACTACTGGGGGAGGAGTCGCCCGGCGGCTGCCGGGGCATGTAGAACGGCATACCAGGTCAACGCTGCCAACAGCGCGACCAGGCCGGGGAGTCCGGAGTTCAGCACCTGTGGTGACACCGGCAGTTCCACGGCGTGGCATATGAGCCAGCGATAACCGATCTGCTTCTCCATGAGGACCAGTCTGGTGCGGCAAGGTGAGGGCTGTCTGAGCCGCCCCTGTGAAACGACTGAGAATCCATGCCCGCGCAGCACGCGTTCCCGCAGTTGGACCCTGCGCGGCTCGAATAACCTGACTGCTCAGTCATGTTCGGCGGAATGATCCACACGTTGCTATGATGCAGTTTCCGCTTCAGCCTCTTGGCGACCTCGCACTAGTTTCAGCGTCCCTCGGACGGCTGGCGGAGCCTGCGAGGAGACGTGATCGAACCTATTTCCGCCCCCATTCAGCGAGATCCCCGGGCTGACGAGCACGATGCCTGCGCGCTCATCGCCAACGTGCGCAAGAAGGGCGGCGCGTCGCACGGCAACGTCAAGCGGACGATCGAGGCGCTGATGATGATGTCCCACCGCTCGGGTATCGTCGAGGGCGAGGGGGACGGGTGTGGCGTCCTGGTGGACATCCCCCGCCGGATCTGGGCTGAGCGGTTGGTCAAGGCCGGCCTTTTCGAGGCGGTGACCACCCACCCGCGGTTCTTCGTCGGTCATTTCATGGTCCCGCGCGCCCTCGGCGAGAGCGCCGGCCGGCTGCGTGATCGGTTCGAAGACATGTTCAAGGCCGCCGGGGTCGAGATCCTGTGGAGCGGACCGGGCGAGGTCGCGTCACACACTCTCGGCCCCGCGGCGAAACTTGAGGAGCCCGACTTCTGGCAGCTGGCGGGATTCCTCAACCAGGGGGACACCAGCGAGATCAACAGCAAGCTGTTCCAGTTCCAGCTGGAGATCGAGCGCACCACCGAGATCCACGTGGTCTCGCTCAGCGCCGATTCCTGCGTCTACAAGATCCGCGGCAGCGCCGAGGCCCTGACGCGCTACTACCCCGAGCTTCGCCGTCCCGACTTCGTCTCGGCGATCACCATCGGCCACAACCGCTACTCGACCAACACGGCTTCGGCATTCGAGCGCGTCCAGCCGTTCTCCATGCTGGCCCACAACGGCGAGATCAACACCGTCGCCCGGCTGCGCGAGGCGGCGCTGGGCATCGGCACGCAGCTGGTGAAGCAGGGCTCTGACAGCCAGGACCTCAACCGCACCATCGAGACCATGGTCCACGGTTACGGCATGACGCTGATGGAGGCCGTCGAGGTGCTCTTCCCGCCGATCCTCAGCGAGATCAAGCTGCTGCCGACCCCGCTGCAGGACCTCTACATGTTCTTCCGCAACCTGTGGGGACCGTTCGCCCAGGGGCCCGCGGGGATCGTGACGCGCAATGGCGACGAGTGCGTCTTTGGGGTCGACGCCATGGGCCTGCGCCCGCTGTGGTTCGGCGAGACCGAGAAGGAATGGTTCTTCTCGTCGGAGAAAGGGGTCATCCCCATCGACGTGATGATCTCCGACCCCATCCCCCTGGCCCCCGGCGAGCGGGTCGCCGTCCAGGTGGAGCGCGGCCACCGGGTGCGGGTCCTGCGCCATCCCGAGGTCCAGAAGCGGGTCAACGACCTCGCGCGGCACCGCTGGCCGGGCATCCGCGGGTACCGCCAGCACCTCGACGGCCCGGTGCAGACCCACGCCACGCGCGAGCACACCAGGTACTACCGTGACTACCTCGCCGAGGATGAGTCGGCGCCCCCAGACCACGAGCGGCTGCTGGCGGCTTTCGGGTGGGACCGTGAGGACGTCGACGCCGTGGAGCGCCTGGCCGGCACCGGCAACGAGAAGATCGGCAGTCTTGGTTGGGACGGCCCCTTGGCTGCGCTGAACGATCAGCGCCAGAACCTCGCCGACTATTACAAAGAGACCGTCGCAGTGGTGACCAACCCGGCGATCGACCGCGAGCGTGAAATCGAGCACTTCTCGCTGCGGACCATTCTTGGGCGCAAGCCCCAGATGCGCACCGGCAAACAGGTCCGCGCCCACAAGAGAATGGAACTGACGCATCCCATACTCCTGGGGGGGCACCTCAAGGAGCAGTCGATGCCCGCTGAGGTCTACGGCTCGATGGCCGAGAACCTCGGCACCTATGTGCTCGAGGACCTGCTCGCGGAGTTCGCCGACGACCCCGGCGCGGTGCGGATCATCGAGGCGGCATACCAGCCCGACGAGGGGCTGCGCCGCGCCGTCCAGCGCATCGCGGACGAGGCGGTCGGCGCGGTCCGGGATGACGGTGTCCACCTGATCCTGGTTGACGACGGCACCGCCTTCCGACAGGGGCGCCACGCCATCGATCCGCACCTCGCGCTGTCGTGGATCGACCTCGCGCTGAACCAGGAATTCGACGAGTTTGGCGAGTCATATCGCCGCCGGGTTTCGCTGGTGTTGCGCTCCGGCGCGCTGCGCAACCTGCACGACCTGGCCATGGCCATGGCCGTGGGCGCCGACGCCGTGAACCCGTACCTGCTGCTGGACGCGGCGCTGCATGCGGAGAACTGGAAGGCGCTGGAGAACACCGTGATCGCGCTGCGCAAGGGCTTCGAGAAGGTCATCTCGACCATGGGCATCCACGAGTTGCGTGGCTATGGACGCTTCCAGTCGTCAATCGGGCTGGAGCCCGAGCTGGCCGGCTACATGCGGATGCGCAACTTCTACGGCTCAGAGGGGCGCGGCCTGTCGCTGGCCCAACTCGAGCGAGAGGGCACTGAGCGGTTCCGCATCGCCACCGGGGCGATCGGCAATGACGGCAAGGCGGCCCCGGCGCAGCTGGCCAAGACCTTCCACTTCAACCCGTTTGTATACAAGCTGGCGCAGCGTGTCGCGGAGACCGGCGAGGGCTACGACGACTTCGCCGCCAAGGTCCACGCGCAGGAGCAGGAGCACCCGGTTTCGCTCCGCCACCTGCTGGACTTCCACACCCAGCCCAACGCCGAGGGCACCAGGCTGTTCGGGCTCGAGGTGGACTGCTCGGTGGGCGACCACTCGCTGCCGATGCTGATCAGCTCGATGTCGTTTGGATCACAGGGCGAGACCGCCTATCGGGCCTACGCCGAGGCCGCCAAGCGCCTGAACATGATCTGCGTCAACGGCGAGGGCGGCGAACTGCCCGACCTCATCGGCATGTACCCCAAGTGGCGCGGCCAGCAGATCGCCTCCGGGCGTTTTGGCGTCACCGCCGAGCTGCTCAACTCCTCGTTCCTGCTGGAGATCAAGATCGGCCAGGGCGCCAAGCCCGGCGAGGGCGGCCACCTGCCTGGCTCCAAGGTCACCGACCGCGTCGCCCTGGCGCGCAACGCCCGCGCGGGGATCGACCTGATATCGCCGTCCAACAACCACGACCTGTACTCCATCGAGGACCTGGCGCAGTTGATCGAGGAGCTGAAGACGGGCAACCCGCTGGCCCGAGTGGCGGTGAAGCTGCCCTGCGTCCCGGGTATCGGGACCATAGCCGTCGGCGTGGCCAAGGCGGGCGCGGACATCGTGACCCTATCGGGCTTTGATGGCGGCACCGGCGCGGCGCGGTCACACGCGTTACGACACGTGGGGCTACCGGTTGAGCTGGGCGTCCGCGAGGCGCACCTGGCGCTGCAGGCGGGCGGACTCAGGGAGAAGGTGGAGGTCTGGGCCGACGGCGGCGTCAAGGGCGGCGCGGACGTGGTCAAGCTCATCCTGCTGGGCGCCAACCGCTGCGGATTCGGAACCATGTCGATGGTGGCCATCGGCTGCACCATCTGTCGGGGCTGCCAGCTCGACACCTGCCACGTCGGCATCGCCACCCAGGTGACCACGCAGGAAGAGGCCGACCACAAGGGCATGAAGCGCTTCGTGCCCCGCGAGTTCGACCACGCGGTGCACAACCTGGTCAACTATTTCTCCAATGTCGGCGAGGAGATCCGGGGTCTGACCGCGGCGCTCGGCGCGATGCGCACCCAGGACCTTGTGGGCCGCTGCGACCTGCTGCACCAGGCCCGCATGACCGACCGGATCGACCTCGCCGAGCTGATCACGGTGACCGCCGAGGACTACGCCATCGAGGATTACTGCGCCCCGATGGGCCCCATGCGGCGGCCCCTGAACCACCTGACAAAGGTCATCACCTCGATGGCCATGGAGCAATTTGACCGCGGCCAGACGGCGGTGATGTACGAGGACGACAAGGTGACGTCGATGGACCGCGCGCTGGGGACGCACCTCAGCGGCGAGATGACGCGGCGGAGGTCGGCGCACACCCTCAACGGTGTGGCCACCAACCTGGTCTTCCACGAGGGCACGATCCCCGGCAACGGGCTGGCGGCGTTCAACGTCAAGGGCGTCACGGTGAATGTCGAGGGTGGCGCGCAGGACGGCGTCGGCAAGAGCTCGTTGGGTGGCAGGGTATCCATCCTCAAGGGCATGAACTGGCAGGGCGGGCGGGTGGACGGGTCAGTCGGCAAGTCCCTGCTGTATGGCGCGCAGGGGGGCACTTTCTACATCCAGGGTGACGCCGACTCACGCGCGTGCATCCGGCTGAGTGGGGCGGACGTGGTCCTGGGTGGGCGGCTCAAGGGCCAGGTCGACGACGAGCTTGGGAACATGGCGGGCCGCGCCAACCTCAAGGGCTTCGCGTTCGAGTACATGACGCTGGGCCGGGCGGTGGTGCTGGGCGACCCCGGACCGTGGATGTGCTCCGGCATGACCGGCGGCGTGGTGTACGTGCGGCTGCAGCCGGAGATGGGCATGGACCTGGCGGCCCTGGACCGGCGCAAGGCCAAGGGTGCGATGGTGGAGATCGTCGACCGCCTGGATCTCGCCGACGAGGCCAACCTGGCCGAGCTGCTGGGGGGCTACGCCGACGCGCTGGACGAGGGCAACCAGCCCGACGAGGCGCGCGAGGTACGTGAGCTGGCGGTGGCCCCCCATGGGCAATTCGCCAAGGTGGTGGCCAGGAACCAGCAGGTGGATCCCTCAGTCTCCACGGAATAGGCGGGCCGGGACTCCAGCACGATCGGGTGGTCGTTGGGGGCCTCAATCGAGGGCCTGCTTGAGGGGTATATATCGGCAGACACGTTCGGCTTGGCGTGCCATTCGATGTTCTGGCAGGGGCGAGGGCGGTCCATGGCTGACTCGTCCAGCCCGCCTTTCCGCTGGTTCTGCGCTACGAACATTTGTTTGGTATAATTGGAACATGGGGTTTGGGGAGGGGGATCCTGTGCCCGGGGAGGAGACAGGGCCGCCGATCGGTGCTGAATTGAGCCTCTTGACGTCTGCAGTGGAGCGCTTCTGCCGGCGCCCGGAGGAGCTGTTGCTCGCGCACGAGATCGGCCAGCAGATGGAGCTCCTAGCGCATCTTCGTGATCGGCTCGACCTCGAGTTTTCTGAGCTCGGGGGTGTCTTCGCGGCGACAGGTGAGGCCGAGGCCCAGGGCTCCAACGGGCCTGTCGAGTGGGTTCGTCATCACTGCAAGCTGTCCTCTACCCGGGCGAGCGAGCTCATGGTGGTCGGCGACCACGTGGCCCAGATGCCGGAGACCTGCGATGCCTTGACCGACGGCCTGGTCGGTTTCGGGCACCTGGTGCACATTGCCCGCAATGCCCGGTTCTGCGCCAACTCACCGACCGCGAATTTCGATGAGAGCCGCTGCTGGAGAAGGCCGTCGACGAGAGCGTGAGCAGGTTCCACCACACCTGTCTTGCCATGCGCCACTCCCAGGACCCCGAGGGCTACGTGGATTCGGAGGTCAACGCCGTCGAGTCCCGGGAACTCTTGGTGTATCCGCAGGACGATGGCATGACGCTGATCAGTGCCCGGCTCGATTCAACTGGCGCCGCGACGGTGCAAACGGCGCTCAAGGCGCTGTCGAGGAAACTTGGGCCGGACGATTACCGGTCAAGCGCCCGACGCGATGCGGATGCGCTGATCGAGATCGCCCTGCACATGCTCAACGAGGGCGCCGCGCCCGAAGGCGGTTCGCAGCGCCCCCACATCAGCGTCACCTGCACGCTCGAGACCCTGATGGGACTCAAGGGGGCGCCGGCAGCCCAGATCGAGTATGGCCAGCCGATCTCCGGCGCAACGCTGAACCGCCTGGCCTGCGACAGCGAGATCACCAAGGTCCTGCTCGACGAGCGCCTCATCCCGGTGGCCGTCGGGCACATGAAGCGCACGCTTAGCAAATCCGAGCGGCGGGCATTGAACGCGCGTGACGGAGGGTGCCGCTACCCGGGCTGTCACCGGCCGCCGTCGCAGTGCGAGGCGCATCACATCGAGTTCTATTCGCGCGGTGGCAAGACCAAGCTCGACAACATGATGTTGCTCTGCCCCTTCCACCACTGGCGAGTGCACGAAGGTGGTTGGTTGCTGGGGATGAGTGCCGACGGCTCGGTGGTCGTGGTGCCCCCGCAACTGGCGCGCGCACCGGGGAGTTCAGTCGCCGCATAGGGGCCCCAATCCGGGCTGACTGTGCGCAGGATGTTGCAGCCAAACGTTGATCTGCCGGGAATTCGGTAAAGTATGCGGCGATGCGGCCGTCCGGACCTCTGAGATACCTGTTCCCAGCTGCCTTCTCAGTTCTGGCGCTGATTGCCATCCTCACGGCTCAGATCTACCAGGGCCACATGCTTGGAACGGGCGGTTCCGAGGTGTCGCTTAAACCCGCTGTGAACCCATCTGTCGCGCCGCTTCCGCCATCGCCGGCCGCCGTGCCATCGGCGGCTCCCAGTTCGGCTCCCGCCGCGGCGGCCACGCCGGCGGCGGAGGCAACCCCGGCTCCCGCACCAAGCCCGACGGCCACGACTCCGGCAGTTCCCAGTCCCGCAGCGAGCGCGGCCGCCAGCTCAGCGCCTGCCGGCCCAGGCGGTGCCGCGGCCTCACCCGTGCCACCCGGCGGAGCCACCGCGAACACCGGCGGCGGAACGACCGCCTCGGTCGGCCCCAGCGCTGCGCCCGAAGCCTCTGCCTCGATCGTGTCGCCCCTTCCAGGTGTCCTGACCGTGAGCACCCCAGGCGAAAGCTTCCCCTATTGGGCCATCCTCATTCTCTCGGTGCTCTTGATGCTGGTCTTCTGTGGCATGTGGTTGATGTACGTCCGCGGCGGCGGCGGCATGGTCCCCGCGCCCGCGGCTCCCCCAGTTCGCCCGACCCCCCCGGCGCGTCCGGCCGGGGCAACTCCCGGAGCCCGCCCGACAGGCGCCGCAGCCGTGACGGGAGTTGCAGGAGGTGCCGCGGCCGCAACCGCCGGGCCAGCAGCTGCAGCTTCGAACGCACCCGTCGCCACCCCGGCAGCCGGCGGCAAGCCCGCTGCGCCTGCGCCCGCCCCGAAGCCTGCCGCCGAAACTCCGAAGACCGACGTCCCTGCCCCCTCAGCCGCGGCAGCCGCCACCCCCGCCGATCCCGCCGCCCCGAAGCCAGGGGACGCCGCATCCAAGCCCGAAGCTGCGGCACCCGCAGCCGCCCCGGCACCCGCAGCAGCCCCCGCGCCGCCCGCCCCTCCCAAGGCCGCTGAGCAGGCACCTGACACCTCACAGGCGGCTGAGGGAGCCAAACGGGCCACCGCCCCCAGCCAGAGTGCGGAGGCCGCTCCTCACGACCAGGATGGCTCTGCCGCCGCCGCGTCCGCAGTCGGCCAGCCGGTGGCGGAAGCCCCCAGGGACGGCACACCAGCAGGAGATGCGCCTCTCCGCCAGGATGTGCCGCCCGAGACCGCCGCCGCCCCCGAAGCGCCTGCTGATACCCCGGCGCCGCCGCGTCAAACTCCACACGAGAAGGCGCTGGCCGGGCTCTTCGACAAGGCCGCCGAATCACCCGGCAAGCCTGGCGAGCCTGCAGCCAAGCCGGCAGACGCCGCCGCCGAGACAAAGGCCGCCGCGGCCGCAACGCCTGCTGCGACCCCAGGCGCTGCCCCCGCCCCTGCAGCCAAGCCCGCCGACGCAGCTGCCGAGACAAAGCCTGCGGAAGCACTGGAGCCCGCTCCGACACCAAGTGCTGCCCCCGCCGCCCCGGCACCGACGCCAACGCCCGCTCCAACACCGGCAGCTGCCCCAACCCCGGCGCCAGTCCCGGCTCCAACACCGACTGCCGCGCCGACCGCTGCGGCTAAGCCCCCGGACGCGGCCGCCGAGACAAAGCCTCCGGAGGCCCCAGCGCCCGCTCCGACCCCGAGTCCTGCCCCGACCCCGGTGCCGGTGCCGGCTCCGGCGTCCAGGCCCGCCCCCGCTCCGGCACCGAGTGCCGCGCCGACTCCTGCGGCCAAGCCCGCGGACGCGGCACCCGAGACCAAGCCTGCGGAAGCCCCAGCCCCAGCCCCAGCCCCAGCCCCAGCGCCCGCTCCGACCCCGAATTCAGCCCCGACCCCGGCGCCGGTCCCGGCTCCGACCCCAACATCCGCCGCCGCCCTGGCACCGAGTGCTGCGCCGACCAAGCCCGCGGACGAGGCACCCGAGACCAAGCCTGCCGCGGCGCCAACGCCCGCTCCAACCCCAAGTGCTACTCCCACCC
>JBPCPW010000017.1:0-24986 GCA_050998755.1 Candidatus Dormibacteria bacterium
GCCTGGGTTTCTGGTTTGTGGGCAATCGTGTCGCGCGCGGCGCGGGGCGTTTTTGGCTTTGCATCTTGTTTCGATAGGACTGGTGCGGGGTGGGCGCCCCCCTCAACCGGGTCAAGGCCGCGGTGCAGGAGGCACTCGACAGCCGGCGAGATGCGCTCAAAAGCAGCGGCGCGGGCACCCTGGCGGCGGCCGAGGCGGTCGACCTGACCTTCCCCGGCATTGCGCCCCGTCGCGGCCATCCGCACCCGGTGATGCGGGTCTGGCGCGAGATGGAGGACATCTTCCGGGGGCTGGGCTACGACGTCGCCCGCGGTCCAGAGGTGGAGAACGACTATTACAGCTTCGAGGCCCTCAACATGCCCGCCGGTCACCCGGCCCGTGATGGCTTCGACACCTTCTTTCTGGCCGATGACCCGCAGCAATCCGACGGTCAGAGGGTCGACGGTGACGAGACCACAGAGACGCGGGTGCTGCTGCGCCCCCACACCTCACCGATGCAGATCCGCTACATGGAGACCCACGAGGCCCCGGTGCGCGTCATCATCCCCGGCAAGACCTACCGGCGCGACAACGACGCCACCCACGTGCCGATGTTCCACCAGCTGGAAGGCCTGGTGGTCGACGAAGGGATCACCATCGCCGACCTCAAAGGCACGCTGGAGTATTTCGCGCGGGCGATGTTTGGCGACCAGCGGCGGATCCGGCTGCGTCCCGATCACTTTCCCTTCACCGAGCCGAGCCTTGAGGTCCACGTCAGCTGTATGCAGTGCGATGGTTCGGGTTGCGCACTGTGCCGGCACAGCGGATGGATCGAAATCCTGGGCTCCGGGATGGTGCACCCCAACGTGCTCCGGTTCGGGGGCATGGACCCCGAGCGCTACACCGGGTTTGCCTTCGGCTGCGGGATCGACCGCGTGGCCATGCTGAAGTACGGCATCGACGACCTCCGCTCGCTTTTCGATAACGACGTCCGCATGACCCGGCAGTTCTGAGCACCGTCTGATGCCGTTGCGAATTTCCATGGACTGGCTGCGCGATTACATCGAGCTCCCGGAAGCGGCGGCGGACCTGGCGGACCGGCTGACGCTCTCTGGAACCGAGGTGGAGCGGGTGGTCACGCTGGGGACCGGCTGGGAGGGGGTGCTGGTCGCGCGGGTCCTTGAGGTGGCCGCCATCCCCGGCGCCGACATTGTTCACCGGGCCCGGTTGGAGGTTGGCGATCGCGAGGTGCAGGTGGTCTCGGGGGCGCCGAACCTGCGCCAGGGGGACCTCCTGGCGTGGGCCTCGCCCGGCACCCGTTTGCCCAATGGGATGGACATTGGGGAGAGGCGATTCAAGGGAGTGACATCGCAGGGCATGGCCTGCAGCCCCGTCGAACTGGGCATCTCCAGCGAAGCTGACGGGCTCCTGGTGCTCGGTACTGCGGGCCCGACAGGGATGCCCCTCAGCGAACTCATGCCGCCGGACGAGGTGATGGTCATCGAGGTCACCACCAACCGCCCCGACCTGCTGTGCCACCTGGGCATCGCGCGAGAGCTTTCCGCCCTGTTGCGGCGCCCCCTTCTGGCACCTGTCCCAGCGCTCCAGGAGTCTGGCCAGGAGTCGCCCCTGTCGGTCCAGGTGGAGGCGCCAGACCTCTGCGCCCGCTACCAGGCCCGCCACCTCGCCGAGGTGTCCGTCGCGCCCTCCCCGGCATGGCTTCAGCGGCGCCTGCGCTCGGTTGGCCAGAAGCCCATCAGCAACGTCGTCGACGCCGGGAACTACGTGATGTTCGAGACCGGGCAGCCGCTCCATGCCTTCGACGCGGCTCGCCTCGCCGGCGGCATCATCGTTCGTCGGGCAGTCGAGCGCGAGGAGATCGCCTGCCTCGACGGCAAGACCCGGCTCCTCACCGGCCACGACCTGGTCATCGCCGACCGGGACCGCGCGGTTGCCATCGCGGGCATCATCGGCGGGGCGGACAGCGCGGTCGCGCAGACCACGACGTCGGTGCTGGTCGAGTCCGCGAACTTCGACGGCGTGAGTGTCCGCAACACCAGCCGCCGGCTGGCACTGCGCACCGAGGCCTCGACCCGGTTCGAGAAGCAGATCAGCCCGGAGTTAACCGGGCCGGCCGCCGCCCGACTGGCGGGCCTGTTGCAGGAGGTGGCCGGCGCCGCCGCCTCATCGCAGGCCGCTGACGCCTACCCGCGGCCGCTTGAACGGGAGGTCTTCCGGGTTCAAGCGGGTTACATCGGAGGCCTGCTGGGAATTCCCCTGGACGACCATGAGGCTGCAGATATCCTCCGCTCCCTGCAATTCGAGGTCGAGGAGGGGGGCAGCGAGATGGCGGTCACCGCCCCGGCGTTCCGCGTCGACGTGCACGCGGCAGTCGACCTGGTCGAGGAGGTGGGGCGGCTGCGGGGTTACAACTCGCTGCCCTCGACCATTCCCGGACGGCGCCTCGAACTCAGAGCGATCCTGCCGCCCCCCGACCCTGAGTGGCAGGCGCGGGACATTGCTCTGGGCGCCGGTTACGACGAGGTGATCGGGGCCGCGTTCTGCGGCCCCGACGACCCGGTCGCGGGAACGTTCCCGGCCCGGCGCCTGCGCCTGCTCAACCCCATGAGCCAGGAGCAGTCGCGGATGCGCACCTCGCTCCTGTTCGGGCTGGCGAGGACGGTCGCCCGCAACAGCGCCTCAGGCAACAGTGGCGTCCGGCTGTTCGAGCTGGGGAGGGTGTTCTGGCCGCGGGATGGGCAGGAACTGCCCGACGAGGCCCGGGTCCTCGGTTTCGCGGTCCACCTATCCCCGGGGCGGTCATCGTCGGATCATGGGGTGCGCGCTGCCCTGCTGGAGCTAAGAGGCGTGTTTGACCTCCTTGCAGACCAGGTGTCGGGCGCTGTGGTCAGTGTCGCCCAGGGTGAGGTGCCCGGCCTCCACCCCGGGCGCGCGGCTCGTATCAACCTGGAGGGCCAGGACATCGGTTGCTTCGGCCAGCTGCAACCGGACCTGGCTCTGGTGCTTGATCTTCACGGGGCCGTGCTTCTGGGAGAGATGGACTTTGAACCGCTGGCAGCCTCGCCCAGGCAGATCCGCTACCGGGCGCCCTCGCGTTTCCCGGCCGTGCTTCGTGACCTGGCACTCACGGTTCCAGATTTAACCCGGGCGCGCGACGTTGTCGAGGCTATTTCTGGGGCCGGAGAGGTTATCCTGCGCACCGTGGATCTGTTCGACGAGTACCACGGTACCCAGGTCGAGGCCGGTCGCAAGGGTCTGGCCTTGCGCCTGGTGTTCCAGTCGGACGACCGTACTCTGACCGGCGAGGAGGTGGCCGCCGCCGAAAGCAGGATCGCCGCCGTGGTTCGGGACCGCTTCTCAGCGAGTCTGCGGGAGTAGGGGTTGTTCTTCGACGCATTTTTTGTAATCTACGCCGCGGCCAACGTCTTTCTGGGCATCCGTTACGGGCTCTTCCGGCGCTTCATCCACGTGGGCTCGTTCTTCCTCGGCATGCTTCTGGCCCAGGCCCTCAGCCCGGGTTTCGCGGAGCAATTCGGATACAACACCGGCACCCACCCGGCCGACTCCCATTTCGGGGTCTTCCTGGCGATCCTCTTCGCCATCGTGGTCGTCGCCGAGGTCCTGGGCTTCGCCTACGGGGAGGCCCTCGGCTTCCTCAACACGGTGCTTGGTGATCGCCTCTTGGGCGCGAGTCTTGGCCTGGTCGCCTCCGTACTCGAGGCGGGCGTCATCCTCTACCTCTTCACCCAACTGGTGAGCGTCACCCTGCCATCCGGCGGCAGTCACGCTCAGATCATCGGCTCGTCGCAGGAGCAGGTCGGCGCCTCCATCGCGGTCAAACAGCTCAAGCGGTTGCAGGACATCACGCTCTTCGTCTTCCGCCCGGTTCTGCCGCCCGAGCCGGGGACCTACTTCGCCAAGACTTATTCCTGACTGCGCCCATTGAGTCCGAGGTCCTTGGTCGGGACTTCTACGCCCGGGCCACCGCCACGGTGGCCCGCGACCTCCTTGGCAAGATGCTGGCAATCCGTCGCAACGGAGCCTGGTGGGGCGGGAGCATCGTCGAAACCGAAGCCTACCTGGGGCATGCGGACGCCGCCAGTCACTCCTCACGCGGGCCTACGCCGCGGTCGTCAATCATGTTCGGGCCGCCGGGCATGGCGTACGTCTACTTCATATACGGGATGCACCACTGCCTGAATGCGGTGACCGAGGCTGAGGGGATCGGCGCCGCGGTGCTCATCCGGGCGTTGCTCCCCGAGGTGCCTGCCCGTAGCGGAGTCAGATCGCTGCAATGCCCGTCAGCCCGCCTGCGCGGGCCGGGTCTGGTGTGCCGTCAGCTGGGGGTGACCCTGGCGATGAACGGGTGGGACCTGGTCACCGGCGACCTGACGATCCTTGACGCCCCCCCGGTGCCGGGGGCACAGGTGGTGATTGGACAGCGTGTGGGGATCAGCCGGGCGCGCGATCTGCCACTCAGTTTCCGGGTTGTGCCCGCAGCGCCGCCGCCGGCTCGAGACCCGAGATACTGAGGTCGCCGCCGGAGCAGTTAGAGGCCAGCGGAGCGCGATTCTGCGGGATGGGCGCACCGTCGCGTCCCAAGGGGGCCCTGCAGACGGACACCCCGCCGACCACGTCCGGGGGGCGCTGGAAAACGGGTATCTGGCGGCCCCTGTAGTACACCGGCAGGAAGTCCTGGAACATGTACACAGAGGTGGTTACACCGTATAGCCCGGGCAGGGGATAGCGCCCGATGGACGTCCCGTCCGGGCGGTGCCCGGTGTGCGCCATCCACGTGCCCACGACGAGGTCGGGGGTGTAGCCCATGTACCACAGGTCGGCGCTGTCGTCGGTGGTTCCCGACTTCCCCGCCGCCGGGCCGATGAGGTTGATGCCCCACTGGTGCGCATACCCCAGGAGGATGTCGTTGAGAACGTACGTCGGCTGGGGCGCGATCACCCGGCGGCCGGTGTCCTTGAGCTTGAAGATGGTGTGGCCCGAGGCGTCCTCGACCTTGAGCACCGGGGCCGGAGCGCGATAGATACCCTGGGTCGCGAAGACCCCGTACCCGGCGGCGTGGTCCAGCATGCGCACCTCGCTGGCGCCGATGGCGGTGCCCAATTCGGGCTTGAGGTTGGTGGTGATGCCGAGCATTTTGGCGGTCTGAAACACGCGTTGGTAACCAAGGTTCTGCATCAGCAGGATCGGTGGGATGTTGCGCGATTCCACCAGCGCCCGGCGCACGGTGATGATGCCTTCGCTGCGGCTGTCGAAGTCGTGGAAGTTGGTACCGCCGTAGTTCCCCTGCCGGTCCTCGATCGGGGTGCTCGGCGTGTAACCGTTGGCCAGCGCGGTCAGATACACGTACGGCTTGAACGAGGAGCCTGGCTGGCGGCCGATATAGCGCGGGTCTCCGCCGCCGTCGATGTTGTCGAACTGCCCGTCGATGCTCTCGTTGTTGAAGTCCGCGCTGCCCACGTAGGCCATGATCTCGCCGCTGTTGGGATTCATCGCCACCAGTGCGCCGTTATTCACCCCCGACCCGGCAAATCGGCCGACCTCGTTTTTGACGATGGCCTCGGCCTTCTGTTGTAGGTCGAGGTCAATAGAGGTGTACACCTTGAGTCCACCACCGTCGACCAGGCTTCCGGCGTAGGGCTGGTGGCGCAGGTAGTTGATGACGTAGTTGACGAAGTGCGGGGCGTTGTAGGCGGTGTCGGGCTTGGTGACATGCAGGACCACCGGCCGGGCCTCGGCCATGAGCACCTCCTGGCCGGTCAGGTCGCCGTTGTTGGCCATCGCGTTGAGGACCACCCGCTGCCTCTTTTTCGCCAGCGCCAGGCCGCTGGTGGTCAGCGGGTCGTACGCACTGGGAGCGGCGGGGATCCCAGCCAGCAGCGAGGCCTCGTCAAGGTTCAGTTCCGACGCATGCTTGCCGAAATAGAACTCGCTGGCCGCCTCCACGCCAAAGGCCTCATGACCGTACGGGATCTCGTTGAGGTAGGCCTCAAGGATGGTGTCCTTGGAGTAGCGGCCCTCGATGTCGCTGGCCAGCAGCGCCTCTTTGATCTTGCGGTCAAGGGTCTGCTGGCCGCTCAGGTACTTGCGTTTGACCAGCTGCTGGGTGATCGTGCTCGCCCCCTGCTGGATCCCGGTGTGGGTGACGTCCGCGTAGGCCGCGCTGAGCAGCCGCTGGAAGTCCAGCCCATGGTGCTGATAGAAGTTGCGATCCTCGAGGTCGATGGTGGCCTTGCGCAGGATCGGCGCGACCTTGCCCAGGGGAATGACGGTCCGGATCTCGTTGCCGTGCTGGAGGTAGAGCAGCTTGCCGTTGCGATCGAGGATCTGGGTCGCCTGGGCCAGGTTCTGGGGGTTCAGGGTGCCGGGGTCGGGCAGGTCTGACGAGTAGTAGTCGAACTGGTCGAGGCCCTCGGCGCCGGCGGAGAAGCCGACCACCGCCATGATCGCCAGCATCAGGGCGGCCACCCGCTGCTGCGCGCGCCGGCGGCGGGCGCGCGAGCGCACGATGATCTCGATGCGGCGGCGGCGCTCGGCGTACCGTGCCGCGGCGGTCAGGCTGGAGGCCACGAATTCACCTTACCAACCCCGCGTTAGCGCCCCACATATATTTCCCCCATGGCTGATTGGGATGCCATCGCGCGCGGCGCGGTGAACATCGAGGTCCAACCTCACCTGAAGCAGGCGGTCGCATCCGGGCGACCGCTCCGGGTCAAGCTTGGCATCGACCCGTCCTCGCCGGACATCCACCTCGGCCACACGGTGGTGCTCGGCAAGCTCGCGGACTTCCAGCGTCTCGGTCACCAGGCCGTGCTGATCATCGGCGATTTCACAGCGCGCATCGGCGACCCGAGCGGCCAGTCGGCCACCCGCCGTCCCCTCGAGGCGGATGAGGTCGAGGCCAACGCCGCCACCTACCTCGAGCAGGTCTTCAAGGTCCTGGACCGGGACCGCACGGAGGTTCGCCACCAGTCCGAGTGGTTTGGAGACATGGACCTGGCCGAGGTCCTGCGCCTGGCGGGCAAGGTGACCCTGGCCCAGATAATCACCCGCGATGACTTCCGCAAGCGCGTCGATGGCGGCAGCCCCGTGGGTCTCCACGAGCTGATGTATCCCCTGATGCAGGGCTACGACTCGGTGGCGGTTCGCAGCGACGTCGAGCTTGGCGGCACCGACCAGCTTTTCAACCTGATGTTCGGACGGGACCTGCAGAGGGAGCACGGCCAGGAGCCCCAGGATGTCCTCACCATGCCGCTGCTCGAGGGCCTCGACGGTATCAATAAGATGAGCAAGTCGCTGGGCAACTACGTCGGTGTGACCGAGGCCCCGGTGGAGATGTTCGGCAAGCTGATGTCGGTGCCGGACGCGCTGATCACGCGTTATATGCGACTGGCCGCTGCGCTGCCCGAGGATCAGGTTGTGGAGCACGAGGAAGCCATGGCCGCCGGCGCCAATCCGCGAGACGCCAAGGTCGCTCTGGGCCGCGCCGTGGTCGAGCGGTTCCACTCTGCCGCTGATGCCGAGGCGGCGGTCGATGCCTTCGCCCGACGTTTCGCCAGAGGGGAGCAGCCGGCCGAGATGCCCACGGTGGCCCTCGTCCCCGGGGATCCAAAGCCGGGCACAGTGCTCGACGTGGTCCATCACCTGGCGTCATCCTCGCGCTCCGATGCGCGCCGGGTGATCGAGCAGGGCGGCGTCCAGCTCAACGGCGAAAGGAAAGGAGACCCCAACGAAACCTATGAACCCGCGACCGGCGATGTCTGGCAGGTCGGCAAGCGGCGCATCTGGCGCCTATTAGTGGAGAAATGAGTTGAACGCACCCTCAGCCAACAAGGAGATCCCGGTCTCGCGCGTCAGCAGTGGCAGGACCGTGGCCTCCGCACTCGAGGACACAGGCCTCGCGGATAGCCTGCCCGAGGCCCGGCGCCTGATCAGCCAGGGCAAGGTCAAAGTCGACGGCCGGCCGGTCACCGACGTGAACTATCTCTTTGACGCGGTGCCCGGGGCCGTGCTCCAGGTCGGCAAACGCACCGCCCGCCTCACCGAGGGCTGAGCCGCCTAAGGGTGGGGCGGCGTGGCCTGGGTCGGCGTGACCTCCAAGGCGCAGATGGTGACCGCCTGGGCGCCATCGTTGAGCACGCTGGTGGGAACCGTCTCGTTGGGCGGGTACAGCTGCCAGGCATTGCCGCTGCCGCTGGGAGTGTTGTCGCAGACGTCGGAGTAGTCCGCGGCGAAGTGAGCGTGGCCGGCGACGACGGCGGGGGGTCCCGTCGCTGGACGGGCGGGGAGCGGCGCGCTTCCGGGCAGTAGCAGAACCGGCGCCGGCGGGCCAGTGGAAGCTGTGAATATCCGCGTCGAGCGCCTCGCTGCGATTGCCACCTTTCCCTCGCTGTTGAGCAGGCTCAGACCGAAGTAGCCGAAGAGCCGGCAGGTCGCTGACGACCTGTTGCGGACCTCGAAGTCGAGGCCGATGTGGCCGGCAGCTCCCTGTTGACCGGCGATGGCGACCTCCAGGTCTGTGGTGCGGCAGGCCGCGGGGCCGGGCGGCAGGGCGGGCTGGTCCGAAGGCCCGACCAGCGCCGCGGAGGCGGAGGGGGAGGGAGAGTCAGCCGCCTTCGCGCTGGGGGATGTGGACACGCTCACCGTCGGGGCGCTGCCGGTGCACCCGGCGATCGCCAGTGCCAGGAAGGCCAGGGCTGCGACGGGCCACTTCACAGGCTCAGGTTAACCGACCGCCGGCGCCGCCGGTGTGAAGGTTGTCGGCGTATTCCGGATGCCCCTCGCCGGATAGACTTCCGACATGTCTGGACACAGTAAATGGTCGACGATCAAGCACAAGAAGGCGGCCACCGACGCCAAGAAGGGGGCGCTGTTCACCAAGGCTGCCCGAGAACTGGCGATGGCCGCCAAGGAAGGTGGCGGCGATATCAACGGCAACTTCCGCCTGCGGCTGGCGGTGCAGAAGGCCCGCGAGGTGAACATGCCCGCGGACAACATCGACCGTGCCATCAAGCGCGGCACCGGCGAAGGTGGGGGCGCCCAGCTGGAGGAGCTGCGCTATGAGGGCTACGGCCCCGGCGGGGTGGCGATCATGGTCGACTGCCTGACCGACAACCGCAACCGGACCGCGAGCGACATCCGCAGCATCTTCACCCGGGGTGGTGGCAGTGTCGCCGAGCAGGGCGCCGTTGGCTGGCAATTCAAGCGCAAGGGCGTGATCATCGCCGACCCCGTTGGTCGCGACGCCGACGAGGTGGCGCTGGAGGTGATCGAGCTCGGCGCCAGCGATGTCCAGGTCAACGACGGCAAGCTGGAGGTCGAGACCGAACCGGAGGACTTCGAGACGGTCCGGGTGGGGTTGGAGTCGGCCAAGGCCAGGATCGAGTCAGCCGAGTTGACTATGGTCCCGGATACCAGCGTCCCCGTGACGGATGAGCATGAGGTGGACAGGCTGATGCGGCTGATGGAGGCGCTCGAGGACTCCGACGACGCCCAGCAGGTGTACGCCAACTTCGACATCGACTCGGAGCAGCTGGAAAGGCTGAGCCAGGCGGTCTGATCCCCCCGTGAGCCTTGTCCTGGGCATCGACCCCGGCCTGGCCACCATCGGCGTCGCGCTGATCGACAGCGTGGGTAGCAAAAAGGCGCTGGTGACCGTCGGTGTGGTGACCACCGCGGCGGGGACGCCGGGGCCCAAACGCCTCGCCAGCATCCACCGGGACCTGGTCGAGCTTCTGCACAGGCTGCACCCCGAGGCAGCCGCGGTGGAGCAGCTCTTCTTCTCCTCCAACACCACCACCGCGATGCAGGTGGCCGAGGCGCGTGGCGTTATCCTGCTGGCGATGGAGCAGTCGGGAGTGCCGGTCTGGGAGTACACCCCGATGCAGGTCAAGGTGTCTCTGACCGGCTATGGGAAGGCCTCCAAGGCGCAGATGACGCGCATGGTCCGGGCCCTCGTCGATGTCCCGGAGAAGCTTCCCGATGATGCCTTCGACGCGGTGGCCATCGCCCTCTGCCACCTCCAGAGCGAGCGACTCTCACCGGGCCGCAGGATATCGTGATCGCCACCCTGAGCGGGCGGATCGGGCACCTCGGCCCTGACAGCCTGGTGGTCGAGGTGGGTGGTGTGGGCTACCTGGTCACTGCGCCTGGCCGTTTGCTGGCTTCGCTGGGCGGCGTGGGATCAGACGTCAAGCTGTTCACTCACACCTACGTCCGCGAGGACCAACTGGCGCTCTATGGCTTCGAGTCGATGGAGGACCTGGAGTTTTTTGAGCTGCTGATGTCGGTACGAGGCATCGGCCCCAAGGTGGCGATTGGGATGATCTCCCAGTCTGAGACCAGGACCCTGAAGAAGGCGGTGTTCCAGGAGGACCGCGCCCTGCTGGCGACGGTGCCGGGAATCGGGCCCAAGACCGCCGCCCGAGTGATCCTCGAGCTGCGCGACAAGCTCAAGGAGGAATACCTCTCCGAGCCCCTCGTTAACCCGCGCGGCGGCGGCGGCGGCGGCGTGGCCGAGGGCGCCGTTCGGGCCCTGACCTCGCTGGGCTACCGCGAGGCCGACGTCCGCAGCGTGGTGTCGGGCCTGGGGCTGCCCGACGACGCCCCCCTGGAGGCTGCCGTTTCTCAGGCGCTCAAGGCCCTGGACCGTCAGCGCTGATGGCGTTCGCCTGACCCGGCCGCTACGATGGATGCGGGCGAACCGGTGTTCGCCACGCAGCAGTGCTTGCAGCAGGAGTTCCTGAATGCCCATCGAACTCGCCCCCGGCGGTGACCGCGACATGAACCTCGACGAGTCACGCCTCCTCGAACCCCAGTCCCACGGGCAGGAGGACGAGTTCGAGCGGTCGCTGCGGCCCGCGCGCCTGGACGAGTTCATCGGCCAGCAGGCGCTCAAGGACAACCTCGACCTCATCCTGGGCGGTGCCAAGCGACGGGGTGAACCGCTGGAGCACATCCTGCTCTGCGGTCCGCCGGGGCTGGGCAAGACCACGCTGGCCAACATCCTGTCCAACGAGATGGGCGCGGACCTTCGCACCAGCTCGGGGCCGGCCATCGAGCACCAGGGGGCGCTGGCCTCGATCCTGATGAACCTGGACACCGGGGGGGTGTTCTTCATCGACGAGATTCATCGTCTGGGCCGCCCCGTCGAGGAGGCCCTGTACCCGGCCATGGAGGACTTCAAGTTCGACTGGGTCAGCGGCAAGGGGGCCGGGGCGCAGTCCCTGCGGCTCAACCTTCCTCGCTTCACGGTGATCGGGGCGACCACCCGACAGGGGATGCTGTCCTCGCCCCTTCGCGATCGTTTTGGCGCCGTCTTCCGCCTCGAGTTCTACGAGCCCGAGGACATCGGCGCGATCATCCACAGATCGGCGCAGATCCTGGACATCAAGATCGCGGAGGAGGCCGCGGCGCTGCTGGCCCTGCGCTCGCGCGGGACTCCCCGGATCGCCAACCGGCTGCTGCGCCGGACGCGCGACTGGGCCCAGGTCAAGGGCGACGGCGACGTCGACGCGGCCGCCGTCAACGCGACCATGAAGCTCCTCGGGGTTGACCAGGCCGGGCTCGACGAGCTCGACCGCCGCATCCTGCGGACGGTGATCGAGAAGTACAACGGCGGCCCCGTGGGAATCGACACCATCGCGGTGTCGATCTCTGAGGAGCGCGAAACCGTCGAGGACGTGTTCGAGCCGTTCCTGATGCAGCTGGGCTACTTGGCGCGGACCCCGCGCGGCCGCGTCGCAACCCCGCTGGCATATCGCCACCTGGGGCTGACGCCCCCGCCGCGGAACGACCAGGCCGACCTCTTCTCCTGAGCGGGGCAAGAGTGCGGTATTGCCGCGGCAAGAGCGCGGTATGAGCGCGGAGGGCCCGTCGGGGGGCGCCCTGACCGACTACGAATACGTATTGCCAATTGAGTTGATCGCGCAGCACCCGCCCGCGCAGCGCGGGGACTCCCGGCTGATGCACCTGCCCGCCGAGGGGCCCGCGCGCCACCTTCACTTCTCCGACCTCCCCGGGTTGTTGCGCGACGGAGACCTGCTGGTTATCAACGACACTCGGGTTATCCCCGCCCGGATCCGGTTCCAGCACCACGGACGGGACGCCGAGATCCTGCTCCTCGAACGCCTCCTTGGTCGGGACACCTGGGAGTGCCTGGTGCGGCCGGCCAAGCGGGCGGCGGTGGGCGTCCGCCTGCAGCTTCGCTTCGGGCTCTGGGCGGACGTTGTGGGCCAGGAGCTCGACGGTCGCCGACGCCTGCGCTTCGCGCCCGAGGGCCGCCTCGACCAACTGCTGCCGGAGATGGGCGAGATGCCCCTCCCGCCGTATATCCACCAGGCCCTCGCCGATCCGGAGCGCTACCAGACCGTGTTCGCCAAGGAGCCCGGCTCCGCTGCTGCGCCCACCGCGGGGCTGCACTTCACCGAAGCCCTGCTGGCCACCCTCGCAGACGCCGGCGTGCGCCGCACCGAGGTCACCCTCACCGTCGGCCTCGACACGTTCCAGCCGATCCGCGAGGAGGACCTCGATCGACACCGAATGCACTCGGAGGCGTATCGGATACCGCCACACGCCCGCGCCGAGATCGATGCCTGCCGGACGCGCGGCGGACGAGTGGTCGCTGTGGGCACCACCGTGGCCCGCGCCCTGGAGGCCGCCGCCGCCCGGCGCGCCGTGGGCGAGCCCCAACCGGACTGGGGCCGGACCGACATCTTCATACGCCCCGGCCACGTCTTTGCCGAGGTCAACATGCTGCTGACCAACTTCCACCTGCCCAAGAGCACCTTGTTGGTCATGATCTCGGCCTTCAGCGGCCGCGAGCGGATCCTCAGCGCCTATGCCGAGGCGGTGCGGGAGCGCTACCGCTTCTTCAGCTTCGGCGATGCGATGTTGCTGGAGCCCGCGGGCGCTGGATCCTCGACATGACCTTCGAGCTGCTGCGCGGCGGCGCGTTGGCGCCGCGCGCCGGCCTCCTGCACCTGCCGCACGGCACCATCGAGACCCCGGCGTTCATGCCCGTCGGCACCCGCGGCACGGTCAAGGCGATCGACATGCGCGACCTGTCGGCGCTGCAGCCCGGGATGGTCCTGGCCAACACCTACCACCTCTGGCGAGCGCCCGGTCACCAGGCCGTGGCGCGCGCGGGTGGCCTCCATCGCTGGACCGGCTGGACGGGCAACTTTCTCACCGACAGCGGCGGGTACCAGGTGGTCAGCCTGGCCCGGGTCGGACGCGCGAGGGTGGAGGAGGAGGGGGTGGTGTTCGACGGTGGCGCGCGCCTCACCCCCGAGGACGCTGTGAGGGTCCAGGAGGCCCTGGCGCCCGACGTGATGATGGCCCTTGATCAGCCGGTCGGCTTCCCCGCCAGCCCGGAGGCGACCGCCGAGGCGACCTGGCGCACACACCGGTGGGCCGAGCGCTGCCGGGCGGCCTGGTCTCGGGGGCCCACAGAACTCTGGGGCATCGTCCAGGGCGGATTCGATCTTTTCCTGCGGAAGGAAAGCTCCTTGGCACTGCGTGAACTCGACCTTCCCGGGTACGCCATCGGCGGCCTCAGCCTTGGCGAACCATCGGCGGCCTCAAGCGACTGCCTCGAGGAGTGCACCAACCTACTGCCCTCAGATCGCCCCAGGTACCTCATGGGGGTGGGCACGGAACGCGAGATGCTGGCCGCGATCGCGGCGGGGGTGGACCTCTTCGACTGCGTATGGCCCACTCGCCTGGCCCGCACCGGTGCGGCGCTGGTCGGAGCCGGACGGATCAACCTGGTGAGCAGCCGCTTCGCGGATCAGTTTGGCCCGCTGGAGCCGGGATGTGGCTGCCCGGCCTGTGCCCGCCACACGCGGGCAGAGATCCGTCACCTGTTGCGGCGCGGGGAGCTCTTGGGCTACCGCCTGCTCACCATGCACAACCTTCACCACAGCCTCGAGCTGACGCGCGGGGCGCGCCGGGCGGTGCTGGAGGGCAGCTTCGCGGAGTTCACCGTCCGCCGCCTGGCGGCCCTGCCGAGCCCAGGGGGACGGGAGGATCGACCGATATAATCCGCACCGCTTACGGAGTCGTCAGGGAGAGTTGAGTGCGAGTTAACAGGTGGGTGGTCATCGCGGCTGCGCTGATTGCGCTGTTCGCGATCTTCATCGACGGTTATTCCTACATCTGGCGCGCGGCCAACCACATCGCCTTCAGCGGCCGGCTGGCCGCCAACCAGTATCCCAACCTCCTGGGCAAGGACGTGTACATACACAAGGGCCTCGACCTCCAGGGCGGCACGGAGATCGTGCTGGAGATCGACCCCCGTTCGCTTCCGACGGGCACCACCCTCGCGGTGGCCCAGGACTCCACCGTCCAGGTCATGAACAAGCGCGTCAACGGCATCGGTGTCAACGAGGCCTCGGTGGCGCCCCAGGGCGACCGCCGCGTCGTGGTCCAGCTCCCCGGCGTCGACATCACCCGCGCTGAGCAGGTGATCGGGCGAACCGCCAAGCTCACCTTCCAGACCTGGCAGGTCGCCAAACCCGGACCGGACGGCAAGCTGGTGATTCCCAAGGACCAGACCGGGGCGCCGGTGGTCGACCCGGCCTACGTCCCGGTCCCCGAGGGTGGCAAGTGCGCGGCCAGCACCACCAAGATCGAGTGCATACCGCTCGGCTACCTGCCCAAGTTCACCCAGGTGGACGGCAGCATGGTGACCTCCGCCAGCAACACCACCGATTCCAACAGCAACGCCCCGATCGTCGAGTTCACGCTCAACGACCAGGGCACCACCCTGCTCTCCAATGTCACAACGGCGATGCCGTCCCAGACCCCGCCGTTGAACATGCTGGCGATATTCCTCGACAACCAGATGATCAACAACGCCAACGTGACCTCGCCGCTGACCAACGGCCAGGTGCAGATCAGCGGCGGCAACATCGCCAGCGACGCCGGCTACCGCGCCGACCTCGCCGCCACCCTCAACGCCGGGCGTCTCCCGGGCAAGATCTCGATCGTCGAATCGAACTCCGTCGGCGCCACGCTTGGCTTCGACTCCGTCCGCCGCAGCTTCCTCGCCGGTGCCCTGGGCCTCGCGGTGGTGGTCATCTTCATGGTGGCGTACTACCGGCTTCCGGGGTTGGTCGCCAGCCTGGCGCTGGCCTTTTACGCCGTGGTCACGCTGGCCGTCTACAAGCTCCTGCCGGTGACCGTGACGCTGGCTGGAATCGCCGGGTTCGTGCTGTCGATCGGTATGGCGGTCGACGCCAACGTCCTGATCTTCGAGCGATTGCGAGAGGAGTTGCGTGCCGGCCGCTCCCTGGCGGCCGCGGCGGAGGCGGCGGAGAGGCGTGCGTTCCCGGCCATCCGCGACTCCAACATCTCCACCCTGATCACCTGCCTGGTGCTGTTCCTGCACGACCGGCTGCTGCCATTCCTGCCCAGCTTCACGGTGGCCAAGGGGTTTGCCCTGACCCTGGGCATCGGCGTCATCATCAGCTTCTTCTCCGCCGTCTTTGTCACCCAGATGATCCTGGCCGCGGCGATCCGCATCAAGAGTGTCCGCACGCCCCTGCTCTTCGCCGTGGAGCGGATGCAGTAGTGAAGGACATCCTCGGTAAGCGCAACTACTTCTTCCTTCTCTCGCTGCTGATCATCGTGCCGGGCATCATCTCCATGGCCACGCTGGGCTTTCGCCTGGGCATCGCCTTCACCGGCGGGGACCGCATCACGATTCATTACAAGCAGGGCACCACCCTCGCCGACATCCAGGCGGAGGCCGACCGTCTGAAGCTGGACGCGGTGGTGCAGGATGCCACCAACGGCCGGGCAATCGTGACCACCAAGCCGCTGGGAATCGCAGCAGCTGCCGGTCAGTCCTCGGAGAGTGCGCAGGTCCGCGACGCCATCAACAAGAGGTTCGGCCCGGCGCCCAATGGCGGCAACGCGGTCGAGACCTTTGACTCTGTGGGGCCGCAGGTCGCCTCCCAGCTGGTGCTGACCGCGGCGGTGCTGATCCTGATCTCGTCGATGTTCATCGTTGTCTACCTGGCGGTGCGCTTCTCGGTGCCGGGCATCGGGCGGTGGAAATTCGCGGTCAGCGCGATCATCGCGCTGCTCCACGACGTGTTTGTTTTGACCGGCGTTTTCTCCATCCTCGGGCGGGTGTTCAACCTGGCCATCGGGGAGATCGACATCCTCTTTGTCACCGCGGCGCTGACCGTGGTCGGCTTCTCGGTGCACGACACGATCGTCATCTTCGACCGGATCAGGGAAAACCTTCGAACCGGTGGCAGCCAGCGTCTGCGCCAGAACTTCGAGGCCATCGTCAACCTATCGATCGTGCAGTCGCTGGCCCGCTCGGTGAACACCTCGATGACCGTCATCTTCGTGTTGTTGGCCCTGCTGCTGCTGGCGCCGACGGGCATCAAGGGCTTCGCGCTGGCCCTGTTGGTGGGGATCATCAGCGGGACCTACTCATCCATCTTCAATGCCAGCCCGCTGCTGGTGGCCTGGCGCAACTGGGAGCTCGCGCGGCGCTAACGCCAGGGTTGGAGGAGCTCCGCACCCTGGTCGAGTCCGCCGTTGAGGCCAGCGCCTGTGAGCTCTGGGAGATGAGGCTGGTGGGAGCCGGGCCCCACCAGGTGCTGAAGGTCTTCATCGAATCCCCCCAGGGGGTCGATATCGAAACCTGTATGCGGATTTCGCGCGCTCTTCGGCCCGCCCTGGACGAGGCCGGCGCGGCGATCGAAGGCGGCGCTTGGATCGCAGACGTCGACCTCGAGGTCTCCTCCCCGGGGGCGGAGCGGCGCCTCCGCAACCTCGACGATTACCGGCGCTTCGTCGGTGAGAGGGTCAACCTGCGCTTCCGCCAGGGGGGCTCCGACGCCGGCACGGAGTCTGTCGTCGAGGGCATTCTCAGTGGCGTTGACGATGGCGCGGTCACCGTTGCCGGGAACAACGATGAGGAGACCCGGGTGCCGCTGGAACAGCTCATCCAGGGCCGCCTGGCCATCGCATTTGGCGGTGGGGACAAAATAAAGCGCAGACAGACATGAGCGAGAGCCTCGGATTCGGAGAACTGCTCGGTGCCCTGGACCAACTACAGCAGGAGAAGGGCTTCTCCAAGGACGCCCTCCTGCAGGTCATCGAGGAGGCGCTGGCCGAGGCCTACCGGCAGCGGCACGAGCCCGAGGGCGAGGTCGAGGTGCGCATCGACACCGATTCGGGTGAGCTGAAGGCCGGCATTCACCATCCCAGCCGGGGGTACGAGCCGATCCCGGCGAACGCCTTCCGCGACGCCGCGGCGACCACCGCCCGCAAGGTGATCCTGGGCCGCCTCCGCGACGCCGAGCGAGAGCAGGTGATGCGGGAGGCGATGCAGCACCAGGGAGAACTGGCCTCAGCGATCGTCGACCGGACCGACGGCGACCTGGTCTTCGTCAAGACGGAGCAGAGCGGGGACGGCATGAGGGGTACGGAAGCGCTCCTACCTCCAGAGGAGCAGATTCCCCACGAGACCTACCGGGCCGGTCAGCGGTTGAAGGTGCTCCTGCTGGAGCCCCGTGTGGGACGTCGCGGCCCCAACCACGTCGTCTCCCGCACCAATCGAAGCCTGGTCAAGCGGCTGCTCGAATTCGAGGTGCCCGAGATCATGAGTGGCGCAGTGGTCATCAAAGCGCTGGCCAGGGAGGCGGGACTGCGCACCAAGCTCGCGGTGGTATCGGACGAGGAGGGGCTGGATCCCGTCGGTGCCTGTGTCGGTCCCAAGGGATCACGGATTCGGGCCGTCGTCGAAGAGCTCGGCGGCGAGCGGGTGGACGTGCTGCCGTGGTCCGAGGACCCTCCTTCACTGGTCGCCAATGCCCTCAGCCCCGCCAAGGTCAACTCCGTCAAGGTCGACGTCGAGACCCGGACCGCGACCGTGCTGGTACCCGCTTCGCAGCTGTCGCTGGCGATCGGCAAGGATGGCCAGAACGCGCGCCTCGCCGCCCGGCTGACTGGCTGGCGCATCGACATCAAGGGGGTAGAGGAGGTCGAGGAGCGGGCGCCGGTGACGGTTGAATCAGCCGCCGCAGGGGAATAACGCCAGGATGCCTCCCTCTCGCGGTCATGTTCCGACGCGCACCTGCGTCGCCTGCCGCACCGAGCGACCCAAGCGGCAGCTGGTTCGGCTGGTGGGCACGCCCGCAGGCACCGTCGAGGTGGACCCAACGGGTAAGCTCAACGGACGGGGGGCGTATCTGTGCCAGGATCCGGCGTGCTGGACCCAGGCCCAGCGCCGTAGGGCCGTCGAACGGGCGCTCAGGCTGAGCCTGGACGAGGCCGCATGGCAAAATCTCCTTTCTTCCCGGCCGTCACCAGCGGCCAGTAGCTCCTGATGGAGGTGTTCTCTCATCGCTAGACCAAAGCGTGGCGGCAACCGCGGCATCCGGGTGGGCCAGCTGGCCCGCGAGCTCAACCAGGACCCCAGGGCGGTCCTGGTGTGGCTGCGCGAGCAGAACCAGTCCTTCACCCATCCTGGCGCCCAGCTGCCCTCCGACGTCGAGGACCTGGTCAGGAAGCAGTTCGAGCGCGGCGGTGTCGCCACCCGGACCGCCCCCGGCCGGCCGCACGACGTCATCCTGCCGCCCACCCTCACGGTGCGCGAACTCGCCGACCTGCTCAAGCTGAAAGAGGTCGACATCATCCGCGACCTGATGAAGAACGGGATCATCAGCAATATCAACCAGCAGCTGGACTTCGAGACGGCTGCGATCGTCGCCGACAACTTCGGCGTCACGGCCACCCAGGGCGATGCCGCCGCCGTATCCGATAGCGCCGACGGCAACGGCCACTCCGCGGTCCAGCCCAAGTCGGTGCTGTTCAGCATCGAGGGCGAGGACGCCGCGAAGTTGACCCGGAGGCCGCCTGTGGTCACCGTGATGGGGCACGTCGACCACGGCAAGACCTCGATCCTCGACGCCATCCGCCAGGCCAAGGTGGCCGCGGGCGAGGCCGGTGGGATCACCCAGCGGGTGGGCGCCTACCAGGTCGAGAAGAACGGCCGGCCGATCACTTTTATCGACACCCCGGGCCACGAGGCCTTCACCGCGATGCGCGCCCGCGGCGCCTCGATCACCGACGTGGCCATCCTGGTGGTGGCGGCCGACGACGGGGTGATGCCGCAGACCCAGGAGGCCATCCAGCACATCAAGGCCGCCGGCGTGCCGATGATCGTGGCTCTGAACAAGATCGACAAGGACAACGCCAACCCCGACAAGGTCAAGCAGGAACTGACCGACAAGGGTGTGCTGATCGAGGAGTACGGCGGCGACACCCCCCTGGTGCCCGTGTCCGCCAAGGAGAAGAAGGGTCTCGACGAGCTGCTCGAGATGATCCTGCTGGTCACCGAGATCGCCGATCTTCACGCCAATGCCGACAAGCCGGCGGCGGGAACAATCATCGATGCCCACCTCGAGCGCGGACGCGGCGCCGTGGCCACCGTGCTGGTGCAGACCGGCACCCTGAAGGTCGGAGACATCTTCCTGATCGGCAATATTTTCGGCAAGGTCCGCGCCCTCCTCGACGAGGACGGCAAGCGCCTCGAGACTGCCGGCCCGGGCCAGCCCGCAGTGGTCACCGGCCTCCCCGACGTGCCCAACGCCGGCGACGTCTTCCAGGTCATGGACTCCGAGCGCGCGGCTCGCGCGATGGCCGATTCGCGGATGGTGGCCGATCGCCGCGCCGCGGTGGCGGCCGCGCCGAAGCAGCGCCTCGAGGACCTCTACGCGCAGATGCAGCAGGCCGACGTCAAGGACCTGAACCTGGTACTCAAGGCGGACAGCCACGGATCGACCGAGGCGCTGAAGTCCTCCATCACCCGCATCCAGGACGACAAGGTCCGGATCCGCGTGGTCTTTGAGGGCGTGGGCAATGTCGGCGAGTCCGACGTCAACCTGGCCAGCGCCAGCGAGGCGATGGTCATTGCCTTCGCTGTCAAGGTCGATGAGCGCGCGGTCGAGGCGGCCGAACGGCTCAAGGTGGAGATCCGCAAGTACGACGTCGTGTACCACCTTACTGAGGACATCGAGCGCGCCATCAAGGGGATGTACGAGCCCACCTTCCGCCAGGTCTTCGAGGGCAAGGCGGAGATCAGGGTCCCGATCAAGGTCCCCAAGATCGGCTTCATCGCAGGATCACAGGTGCTCGAGGGCAAGATCACGCGCAACTCCATTGGCAAGATCTTCCGCGGCAAGGAGCAGATCGGCGAGACCAGGATCTCCAGCCTGCGGCGGTTCAAGGACGACGTCAAGGAGGTCGCCCAGGGTTACGAGTGCGGCATCGAGCTCGAGGATTTCCAGGGCTTCCAGGAAGGCGACGTCATCGAGTCGTTCGTCCTGGAGCAGGAGAACCCCTAACCTTCCCCCGGGGGCTGAGGGAACCAGTTGCCACACAGAGCGGACAAGGTCGCGGCCCAGTTGCACGAGGAACTCAGTGTGATCCTGCGTGCCCTTTCGGACCCCCGCCTGGCGCAGGCCAGCATCGTCGAGATCGACATGTCCCCCGACCTGCAGAACGCCAAGATCCGCGTCAGCACACTGGGCGGCGACGCCGAGCACAAGGACATGATGGAGGCCCTCCAGCGCGCCCGCGGCCACGTCCGCCACGAGCTCGCCCAGCGCCTCCGCAACAACCTGCGCCGGGTGCCGGAACTTCGCTTCATCGACGATCGCAACACGGAGTACGCGGTGCACATCGGGTCACTGATCGAGACGCTCAAGGACGCTGGTGCGGAGAATGGGGGAGGGTTGCATGAAGGCTGAGGCCGATGAGATATACAGGCTGATCGAGCGCAGCAGCCGTGTGGTGGTGATCTCGCACAAGGACGCGGACGGCGACACCCTGGGGTCGGCGCTGGCCATCGCGGAGGTGGTCCGTGGCATGGGCAAGGAGGTCGCCACCCGGGTGCCGCCACCGGTGCCCCAGCTGTATCGCTTTCTTCCCGGCTTTGAGACCGTCAACCGTGAGGAGGGCGCGGAGCCGCCGGACCTGGTGCTGGTCATGGACGCGAGCAACCTGGAACGGTTGTCAGACACTCTGGGAACGCTGCCGCCGGGAACACCGGTGGTCAACATCGACCACCACGTCAGCAATACGCGTTTCGGCACCCTGAACCTGGTTGTGCCAGACGCCTCCTCCACCGCGGAAGTGACATTTGACCTGCTGCACACCCTGGAGATCCCGGTGACTCCAAGCATCGCCACCAACCTCTATGCCGGCGTCCTCACTGACACCGGCGGGTTCCGCCACGACAACACCACCTTCCGGGTGCTGGAGATTGCTGCCGAGTTGGTGCGGCGCGGCGCGAACCCGTCAGACCTCGCTGCCCGGATCTACAAGTCGCAGAAGCTGACCACCATGCGGCTGATGGCCCTGGTGCTGGGCACCATGGGCTTCGACTGCGACGATCGCATGGTCTACGCCGCCGTCCCCCAGGACCTGCTCCGCAAGGCCAATGCCCGAATGGACGAGACCGAGGGCCTGATCGACCAGCTCAACAGTGTCGAGGACCTGGAGCTGGCGATCCTCTTCAAGGAGATCGGGCCGTCACTGACCAAGCTCTCGATCCGCAGTCGCGGAGCGGCCAACGCCAACAACCTGGCCGCGGTCTTCGGCGGCGGAGGACACCACAAGGCTGCGGGGGCGGAGCTCGAGATGCCGCTCAAGCAGGCCATGGACCTGGTCCTGGCCGAAGCCCGGCACATGCTCGAGACGACCGCGTCAGCCTGATCGGTCTTCTCAACCTGGACAAGCCGGCCGGGCTGACCTCGGCGGCCGCCGTGGGGCGTCTGCGGCGCAGCAGCGGCGAGAGGCGCGTGGGTCACGGTGGCACCCTCGACCCGGCCGCCACCGGGGTGCTGCCGATCTTCTTCGGCCGCGCCACCGTGCTGGCGGAGTTTCTCTCCGCCCAGGGCAAATCGTATTGCGGGGAGGTGGTGCTGGGGGCGACCTCGAGCACCGACGACGGTGAGGGCGAGTTGACCGCCGTGCCCTTCGACCACCAGCCCAACGAACCGCAGATCGCGGCCGCCCTGGCGACGTTCGTGGGCCACATCCAGCAGGCGCCGCCGGCCTATTCTGCCGTCAAGATCGACGGCGAACGGAGCTACAAGCGGGCTCGCCGCGGGGATCAGCCGGCTCCGCTGGCGCGTTCGGTCCATCTCTTCAGCGCCCGGCTGGCCGGTTGTCGCACCGGCGAGGGCGGGTTCCGGATGGCCACTGTTGAGATCACCTGCGGTCCCGGGTTCTATGTTCGCGCGCTGGCCCGCGATCTTGGCCGGGCACTGGGCTGCGGGGGGTACCTGGGCAGCCTGCGGCGGACCAGTGTCGGGCCGCTGCGCGTGGAGGAGGCGATCGGACTGGAGGACGCCGAGGCCATGGGGCCAGCGCTGGAGACGCGGCTTTTGCCGTCGCAGCTGGCGTTGGGCTCGATGATTTCAATTGAGGTTCGCCCCGAGGACGAGGGGCGTCTGGCCCACGGCATGGAGGTGGAAGCGCCGGTGGCCGAGGCCGGCCCCGCGTTCGCCCGAGGCGACGGCGACCGCCTGCTGGCGATCGGGGAGGTCTTTGCCGGCCGCTTCCGTCCCCGCCGCCTGGTGGAGGTGGGGTGAAGGTCCATTTCGGTCTCCCGGCGCAGCGCCTGGACCCGGCCTGGATCACCATCGGCAGTTACGACGGCCTGCACCAGGGACACCGGCAGCTGCTCGACCGGGTGCTTATGGGCGCCCGCCGCGATTCCAGTTCAACGGCGCTGGTGACCTTTGACCCCCACCCCCGATGTGTGCTGGCGCCGGACAGCTGCCCGATGACCCTGACCACCGTCGATGAGAAGGCCGACCTGTTGGGCGAGATGGGCGTGGACCACCTCGTCGTGCTGCCATTTGATCGTCAGCTCTCGCTGCTCAGCGCGACGGATTTCATGGATCGCCTGGTGGACCGGGTCCCCTTGCGCGGGTTGGTGATCGGCCACGATTTCGCGCTCGGGCACGACCGCCAGGGCAACCGGGCTTTCCTGCAGGAGTGCGGCCGGGAACGTGGCTTTGAGGTCGAGACGATTGAGCCCTTCTCCCTCGATGACCACGTGGTCAGCAGTTCGTACATCCGCACCCTGCTGTTGGAGGGCGACGTGGCCACCGCTGCCAGGCTGTTGGGCCGGGACTATTCGATCAGCTCGTTCGTGGAGCACGGCACCGGCACGGGCAGCAGGATCGGTTATCCGACCGCCAACTTTTCCATCACCCCCAACAAACTGGTGCCCCATACCGGGGTCTACGCGACCTGGGTGGACATCGACGGCCGGGCCTACCAGGGGGCGATGAACATCGGATACCGTCCGACCTTTGGCGAGAACCGGCTGACGGTGGAGGCTTTCATCCTCGACTTCGAGGGCGACATCTATCACCAGGATGTGCGGGCCCGGTTGGTGGCGCGGATCCGCGACGAGCAGAAGTTCGAGTCGGTGGATGCGCTGATCGCCCAGATTGGGATCGACGTGGACCACGCCCGCTCCCAGCTGGCCCGCTGACCGCATAGTGCGGCGATCATGAAGACCGTCTTCATCGTCAACCCGGCGTCCGGGAACGCCACCACCGGCAAGCAGTGGGACGAGCTCTCGGGCCGGATTCGAGGGCTGGGCGTGGAGCACGAGGCGCTGATGACGCACGCACCCGGTGACGCCACGGAGCTGGCCGCCCGAGCCATCCTCGAGGGTGCCGAGACAATCGTCGCGGTGGGTGGGGATGGGACCATCAACGAGGTGGCGAACGGGTTCTTCGTCGGCGCCGATGCCCCCTCAGCCGCGCTTGGTGTGCTGCCCATGGGGACGGGGGGCGACTTCCGCCGTACCGTTGGCATCCCCGACGACTTCGAGGCCGCCATCCTGGCCATCAGGGAACGCCACATCCGTCAAATCGATGCCGGCAGGATAGAGATGAAAGGCCTGGACGGCGCGCCCCTGGTGCGCCACTTCGTCAACATCGCCGACGCCGGGATCGGCGGCGTCGTGGTGGAGCGAGTCAACCGCACCAGCAAGTTGCTTGGGGGCCGGGTGAGCTTCCAGTACGCCGCCATGATGACCCTGCTCACCTACCGGCCGCCCGCGGTGGTGGTGGAGAGCGCGGAGGGGCGCTTTGAAGGGGCGGCGCAGAACGTTGTCGTCGCCAACGGCCAGTACTTCGGTGGCAGCATGCACGTCGCCCCGGTCGCGGTCCCCGACGACGGCCTCTTCGACGTCGTGGTGTTCGGTGACATCGCGCGGTTCGAGGCCCTGCGCTCGATCAACGACATCTACTCGGCCAAGCACATGCAGAACCCCAAGGTGACAACCTGGCGGACGGCGGAGTTGACGGTCACCTCTGCCGAGCGGGTCCTGATCGATGTCGACGGGGAGATGTGCGGCACGCTGCCGGCGACCTTCAGAGTGGTGCCGAGGGCCCTCAACCTGGTGGTGCCCTAGGCTGAATAGAGTCCAAGATGACGCGACAGGTAGGGCCCCAGGCGGGGCCTGACGCCACGGGTGCGTTGCACCTGGCTTGACGGCCGGGTGGCTGCGCTCTCTGACGTTTAGTTCGTTCACGTTCCCGGCCTCGACCTCAGCGATCCCTGCGAGGTGTCAGCCGCGCCAGCGCGGCTGGATCGCTTCGCACGCAACCAGGCGCAACGCCCCCGCGGCGCCACCCGCCCCCCTTTGAGACCTAGCGGCCGCGTCCCCCTGATCCCCGCAGGGATTCGGGATACGGAGACAGTGAGAACCCTGCCGGTGCCGGGGCGGCGTCCCTGGCGCAATCCCCCGGTGCGGCGTATCGAGCACGCGAGGGCCTCCCCAGGGGCACTGACGATCGCAGGCGAGCGCAGATTCCGAGGGGCCGTGAAATTCCGCCGCTGCAAGCGGCAGTTGCGCGGGTCGGCCCCGTCCGCCGCCGGGGGTTGCGCCAGAGGCGTCAGGGCCCCGGCTG
>JBPCPW010000022.1:0-5884 GCA_050998755.1 Candidatus Dormibacteria bacterium
TTTGCATTTTAGTGGCATCCAGGACGGTGACTGTCTGGCGAATCTGGACTACGTCGCCAACAGCGACGGTGACTTTCAGGAGCAGGCCCTGCATCTGCGCCGACAGGGCCCCCGCAGCGGGTGTACCCGCCGGTGCGCCGGCTGTGGGTGCGGGTGAAATGCCTCCGGGTGGCGCGGCCGCGCCGGCAACGGCGACGGCACCGGTCGGCAGCACCTTGACCTCAAAGCGCTCGCCATCCACCTCGACGGTGTAGGCCGCGCCCGAGCCATCGCCCGCCGCCGTCTGCTGGCGGGCCTCCCTGCGTTTCTGGATCTTCTCCTCGCCGCCCTCGCCGCGCAGGTAGCGCAGAGCGGCGACCGGGAAGAGGATGAAACTGAGGAGGTCCTCATCGCTGAACTTGCGTATCCCTGCAGTGGTCAGGTCTTTGCGAGCCTTCTCCACCAGTGGGTCGAGGAGATCGGCGGGGCGGACCGTGATCGCCTGCTCATCGCGCATGATGCGGCGGCGCAGCGTCGGATTCACCTTCCCGGGCGGCTCGCCGAAGAGGCCGGCGAAGTAGTCGTGGGTCTCCGGCAGGACCTCGTCATAGCGCTCCCCCGAGAGCACGTTGGCCACCGCCTGGGCCGCGACCACCTGGGACGCGGGAGTGACCAGCGGTGGGTAGCCCATCTCCTCGCGGACCCGGCTGATCTCCTCGAGCACGTCCGGCAACTTCTTCTCCGCACCCTTCTGTCGCAGCTCTGCCTCGATGCGCTGGAACATCCAGGCCGGGATCTGGTACGTCGCCACCCGCGTGTCGGTCATCTGGGCACTGGCTTCCAGGTAGGGCGTGTACTTGATCAGCAGGTCCTCGAACTTGACCTTGATCTGGCTGAGCAACTGGGCGTCGAGCCCGGTCTCCCGCCGCGTACCCGCCAGCGCCGCGACCATCGACTCGGTCGGCGGTTGCGAGGCACCCCAGGCAAAGGGCGAGATCGAGGTGTCGATCGAATCCGCGCCGGCTTCGACTGCGGCCATCGCCGCCATGGGGCCCATGCCGGAGGTGCAGTGGGTGTGAAACGCCACCGGCAGGTCGGCGGCCTTGCGAACGGCGGCCACCAGCTTGGCCGCTTCGGTTGGAGTGATCAGCCCGGCCATGTCCTTGATGCAGATGGAGTCACAGCCCAGGTGCACCAGTTCGCGGGCCAGCGCGGAGAACGAGCGGACGGTGTGCACCGGGCTGGTGGTGTAGCAGATGGCCCCCTGTACGTGGCGGCCCGCGACCTTGGCGGCCTTGATCGGAACCACCATGTTGCGCAGGTCATTGAGGCCGTCGTAGATGCGGAAGATGTCGACACCGGCAACCGCCGCCCGTTCCACAAAGAGCCGCACCACGTCGTCCGGGTAGGACTTGTAGCCCACCAGGTTCTGGCCGCGAAGCAGCATCTGCAGCGGTGTGTCCCGCACCACCCGCTTGAGCTCCCGCAGGCGCTGCCAGGGGTCTTCGTTGAGGTAGCGCAGGCAGGCCTCGAAGGTGGCACCACCCCAGACCTCCAGGGCGTGGTAGCCGACCCTGTCGAGGTCGGGCGCGACAGCCACCATGTCCTCGGTTCGCATGCGCGACTGAATCAGGGACTGGTTGGCGTCGCGGAAAACCGTTTCGGTTATTCGCGTCCGCGGCACGGGGACATTCTAAGTACGGGTCAGGCCTGCAGGAACTCCACGATGTGGGTCGCTATCAACTCGCCCTGGTCCTCCTGGAGGAAATGCGACGCCTGAGGGATGGTGATCATCGGCCCAGCGCCGGGGATGCGCTCGACGAAGCGCTCACCGGTCTGAAGCTGGAAGATCGGGTCCGAGTCGCTGAAAGCCACCAGGGCGGGCTTGCTCCATTTCTTCAATCGGTCGGCGGTCGCGATGGCCTCCGCGGCGCCCGGCGCTTCCGTGGAGGTCGGCACGATCAGCGGGAAGGCCGATACCCCCCACTTGGATTCCGGCACCGGGAACGGCGCCTCGTAACCGGCGAGGACCTCCGGCGCGGGCTCGGTCAGACAGGCGCCCTTGACCAGCATGCCCACAGGGACGTCCGGCTTGACCTTGTCGACGAAGTCGTGGAAGTCCCACCATGCCTGAGGCATCTTCGATTCGCCGCTGAGGATCCCGGTATTCAGGATCACCAGCCGCGAGAACAGGTCGTCCATCTCGGTGGCCACGCGCAGCCCGATTGGTCCCCCCCAGTCCTGCACCACCACGGTGATGTTCTCCAGGTCCAGCTCGTCGACCAGGCGCTTGATGGATTCGACGTGGCGGTCGTACGTGTACCACTCCAGGCTCTGTGGCTTGTCGGAGCGACCAAAGCCGAAGTAGTCGGGCGCGATCACCCGATATCCGGCATCGGCCAGCGGCTGGATCATCTTGCGATAGAGGAATGACCAGGTCGGCTCGCCATGCAGCAGGAGCACCGGGTCGCCCTCTGCCGGTCCCTCCTCGAGGTAGTGCATGCGCAGGCTGTTGCCGTGGTCCACCATCCCGTACATCTCGAAGTAGTGGGGCTTGAAGTCGTAACCGGGAAGGTTGGCGAAGCGCTCATCGGGGGTGCGGTAGACGTCCACCCGCCTATTGTCGCCGCTCGCCGACGTGATGTGCGGTGCGGCCGAGGGCGGACCTCTTACTGTTGTGCACCCAAGCTACAATGTATTTACTGGAGTACATGATGAAGTTGGTATGTACATGGAGAGCTTGAAGACCGCCTTGAAAGGCACAACCACGCTCAAAATCACCACGCTGAAAATCACGTCGAGTGGCCAGATCTCGCTGCCCGCCGCGGTACGGCGCCGCTGGGGATCGCGACGCGTGATCGTCGATGACCAGGGAGACCGCGTCTTGCTGCGCCCACTATCCGATGACCCGATCGGGGAGGCGCTGGGGTCACTGGCTGGTAGGGGGCCCTCTTCCGAGCAGCTGCGGAAGGCGGCCCGCGCCGAGGACGGGTCTAGCCGGAGACCAAAGCAGTAGCCGTTCTGGACGCCTACGCACTCATCGCCGCCCTGCGCGACGAGCCCGCCCGCGGCGAGGTGGAGGGCTTGCTGCGGGACTTGGAGCGACCCGCGCGGGTGGCCGCGATAAACCTCGCCGAGGTCATTGACCAGCTTGTGCGGGTGTCCGGCTGGGACGCCTCAGGGGTGCAGGACCGGCTGGATCTGCTGGAGTTGGGGGGATTAGTGGCGCTGGCTACCGATCGCCGGCTGGCGGTGCTGGGCGGTCATGTCCGGGCATCGTTCTACAACCGGAAAACCTGCCAGGTGTCGCTCGCAGATTGCGTGGCGGTCGCGACGGCCCAGGATGCTGCGGACTCGCTGGCGACCAGCGATCCCGACCTGGCAGCTGTCGCCAGGCAACTCGGGGTTGTCATCATTCCCCTCCCCGATTCAGAAGGGCGGCGCCCCTAGGCCTGCTCCCTGGCAGCGGCGACAAACCCATCGCGCAGGGCCTGGTACTTCTGGCCCGCCTCAGGCCGGGACAGTCCGATGATCTGCGTGGCCAGGTAAGCGGCATTCTTGGCCCCAGCCTCGCCGATGGCCACCGTCGCCACCGGGATGCCCGGGGGCATCTGGACGATCGCCAGCAGGGAGTCCACACCGTTCAGGTGCCCGGATGCCAGGGGCACCCCGATCACCGGCAGCGTGGTGTGGGCAGCGATCGTCCCGGGGAGCGCCGCGGCCATGCCGGCACCGGCCACAACGACCTTGATCCCGCGATCGCGGAGTCCCCTGGCCCACTCCGCCGTGAGCTCGGGGGTACGGTGCGCCGAGAGGACCTTGATCTCCGATTCGATGCCCATATCCGCCAGGGTGTCGGCGCATTTCTGGATGACCGGGAGATCCGACTTGCTGCCCACCACGATGCCGACTTCGATCACTTCACTTCTCCCTTGCCGACCCGGCTGCGCCCAAGGCAACCTCGGCGATATCACGCCTGTAAAAAGAGCCATCGAAGGATATCCGGTCGACGTTCGCATAGACCCTGCGCCGGGCCTCGGCACGGTCGGGTCCGCTAGCAACGATGGTCATCACCCGGCCGCCGGTGGTGAAGAACTCGCCGCGCTGGTAGGCGGTGCCGGCATGGAACGGGATCACCCCCGGGTCCAGCGCGGGCAACCCGCTGATGCGCTTGAACTTCTCGTAGTGCCCGGGGTAGCCACCCGACGCGATCACCACCCCAACGGTGGCCTCGCCGGTCCACTCCGGCTCCCAGGACCCCATGCCGCCGCGGGTGCAGGCCATGAACAGGTCGACGATGTCGGTCTTCAGCCGGGGCATCACCACCTGGGCCTCGGGGTCGCCGAAACGAGCGTTGTACTCGACCACCCGCGGTCCGTCGGGTGTCAGCATGACCTGGACATAGAGGCAGCCGCGGTACGGGGTGCCGCGGCGCTTGAGCTCGTCGAGCACCGGCTGGGCACAGGTGCGGACGATGTCCGAGACCAACTGTGGGCCGCAGTCCTGGGGCGGGCTGTACACCCCCATACCGCCGGTGTTGAGGCCAGTGTCACCCTCCCCCACACGCTTGTAGTCGCGGGCCGGGACCATTGGTTTGGCCACCTCCCCATCGCAGAAACACATCAGGCTCACCTCGCGGCCCGTCATGCGCTCCTCCAGGATGACGCTGGCGCCCGCCTCCCCAAAGGCCCGCTGCACCATGATCTTGTCGATCGCCGCCACGGTCTCCTCGACCGTATCGCAGACCAGGACCCCCTTGCCCAGCGCCAGGCCGTCGGCCTTGACGACCAGCCCGGTGCCCATCTCGCGGGCGTGGACGCGGGCCTTCTCGGGGTTGCTGAAGAGCTCGAACCTCGCCGTGGGCACGCCGGCCGCGGCCATGATCTCCTTGGCGAACGCCTTGCTGCTCTCGATCCGCCCGGCGGCCGCGGTGGGGCCGAAGACCACCTTGCGCTCGGCCTCCAGGCGGTCGGCCACGCCTGCGGCTACAGCATCATCCGGGCCTATCACGGTGAGGTCGATCCCCAGTTCGTTGACTGCGCGAAGGACCGCCGAGGGGTCCGTAGGCGTGACCTCGACGCTCGCGTTCAACGCCTGGGTGCCACCGTTGCCAGGTGCCGCGTAGACCATCTCGACCTGCGGCGACTGCAGACATTTCCAGAACAGCGCGTGTTCCCGCGCCCCCGAGCCGAGGATCAGAACCCTCACGGGACCACCTTGATGGTGCGGTGGCGGCCGAGCCGGTAGACGCCGAAGTGATCCATCAGGAGGAGCAGCCCGGTATCCGTCAGGAGCGTGGGTTGATCACCCGGCGGTGCATCAGCTCGTCGCGGGACATCTCCTCGGCCATGTCCTGGTCGGTCGGCAAAGCTGGATGCGGCGGGCCACCGTCGTCCTGGATGATCAGGTCCTTGATCTGGTCCCAGACCGTGACGCTCACGATCTCGTCGACGCGGCGAGTGACGCCCTGCCGGATGATCTCGCACTCCGGCAGCTGCGCGGCTTGGGCCGCGCGCCGAAGACGGCTCTCGAGAGCGACACCCAGCCGAACACTCTTCATCGCTCGACTGTATGCCAATGCCTGCCGCGCCGCCTTAGCTCGGCGTCAGCACGGCCGTACGGGAGGCGGCTGGTTCGGCTGGATGCAGGGCCGGTTCTGGTCCAACTTGGGATCGCCTGTCAAGCATGCCGCAACGAACTGGCAATGGTACCCAGTCGCGCTCAGTGCAGTGAAAATGAGCGGCGTCGCTACCACCAGCGCCAGGAGTAATAGCAGCGCCAGCTGCCAGGGCTTGTCCCAGAAGCTCGGCTCCGGCTCTACTCCCACTCGATTGTCGACGGGGGTTTGCTGGAGATGTCGTAGACCACGCGGTTGACCCCCGGCACCTCGTTGACGATGCGCGAG
>JBPCPW010000065.1:0-30263 GCA_050998755.1 Candidatus Dormibacteria bacterium
GAAGGAGCCGGGTGAGCACCGGACCGAGCGCACCTATAGGTGCGTGAGGGAGGCGCGCAGCCCCGCGCAGCGGGCGAAGCCGGCGACGCCCGTATCGGGCGTCCAGCGCCCGAGATGCAAGCTCGGATTCGGTGAATCCCGGCTTAGGTTGTCAGCCTCCGAGACAAGGCGACAGCGAAGACGCCATAGCCGGGGCCCTGACGCCCCTGGCGCAACCCCCGGCGGCGGACGGGGCCGACCCGCGCAACTGCCGCTTAAAGCGGCGGAATTTCACGGCCCCTCGGAATCTGCGCTCGCCTGCCACCCGGCCGTCAAGCCAGGTGCAACGCCCCCGTGGCGTCAGGCCCCGCCGAGGGCCCTACCTGTCGCGTCACTTTGGAGTCTATTCAGGTCTCCAGCGGAGGGGCGGGCGGCGGGCTGTAGATCTCCTGCGGCGCGCTCCGTGGTGCCGGGTCGAGGTCTGTTGCCACCCCCCGGAACCCCGGCCCGTCTCCCGGCAACGCACGCCTGGCGCGTGCCCGGGCGTCGCGGCGGCTGTACCCGGCAGCCCGCGCCTGGAGCGCCGCGTCGAGAGCAGCGTTGCGCCTCGCCGGGTCGCGTGGAAAGGTCTTCAGCGCCCAGGCACTCCAGCGGCTCAATTCCCACCAGTCCACAGGCGAAGACTGCTTCCGCGCGCTGCCGATGTCAATGGCCGGGTCGTCACCCGCGCCCACCCGTGGGGCGCGCTACCTTACCTGGAGGGAGCCTTCGATGCGCGCCGTGGCAAGGTGGTGCTGGGTGCTGATCCTCCGTAGCGTCCCGGATTGCGAGCGGATGACCAGCGAGTCACTCTCCGCCCAGCGGTCGTGGTAACGGACCCCGCGCAGAAGCAGGCCATCGGTCACCCCTGTGGCGGCAAAGATCACCTCGTCCCCCCCGGCGAGGTCCTCGGTGTTGAAAACCTGCATGGGATTGACCCCCGCCGCCCGCATCTGCTGCTCCTCCTCCTCGTTACGCACCCAGGGGCGGGCCACCAGTTCACCACCGAGGCATTTCAGCGCACACGCGGCTATGGTCGCGTCCTCTGTGCCACCGATGCCCATGACAACGTCGACGCCCGAGTCTTCAAGGGCCACCCGGACAGCCGCCGCGACCTCCCCGTCGCTGATCGTGCTGACCCGCGCCCCCGCCCGTCTCGCCTCTTCCAGGAGGACCTGGTTTCGGGGCCGGTCGAGGATCACCATGGTCAGGTCTGACACCCGCATCTGCTTGGCGAAGGCGATGCGGTTGAGGTTGTTCTCAACACTTTCGTTGATATCCACCGCGCCGCGCGCCATCGCCCCGACCGCGATCTTCTCGAGGAGGATTCCCGCCGGCGGTAGGTGCATCGAGTCACGATCGGTGGCCGCGATCACCGCCATGGCGCCGGTCAGCCCACGCGCCACCAGGCTAACCCCATCCAGCGGGCCGGCAGCGAGGTCCACCCGCGGGCCCAGGCCCTGGCCGCAGCGCCGACCCAGCACCAGGCCTCCACCATCCGGCGCCTCGCCCACCACGACCCGGATCTCCGCGTCCATGTTGACCGAGCCCAACGCCTGGCCCATGGCCTGCGCAGCCGAGCTGCGGATGGCATCGCTGTCGCCGCGGCCCATCTGCCGGCCACAGGCCAGCGCGGCCGCCTCGGTCACCCGGACCAGCTCCATCCCCAGGTTCTTCTGGGACACCAACGTGTCCTGCAGCATTGACATCGCGATTAGCTAACCACGGACGGGGTGCGCACGCACTTTCCCGGTCTTGGGCCCTCTCTTGGGCATCAGGTGGCGGCGGCCTGCGCCTCCCCGGCCTCGGAAACCGCGACGCGCTGGAATCCCTTCCGGGCGCATGCGGCGCGAATGAATTCCCTGAACAGCGGGTGCGGGCGGTTGGGCCGCGAGCGCAGCTCGGGGTGGAACTGGGAGGCGACGAAGAAAGGGTGATCCTTCAACTCGATGATCTCGACCAGTTTCTTGGCCTGGTATTCGCCGGAAAACACCATGCCGGCGTCCTCGAGGGGCTGCCGGTAGGTGTTATTGAACTCGTAGCGGTGGCGGTGCCGCTCGTAGACGATCTTCTCGCCGTACGCCTTCTGAGCACGGCTGCGCGGTGCGAGGGTGCACGGGTAGAGCCCGAGTCGCATCGTCCCGCCCTTGTCCGAAACGTCGCGTTGCTCAGGCAGCAGATCGATCACCGGGCACGATGTCGCGAAATTCATCTCGGTCGAGTTGGCGTCGGGCGCGTGCAGCTTGTCGCGGGCAAATTCGATCACCGCCGCCTGAAGGCCGAGGCAGAGGCCGAGGTAGGGCACCTGGTTTAGGCGCGCGTACCGCGCGGCGTTGATCTTCCCCTCCATCCCACGGTGCCCAAACCCCCCCGGAACCAGGACCGCGTCGACGTCCTCGAGCTCCCCCAGGTCGCCGTGCTCAAGGGTCTCAGAGCTGATCCATTTCACGTCGACCTTGACGTTGTGGAAGATCGCCGCATGGCGCAGCGACTCGGTCACGCTCATGTACGCGTCGGGCATCGTGATGTACTTGCCTACGAGCCCCACCGTGAGCGTGCCCTGCGGCTGGTCGATCCGGCGACAGAGTTCGCGCCAGGCTTCAAGATCGGCCGGCCCTGCTTCGATCCCCAGCTCTTCGCAGATGACATCGGGCAGACCCTGCTGCTCGAGCTCGAGCGGGACCTTGTAGATCGAATCGGCATCCGGCAGGGCGATCACCGCCCGCCTCTCGACGTCACAGAACCCCGCGATCTTCTCGCGCAGCGACTCGGAGAACGGCTGCTCGGAGCGCAGAACAATGGCGTCCGGCTGAATACCGATACTTCGTAATTGGGCCACCGAGTGCTGTGTCGGCTTGGTCTTGAACTCCTCGCTGACGGCGATGTACGGGACCAGGGTCACATGCACGTAGAACACGTTGTGCCGCCCGACATCGTTGCGCAGCTGGCGGATCGACTCCAGGAACGGCAGCGACTCGATATCGCCAACCGTGCCGCCAACCTCGACGATGACGACGTCGGCGTTTGACTCCCATGCGACCCTGGTGATGCGCTCCTTGATCTCGTTGGTGATGTGCGGGATGACCTGCACCGTGGCACCCAGGTAGTCGCCGCGGCGCTCCTTGGCGATCACCTCGCTGTAGATCTTCCCGGTTGTCACGTTGGACGCCTTCGACAGGGTGGCGTCCGTGAAGCGCTCGTAGTGACCCAGGTCCAGGTCGGTCTCGGCTCCATCGTCGGTGACGAAGACCTCGCCATGCTCCTGGGGGCGCATGGTCCCCGGGTCAACGTTGATGTAGGGGTCGAGCTTCTGGAGCGAGACCTTAAGGCCGCGAGCCTTGAGTACGGTCCCGATCGAGGCGGCGGTAATCCCCTTGCCGAGGGACGATACGACCCCTCCGGTCACAAAAACGAACTTAGGCAACGCACAACCTCCGGGGTTTTTCCGATTCTATCAAGCATGGCGCCGGCTGGGAACGGTGCCCGGGACGCGCAATTCGCGCCCCCCAGCGCAGTGGGCGCCGGTGTCAGGCGCTGGCGGCGCGAGCCTCCAGGAAGACCACCTTCATCTCGTCGCTGCTCGGCTTACTGCTGAGGCTCAGTTTGGGCTGGAACTCCACGGTCTCGATTCCCATCTCGGCGGCAAAATGCTTGGGGTCATCGAGCTCGACCTTGAGGCCGGGGAGCTGGTAGTGCATGGGGATGACCACCTTGGCCTCGAGTTGGTTGGCGACCGCCGCGGCCGCCGTGGCAGAGAGGGTATTGCCTCCCCCAACGGGAAGCAGGAGAACATCGATGGGACCGAGGTGATCCTGCTGGGCCTCGGAGAGACCGTGGCCCAGGTCGCCGAGGTGGGCAACCACGACTTCATCGATGGTTATCGAGTACATCGTCACCCTGCCCAGCCGCGCCCCGCCCTCATCGTCGTGAAAGGCGGACACCCCCTGGATGCTCACCCCCTTGACCTCGTACTCCCCGGGGGCGTCGATGACCTTGGGGTCGCCACCGACCATGCCGCGGTTGTTGTGCCCGGGGTGGTCGTGGGTGATGGCCAGGACATCGGCCGAGAAGCGGCTGGGGACCAGCGTGGTCAGCCCGATACCCTTGCCATACGGGTCGATGACCACGCTGGCATCACGGCCGCGAAGCCGAAAACACGAATGTCCCACGAAGCTGATCTCCATTTTCGATACTCCTTATTACATGCGGGTGGGGGCGGCGACCCCCATGAGGCCGAGGGCGTTGGCCATGGTCAGGCGCGCGGCTTCGGCCAGGTAGAGCCTGGCGCCGGCGATCTCGACGTTGTCGACCAGGATGCGCAGGCCCGGGTCCTGGTTGCCCGAGTGGTACCACGAGTGAATCCTCTCCGCCAGGCCGTGCGCGTAGTAGGGCAGGCGGTGCGGCTCCATCCGCCGTGTGGCCTCCGCAACGAGGTCGGGGAAGGCCATCAGCTCGCGGACCACGGCGATCTCCGCCGGGGCGGTGAGCAGCACCAGGTGGTCGTTCGACGCCTTGACGCTCACCTCGGCCGCGATCGCGGCAACGCCGCACATCCGGGCGTGCGCGTACTGCGCATAGAAGACCGGGTTCTCGTTGGATTGCTCTCGCGCCAGGTCGAGGTCGAAGTCCATCGGCGCGTCCGCCCCGCGCAGCAGGTAGTGGTAGCGCACCGCATCGGCGCCCACCTCGTCCACCAGGTCGGAGAGCAGGATCAGGTTGCCGGCGCGCTTGCTGATCTTTACGAACTCGCCAGCGGCCTTCATGCGCACCAGCTGGATCAGGATCACCACCAGGCGGTCGGAAGAGACGCCGAAGAATTCGACCGCCTGCTTGAGGCGCCGGACCTGGTTCTGGTGGTCCGAACCCCACACGTCGATCGCGATATCGAAACCCCGGCGCACCAGCTTGTCCCGGTGGTACAGGAGGTCCCCCAGCAGGTAGGTGCCCTCGCCGTTGGCCTTGTAGAGGACATCCTCCTTGCCGTCCGCAAATCGCAACCAGGTGGCGCCCTCGCGCTCGACGATCTCAGCGGCCGCGGCGATCTCCCCCAGGGTCTCCTTCTCCCACGCGCCGTAGAGCTGGCGTTCGCTGAACCAGCCGTCGTAGCGGATGCCCAGCTGTTCCAGCTGGATCCTGAACTCGGCCAGGTAGTGCTGGACCGCAAAGTCCATCACCGCACGCCGCACCTCTTCGTCAGGGCCCTCCATCAGCCCGTCGGGAATCTCCTTCGCGAGCCCATCAATGTATGCGCCGGCGTAGCCATCGACGATCGGCGGATCACCCCGGCGGGCGGCGATCAGCGAGTCGGCGAAGACCAGCACCTGGCGGCCGGCGTCGTTGACGTAGAACTCGCGCTCGACGTCGTAGCCGGCGAACTCCAGCAGGCGGGCGACAGTGTCGCCGACCACCGCTCCCCTGCCATGGCTGAACAGCAGCGGCCCCGTGGGGTTGGCGCTGACAAACTCCACCTGGACTCGCTTGCCATTCCCAATATCCGACCGACCCCATTCATTACCGGCCTCAATGACCCCCTCGAGGCGCCTCACCAACCAGGCGTGGTCCAGCCGTAGATTGATAAAGCCGGGGGGTGCGACACCCACCGAGCCGACGGGCCCCGACGGCTCAAGGGCGGCAGCCATCTCCTGTGCCAATTCCAGCGGCGGACGCTTCACCCGGGCCGCCAGCTGCATCGCCGCATTGACCGCGAAGTCGCCGTGCTCGGGCTGCCGCGGGCGTTCCACGTTGATCTCGAGGTCGCTGGCGCCCGCCTCCTGGAGATATGGGCTAAGCCGTTCGCGGGCCCACCGTTCCACCTCCTGGCGGGGCGTCGCGGCAGCCTTCACGGACTCACCAGGCGGACCTCGAGGGTCACCTTGCGCTGGCCGCCGGCGCTGTTGACCGCGAGGTCGACACCCTGGCGGACGGCCATTCCGCGCAACAGCCGTGTCAGTGAGTGGGCGGGGTCGAGGGTCGTGCCGTTGGCGCTCACCACCACGTCGCCGACCGCCAGCCCGGCGGCTGCCGCCGCCGCCTCGACCGAGACCACCACAACCCCTCCCGGGACACCTCGGTCTGCTGCCTCCGACACCGAGAGCTGTTGGTACTCGAATCCCAGGGACGGGTAGCTGAGTCGCCCGGAGTCCACCATCTGCTGGACCAGTGGCTGGGCCTGGGTCATGTCCACCGCGTAGACCTGGGTGCCGCCGGCCACCACGATCGCCGCCAGCCGGCCCGCGGCGTCGAGTACCGGCGCCCCCAACTGCCCCTCACGCGGGGCGACATCGAGTGCCAGCAGGTCGTTGACCGGCCGGCGACGCGTAGGGTCCGAGGGATCGGCGATGGATACGCTGGCGTGGACACTGGCGACTGCCCCGATCGCGACCTGGCTGTAGGGCGGCGCCGCCAGCACGACCACCGCCGAGCCGTTGCCCAGTTGCGGCGCGCCGCTGGTGCTGATGGGGCGGAGGCCCGGACTGTCCACCTTCAGAAGCGTGAGCGCGTCCTGAGGGTCCGACCCGACGACCGCCGCGGGCACGGTCCGTCCCCCGGGTATCGCGGCCGAGATCGTGCTCGCGCCCGCCACCACGGCCTCGGCGGTCAGGATGTACCCGCGGGAATCGATGACCACGCCCGTGCCGCCGGGGTTGACCGGGGCAGGGGCGGAAGGTGACCCCGTGGGGGCTGGCCCGGTGGCCGCCGTGGATGCCGGCCCGCGTTCGACACGAACAACAGAGGGCTCGGCCTGATGGACGGCGGCAAGCGCCCCGCCGTTGGTGGCCGAGGGGTTCAGCCCGCCCGGGCTCTCGGGGCCGGCTTGCTGGTGGTTCAACACCACGAGCGTGCTCACCGTCGCCGCGACCACCGCTGCCACCAGCACCACACCCAGGATGCGCAGGATCCTCACCGGCCGTCGGGCAGCCAGGTGAGTACGACCTGGTCGGTAGGCGCGAAGCCGGCCGACTCGTAGAGGCGCACCGCCTCGGCGTTGGCCGGGTGGGTCCACACCGCGGCAAACGTCACACCTCGTTCCCGGAAAAGATCGACGGCCGCGGCCACCAAGGCGCTCGCGAGGCCCCGGCCTCGGTTCTCCGGGCGGACGTAGACCTCAGCGACCTCAGCCTCGTAACCCGTGCCCGGGTCGAAGAAGACACACCAGCAAAACGCCACCAGGCGGGAATCCTCGCGCACCCCGAGGACCACGTTCTCCCCCGAGAACGCGCCCCGGACCTGACCCACAAGGCCCTCTATCCCGGCACGTTGGCCGCCGTCGTCGCCGTAGTGCCGCTGGTCCTCGGCGAGCAGGTCGATCAACAGCGGACGCACCTCGCCCAGGTCGCCGGACACCAGGCGTTCGACGCGCGGCGTGCCGGAGTCAGGCACCGGCGCGCTGTTCCAGGCGATCCAGGATCAGGCGGTAGCCATCGGCGCCGTACCGTAGAAATCGATTGATGCGGCTGATCGTCGCGGTGCTGGGCACGTGGTCGCTGCCGATCTTCTCGCGCATCGCGGCAACCACCTCGTCGTACTTGGCGCCGGAGCGCAGCAGACGGGCGATCTCCAGGCGGTGGGAGAAATCATCGACCTCCTTCACCGTGCACAGATCCTCGAAGAAGTGCTCGCACTCCTCCACCGACCGCAACTGCAACATCGCCTCGAACAGCTGGTCGGTCAGGGGCGTGCGCCATCGTGGGCGGGGCATTCCCAAATTCTAGTGGCGCCTTGGGGCGATAATCCCCGCGTGGGCCGTTGGGCAGAGGGCCGCGGAGGAATGCGCAGATTGACCAGCGCGCTGGCGCTGCTGGTCGCCGTCATCGCCGTTCCCGCCCACGCCGCAACCCAGCCGGGCTACGACGACGGCCCCAACGCCCTGAACGTGGTCCCGACTACGCCATTTGCGCCGCTCCCGGCCTCTGCCACCCAGCCGCCCAGCGGGGACGCGGTGCCGCTGGCTCAATCCACAGTTCCGGTGCCGGGTTCGCCGGCCCAGACCGTGCGGGCAGGTGTGGCATCCGTGGACGGCACGTGGAAGGTGGGGGCCAGTGCGGGACAGTACGCCACGGCCGTCGAGGACAACACTGACATCGCCGTCGGAGACCACACTAAAGACCCCAACATGCTCTCCATCCACCGCGCGCCGTCATATGGCATCGAGACGCGAACCAACTTCAAGGCGCTGGTCATCGAGGGGGTGGACGGCAAGCGCCACGCGATCGTGGCCAACAACTTCTACATCGCCCAGGACCTGGTCAACCGTCGCGTGGCCGGCATCCTGCGCGACCGCGACACTGCGATCGCCGCGCACCTGCTCGCCGGCAACCCCACCGGGATCGACGACACCAACCTCACGGTGTATATCTCCCACGACCACTCCTCGCCCTTCTACTCCTCCACCGGCTGGGGCGTGTGGACCTTCCAGGATGTCTTCGACATCCGCTTCTTCGAGTACGTTGCGGAGCGGATGGCGGCGGCGGTGGTGCAGGCTAACGATGCCCTGCGACCAGTGCGCATGGGCGCCGCGGTGGTGCCGTACGACTACACCCAGCGTCACTCCTTCGGCCCCCAGGTGGGGTTCGACGGCACGCCCGCTGGCTACCCCAAGCGCGACAACGACCTCACGGTGCGAGTGATGCGCTTCGACGACATCAGCGACCGCGCCCACCCCCGGCCCTACGCCGCCTGGTACATCCTCGGCCAGCACCCCGAGTTCACGGAGGGCAACAACATCCTCACCGACGAGTGGCCAGGGAAGGTGGCACGCTTCGTCGAGACCGAGACCGGGGCCACCGCGATCTTCTCCCAGAACAATCCTGGCACCACCGAGGAGGACAGCAACGCCGAGAGCCATGCACCGGCGGTTCGGGCGGAGTTCAGCCACAAGGACTACGCCCAGCAGGAGCGCGGCGCCCGCCAGATCGCCAACGCGGTGATCCGGGGGATGAACGCCGTGGGCACCAACACCCCGATCGTCCCCGACCAGGTGCAGCCGGCGGCCCGGGGAGCCTATGTGGCCGGCACCTTCGTTCCCTACCAGCCGCTGAACTTCACCGTCTCGGAGATCGACCGGCGCTTCGCCCCGCCCTATTCCCACCCCTACCCGTCGGTTTCCAACTGCCGGACCCCATCGGCCTTCACCGGCAACCCTGGAATCCCTCTGGCCGGCCTGCCGGATTGCACCCCTGCTGACAGCCTCTTCCACCAGGCGGGCTCGCCGGTCAGCGGCTCCGACCTCTTCGGCACCTTCAAGGGGACGCCGCTGGACCCCGGCGTGACCTACAGCCAGATCGAGCAGCTCTGCAGCCAACAACCGCAGGCCTGCGTGGTGCCGGCGAACATCGGTGCTCCCAGTTACACGGGCCTGGAGGAGACCATCCAGGTACACATGCAGGTGATCCGCCTCGGCGCGGTGGTGATCACCGCCTGTCCCTGCGAGCAGTGGGCGGACCAGTCACGCAACATCGAGAGCCGCGCCGACACGGTTCAGGGCAACCAGTGGTTGGGTTTCGACTGGACCCAGTTCTGCACCCGTCGGGATGCCAACAACTGGACCTGCCCCAACCCCAACGCCGTCTCCAACTACGACCAGGACCCCAGTCACCCGGTCGGGCCCAACAGCACCCTGGTGATCAGCGACTACCAATACCGGCAGGAGCACGCCCAAGTGGTCAACGACGCCGCTGGCTGGGACAGCATCAACCACGCCGCGACCGCCGAGTCCGAGCCTGCCGACCCGGCCCAGATCCTCGGCAACTACACCCACAATGAGCTCCCGGCCAGCATCGGCTACTCACTGGTCATCCCCACCAGCCACGTCAACGATTACTGGGGGTACATCGCCACCTATCGCGAGTACCAGCGCGGCGATCACTACCGCAAGGCACTGACCGGCCTCGGTGCCCATTCCAGCGACTGGCTGGCAACCCGGTTGGTGGCGATGGCCGGGATCCTCAAGGAGGGTACCGACCCGGGTGACTGCACCCACGCAGCCAGCGCCACCGACTACTGGACTATGAAGGTGGCGTACAGCGCGCTGGACTGCACCTACATGGTGGACGACATCAACCAGAAGGCACGCGCCGAGCTGATCGGCCAGAACGCCGCCACCTACCTGCCGCTCTACGAGGCCTCCGTGCCCGCCGACGCCGGGACCCCGGCGGCCGACGCCCAACCCCAGGACATCACCCGTTTCGACCGCGCCAGCTTCACCTGGGTGGGTGGCGACAACTATGTCGACACCCCCAACGTGACCGTGGAGCGCGAGGTCTCGCCCGGACATTGGGTCACCCAGGGCGACTCCTTCGGGGACGTCCAGACCTTTGTGCACTACCCCGCGGACATCCTCGCCGAGACCGCCACGTACCGGACCGGCAGCTTCACCTGGAAATGGACCGCCGACTTCGAGGCATTCAATTCGGACATCTCAACCGCAAGCTTCGGCCACCAGACCCCCGCGGGGACCTACCGCTTCCTGGTCAGGGGCGCCCACCGTACCGGCACCCCTGCCCAGACGACGCCATATCAAGTGGTGTCCGCCGATTTCCAGGTCAAACCGTGGAACGGGATCACCATCCCCGAAATCCGCGTCGACGCCGACGGACGAGTTTCGTTCACCGTGGGACCGACGGTGACCCGCCAGTACAACACCGACGAGTACCAGCAGCGGCCCCAGGGAAACCATTTCGTGACCTACAACGTCGGCCCCATCGCCTACCCCGACACGTACCTGACCTCGCCTTATCCCACCAAGCCGGAGACCGGCGACCATCTCTTCCCGCGAGTTCAGCGCAACGTCATCGTCGACCAACACAAGGTGGTGACGGGTCAGCGCTGGTGCTTCAGCTGCAGCTTCCGGCCCTGGGCTGACCACAGCCAGGTCGCGGCCGCCAGCGTGGCCATCAACCACGGGGGCAGTTGCCTCTCGGTTCCCGCCACGCTGGGCGCCGACGGGCGATACCGCACCGCGGCCACGCTGGCGCGCGGCGACTCGGCCGCGGTACCCGTCGGCGCCCTGCGCGACACATACGGCGAGGTTAACGGGACGAGCTCGGCGGCGGTCGCTCTTCCGGGAGCCCAGGCGGCCATCGTCGGTGCCAGCGCTTGTCCCCTGGCACCGGCCTCTGCGCTTCCCGACACCGCCCTCGGACGCATGCCCGCCCCGGCTGGGGCCCTGGTGCTGCCACCCGTCGTCGGGCTCGTTTACCTGCTGCTACGGCGCCGCCGGAAGGCCCGCTGAGTCAGCCCTGGATCGGGATCACCACTCCCGGAACCGCGGGCGTCGGGGCCCCCTCCTCGCGGATCACCGAGGTGCCCACGGCGAAGAACTCGATCACGTGGCTGCCCCAGGCGAAGGACTTCTCCTCCAGCTTCACCCCCACGATCCCTTTGGCACCCACCTGCTGGGCCTCGTACTCCATGCGACCCATGGCCAGCTCGCGGGCCTCGTACATGCCCTGGGTGAAATTCTCCATCTCAGCGTTGCGGCCGAGCTTGTTGATGAACCCCCCAAGGCTCTGCCGGGCAACGTGGTATACGCAGTTGCCCATCGACATGTGCAGCGGCCGGTAGCCGGCCTGGCGTAACTTCAGGAAGTCCTCTCCACTGAGGTCACTGGTGAACGGCTTGCCACTGGGCAGGCGTAGCGAATGCTGAGGGTCGCGGGCCCTGACCGCGGTGCCCATGGCCATGAACTCCAGCAGGTCGGGGCCGAAGTCGTAGAACTTGACGACAAAGCGAACCCCGACGATGCCATCGGCCTCCAGGATCGCCGCCTCCTCCTCCATGCGGCCCATGGCCAGGGTCCGGGCCTGGTACATCGCCCCACTGATCACCGTCAGCTCAATGTTGTCCTTGGGCATCGCGAACTGGATGCCCACGTGGTAGATCGAGGTGCCCATGACGAAGCCCAGGGGGTCGAAGCCCATCGATTCCAGGCAGTAGAGCTCGTCCACGGATAGGTCACTGGTGAAGATCCCGGCCTTCAGCCGTCGGGATGCATCGGCGGCGATCTGCGGTTGCTGCTGGGTCATGGCATCTCCTCCGTTCAGGTGACCAGCCGGGCGACGGCGCTGTCGTCGAGCTGAGCGTGGGTGACGTAGGCGTCCAGATCCTGGGCCAGCCGCGCGGGCCACTCCGGGGCGGCAAAGTTCTCTGCCTGGCCCACCGCGATCCCGTTGACGATGGCCTGACGGCGCACCGCCAGCGATCCCTGCTTGCGCGACTCCAACCGGTAGTTCACCGATTCCAGGTCGATATCCATCTCGGTCACCCGGCCGCCTAGAAAGCGCGCCGAGCGCACCACCCGGACCCGGCCCGGCAGGGCACGCTTAAAGCGGCGGGCCATGTCCGTCAGTAACTTGTCGGTGTCCGACTGCAGGGCGCTGATCTCCTTCGCAGCCCGCTCGATGTCCGGGCGCACGGCGGCTACAGCTGCAGGGACTTGGTCTCGAGGTACTCCTCGAAGCCAAAGGTGCCGGCCTCGCGGCCGTTACCCGACTGTTTGTAGCCGCCAAAGGGAGCGACGACGTTGAAACCGCCGCCATTGATATCGACCTGGCCGGTACGGATGCGCCGCGCAACGGCTTTGGCGTGTTCCGGGTCACCGGACCAAACCGCGCCGGCCAGCCCGTAGACGCTGTCGTTGGCGATGTCGATGGCCTCATCCTCGGTGTCATAGGGGATGATCGCGATCACCGGGCCGAAGATCTCCTCCTGCGCGATGGTCATGTCCCGCCTCACCCCGGCAAAGATCGTGGGGCGGACGTAGTAGCCCTGCTCGTGGCCCTCCGGGGCCTCGGCGCCCCCGGTCAGCACGCGGGCGCCCTCAGCGACGCCCTTCTCGATATAGCCCCGCACGCGGTCGTGCTGGGCCTTGGACACCAGGGGCCCGACAAAGGACCCGGCGTCGTTGGGATCGCCAACCGGGGTGCCCTCGGCCGCGGCCTGGGCCAGCCGCTCGACCTCGTCCACCTTGGAGCGCGGCACCAGCATCCTGGTCCACGCGTTGCACGACTGGCCGGAGTTGACCATCACCTGCTCGACACCGCGCTTCACCGCGGCGCTGAGATCGGCGTCTTCCAGGATGATGTTGGCCGACTTGCCCCCCAGTTCCAGCGTCACGCGCTTGATGGTCTCGGCCGCGAGCTCGGAGACCCGCTTCCCGGCGCGGGTTGAGCCGGTGAAGGACACCATGTCCACCTGGGGATGCGAGGCCAGCGCCTCGCCCACAACCGGACCCACGCCGGTGACCAGGTTGAACACGCCGGCAGGGAGGCCGGCCTCTTCGATGACCTCGGCGAGGACGAACGCGTTGAGTGGCGCGACCTCGCTGGGCTTGAGCACCACGGTGCACCCCGCAGCCAGCGCCGGCGCGACCTTGAGGGCGATCTGGTGGAGGGGATAGTTCCAGGGCGTGATGGCAACGACAACCCCAATCGGCTCACGCATCACCACCGAGTTGCCCACCTCCTCCTCGAACTTGAAGCTCTCGGTGAGGCCGGCGTAATAGCCGAACGCGAACGGCGGGGTGAACAGCTGGTAAGCCGGTGAAAGGCCGACGGGCATCCCCACCTCCGCGGCGATCACCGCGGTCAGATCGGCGGTCCGCGCCTGCAGTCCGTCCTTGATCTTGTTGAGGAACTGGCCTCGCTCCTGCGGTGACAGCTGGGACCAGCCGGCGAAAGCCGCGGCCGCAGCCTTCACGGCACGGTCGGCGTCGGCGGCGTCACCCTCGGGGATGGTGGCGATGACCTCCTCGGTGGCGGAGTTGGTGACCTCGAGCTTGCCCTTGCCGTGGGGCTCGACCCACTGGCCATCGATGAAGAGGCGGTCGCGGTTCTGGATCCCCGTCGTGCGGGTGGCTGTCTCGGTCATCTCATCCTCCTGCAGCGGTCCCCCGCGCACCATCTGTCGGCCCAGGAACCTATAGTAGTTCGGAGCCGAACCTGACGTGGGAAGCCGGTGTGAATCCGGCGCTGTCGCGCAACTGTGAACGGGTAGCGGCTGGTCGATATGCCACTGGGAGAAATCCCGGGAAGGCGACCAGCAGCGTCGATCCGTGAGCCAGGAGACCCGCAGGAGAGGCCGAAGCAACGCCCACCGCGCGAAACGGGGGCCGCCTCTCAGCGGCAGTGGTTCCCCAGGCGGCGGACGTCCCCATCAGGCCGCCGGAGAATTGAATGAAGCTGCGATCCTCAGCGACCAGCGCGACACTGGCCGCGGTGACCCTCCTGGCCTTTTTGCCCGGGACCACGATCGGTGCCGCTGCCGCATGCGATCCGGGGACCCGTGCGTTGCAATACCTGGCCGCCAACCAGAAGGCGGACGGGTCACTCGACATGAAATCAGCCGGGGGCTTCGGCAACCCCGTGGCGACCATGAACATGCTGATCGGCGCAGCGGCTTCCGGCTACGACCCCAGCACGATCACCAGTGGGGGCAACAGCGGGTACGCCTACCTCGCCGCCAACTCATCCACCGCCACCAACTCCATCGGACGGGCTGCGACCCTGGTGCTCGCGCTCACGGCCGGAAACTCGCCGGCGGGTCGATTTGACGTCGACAACTTTGGCGGGGTGCATCCCCTCAGCATCGTGCAGGCCGGCTACACCTCAAGCGGGGCCAACGCCGGCGCGTTCGGCGACGGCTCAACCTTCACGCAGACGCTGGCACTTCTGGCATACCGGGCAGCCGGGCTCACGCCCCCCGGGGCCTCCGTCACCTGGTTGACGAACCTGCGCAACACGGGCCGGACATCGGGCGGATACACGGGCGAGTTGGGGACGGACACCGGGTGGAGTTACGCCAACCAGCGCGACACCGCCCAGGCCGACACCAACACCACCTCCGAGGCCCTGATGGCCCTGGCCGCCGCCGGCAACCACACCCAGGATGGACCGGCACTGGCCTTCCTGCACAACCAGCAGAACCCCGACGGCGGCTTCCCGCTGGAGAAGCCATCGGCATTCGGGACCAGCAGCGACGCCGACTCCGACTCCCTGGTCCTCGAAGCCCTGAAGGCCGCCGGCCAGCCGCTCTCCAGTTGGAGTATCGGCGGGAAGACCCCGCTGTCCAACCTCCTCTCCATGCAGGACGGCAATAGCGGAGGCTTCTCGGGGAGTGGCCCGGATACCTTCACCAGCAGCGAAGTGCCCCAGGGGATCGCCCAGGTCCCCCTTCCCGTGGTCGCAGCCTCCCCCTCTCGCGCACTTCCAGCGGCGGGCTGCCCGCAGGCTGCCGCCACCGCCGCCAGCCCTTCGCCGACCGCCGTTCCGATGCTGCCGAGAGCGGGCACCCACCCCTCCGCAGCGGGCCTCGATGGTTGGCTGGCGGCCGCCCTGCTGGGGCTTGTCGCTTTGGGGACGGCGGGGGCAATCGCCCGACGGTGGTGCTGGAACGGACGAGCACGCTGACGCGCGCCATTCGCGCTCTCACACCGGGGGTGATTGCGCTACTGACGGTGATCGCAGCGCCATCGGCCTGGCAACTCCCAGCCGCGCTGACCCCACTCTGCGCCGACGCTTCTGACGCCCACCACGCGAGCGTGGTGGTGACGCATCTCTCCGGCGCCTACCCGTCCCCGGTGCGGACCTGCGTCGCCTTCTCGGAAGGCACCATAAGCGGCGGAGACCTGCTTCGCCGGAGCGGGGTGGAGGCCGGTTTCAGCGGGGCATACGGAGACCAGGGGAGCGCCGTCTGCCAGGTGGACAACGAGCCCGCCAGCTACCCGCCCAACTGTCTGGACAGCGGCCGGCCGTACTGGTCGGTGTGGACGCGGTCGTCGCAGAATGGGTGGCAATACTCACGCGTCGGCGTTGACGCGATCACCATCCACGACGGCGACTCCGAGGGATTCCGTCTCGTCGACGCCAACCACCAGGGGCAGCCCGACTCGCCCGGCGGGGTCTGTCCCCCACCGCGCTCCCCCGCACCAGCCTCTCCTCCCGCCCCACCATCTCCCCCCGCCCCAGCGCCGACCCCAGGCGTTGCCGCGCCACCACGTCCCGACGGCCCGGGCGGCTCCGGCGCAGGGACTGCAGTCCCCGGGCTCGGCGGCACCAACACCAACGGCACCAGCGGTGGGATGTCCCCGCAGGCCGCCGGTCCTGCACAGGACACCAGCCCTGCCACGGCGTCCCCCGCGTCATCGGCACCTGGCGGTACAGCGGCAGCTCGGGCCGCACCACCGCCCGGACGGATCCCCGCCGGCGCCCCGAAGTCAAACGCGGCGTTGCTGGTCGCTGCCGGCACAGCGTTGCTGCTGATCGGCCTGCTGGTGATGCAGGTGCTGCCGTCCCGCGGGTCTCGATGAACCCCAGGGCGGTCGCGGCCTGGGTCGCGGCGTGCCTGGCCATCGTTCTACTGGTCAACAACCCGGTTTATCGCGGCCTGGTTGCGCTGGTGGCGATCAACCTCCTGGTCGCCCATCGTCGGCCGGGCCTGTCTCTGCGGCCGCTGCTGTTACTGCTCCTGGGATTCACCGCCCTGACCATCTTGTACAACCCCTTGCTGAGCCACGCCGGCGCCCATCCCCTTGCCCACATTCCCCGCGAGCTGCCGGGAATCGGCGGAGCGATAACCGTGGAGTCGATCGCCTATGGCGCGTCGGCTGCCGTCGGGCTGGTGGCGGCAGCGCTGGTCACCACGCCGCTGTTCATGGTCCTGGACCCCACGGACATCGTCGAGGTGCTGCCCGACCGGCTGCGCGGGACGGGGACCGCCTTGGCGGCGGCGCTGAACCTGCTGCCGGCGGTCGCGACGAGCTTCCAGCGGGTCCGCGAGAGCGAGCGCCTGCGCGGTTCACCGCGCCGGGGCCCGGCCGCGCTGGTGGGGCTGGTGGTCCCGGTGACGCTGAGCACGCTGGAGTCATCGATCACCCTGGCCGAGGCCATGGAGGCCCGGGCCTACGGGTCCGGGCCGCGCACCCGCTACCCCGGGCCGCGCGCCAACCGCGCCGACGTCATCGCCGCGACTACCGCAATCGCCGGGGCCGCGGTGATGCTGGCGCTGCGCCTGACCGGGACCGACCTCGACTGGTACCCATTTCCGGTACTGACCGTGCCCTTTGTCGCCTGGCCCGCGCTGGCAGCCTGCGCGTTCCCCGCCGTCGCCCTGCTGGCATGGGCGTGAACGCACGGTTGGAAGGGGTCGACTACTCCTATCCCGCGAGCGCCCGCCCGGCACTGTCCGACGTCACCCTGGAGCTCGGTCAAGGGTTGACGGCGATCGCCGGGCCGTCGGGTGGCGGGAAGTCCACCCTGCTGCGGCTGTTCAACGGCCTGGTTCCACAATTCCATGGCGGCCGGATCTCTGGTGCGGTTGAGGTCCTGGGCCTGGATGCCCTGAGGACACCAACCGCCGAGCTGGCGCGTCAGGTCGGTTTTGTATTCCAGGATCCCGAGGCGCAGTTCGTGCGCGCCTCGGTGGTCAGGGAGGTGGCATTCGCCCTCGAGAATGTCGGCACGCCGCCGGCGGCCATCCGGGATGCCGTTGACTGGGCCCTGGGGGCTGCGGGCATCGAGCACCTGGCCGGGCGCTCGGTGGCGCAGCTCTCGGGAGGCGAGCGTCAGCGGGTCGCGGTCGCCTCGGGCCTCGCCCTTCGGCCCCGGCTCCTGGTGCTCGACGAGCCGACCTCCCAGCTCGACCCCGCCGGCGCGGCCGCGCTGTGGTTGACGGTGCGCGGGCTCTGTGACCAGGGTATCGCCGTGGTCGCCTCGGAGCACCGTCTGGAAAACCTGCTGGAGCACGCCGACGTGGTGGGTGTCGTCGAGAGGGGCGTGCTGCGCGCGCCAGGACGCCTGGATGGCCTGGCCGAGGGTCTGCCCGACCCCCCGGCGGTGGTTGAGCTGGCCCGCGCCCTGGGCTGGCCGAATGTTGCCGAGGGACCGGCGGACGCCAGCCGCCGCAACCAACTGCGGCGAGTGCCGCCGGCCCCGCGCACCTCGGTCACCGGCGAGCCCGCCTGGACGATTCAAGACGCGGTCGTCCACGTGGCGTCAGCCCCCGTCCTGCGCCAGGTGACGGCAACCGGGTTCGCCGGCGAGATCTGCGCGGTCATGGGGCCCAACGGGAGTGGAAAGACCACGCTGTTGCGGACCATTGCCGGGCTGCAGCGGCTGGCGGCCGGGCGTTCGTGGCGCCGGGCGGGGCGGGTCGCCTATCTCCCCCAGGACCCCGGTTCGCTGCTGCACCGGCGGTCGGTTGCGGAGGAGGTCTCGCACACGTTGCGTCGCAGCCACAGTGATGAGGCTCCGGGGCGGATGCTTGACGCTCTGGGCATCGCCCCTCTCGCAGACCGGTACCCCGGTGACCTCAGCAGTGGGCAGCGCCAGCGCGCCGCATTGGCGGTGATCCTCGCCGGGGGACCGCGGCTGGTCCTGCTGGACGAGCCCACCCGAGGCATGGACCGGTTCTCACGCGGTGCGCTGACCGAGTTGCTGCGGGAGATGGCCGCCGACGGGGCGTCGGTGGTTGTGGCCACCCACGACCCCGACCTGGCCGCAGCGGTCGCCGACCGCGTCCTGGTTGTAGACGCCGGCGGGATCGTGGACGCCGGGCACCCCCGCAGGGCCCTGTCTGGCGATTCCCCGTACGCCACCGGCGTCGGCCGCCTCTACCCGGGCGCGGTCACGGTCGAGGAGGCCCTCGCTTGTCTCTGAGGTTGTGGGGCGTGAGCGCTGCCGGCCTGGCGTTGTTTGTGCTGCCCTTCACCGGCATACAGTCGGGCGGCTACCTGCCGTTGCTGGGCATCAGTGTTGCGGCCGTGCTGGTGTTCGCCGTGATGGAGTCGGCGGCCCGGAGCCTCGACAGCCGGCGGCTCGCGCTACTCGCCGCAATCGCGGCCATCGATGCCGGTTTGCGTTTGTCGCTGGTCGGCGGCATCGCCGGCTTCAGCCCGGTCTTTTTCCTGATCCTCTGCGCAGGCTACGTCTTTGGACCCTCATTCGGATTCCTGACCGGCACGACGTGTCTCCTGGCGTCGGCGGTCGCGACCGGCGGGATCGGTCCCTGGCTGCCCTACGAGATGTTTGCCGCCGGGTGGGTCGGGACGCTGGCCGGCCTGGCCCGCCCCCGGCTGCCTCGCGCCCCGCGCCGGCGAGACCTGCTGATACTGGGAGCGGTCGGCCTGGTTACCGGCTTCGCTTATGGGGCCGCGACGGATGTCTTCGACTGGGCCACCTACTACCGCGGCGTCCCCGACCTCGGTTGGACGGCAGGGATCGGCCCACTGGCAGCGCTCGCCCGCTTCGGTCGCTTCTACTTGGTGACGTCGCTGGCCTGGGACAGTTTCCGCGCCGCCGGCAACGTGGTCATGGTGGCCTTCCTGGGGCCCCCGATCCTCCTGGCGCTGACCCGGTTCCGGGACCGCTTCACGGTGTCTATCGGGCCGGTCTCAGCGTCTGCGCCCACCTGACGCCGGCATAGGCCCCACAGGTCAAGACCAACGCGCCAAAACAGGTCAACGCAAAGGCGACCTCCTCCAAGCGCATCAGGGTCGCACCTCGGTGATCGCGGATCGAACGGCCCCTTCCGAGCGCTGAAACAACAACCACCCAGCCAGTCCGCACAAGCAGAACACCAGCGCATTCACGGTTCCGTGGACGGCGGCCATGCCATCGATGCTCAGCGCGGGGATGGGGACCAACTTCGCCAGCGTGTAGTCCACTGCCAGCGGCATGGGGAGGAACACGGACGCGGCCGACAGGCGCACCAGCCACACCGCCGGGGTACCTCCCATGGTCCGTGAGAGCAGCAGCGTCACGGTCGCCAGGACCATCACGGAGCCAGCGATCAGGGCCACGCCCACGACCTGCAATGGCCCTGAGGCGAGCGTGAACCCGGCGGCGGTTATGGGCGACCCCACCACCAGCGCGGCGGCAGCCAGGCTCGCGACAAACCGCTTCCGAGAGTCCACCCGGCCGGCCAGGATCACCTGCTGGGCGAGCGCCGCCGCAGCCAGGCCGGTGTAGTGAAAATGAACCGCGGTCAGCAGGACGATCACTCCCGGGAAATTGAGCGGGCGAAGCCCCAACCTGCTGATGACCAACCACGACGCACCGACGCTGAGGTACCCAAGACCGGCGGCCGCCACGATCGAAGCCGGCCGGCGGAACCCCCCGCCGAGGAACTCCACCAGGCCGCCCACGCTCGCGGGGACGCACACGGCTAGCCAGATTGCCGCCAGCGCCCCGGCCAACGCCCCCGGCGCGACGACCAGCGAAGCCACTGCTGCCAGCGCACCCACAGGCTGAGCGACGACTGAAAACCGCACCAGCCGGCGGGCGGTGGGACCCTCGAGGGTGATGAGGCGCAGAGCGAGCGGCACGACCGCGACCGGCGCCAGGGCAAGCAGGACCGTGATAACCGTCATCTCCGAGCGCCCGGCAGGACCACAGGAGGTGGAGCGACCCCGGCCGCCATGCGCGCCGTGAACCCGAGCACAATTGCCGTCATCACGCCTACTGAGATGACAAGGCCGGCGCCCGTCCCCCGGAGGACGGCGAGGGCGAGGGCGAACGCTCCGCGCCCGGACAGCGAGACCGCGACCAGGCCGCAGAGCAGGGGCCCGGCGAGCATCGCGGCATCCATCACCCGGACCCAGAAGTCGCCGCGGTGCCGGGCTCCACATAGCTCTGCCAGCGCTGCTGCAAGGTGCGGGTGGAGCACGACAAGCACCCAGATTGGGAGGGCGATCGATACCAGTCCGGCAAACACGGGCAACATCACCTCGGTCACGGCTGGCCCGCCGTCGGCGGCGGAGGCAGTGGCGCGTAGGGATTGAGGCGCGCGGGTTGGGCTGGATCCAAGCGCCGTTCGAACCGGCGGATCGCGCTGACGAGCACGCCGGCGACCACCATCATGCTCGCCAGCAACCCGACCAGTTCGGCACGCAGCTGCCCCACCAGGGCGAAGAACAGGTCGCGCGCGGACGGGTCACCTTCAGGGTAGACAACGAGCGTCGAAAAGAGAAACGTGACCAAGCCGATGGTGACCAGGGAGGTCACCGCCCAGAAACCGGCGCGAGCCTCGCTTCCGCAGACCTCCCGCAGCAACCGGTCGAGGTGAGGTCTGAGGACCATGATCAGCCAGCCGGCCAGGGCCGCCGCCAGCGTCATTCCACCGACGAACACGAGCACCGTTGTCATCACGCAACACCTCCATCACCTTTGGTTTCATCCACCCCGCTGAACAGCGGAGCCATCAACTGGGCCATCTGCAGGCCGGACTCGAACAGGGGGTCGAACCTTGTCCTGTCGCCGTCCAGGTGGGTCAGGGTCTCCATTCCCATGTACAGAGCGATCACCGCCTGGGCCAGTTCTCGCTCGCCCAGCATCGGCCCGAACGGCGACCGCGTGAGGAAGCCGCCGATGATCTCCTCTGCGTAGGTCACCCACTCCTCCATCCGCCGTATCACCTGCGGACCCAGGGTGGGCTCGGCGAGAACCGCGGCGATGACCTCCACCAGCACTGTGGTGTGTCCCGCATCCATGTCCTCGCGGTAGAGCCGGAAGGCGACCTGCGCGAACTCGGAAATATCGCTGACCCCGTCCAGCGCCTCGCGGTAGCGCGTCATCCGCTCGCCGCTGACCCGGTCGACGCAGGCCAGCATGAGGTCGTTGATGCTGCCGAAGTGGTAGTAGATGAGCGCCTGGTTGAACCCCCCGGCTCGGGCGATCGCCCGGGCGGTGGTCCCGGCATAACCGACGCTGCGCAGGGTATCCACCGCCGCGGTCACGATGCGGTCCGGGGTTCCCTCTCCAGGGGTGTCCGTCCCCCGCTGGCTCCGCGCTGCTTTCCTCGGCGTCACGTGAATCTGCCTCCTCTTTGAGCATTTGTTTTGAGCGTACGTTTCAAGCGCTCGCTCAATCGTAATTTGCCGGGTACGGCCTGTCAAGGGGCGTGGGGTGCGATAGCGTCTGCACCGATGAGCGCCCCCGCCGCCGCAAGGCGTACCGACCCGGCCGCGCTGCCGCCGGGCCCCAACTTCCCAATGTGGCTCTCCACCCTCCTCTGGCAGTTCCGCTTCAGCGAATTTGCCACCTTCTGCCACCGCCGATACGGCAACTACTACACCCTTCACCTACCCGTCAGCCGGGACCTGGTGGCGGTGAGTGACCCCGAGGCCATCAGGACCGTCTTTGCCGACCGCGGAGAGCGCACCCACGCCGGCGAGGGCAACTCCATCCTCGAGCCCATCCTTGGCCGGAATTCGTTGTTGACCCTCGATGGCCCGGAGCACACGCGGCAGCGTCGGCTGGTCCATCCGCCATTCCACGGTGCCCGCATGCAGGGGTATGTCGAGACCATCCGCGAGGTCACCAATGGCGTTGTCGACGAGTGGCCGGTGGACCAGGTTTTCGCGCTTCGGGATTCGACTCAGTCCCTAACCCTGAAGGTCATCCTGCGCACCGTGTTCGGGCTGGTCGAGGGGCAGCGGATGGCACACGTTGAACGCCTCATCCAAAAGGTCACGGCCCCCGCGAGCACCCCGCTCGGCGTGCTGGCCCTGCTGCAGCGCGACCTCGGTCCGCTTCGTGTCTGGAGCAACTTCCTGCGAGATCGCGAACTGTTGGACCGGGCGCTCTATGCGGAGATTGCGGTGCGACGGGAGAGCGCGGACGTGGCCGAGCGCGACGACATCCTCTCCATCCTTCTGCTGGCCCGGGACGAGGCCGGCGAACCGATGAGCGACGTCGAGCTGCGGGATGAGCTGATGACCCTGCTGCTGGCCGGGCATGAGACCACCGCCACGGCGCTGGCGTGGTTCTTCGACCTGGTCCTCCACCACCCCCCGGTCCTCGAGCGCCTGGTCGCGGAGGCGGCCACCGCCCAGACCATCTACCTGGACGCTGCCATCAGCGAGACATTGCGCCTGCGCCCGGTCGTCGCGATGGTCGCGCGCAAACTGCAGGAGGACATGCAGGTGGGGCAGCACGTGTTGCCACGAGGCACGGTGGTGGCGCCGAACATCTTCCTGACTCATCGACGCGCCGATCTCTACCCGGACCCGCTGGCCTTCAGGCCGGAGCGATTCCTTGAGGAGAGGGTCGAGACCTACTCCTGGTTGCCGTTCGGAGGCGGCATACGGCGCTGCGTCGGGGCCGACTTCGCGTTGATGGAGATGCGGGTCGCCATCCCCGAGATCCTGCGCCGAGTGGACCTCGCAGCCGCTGACCCGCGGATGGAAAGGATTCGGCGCCGCGCGGTCACCCTGGTCCCAGCCCACGGCACCCGTGTGGTCGTCCGGCGAAAAGCCCCTCGCGTCGACCCAGACACAGCCTAGGACCATTGCCCGGGGCGGTTGCGGTACGCTACGGCGGCGATGACAGCGAAAAAATCGGATGGCGCCAAAAAAGGGAAGGACGTCGGCCAGACCGCCCGGGAGGAGTTCCGCGCAAAGAATTCTTTCACCGGTAGGGTCAACCTGGCCGAGGTCGAAGCTGGCTCGACCGAGGGCGTGAGGCGGAAAAAGGCGCTGAAACTGGTCGAGGGCGACTGGTCCGTCGAACTCGGCATCCTCCAGGACAAGCTCTGGGCGCAGAAGAAGAAGTCCATGCTGATCGTCCTCCAGGGCCTCGACACCAGCGGCAAGGACGGCACCGTCAAGCACGTGATGAGCGACATGAATGTCCAAGGGGTCCGGGTCGTTTCGTTCAAGCAGCCGACCCCTGAGGAGCTGCGCCATGACTTCCTCTGGCGGGTCAAGAAGCACCTGCCGGTGGCCGGCGAGATCGTTGTCTTCAACCGCTCCCACTACGAGGACGTCCTGGTGACCCGCGCCAAGGGGCTGGTTCCCCTCGAGACCATCGACAAGCGCTACGAGCTGATTAACCGCTTCGAGGCCCAACTGGCGCGGGCCGGGACGACGATCGTCAAGATCATGCTCGACATCTCGCCCGAGGAGCAGCGCCAACGCTTCCTGGACCGCTTGGACGACCCCAACAAGCGCTGGAAATTCAGCCCCTCCGACCTCAAGGAGCGCACCCGGTGGAACGTCTACATGGAGGCGTACGAGATCGCCCTGACGAAGTGCAACCCTGACATTGCGCCCTGGTTCGTGGTCCCGTCGGACAACAAGTGGTACCGCAACTGGGTGATCAGCCGGATCATGCTGGAGACGATGCGGGCTATGAAGTTGGCATACCCCAACCCCCACCTCGACGTCAGGGCAATAAAAAAGCAGATCCTCTCGCCCTAACCCGCGCGGCGGCGGATCCCGTCTCAGTCAGGCCGTGGGATCACCCTTGGCACCGCGTGCCAGCAACAGCCCGCCGACCGAGGCGGGTACCAGCGTCAGGCAACCTGCCGCGACCAGGGCTGCGGCGATGGCGGGGCTCAGGCGGTGACTGGCAAGTCCCAAAGACGCGGCGGCGGCGGGTAGCCCCAGCTGGGCGGACGCGGCCAGGCCTGTGGGCACTCGCTTGTCCTGGCCGGCAACGGCCGCCGCGGCGACGTGAATCAGCACTGCGCCAACCGCGAGGGCCAACGCGACCCCGATGGCGGCGGGTTCCTGCAGTAGCGCGCGGAGGTCGATCCGCGCTCCGAGCAGCACGAAGAAGATCGGGACCAGGAAGCCGTTGGCGACGCCGACCAGCTGAACCTCCAGGCGCTCGCCTTCGCGGAGCCGCACCAGGATCATTCCCGCCAGGAAGCCGGCCACCAGGATGCTGGCCCCGGTGCGGTCAGCGATTGATGCCAGGATCAACAGCAACAGCACCGATAGACGAATCTGCAGGCCCCAGCCCCGCTGCCTGGAGGCTGCCCATGCGGCATCGGAGTCGACCCGCTTGAAGGCCTTGGCCACGGCGAAATAGATCGCCACGCCAGCGGTGATGATGGCGGCATCACCGAGGAGTGACGGAACGAGGTCCCTGGCGCCGGTCAGCGTCAGGGGCAGAAGCACCACCGTGATGCTGTCCGCAAGGGCGATCCACGCGATCAATAGCGGGATCGGCGACCCTTTCAAGTGGTGCTCCTCGATGATCGGGAAGGCCACCGCTGCCGAGCTGCCGGCGAGGAGGACCGCGAACAGAGTGAAGGAGCCCGCGCCAAAAACCTGGTGCACCAAAAAGGCCGTCGGGACCGCGAGCACCGCGACGACGGCGACCGCCGCAGCGCCACGCCCGGCGCCGGACTTGAAGTCCGGGCTGGCCAGGTTGACGTGGGTCCCGGCGGTCATCATCAGCATCGCGAACCCCAGCGAGTAGAACACCGGGAAGGGGGGGGATGCGCCGATGTCGATAATCCGAAACCCCGTCCGCCCCAGGACCACGCCGGCGATGAGCTCACCCACCACCACCGGGACCAGGGGGCGGCGCCCGGCCGCCAGCAGGGGACCCAGCAACCCGGCACCCAACACAATCGCCAGCGTGCCGAACACCATCGGATTAACGCACCTTTGCGCGCCGCACGGCGAAGACCGCGTCCCAGCAGGCACACTGGAGGGGCCGGCGCGACGTGCCGGCCCCTTTTTGTTTTTACGGAGAGCACGAGCCAATGGCCGACCAATCCACGGTGAGCACAGCGCGCGACGGGCACGTCCTGCTGATGGGTCTGAATCGACCTGCCAAGCGCAATGCCTTCAATCGACAGATGCTCGCCGACCTGGGCCGGGCCTATACCGAACTGGACGAGGATCCGGAGTTGAGGTGCGGATTGCTCTTCGCCCACGGAGATCACTTCACGGGCGGCCTCGACCTGGTGGATGTCGCGCCGACGATGACCAGCGACGGCTGGCAATCGCCCGAAGGTGGGGTCGACTTCCTGGGCCTCAACACCCCGCCGGTCCGCAAACCGGTCGTGATGGCGGTGCAGGGACGCTGCCTGACGATCGGGATCGAGCTGGCCCTCGCCAGCGATGTCCGCATCGCCTCCAGCGACGCGCGCTTCGCCCAGATCGAGATCAAGCGCGGGATCATGCCGATCGGGGGGGCCACGATCCGCTTCGTGCGCGATTGCGGCTGGGGCAACGCCATGATGCACCTGCTGACCGGCGATGAGTTTGACGCCCAGGAGGCGCTGCGAATTGGATTGGTCCAGGAGGTGGTGGAGCCGGCACGGCTTCTCGAAAGGGCAGGCGAGGTCGCCCAGGCGATTGCGCGCCAGTCCCCCATGGGCGTCCAGGGGACGCTCCGCAACGCGCGGGTCTGGTTCCGCGAGGGCGAGGCGGCAGCTGTCGCCGAGATGGCCCCGGAGATGGTCCGGATGATGGCCAGTCAGGACGCGCGCGAAGGCCTGCAGGCATTCATAGAGCGCCGAGAAGGCGACTTCAGCGGGCGCTGATTTGCCATTGCTGTCACCATTGACCAGGTGAAGCTCGGGCTGGGTATGGGGTATTGGGGGGCCGGCCCCAACCCCAACACGATGGACATGGTCCAGGAGGCCGAGTCACTGGGTTACGACTCGATGTGGACCGCGGAGGCATACGGTTCGGACGCCCTGACGCCCCTCGCCTGGTACGGGGCCCATACGTCCCGGCTGCGGTTGGGCACCTCGATCATTCAGTTGTCCGCCCGCACCCCCGCGGCGACGGCGATGGCCGCGATCACCATGGACCACCTAACCCAGGGTCGCTTCATCCTGGGCCTGGGGGTATCTGGGCCTCAGGTCGTGGAGGGGTGGTACGGGCAGTCCTTCGCCAAGCCACTGGCGCGCACCCGGGAGTACGTGGCGATCATGAGAAAGGTGTTTGCCCGCGAAGGGCCGGTCAGCTTCGAGGGAGAGCACTACCGTCTCCCCCTGGAAGGCGGCACAGGGCTGGGCAAGGCGCTGAAGTCCACGGTCCACCCACTCCGCCGGGACATCCCCATCTTCCTCGCTGCGGAAGGACCCAAGAACGTGGCGATGGCCGCCGAGATCGCCGATGGTTGGTTCCCGTTCCTGTACTCCCCGGAACATGACGCCCACTACCGGGAGGCACTCGCCGAGGGTTTTGGCCGCGCGACGTCACGGCACGGGTTTGAGGACTTTGAGATCGCAGTGCCATCGCAGGTGGTGATCAACGACGACGTCGAGGCTGCCGCCGACTGGATCCGTCCGTTCATCGCGCTCTACGTGGGTGGCATGGGCGCCCGCGGCCAGAACTTCCACTTCGACGTCGTGGCCCGTATGGGCTTCGAGGAGGAGGCCACCCGGATCCAGGACCTCTACCTCGAGGGGCGCAAGGAGGAGGCGGTGAAGGCCGTGCCGACCAGGCTGGTGGAAGCCATGGCGATGATCGGTCCGGTGGGCAAGATCCGCGAGGAGAAGGCGCGCTGGGAGAATTCGCTGGCCACCACGCTGATCGTCCAGGGGGATAGCAACACTCTCCGCACAATGGCGGAGATTTTTCTCTAGGGCGGACCCGCTGGACGCCCAATCTCGGCGTCGTTATCGCGGATCAGCCGACCTGTTCGGTGGGCCGGATCAGCAGTTCGTTGATCGCGATATGGCGCGGGCGGGTGACGATGTAGGTGATGGCGTCGGCGATGTCCTCGGATTCCAACCGGGTGATGCTCCCGAAGCGCTTGTGGAGGCTCTCCTGGATCTCCGGCCGGTTATGGTCGACGAGCTCGGTGGACACCGCGCCCGGTTCGACAATCGAGACCCGCACGTGTCTTTCGGCGACCTCCTGGCGCAGGCCTTCGCTGAACGCCACCACGCCGAACTTGGTGGTGTTGTAGACCGCGCTGCCGCTTCTGGCAATACGCCCCGCGACCGAGCTGATATTGACCAGGTCCGCCACCTTACGAGGCGAATCCTCGGCGGCATTGAGCAGGAGCGGGAGGGCGGCGTGGGAGCAGTAGAGGAGCCCGGAGACGTTGATGTCCACCATCCGCTTCCACTCCTCGAGTGGAGCGCCGACCGCTGGGCCCAGGAGCATGACACCGGCGTTGTTGACCAGGGTGTCCAGGCGGCCAAGCTCCGTCACGACCCTATCGACGGCGTCTGCTGCCTGCTTCTCGTTGGTCATGTCGCCCTCGATCACCAGGGCCTTGCCACCAGCAGTCTGGATCTTCGCCGCCAGGGTGTCGAGCCGGTCACGCCGGCGCGCCACGACCGCCACCGAAGCGCCCTCGCGGGCCAGCATCAGGGCCGTCGCCTCGCCAATCCCACTCGAGGCCCCCGTCACCATGGCCACCGTGCCCTGCAGCTGCATTTCCATCGTCAATTTCTCCAGTTAAAAGTGAAATGGCAGTGGCGCGTTGCACCACTGCCATGGATCCGGGAGGTTTCTAGCCCTGGGCGGGCGCACCAGCCAGGCGGACCTGGTTGGCGCGGGGACCCTTCGGGCTGTTCTCCACTTCAAAGGTCACCGCCTCATCTCCCCGCAGGGCGTCGAAGTTCTCGACACTGCTGCGATGGAAGAAGTACTCGGTGCCGTCCGGCGTGGCGATGAATCCAAAACCACGGTCCGGGACGATTCGCTTGATTGTTCCGTTTGCCATTGCTTGCTCCTTCTTCTCGAATCCTGTGAAACGCGACGGTCTGTTCGAGAAGCGGGGCAGAGACCAAACGCAAGGCGCCGTTCAAATGGAACGACGTGCCTACTACATACCCTACAGGGTCTGAGCCCAAACCATTGGCACGCACCTCGGTCGACCGCGTCCAGGCGGAGATGGTGGGAATCCCAGGCGGGAGATAGCAGTCACCATGGGACGGTATGACCGCACCGCCCAAGAGAGTCCTGGTCCCGGCGCTGCTGGTGACGCTGATTGCCCTGCTGGTGGCCGAGGGATTCGCGGCCTTCAGGGGCGACGGTTCGCCCGAGGCGCCAGGATCACCGGACGAGGTGGTGGGGCCAACCACCGGCGCGCCTCTGCTGTTTGTGGTGCTCGGAGATTCGACAGGCTCCGGCGTGGGTGCCGTCTCACAGGACCTGGGCTACGCACGCCGCTGTGCCCGCGCGTTGGCCGCTCGCACGGGGCGGAGGGTCCAGCTGCGGGACTTCGCGGTCAGCGGCGCGCGGGTCGCAGATGTCCTCAATGACCAGCTCCCACGCATGGGCACATTGCGCCCCGACCTTGTCCTGCTGGTGATCGGCGGCAACGACGTGACCCACCTGACCTCTCCCGCCGCGGCGCGCCGCGACCTGGGCCGCGTCCTTGACTCGCTCGCCACCTCGGGCGCGCCGGTGATCGTTTCGGGAGTCCCGGCGATGGGCACCGCGACTCGCCTCCTCCAGCCCCTGCGATTCCTCGTCGGCGCCGTCGCGGCCTTCGTTTACGACCCCATCTGGCGCCAGGAGGCGGCTCGCCGCCAGATGCGCCGGGTGGACCTGGCCGACCGTACGGGCCCGGCCTTCGCCCGCGACCACTCCCTGCTGGCACCCGACGGGTTCCACCCCAGTCCACGGGGCTACGAGGTATGGGCCAATGCCTTCAACGAGGTCATAGCCCAGGCCGTTGGCTAGGGCCCTCGCCGAGGGCCTTGGGTTGCCGGCTATTCCCACTTGAACGTCGCCCCGGCGGCGGCGATCGCGCCTACGCTCCAGGCAAGCAGAACCGCGACGGCCCCCAGCGGGAGGCTGCCGCCGTGCTGAACCACGTCCCGCAGCCCCGAGGCCAGCGCTCCCGACGGCAGCAGACCCAGCACTTGCGCGGCCGGCGCCGGGAACTTGTCCAGTGGGACCACCACGCCACCTCCAACCAGGAGTAGCAGAAACACCAGGTTCGCGGCAGCCAGCGTGGCCTCGGCGCGGAGGCTGCCGGCCATCAGCAGCCCCAGTCCCGAGAACGCCGCAGTTCCCAGCATCAACAGCACCAGCACATCGAAGATCGAGCCTCGCGGGCTCCAGCCCAGCACCAATCCGACCACCACCAGCAGGACCACTTGGACGACCTCGACGAGCACGACCGATGCGGTCTTGGCGGCGATGAAGCCCCAGCGTGGCAGCGGGGTCATGGCCAGCCGCTTGAGGACCCCGTAGCGGCGCTCAAACCCGGTGGCTATTGCCTGGCCGGTGAACGCCGTTGACATCACCGCGATCGCCAGCACCCCGGGCAACACGTAGTTCACCCGCCGGCCGGCACCCACGTCGAGCACCCGGACGGTGCTGAAGAGCACCAGGACCAGGGTGGGGATCACGATCGTGAGCAGGAGTTGCTCACCGTTGAGGAGCAGCAACCGCGTCTCCATCAGGGCCTGGGCGCCCACCATCCTGGCGAGCGGTGCGCCGCCGGGGCGCGGCTCAAACGTGCCTTGCGTCAATGCCCTGGTGTGGCGCTGGGGTGGACGACCGGTCAATCTCTCATCTCGTGCCCGGTCAGCTCGAG
>JBPCPW010000073.1:0-35279 GCA_050998755.1 Candidatus Dormibacteria bacterium
TCTTTCCTTTCTCCCCCCCCCGCCGGTTGCGTTTCGCCGCTTCCCCGCCTCCCCTCCCCCCCCCCCCCCCCCGCCCGGCAACCACCCGGGTCGCACCAACTCGATCGCGGTGGCTGGCAACGGATGCGTACCCGTTGCGCAGCATGATGCCGCGGACGCGGCGGGCGAGGTCAGGGGAAATCTCGACCAGCAGCCAGCCGCCCTTTCGGAGCCAGCCGCGCCCCTCGTCGGCCAGGCGCCGCACCAGGCCAAGCCCATCAACCGACCGGTCGGTCAGGGAATCGGCCGGCTCATAATCCCTGATCTCGCGGGGGAGGGTGCGCACCAGGCTGCGTGCGACGTATGGCGGGTGCACTGTGAAGACGTCGACCGTCCCGGCGCGCTTTCGCGGCAATGGCGCCAGCATGTCGCCTGCGGCGAAGGTCGCATTGTTCAATTCCAGGAGCCTCGCGTTGTGTCGTCCCAGTGCGACGGCCGCAGGCGCGATATCCACTCCCATGACCTGGGCGCCGGGGACCTTGTGGGCGACGGCCAGGGCCACCGCCCCGGCACCGCAGGCGACGTCCACCAGGAAGGGCGCGCGCCGGCGGCGAAGGCGCGCGATGGCCTCGGCCGCGAGCAGCTCGCTCGACGCACGCGGGGTGAACACCCCAGGGCGCACCACCAGGCGCATACCCGCGAACTCCATCGAGCCTCGGATCAGGGCGATCGGCTCCCCGGCCACGCGTCGCGCCAGCATCCGGCGGTAACGGCGTTGGCTGACGGCGTCGATGGTCGTGCTGGGGTCATAGGCGGTCTGACCCAGCGCATGCTGCATCAGGTCCTCGGCATCCACACGCGCCACCCACGGCCGCCAGAGGCCCACGTCCGGCGAGGCGCGGATCCTCTGGTCGGCTTCCTCGAGAAGGTCGGCGATGGTGGCCAAGTTGAAGAACTTAACTCATTCGGCGCGACCAGGCTCAGGCCGGGCGCGGACCTGAACGCGCCCGCCGCAACACCGGTCGAGCCAGGACAGCAGCGAAGCCTGCCAGCACCAGGATCGGCAGGGATGCGCCGATTACCACGACGACGACGTCGAGTGAGCTCACCCCGTAATGCGCGGCCTGGAGCAGGGCCGTCTTGAAGCCCCACTCATCGTTCCCGGCCGCCGACACCAGGCCCGCCTGGCTGACTCGTACCGTCAGCGTCGAGTAGTCGACCTGGCTGTCAAAGAACGCGATCTGTCCCTTCAGGCGCTCGATCTGGTCGCCGATGGTCGCCAGCTGGTTCTGCACCGCGACGATGTCCTGCACACCCTTGGCTTGCGCGTATAACGCCAGCATCGCCTGCTCCTGCGCCTGCTGGTTTCGCAGCCGCGCCTGGAGGTCGACGTACTGGCTGCTGACGTCGGTACCGCCGACGCTCAACCCCCGCACCGTTCCCAGGTTGCGGACACGCGAGATGGCATCCTCGAAACTGGCTGACGGGACCCTGAACGAGATGGTGCCGCTACGCAGACCACCCGAGTCACCGCTGATGTCCGACCCGGAGACGTAGCCCTTGAGCTCGCGCATGACTCCGAAGGTCCGGTCCAGGGTCGTGTCGAACTGGTCGGCCTTGACCTCCAACGAGACGTTGGCGGTTCGCTCGATCCTGGCCCCGGCGGGTATCCCGGGCTGTGGTGGCGCGGTCGGCGCCGGGGCATTGGCCGTCGATGATCCGATCGTGGATCTGAGTGAACCTTGCTGTACCGGCGAGGAGCCGGATGGGTTCTGCGATGCGACCGTGCTGGAGCTGGCTGCTCCACCGCAACCGGCCAGGAAAATAGCGGCATAGGATACCGCGCCGAGTGCCGCAACTCGACGCGTGCCGCGTTTGAGACGGGACCGCATGTCGGTCATCTCTGCCTCCTCATGTGGGGCATAGAACATGCCCTGGTTGTAGGACGCGAAGTGCGCCCCGCAGGTTCCATGAACTCCCGGCGGTATTAGGCCGGGGTTAAGCCGTGGGCAAGTGGACGGTTACGATCCACTAGCATCGACCGATGGACTACGTCAACCTCGGCCGCTCCGGCCTGCGGGTATCACGGCTGTGCGTCGGGTGCATGACCTTTGGCGAGCCGATGCGTGGCAACCACTCCTGGACCCTCGACGAGGCCACCAGCCGTCCCCTCATCCAGCACGCCCTGGACCAGGGAATCAATTTCTTCGACACTGCCAACGTCTATTCCGACGGCAGTAGCGAGGAGATCGTGGGCCGGGCGATTCGTGACTTTGCGCGGCGTGAGGAGATCGTCCTGGCCACCAAGGTGCACGGCAGGATGCGCCCCGGCCCCAACGGCGCCGGGCTGTCGCGGAAGGCGATCATGACCGAGATCGATGCCAGCCTGGCGCGCCTGGGCACCGACTATGTCGACCTGTACCAGATCCATCGATGGGACCCGAATACTCCGATTGACGAGACCCTGGAGGCCCTCCACGATGTGGTCAAATCCGGGAAAGCGCGGTACATCGGCGCATCTTCGATGTGGGCGTGGCAGTTTGCAAAGTCGCTCTACACCGCGGACCTCCGGGGTTGGACCCGGTTCGTCAGCATGCAGGACCATTACAACCTTCTCTACCGCGAGGAAGAACGGGAAATGCTGCCGCTGTGCAAGGAAGAGGGGATCGGGGTCCTGCCGTGGAGCCCTCTGGCCCGCGGCCGCCTGACGCGAGACCCCTCCCAGAGCACCAGGCGGTCGGAGACCGACGAGTTTGGCAAGACCCTCTACGACCAATCGTCAGACGGTGAGATCATTTCCAACGTCGCTGCCGTCGCCGAGAATCGCGGCGTTTCGCGGGCCGTGGTGGCCCTGGCATGGCTGTTGCGCGACCCCGTAGTTGCCGCACCGATTGTCGGGGCCGGCGAGACGAAGCACCTGGACGACGCCCTCGCCGCCCTGGACTTGCAGCTGACTGGCGACGAGGTCGCCCTGTTGGAGAAATCGTATTTCGCGCGGCCGGTGGCGGGGTTCGTCTGAACCGACCGGGTTCAGCCAGCGGGGGCCCTCATGGTGTGGGTCGGCTGCTCAAACGCTCAACCGTCCGAGGCCTCGGCGAGGTCGCAAGGTAGGTGCCAAAGCTGATCGTGATGATGAAAAAGCTGGCCGGGTAGGGGATGTAGAACGCCATGAAAAGCCCCGCCCATACAAACGCCACCGCCAGCAGGGCCGAGATCGCCAGGCCAGCGTAGGGATTGGCGGTGAGGTTCTGGGCGATTGCCGCCGGCGTGACCATCAGCCCAAAGATCAAAAGTGCGCCGACGGCCTGGACCGCCTCGGCGACGGTGAGGCCCACCAGCACCAGGAACAGTGCTTCGACCAGGTGCACGGGTACGGCGCGGGCCGTGGCGACGTCGGGGTCGACGCTGGCGAAAAGCAGGGGGCGGCAGATCGCCAGCAGGCCGATGCTGGTCGCCACGCCGGCACCCGCAGCAGTCCAAGCCTGCGCCGGCTGAAGGCTGAGGATCGAGCCGAACAGCACGCTCACGCCGAGAATTCCGGCCCCGCCGCTTCGTGACGTGGTGTAGAGGCTGAGGAAGAGGACGCCGAGGCCCAGTACCCAGGCGAAGACCGTCCCAATCGCGACGTCCCGCCCGCGGCCGCGCCCGCCCAGGGAGCCGATCGCCAGTGCTCCACCGATGGTGCTCGCGAACACCGCGAGCAGCAGAGGAATCCCGACGAGCACCCCGCCAAGCCCGCCCGTGAATGCCACGTGCCCGAGGGCGTCGCTGGTGAACACCTGGTTGCGCAGGACGACGAAGTAACCGACCAGGCCGGCGGCAAGGGCCACGCAGGCTCCCGCAATGAGGGCGCGAGGCATGAAATCGGTGGCCAGCATGTCCCCCAGGTCGCTCCAGATGTTCGGCGAGAAGTGGGTGCTCGCGAGGGTGATCACACCACACCGGAGGCGGGCTTCGCGAGCCGCCGGGGGCGCGCCCCCAAAAGGGCCTGCCGTACCCGAACCACAAGGTAGGTTGCGAAGGCGAAGGTGGTGATGAAGAAGCCGACCGGGTAATTGCTGAAGTAGGCCACGCCCAGGCCGGCCCACGTGAACCCCAGGGCCAGGGTGATGCTGAGCAGGAGCCCGGCGTAGGGGCGGGCGGTGATGCGCTGGGCGGCGGCCGCGGGGGCGACCAGAAGGGCGAAGACCAGGAGCGTGCCCACGATCTGTACAGATTCGGCCACCGCGACCGCGGCGAGGATAATGAAGACCACGGACAGCCGGCGCACGGGCACGCCACGCGCCTCGGCAACGGCGGGGTCGACCGACGCGAAGAGCAGCGGGCGACAGATCACCACCAGCACGGTCATCGCCAGGATCGCGGTTACCAGGGCCACGAGGACGTCGCGGTCGGTGATGCCCAGGATGGTTCCAAAGAGGAACGAATAGATGGCCTGGGCGCTGCCCGGAACGAGGTTGAGGAAGAGCAGTCCGAGCCCCAGCGAAAAGGCCAGGATGCTGCCGACAGCCGCCGATTCACGCCGTCCACCGGCCCCGAATCGGCTGCCTGCGACGCTGATGCCCAGCGCCCCCACGACGCAGAAGACCACCAGCCCGAGCACCGGGGGAAGGTGCAGCAGGACGGCACCGGCGGCGCCCGGGAACCCCACCTGCGAGAGCATGTGGGCGGCGAAGCTCTGGCCCCGCAGGACCACGAAATACCCCACGCCACCCGCCATCACCGCCACCACCGTGCCGACAACCACCGCGTTCTGCATGAAGTGAAACTGCAGCAGGATCTGAAGGTCGGCCAGTAGGTCCCACGACAGCGGTTGATCAGTCATCGATCAGTGCTGGTGGGCGTGGTAGCTGACGGGGTCGTTCTGGCCGATGACCACCAGGCGCCCGTCCATGGTCCGCAGGACCTCCACAGGCGTGCCGTAGAGCCGGGTGAGGGTCTCGGTTCGGATCACCTCGTCGGGTGTCCCCGACACCACCTGGCCCTGCGCCACGTAAACCACCCGGTCGACATAGGGCAGGATGGGGTTGATATCGTGCGCGACCAGCAGGATGGTCACCCCGCTCTCCTGGCAGATTTGCTGCACGAGGCTGGAGATCGCCTGCTGATTGCTGAGGTCGAGGCTGTCGAGGGGCTCGTCGAGGACCAGCATCCTGGCACCGGTGACCAGCGCCTGGGCAATCAGGATGCGCTGTTGCTCGCCTCCTGACATCTCTCCGATCGGACGCTTTGCAAACCTCGTCGCGCCCACCAGTTCCACAACCGCCGCGACGCGGCGCTCGCGGTTCCGTGCTTTACCGTCGACCAGGCGGGCCGCGAAGGGGACAGGGAAGCCGATGGTCGGGCCGTCGAGCCCAAGGCGGACCAGGTCGGTGCCGCGAACCCGGAGGTCAGCATCGAAGGTGCGCCGCTGGGGGAGGTAGCCGATCGCGTCATTGCCGCGTCGCACGCGCTTGCCGAACACTGAAATACTGCCCTCGGTCAACGGCAGCACCCCAAGCAGGGCCTTGAGGAGCGTCGACTTGCCTGCTCCATTGGGTCCGAGGATGGCTGCGAACTCCCCGCTCGCGACGCCCAGGTTGACCGAACGCCATATGTAGCGTCCTCCAAGCTGGACCCCCGCATCCTCCAAACGAAGAGCCTCGACGCGCAATGCCTCGACGCCTTCCAGGGCAGCCGTCGGCGTCACCCGCCGAGGGCCTTCAGCAGCGATTTGAGCTGCGCGGTCTGCCAGTCCTGGAAGGATGCGCCGGCGGGGGAGAGTGTCTCGGTGACGGCGACCACCGGGATCCCCTGCGCCTTCGCCCTGGCCACCATAGTGTTGACCTCCGGGCTGGTGTTCTGCGAGTTGAAGACCATAACCCTGATCTCTCTCGCGGACACCTGGCGGCCGAATGCGACCTTGTCAGCGGCGCTGGGATCCGCACCCTCACTGGTGGCCTTCATGTAGCCCGGCGGGGTCACCAGGTGGAGTCCGGTGGCCTCCGCGGTGTACACGAAGATGCTCTCGGTGGCCCCCGCCGGCATCCCTGAGTACCTGGCCTTGATGGCGTCGACTGTGGCGTAATAGTCCTTCAGCTGAATCGTCCGGTAGGCGGTTCCATGCTCGGCGAAGTAAGCGGCACCGGCCGGGTCCAGCTTCTGCAGGTCCGCCACGATCCGGGCGATGACCCGGCCAACGTAGTCCGGCGAATACCAGAAGTGGGGGTTGTCACCCTCCCTCGTGCCCACCACCGCGCCGACGTTCAGCTCCGTTCGACCATCGGCCGGGTTGGCCGCCAGCAGCTTTGTCGCCCAGGGGTCGTAGCCTGCGCCGTTGACGATGACGTACCTCGCCCCGGCGAAAGCGCGGGCGTCACCCGGCTTGGGTTCGTACGCGTGGGGATCGGTGTCCGGGTTGACCAAAACGCTGGTGACGCGGACGCGGCTGCCCCCGACCTGGGCGGCGATGCTGCCCCAGAAATTCTCGGCGGCCACCACCTCCAGTCGCGTGCCCGCGGCGGCGCTGCCGGGGGGATGGGGGAGCCCGCACCCTGTCAGGCCCAGCGCAAGCAGGGCCGCCAGGGGCACGACACGGAACATGATCGGTCCTCCTCAGGGGTTCAGGAGGCGAGCATAACAAGTTATGCATGTGACTTGCGCAATATATATGCGTAAGCTCCCAGGCGACGCTACACTGGCATTCATGCCCCGCCCGAGCCCGGTCACCGATGCTGTACGCAGCGTGGTCGAGGGCGACGACCGCCACGTGTGGACCCTCGACGAGCTGCACACCCGCGTGCGCGAAGCTGTGGAAAGCGCGAACTTTTCAACGATTCTGCGGGCGGTGACGTCGCTGGAGAACGCCGGGGTCCTGGATCGGGTCGACCTGGGCGATGGCAGGGCGCGGTTTGAGGTCCACCAGGAGCACCACGAGCATGTGCGCTGCGGTACGTGTGGGCGGGTCGCCGAGGTGCCGGGTTGTGTTGTCGAAGGTGCGGCGGCGGCGGTCCGGGCGAGCACCGGGTTTTTGGTGCGCGGTCACCAGCTGGTCTTCATGGGCACCTGCCCGGAGTGCGTCCCGGGCTGATCGTCTGAGGCCGACCGGCGTCAGCCGGCCGCCGTCAGCTCGCGCCGAATCACCGGGGCGACCTCGGTCCCGAAGAGTTCGATCGACCGCATGAGGTCGCGATGGGGCATCGAGCCGACGCTGAATTGCAGCAGGGTCCGGTCGTGGTGAAAGACCTCATGTTGGAAGAGGACCTTCTCGACGACCTGCTGGGGGCTGCCGGTGAAGGTCGCCCCGCGCAGGGTTGTGCCGGCGTCAAATGCCTCGCGCGTGAGCGGCAGCCACCGGCGCTCTTTGCCGATGCGATCCATCGTCGCCTTGAACGACGGGTAGGAAAGGTCGGCCGCGCGCTGCGATGTCTCGGCGATGAACCCGTGGGAGTTGATGCTCAGGGCGGGGATGGCGTGGCCGCTGCGCCGCGCTGCCTCGCGGTGTAATTCCGCCACGGGCGCAAAGTTCTCGGGCAGCCCGCCGATGATCGCCAGGGCCATCGGCAAACCGAGGACGCCGGCGCGCAGCGCCGATTCCGGCGTTCCGCCCACCGCGACCCAGATCGGCAGCGCCTCCTGGACGGGACGCGGGAACACCCCCCGGCCGGCAATCGCGGCACGATGTTTCCCGGCCCAGGTGACCAGCTCCGACTCCCGCAGCCGGATCAGCAGCTCCAGCTTTTCGGCGAAGAGCTGGTTGTAATCACGAAGGTCGTACCCGAACAGTGGGAACGACTCGATGAATGAGCCGCGACCAGCCATGATCTCGGCCCGGCCGCCGGACAGCAGGTCGATGGTGGCGAAGTCCTGGAAGACCCGGACCGGGTCGTCCGAGCTGAGCACGCTGACAGCGCTGGTGAGCCGGATGTTCGTGGTCCGCGCCGCGGCCGCACCGAGTACAACCGCCGGGGCGGAGACGACGAAGTCGGGCCGGTGATGTTCTCCCACGCCGAACACGTCAAGTCCCACCTGGTCGGCCAGCTCGATCTCCTCGAGCAGGTTGGCGATGCGCTGCCGGGGGCTGATGGTTTCGCCGCTGACCGGGTCAGGGCTGAGCTCGGCGAAGGTATACACGCCCAATTCCATGGCTGTCACCCCTGTGCCAACACCCCGGGCGCCCACCCGAATTCCCGCACATACCGCGTCACCACACGAAATAACCCAAAGGCTCTCGGGCAGCGCGGAATACTCGTCCGCATAGGCCGAGTTCTTCTCTTTAGAAGCCCACACTGGAGTCGAGAAAATGAAGCTGGAAGGCATTCCCCACATCAGCGCGATCACCGGGGACGCTCCGCGGAACGGCCGAGGCAGGGCTTGGCGCATGATGTCCAGGTGAAGTCCCTGGAAGGAAGCGTGGCCCTTGTCACCGGCGCCTCGCGCGGTTTGGGACGCGCGCTCAGCCTGGCCCTCGCGCGTGAGGGCGCCGCCCTCTCCATCTGTGCGCGCGGAGCGGCAGAACTGGAGAAGGTCGCCGAGGAGGCACGCGCCCTGGGGGCGGACGTCCTCGTGGTGGACGCTGACATGCGCAGCGTGCGCGACGTCGATCGAGTTGTGACGTTGACCCTGGAGAGGTTCGGCAAGGTCGACCTGTTGGTGAACAATGCCTCGGAGCTTGGCCCAACCCCCCTGCCACTGCTGGCCGACTATCCGCCGGACGTGTTCACGGACGTGCTCAGCGTCAACCTCCACGCTCCGTTCCGGCTGACCCAATCGCTGATTGGCCAGATGCTCATTCGCCGCACCGGAGTTGTCATCAATATCAGTTCCGACGCGGCGGTGAACGGCTATTCCAACTGGGGCGCCTACAGCGTGTCCAAGGCCGCCGTCGATGGCCTGACCCGGACCTGGGCTGCCGAGCTGGAGGGTAGCGGCGTGCGGATGTACGCCGTCGACCCCGGCGACATGAACACCGCGATGCACCTGGCTGCGCTTCCCGACGACGACCCCGCCGGCCTGGCCGACCCGGCGGACGTCGCCGAGGCCTTGCTGACCATTCTCAACGGCGAGTTCACCCCCGACACGGTGCGTGTCGAGGCGTCGCAGGTCGTCGTCCCCACGCGGCGGCGGGGGGCCGGGACCTGATCATGGCGCTGTCTCGGACCCAGCCGGCCCCTCTCCCGCCTGAGTTGCGGGCGTCGCTGCCGCCTGAGATGCGCGGCCTGCGCCGCGACCACGTGCGGCTGCTGGTGGCCGATGCGTCGATCGGGTCGCTGGTGCATACGCGGTTTGATCGCCTGCCACGGTTCCTCGGCGAAGGGGACCTGGTGGTGGTCAACACCAGTCGTACCCTTGCTGCGGGGATGCCGGCGGTGCGTAGCGACGGATCGTCGTTGCAGCTCCGCCCCTGTGTGAGGCGCGCAGGCAGTTGGGACGTGCTCGCCGTCGCACCTGCACCGCCCCACGCGAACATGGTTCTCGAGGCTGGCGAGCGACTGCACATCGGCGCGAGGCTCCAGGCCACAGTCGTGGGCCGCCGTGCGGACATCCCGCTGCTGTGGCGCCTTGCGGTCGACGGCGACGGTCTCCAGGAGATGGCCGCCACCGGCTCGCCCATCCGCTATTCGTACGTGACGGAGCCCGTCCCCATCGACTACTACCAGAATGTCTACGCCGGCGCTCCGGGGTCGGCCGAGATGCCTTCCGCGGGTCGGCCCCTCAGTTGGGAAGTGCTGCGCGCCCTCGAGGCACGGGGAGTGAGACTCGCGGACCTGGTGCTGCACACTGGCCTGAGCTCATACCAGGACGACGACTTCGACCTCGAGCACCGCCTTTACGAGGAGCGCTTCGAGATCCCCGCCGCAACCGCCGAGGCGGTCAACGCCGCCGGACGGGTGATCGCCGTGGGAACCACGGTGGTGCGCGCCCTGGAGAGCGCGGTCGGAGACGACGGCCGCGTCCATGCGGCCAGTGGCTGGACCACCCTGCGCATCCAGGCCGGCATGGGACTGCGGGCGGTCGACGCGATGATCACCGGGCTGCACGAGCCTGAGGCCAGTCATTTCGACCTCCTGGGCGCATTTCTCCCCGAGGACCATTTGCAGCGCGCCTACACCGAGGCGGTGGAGAGGCAGTACCTGTTCCACGAATTCGGCGACTCCATGCTGGTCTTCTCGGCCGCCTGAGAGGCGGCTACTCAGCGCCGGCCTGGATCACCCGGCCGCCCTCGGTTTGGTGGGCGGGGTAGGCCCGGCCTGGCCCTGGCAGCATGCGGCGGCTGCCGCGACGGCCATCAGGGATGAGCTCGACCTCCCAGCCGTCTCGGTACCAGGTGTCGGCCAGGTCGCGCGCGGCGCCGATCTCACCGAAGACGCGGGCCGAGCCGGGGCCATCGCCCGAGCGGAATCGTCGGATGACCACGTATGCCATCAGGTGAGTTCTGCTACTCGCTCTCAGGCAGTGCGGTGTGGCGCAGGATCGCGGTGTTGATGGCGTCCGTCTCGCTGGACGGGTCCGCACCCAGGTCCTCGCCCAGGCGTTCTCGGAACGACGCGTACTCGGCCAGCGCCGAGGCCGGTCGTCCGGCCCGCACCAGGGCTGTCATCAGGAGGGCCAGCGCAACCTCGTTGTATTGGTCCTGCTCCAGGGCCAGGCGCGCCATCGCGGCCGCCAGGTCGTGGTCATCCAGCGCCAGGGCAGCGCGCGCCGCGGTTTCCCGCACGGTCGCCGCCAGGCGCTCTGCCGCGAGTCGCTCCGCCAGCAGCCACACAGTGCCCGGCTCCTCCGCCAGCAACGGACCCCGGAACAACGTGAGCGCCGAGAGCGCCGATGCCAGTGCCTCGATATACGATCCGGTGCGCAGCCGCCGCTGGGACTCGTCGGCCAGCTCGGCCATCGCGTCGAGGTCCAACCAGTCCACCGTGAGCGCGTACCCACCCTGCTTGCGAGGGAGTCGATCCTTGCCCAGCGTGGTGCGTAGCCGGCTGACCAGTACCGCCAGCTCCTTGTGGGCGCGCGCCGGTGGCCGCTCGCCCCAGACCAGTTCCAGCAGGGTGTCTGCCCGGACCGCTTGACCGCGAGCCAGGGTGAGGGCTTTGACCACGGCGCGCGCCTTCCGGCTGCCGACGCGGTGCTCGGGAATGCCCTCGATCTCGAAGCCGCCAAGTAGGTGGACCCGCAGCTGTTCAGGGCCACTGACCGGGACTTCCCGCCCGCCCCGGGCAGACGCGGTCATGGTCGCCTCGAGGGTGTTTTGGTGGGGCGGCTGCCGGGGGCCGGGAGACAGTGTGTAGCCATCAATTGTACCCCCCCACAAGCCCCCCTGATTCTTGGGCCGTTTCGCGCGGGGGGTGGGTTGAACGTAGCAGATGGGACCATTCGCCGCAATCGCCTGGCAATCTCACCCCGTGGCGCTCTGGGGCGGGAGCAGCGATCCGAACGGGAGGACCTCTGAGAACGGACCGTAGAGGGCCTCGAAGTGCCGCTTCGGGAGGACATTTCGCACGGTGATCGCGACCACGGCTCCGCGGATAACGTCCTCTTTGCCCATGTCGTCCCCGAGCCAACTGGCGCGGACCATCACGCTCCGCCACTGCTCGGTGGTCAGACGCTGGATGCCCGCCAGGAAGGCCTCCTCGGCGGCCTCCGTGATCTTGTCTGCGGTTGGCATGGGACCACGCTGACGGCTCACGAATGCGCCAAGTTTGCAGTCCCGGTGCAGGGCAAGGGCCGGCAGCGGTAAAATCGCCGCCGTGAGTCCAGGGTCGGGGGGCCGGGCGGCAACCTTCGAGTTCGAGGGCTGCACCCTGGCGTACACCGACTATGGCAGCGGTAACCAGGCGGTGATCCTGATCCACGGCCAGCTTCTGTCACGCTTCATGCACGGCCCGCTGGCGGAGTCGCTGGCTGAACAGGGGCACCGCGTGATCACCATGGACCTGCTCGGCCATGGCGAGTCGGACCGCCCGCCGGACATGTGGCGCTACTCAATGACCCAGTTCGCGGAACAGGTCGTCGGCCTTATGGATCACCTCGGCCTTGACAAGGCCGTCGTCGGAGGCACCTCGTTGGGCGCCAACGTGGGCCTCGAGTTCGGCGCCACAGCGCCGGAGCGGGCGCGTGGGTTACTGGTGGAGATGCCCGTCCTGGACCAGGGGGTATACGGCGCGGTGATGGCTTTCACCCCCCTTATGACGATGCTGCAGTACGGCGCCCCCGCGGTTCGGGCCGCCGGCTTTCTGGCCCGGCTGGTCCCGCGGAGCATCCTTCCCTTCCTGGGCAACGTGATCCTCGACACCATCCGGCAGGACCACGCCGCCAGCCCCGCGATCCTCCAGGGCATGTTCCTCGGCCGGATCGCGCCTCATCGCTCGCTGCGGCGGAAGTTCGACATGCCGGTCCTGGTCATCGGCCACCACAGCGACCCCATCCATCCCTTCGTGGACGCCGAGATGCTGGCCTCCGAACTCCCCAACGCCCGCCTGATCGAGGCCACCTCGATCCTGGAGATGCGACTGCACCCCGAGCGACTGACCGAGGAGATGGGCCGTTTCCTGGATGAGTGCTGGTCGGACCCTAAGATGGCCGGGCGCGGCCGGGTGAAGGCGGTGTCGGGCCAGCCGGTCAAGCGGACCGGGCAGAACGCGCGGCGGCGGGTCAGCCGGCGGCGGCGACCAGCGCCGGCATCGCCGGCCCGAGCAGCGTCGCGGCGAGGCTGACGACCTCGCCCACCACGAGTACCGCGGGGGTCCCAAGGGACTGACGCCGGGCTTCGGCGGCGACGCCGTCGAGGGTGCTGACGACGTGGCGCTGATCCGCCATGGTCGCCGCCACCACCACCGCGGCCGGCGTGCCGGCGGGTCGGCCCGCAGCCACCAGCGCCAACGTGATCTCAGCCAGCCTGGTGCCTCCCATCAGCACCACCAGGGTGTCCGCCCCGGTGGCCAGCGCGCGCCAGCGTCGCGGATCAAAGTCCGCTCCGCGGTGACCGGTCAGAATGGTCACAGAGCTGGCCAGCGCCCGGTGGGTCAGGGGAATCCCGGCGGCTGCGGGCGCCGCGAACGCCGAGCTCACCCCCGGCACCACTTCGAAGGGGACTCCCAGTTGAAGCAGGGCTGACGCCTCCTCGGCACCGCGACCGAAGAGGTAGGGATCACCTCCCTTGAGGCGCACCACGCGCATGCCGCTTCGCGCCATGGCCGCCATCTCCAAGGCCGTCTGCCCTGGGTCCCGCCCGCCCTGGCCGGCCCGGCGGCCAACTGGGACGGTCTGGGCTCCAGTGGCCAGGTTGAGCACCCGGGTATCGACCAGCTCGTCAAAGTAGACCGCGTCCGCCCCCTGTACGAGGCGCGCGCCACGGACCGTGAGCAGGTCCGGGTCGCCCGGGCCGGCCCCCACGAGGTGCACGGGGCGGGGGCCGCCGATCGTGTTGCGGCTCGCGTCAGCGCTCATGCATAATTCCTATCGATTCGGTCGGAATTGCAGATTCTAGACCACGGAGGATTCGAGGTGAACCCAGCGTGTCGCAGGCTTCCGCGCCAACCAGGGACAGCGCAGGGCTGGTTGAGGGCGCTCTCCGCCGCCTAGACGGAGCCCCACCCGAGGCGGTTCTCGGCTGGGCATTTGAGGCCTTCGCCAACGATCGCGTGCAGCTTTGCACCTCGCTCCAGCACGAGGGTGTGGTGCTGATCGACATGGCGGTCAGGGTCAACCCCCAGGTGCGGATATTCACCATTGATTCCGGGCGGTTGCCTCAGGCCACTCTCGACCTCGTCGACGAGGTGCGTGACCGCTACGGAATCGGCATCGAGGTGCTGTACCCGGAGGGGACCGAGGTCTCGGCGCTGGTCAGCGAGCATGGTCCCAACCTGTTCCACCGGTCTCCCGAGCTTCGCCTGGCCTGCTGTGACGTGCGCAAGGTCCGGCCCCTGGGCCGCAAGCTGGCCACCCTTGACGCCTGGATCACCGGGTTGCGGCGCGACCAGAATACGGCGCGAGATGACGTCCGCTCGGTCGCTGTCGATGCGGTCCACGGCGGGATCGTGAAGATCAACCCGCTGGCCGCGTGGACCGCTGACCAGGTGCTGGCGTACGTGGCCGACAATCACCTGCCGCGGAACGCACTCTACGCACAGGGATACACGAGCATCGGGTGCGACCCTTGCACCCGTCCGACGGAGCCCGGCGAGGACCCGCGCGCCGGGCGGTGGTGGTGGGAACAGGGTGCGCGCGAGTGCGGGTTGCACTACGAGTTGAGGGTCGACGAAACCGGCGCCACACGAGTCGCACCGCAGCGCGTAGGCGGGCACAGAGCGGGCGCTCAGGCCCTGGTCCCGGAGCTCGAAGATGCCTGACGAGGACATCCAGTTCGACCTCGACTCCCTTGAGGTGCCGCGCCCCAAACGCGCGCAGGGGCAGTGGGGCCTTGGCTACATGGAACCCCTGACACCGCAGGAGCAGAACAAGCGCAACCAGGATGGCCTCGACGTTTACGACCGGATCGTCAACCAGTACTCACGCGAGGGCTGGGACTCAATTGACCCGGCCGATCTCTCCGGGCGGTTTCGCTGGTACGGGCTCTACACCCAGCGGCCGGAGGAGGACCAGCGCTTCATGATGCGCGTGCGGGTCACCGGCGGGCAGCTCAACAGTGAACAGGTGCTGGCCTGCGCGGAAATAGCCGAGAGGTACGGGAAGGGCGTCATCGATGTCACCGATCGCCAGAACTTCCAGTTCCACCACGTCCGCATCGAGGATGTCCCACACATCTGGGCGACGCTTTCCGCGCTCCAGCTCTCAACCATGGAGGCCTGCGGCGACACCCCGCGGACCATGCTCGGCTGTCCGACCGCCGGAATTGACGCGGATGAATACCTCGATGCCACCCCGTACCTGCGAGCAGTCAGCGCGCGATTGACGGGCACCAGCGAGTTCTCCAACCTGCCCCGCAAGTTCAAGGTCTCCATCACCGGCTGCACCCACCGCTGCGCCGCCGACGAGGTGAATGACATCGGAGCCGTGGCGCACCGCGTGGACGGGCGGATCGGCTTCGATGTGACCGTCGGCGGGGGACTGTCGACTACTCCCCATTTCGCCAAATCCCTGGGCGCGTTTGTCAGCCCGGGTGAGCTCGAGGAGGTCTGCGTCGCGATCACCGAGGTCTTCCGGGACTTTGGGTTCCGCCGGGCTCGCAACCGCGCCCGGCTGAAGTTCCTGGTGATGGATTGGGGCGTCGAGAAGTTCCGCGAGGTGCTGGAGAAGAAGTACCTGAAGCGACGCCTCGAGGACGGCCCGCCGGCTCCTGTGACGCCCGCGGCGCATCGCGACCACATCGGCGTGCATCGCCAGAAGGATGGCAACATGTACGTCGGCTTCGCGCTGGTCGCGGGCCGCAGCAACGCGGCCCAGATGCGGGGGATCGCCGAGCTTTCGCGCAAGTACGGGCGCGGCCGCCTGCGCACCACGACCCAGCAGAAGATGGTCATCCTTGACATCCCCGAAGTGAAGGTCGAACTGCTGGTCAGAGACCTCGCGGCCATCGGACTCGAAGCGCGCCCGTCGAGTTTCCGCCGTTCGACGATGGCCTGCACGGGCATCGAGTTCTGCAAGCTGGCGGTGACCGAGACCAAGGGATACGTCCCCACGATCGTCGACCACCTGGAGCGAAGACTGCCCGATTTCCAGGACTACGTCCGGATCAACATCAACGGTTGCCCCAACAGCTGTGCCCGCTTCCAGCTTGCCGACATCGGCTTCATGGGATCCGTGGCGTCTCTCGAAGGAGTGCCGACGGAGATATTCCAGGTCCACCTGGGCGGGCACCTCGGCGCCGAGAATCGGTTCGGCCGCCTGGCCAAAGGCGCCCGCGTGCGGGCCGACCGTATGGCGGACTTCATCGAGGCCATGCTGCGGCTTTACCTTGATCGGCGCGCTCCTGGCCAGGGGTTCCAGGACTTCATCAACGACCTCGACGACGCGTCGCTGCAGAACTTTGCCCGAGAGGCAATGCCCGAGGGGGCGCTGGTGGAGGCCGGGTCATCCGACGCACCGGTCACTCACGCGGTGCGCGCGGCGGGGGACATGGCGCTCCCCGGTGGCGGGTACCGGGAAGCCGCCGACCGCAAACGCCCCGAGCGCTGACCCGGAACTGACGATCAAACACCAGGAGGCAAACGAGCACAAATTGAGCACCGACCAGGGCACCCTGCAGGATCCCATCGACCATCGTGGCGTGACCATCTGGCTGACCGGCCTCTCCGGCGCGGGTAAGTCCACGATCTCGACGCCGCTGGCGGCCGAGCTGGAGCGCCGCGGCAAGCGCGTCGAGATCCTCGACGGGGACGCGGTTCGCGAGAACCTCTCCAAGGGGCTGACATTCAGCAAAGAGGACCGCGACATCAACATCCGCCGCATCGGCTACGTCGCGGAGTTGCTGACGCGCAACGGGGTGGCCGTCATCACCGCGGCCATCTCCCCTTATGCCGCCGTTCGCGACGAGGTGCGGGCGCGCATTGGAGACTTTATCGAGGTGCACGTCGACTGCTCGATCCCCGAGCTGACGCGGCGCGACGTCAAGGGCCTGTACGAGAAGGCGCTGCGCGGCGAGATCAAGAATTTCACCGGCGTGAGTGACCCTTACGAGGCCCCGGAGAACCCGGAGGTCCGCGTGACCAGCGAGACCCAGTCGGTGGAGGAGTCGGTCTCCGACATCCTCGCGGCGCTGGAGGCTCGAGGCTACATCCCGGCCGCCCCGTTGCCGGGCGCGGCGCACCTCGATCACATTGGCCACCACGCGCACGGCGCCACTCCGCACGGCGGCCGGCTGAGGGTGCGCCTGGCCACTCCGGAGCGGGCCATCGAGCTCGAGGAGGAGGCCGTGAACCTGCCCGCCATCGAACTTGATTCCTGGGCGGTGAGTGACCTTGAGCTGTTTGCGGGAGGCGCGCTCAGCCCTCTCACGGGCTTCATGGGCGACGAGGACGTGCGCTCGGTCCGCGACCGGCTGCGGCTGTCCGACGGGATGGTATGGAGCCTGCCGATCATGCTCCCGGTCACCGCCGAGGAGGCCCGCGCGCTGTCCGAGGGAGACCGCGTGGCACTGCGTGGCGGCGGTGAGGTCCTTGCCGTTCTGACGGTCACCGAGACCTACAGCTACGACCGGGCCGCGCTGGCCGCCGCGGTGTACGGCACCATCGACGAGGCCCACCCCGGTGTCGCGCGCACCATGGCTCAGCCGGACCACGCCGTGGCCGGGGCGGTCGAGGTGATCAAAGTCCTACAAGGCACCTTCCCGGAACGCCGCCTCACCCCCACCCAGGTGCGCGACGAGATCAAGCGGCGCGGCTGGCGCACGGTGGTGGGCTTCCAGACCCGCAACCCGGTGCACCGGGCCCACGAGTATCTCCAGAAGGTCGCCCTCGAGCAGGTCGATGGGCTGTTGCTCCATCCCCTGGTCGGCGAGACCAAGGGCGACGACATCCCCGCGGACGTCCGCATGAGGTGCTACGAGGCGCTCATCGAGAGCAACTACCCGCCCGACCGGGTGCTGCTCTCGGTCTTTCCCGCGTCGATGCGCTACGCCGGCCCGCGGGAGGCCATTTTCCATGCCCTGGTGCGTAAGAACTACGGCTGCACGCACTTCATTGTCGGGCGCGACCACGCCGGCGTGGGCCAGTACTACGACACCTACGCGGCGCAGGAGATCTTTGACCAGTTCGACCGTGATGAGGTGGGGATCGAGATCCTGCGCTTCGAGCACAGCTTCTGGTGCCGCGCCTGCGGGGGGATGGCCACCACGCGGACCTGTCCCCACCGTGGCGACGACCGGGTGGTGCTGAGCGGGACCAGGGTTCGCGAGATGCTGCGCGCCGGCCAGGATCTCCCCGAGGAGTTCACCCGCCCAGCGATCGCGCGGGTCCTGTTGGAGGCCGAGAAGGCACGGCTGGAGGGTGTCCCGGGAGCATGAGCCTGGCCGTCGAGCTGGTCCGCTGTTGCTTCAGGTATGGCGGGCAGGCAATCCTCGACGATGTCAGCCTCAAGGTTGATGCTGGTCGTTTCGCCTGCGTCATCGGCTCCTCTGGCTCTGGAAAGTCCACCCTCCTCTCACTGGTCAGCGGGCTGCTGTCGCCCTCCGATGGCCAGGTGAGGGTCGGCGACAGGGCGGTCGCCGGCACCGACCCACGCGTGCAGCTGGTGTTCCAGAATGGCGCGCTGTTCCAGTGGCTCACGGTGCGCGAGAACGTGGAATTCGGTCTTCGGGCCACCCGCGTGCCCAGGGAAGTGCGGGACGGCGACGTCCACGGCTACCTCCGCCTGGTCGGTCTCGACCACGTGGCCGGCTCGCGGGTGCACGAGCTGTCCGGGGGAATGGCCCAGCGGGTGGCAATCGCGCGCGCGCTGGTCATGCAGCCGCAGGTCCTGCTGATGGACGAGCCCTTCTCTGCGCTGGATGCCATCACCCGTGAAAGCCTCCAGGTGGAGCTCATAAGGCTGTGGGAGGAGACCGGCGTCACCGTGGTATTCGTCACACACAACCTGCGCGAGGCGATTCTCCTGGGCGACGAGATCCACCTCCTGGGGGCCGGCGGAAAGGTCGAGGGCTCCTGGGCACTCACAGTCCCGCGCGGCGACCGCGAGCACCACCCCACTCTCCGGCCCCTGGAGCAGGAGCTGCGCGATCGGCTTCACGTGGCGCATCCCAGGCGCGTGGCCCTGGACCTCGCGGGCGATGGCTGAGGGCCGGCCGGGGTATTACGCGCTCTACCTCGACCTCCACCACAAAGCGTGCCTGGTGGTGGGGGGAGGACCAATGGCGGCCGACAAGGCGCGAGGGTTGGCGGCCGTGGGCGCCGATGTGACGGTGGTCGCGCCGGCCTTCGAGGAGGAGCTGCTGCAGATGGGAGGACGCCACGAGGTGCGGCTGCTGGCCCATGCGTTTGTCGAAGACGACCTCGAAGGCATGGAGATGGTGATCGACGCCAGCGGAGACGATCCCCAGGGCGTTCGCGTGTCAGCCGCGGCGCGGCGGCGAAGGGTTCTGGTGAACGTCCTCGATCGCACGCCCCTGTGCGATTTCATTGCCCCGGCGATGGTCAGGCGGGGGCCGCTGCAGGTCGCGATTTCAACCGCCGGCAGGAGCCCCTTCATGGCCTCCCACCTGCGCCGCCTGCTGGAGGCCACACTGGGCCCCGAGTACGGGCAGTTGGTAGAACTTGCCGGGGAGCTCAGGGACCGGCTGCGCGGTACCGGGTTGCCGCTTGCGGAGCAGGCGGTTATCTACGAGCGAATCCCCGGCTGCGGTGCACTGGAGATGCTTCGCGCGGGGAACCTCGACGGGGCGCGCCGCGCGGTGCAGGCGTGTGCGCTGGACCCCGTCGAGGTGCAGATGGCCCTGCTCTGAGCCGGGTGGGTCTTTAAGCGGCGGTCGCGGTCCTCATCCGCCGCGACCGGGCCCGCGATCCCGTCTGCGGGCTCCCGGGACCGAAGTTGCGCGTGATGCCGATGAAGGCCAGCAGGAAGAACAGGGCGGTCACGCTCAGTTCACCAAAGAAGCCGGCCAGGGCCAGGAGCCTCGGCACGTTGCTGCCACCATGGCTCTCGGCCATCAGGACCTGCTCCGCGGGAACGAACTGGACCGTCTCCTGGGGCTGAACCTTGATCGCCTTGATCCCGTATTCGCCGTCCGCCGGCATCGAGATGGGTAGCGCATCCAGCACGTCTCTGTTGTTGAGGAAAACCGCCGTCTTCCATGTGCCACCGGTGGGGACCGAACCGGACGCGTGGTAGTTCCCGGGGCCGTCCTGCACCAGGCGGGTCAGGCGGGCTTTACCGCCCTGCCATGACAGGACGCTGAAGTGATCGACGCCGGACGCGGCATCGGCAGGGTGCAGCCTGACCTTCAGGTTGTATTCCCGGACCACCGTCGGTAGGCCGTTGCGGTCGACCGCCGCCTTGGGCTCGGAGGCCGGCGAGGTGGTTACCACCGCGCTGACGCTGGAGGAGTTTCGCGGGAATGGGACCACCATCGCGCCCACGACTCCCAGCCCGGCCAGGACCATGGCCAGGGCGCTCATCGGGGGCCTGCGGAAGGCCAGGATGTTGCCTATCGCCATTCCCAGCACGGCGCCCGCTACCGCGATCAGGACCGCGGCCCAGATCCCTGGGAAAAGGGTGGCCTGCCAGGGGTGCTTGGCCCAGACCTCGCTCCAGCCCCACTCAGTCGCCAGGCCGATGGTCCCGATCAGCGCTCCGGCTGTCAGTGACCGGGCCAGTGGCTGCAACCGGTGGCCGAACATCCAGACCGCCTCCACGATCAGCGCCACGCCCAGGTAGAGGGGGAAGTGGGGGCTGACGTGACCCAGCACCGGCCCGACCATGACATACCAGAACAGGCGCAGCACCAGGTAGTTGACCCAGACCGCCAGGGCGCCGCCGCGGCCCAGGCTCTCCCGGGCGACCACGAAGACGATGGCGGCACTGCCCATGATCAACACGGGCTGGTAGAGGGCCTGCCACTGCGACACGCCAAGGTCGAACTCCAGCTGGAAGGCACTGAGGGCCACGAGAATCGCGCCGGTCAGCCCGCGGCGCACGATGCGGCCGAACTTGGTCTGCAGCGCCTGCGGGCCGGCCTCAACCAGGAGCAGCCGCAGCGCCAGTGGGCTGAAGCAGGCGCCTCCGATCATCATCAGGTGGGTGGGGCTCCACATCGTGACATCGATGCCATAGGTCCGGTGCCAGAGGTCATCGAGCGGGAAGCCGATGCTGGCAAAAAGGCCGAGGCCGAGAAGCGGGAGGGCACCGAACGGGACGCGCAGGCGACCCGCCTTGAAGCCCACCCTGGCTTCATCGACCGACGCCAGGGCGATGGTCAGGATGGCCGAGCCAAGCACGCCCATCAGGCCGATCAGGATCATCAGGTGCGGCGGCGTGAAGAGGGCCTTGTCGCGGCCGAAGTCGATGTGCCAGGCGACGTCCCAGTAGAACCCGAGGGCGGCCATCAGCAGTGACCACTCGCCGAAAATGATGCCGCCAGCGGCCCACCCGGGGATGCCGGTCACGCAGTGGAGTCCCGAGCTGTACCGTCGCAGCGGCGCCAGGACCGCGGGGCCGGAGCCATTCTCACCCCGGCTGTAGAAGTAGATGAGCATGCCGGCCAGGGCGACCATCGGAACGACGAACAGCAGCCACTCGAGCGGACGCACGTGGCCCGCAGGTTGGAGAGCGGTGGTTGCCGCAACGAGCATTTCGTTCAACATCAGCTCATATCCCTCATATCGCTTCATCCCCACATGGATTGGGTCAGGTAATCCCCCCGGGACCTGCCGGTCGGCCGGATAAAAAGCCCGACATAGACTAATGTACCATGAATTGATGTAAAGATCAACCACCACTCTCCGGGGGGATGCTGGCACCCTTCGATGATGCTGGTAACCCGTATCGCGCCGGCGAGGGCGACCGGTCAGACTCGGGCTATGCAGGCAGAAGACTCCGTCAGCTCACGCACCGCCGTCGATGCGTCCGCCGATGCTCGCGACCACCTCCGCGCCCTGCTCATAATCCGCGCGGTCGTGATCCTCGACGTGGTCATCGCGCCGCTGGCGATCGTGAGCTCCTTCATCGCTCCATCCTCAAGCTACGGCACCTCGGCCAGCGGGCTGCTGTTCCTCGTGGGCACGCTGGTCCAGCTGGCCCTGGCGGCGCTGGTCGGGCTCCGCCGGCCGTCGAACCGAGTCGGCTGGCTCCTGCTCGGGGCGGTCACGACCAACCTGGTCGACTCGGCCCTGCTCCAGCCATTCGTGGCGATCGCCGTCGCCCATCGCGCGACCATCCCCGGCGGTGACCTCGTCGGTGCTTTCGAAGGGGGTGCCTGGATCCTCTACGTCCTCCCGCTGGCGGTCCTGATGCCGCTGGTCTTTCCGACCGGGACGCTACCGTCGCGGCGCTGGCGGCCGGTGGTGTGGATGGCGGTAGTCGGCTCCGCCGCCGCCTTCCTGGGCGGGGCCTTCGTGTCCAACTCCGACCCGTCCAGCTTCCTGCCCGGCGTCCACGCCATCAAGCTGCCCGAACCCGTGCCGTCGATCGCCGGTTTCTCCAAGATCGGCGTGCTGATCCTGGTCGTCGGTGTGTTTGCGGGAATCGCCGCGCTCGTCCTCCGGTACCGCCGCGGGAGTGCGGACGAGCGTCACCAGGTCAAGTGGCTGATCGCCGCCGTGACCCTGTACCTGGTCGGTGATGCCTCCGGCCTGGTGCCGACGGTCATAGGCCACCCGATCGCCTGGCTCCAGGACGTCGCGGTCGCCGGGCTGGCGCTGATCCCCGTCGCCGCGGCGATCGCCGTGCTCAAGTACCGGCTCTACGACATCGACCTGGTGATCAGCCGGGCGCTGGTCTACGGCTCACTGGCGCTGTTCATCACCGCCGTCTACGTGGCCATCGTCGTGGGCGTCGGGACGCTGGTGGGGAGCGGGAACCGCCCCAGCCTGGTGCTCTCGATCCTCGCCACCGCAGTCGTGGCGGTCGCCTTCCAGCCTCTCCGGGAGCGTCTGCAGAAGGTGGCGAACCGCCTGGTATATGGCAAGCGAGCGACGCCGTATGAGGTGCTGTCCGAGTTTTCCGCCCGGGTCGCCGAGAGCTTCGGTGGCGAGCAGGTGCTGCCGCGAATGGCGCGCGTGCTGGCGGACGGGACGGGTGCCCAGTCCGCCACGGTGTGGCTGCGCAGCGGATCAACGCTTCGGCCCGCGGCCGCGTGGCCGGCGGCGACCAACGGTGACGCGCCACTGCCGATCCCGTTGACCGGCCAGCTGGTGCCGGCCATACCGAACACCGACCGCGCGGTGCCGGTGCGCCACCAGGGCGAGCTTCTCGGCGCCCTGGCAATCACCAAACGCACCGGCGAAACGCTTACGCCAATTGAGGAGAAGCTGCTGGGAGACCTCGCCCACCAGGCGGGACTGGTGCTCCGCAACGTCGGTCTCACTGCGGACCTCCAGGCGCGGCTGGAGGATCTCCGAGCCTCCCGTCAGCGGCTCGTCGCCGCCCAGGACCAGGAGCGGAGGCGGCTCGAGCGGAACCTCCACGACGGTGCCCAGCAGCACCTGGTGGCAATCAAGGTGAAGTTGGGTCTCGCCGAAATGCTGACCGCCAGGGACCCCGAGCGGGCCAAGTCCCTGGTGACGGAGCTGAAAGCCGACGCCGATGAGGCGCTGGAGACCCTGCGCGCCCTGGCCCGGGGCATCTACCCGCCGCTGCTCGCCGACCAGGGCCTGGTGGTCGCCCTTCGGGGACAGGCGGCCAAGGCGACCCTCCCGGTCACCGTTCATGAGAAGGGCATCGCGCGCTATGACCAGGAGGTGGAGGCGGCGGTGTACTTCTGCTGCCTGGAGGCCCTGCAGAACGTGCAGAAGTACGCCGGGGCGGAGCAGGCATCGATCCACCTGTCACACCTTCTCGACGGGGACCTGCGCTTTGAGGTGCGCGATGACGGGGCGGGGTTCGACCCCGCCACGACGGCGCGCGGCAGCGGGCTACAGAACATCGAGGACCGGCTCAACGCCCTCGGCGGGTCGCTGCTGATCGAGAGGCGGCCGGGTGGCGGAACCATAGTTGCGGGCGTGGTCGCGGCGAGCCCGGCGGTCCGCGTCCTGGAGCGGGTGGGTTGATCACCGCCGTGCATCCCCGTGCCACCCGCATCATCAAAGCCGTCCTGGTGTTCGACGTGGTGCTGGCGCCCTTCGCGCTGGGGGCGTTGATCGTGGCGCCGTCGTTTGGGTCTCAGTACGGTGGGTCCGTCAGCAACCTCCTGTTTACGGCTGGGACATATATCGAGCTGGGCGTGGCCGCGCTGGTTGGCCTGCGGCGGCCGGGGCACCGAGTCGGGTGGATCCTGCTCGCGGCGGGGACCGCGACGATGGTCGACTCGGGGCTGCTGCAACCGTTTGTCTACTACTCCATCACGATCACTCATCGCGCGGTCCCCGGGGGCGACCTCGTCGGCACGGTCGAGCAGATGGCGTGGATCCTCTACGTGGTCCCGCTCGCGGTCCTGCTTCCCCTGCTGTTCCCGACTGGGCGCCTGCTGTCCCGCCGCTGGAGGCCGATCGTCTGGCTCACCATCCTCGGGGCCGCCACCGGGTTTTTCGGCGGAGCCTTCGCGGTGAAACAGGACTCGGCGAGCATGATCGTTGGGGTCCACCCTGTCCGGCTTCCCGATCCCATCCCGGCGATCGCCGATTTCATGCAGCTCGGGCTAGTGGTCATGGTCGCCGGCGTGGTCGCCGGGGTGGCCGCGCTGGTGGTCCGATATCGTCGCGGGAACGTGGACGAGCGTCACCAGGTGAAATGGCTGACCGCGGCGGTGGCGACGTACCTTATCGGCTTTGGGGCCAGCGTGGTGCCCGCGCTCTTCGGCATCAACATCCCGTGGCTGCAGGACATCGCCCTGGTCGGACTCTCCCTCATCCCTGTCGCGGCGGCCATAGCGGTGCTCAAGTACCGCCTCTACGACATCGACCTGGTGATCAGCCGGGCGCTGGTCTATGGCTCCCTGGCGCTGTTCATAACGGCGGTTTACGTGGCGATCGTGGTCGGCGTGGGAACCCTGGTGGGCAGCGGGGGCCAGCCCAACCTGGTGCTCTCAATCATCGCCACCGCGGTGGTGGCGGTCGCCTTCCAGCCTATGAGGGAGCGTCTGCAGAAGGTGGCGAACCGCCTGGTATATGGCAGGCGAGCGACGCCGTACGAGGTGCTGTCCGAGTTTTCCGCACGGGTGGCAGAGAGCTTCGGCGGTGAGCAGGTGCTGCCGCGAATGGCGCGCGTGCTGGCTGACGGGACGGGCGCCCAGTCCGCCACGGTTTGGCTGCGCAGCGGTTCAATGCTTCGGCCCGCCGCCGCGTGGCCGGCCGCTATCAACGGTGACGCGCCACTTCCAATCGCGTTGACCGGCCAGCTGGTGCCGGCCATACCGCACACCGACCGCGCGGTACCGGTGCGGCACCAGGGCGAACTTCTAGGCGCCCTGGCGATCACCAAACGCACCGGCGAAACGCTTACGCCAATTGAGGAGAAGCTGCTGGTAGACCTCGCCCACCAGGCGGGCCTGGTGCTCCGCAACGTCGGTCTCACTGCGGACCTCCAGGCGCGCCTGGAGGATCTCCGCGCCTCCCGTCAGCGGCTCGTCGCCGCCCAGGACCAGGAGCGGCGGCGGCTCGAGCGCAACCTCCACGACGGGGCGCAGCAGCACCTGGTCGCAATCAAGGTGAAGTTGGGTCTCGCCGAGATGCTGACCGCCAGGGACCCGGAGCGGGCAAAGGCCCTGGTGGTGGAGTTGAAAGCCGACGCCGATGACGCCCTGGAGACCCTTCGCGACCTGGCCCGTGGCATCTACCCGCCCCTGCTGGCGGAGCAAGGCCTGGGCGTCGCGCTTCGCGGGCAGGCCGCGAAGGCGACGTTGCCCGTCACGGTCCGGGCGGAGGATGCCGGGAGGTACGACCAGGAGGTGGAGTCGGCGGTGTACTTCTGCTGTCTGGAGGCGTTGCAGAACGTGCAGAAGTACGCTCGCGCGGGCAGCGCCGCGATCCTCCTAAGCCGGACGGAGAGCGACGAATTACGGTTCGAGGTCCGCGATGACGGGGCGGGGTTCGACCCGGCGACGAAACCGCGTGGCAGCGGGCTGCAGAACATCGAGGATCGGCTAAACGCCCTCGGAGGCGCGATGACCCTTGAGAGCCATGGCGGCAGCGGCACCGTGGTGATCGGCACCGTCCCCGTTGGACACCGGGAGGAGCCCGGTCAACAGGAGGCAGCCACCACCTGACGATGTGTGGCATCACCCGCGAAAGGAGCGGGTGAGCATGGTGGTCTGCGACCCACCCGCTGGCTACGCTGAACCCACAACGGAGGAGCCACCAAATGCGTATCGAATCAAGCGTCACCTCGCTCTCCTGGATCCCGTCGGAGGCGATATCGGGGATGTACCGGCTGCCCTTCGATATGGGGCTCAACCACTACGACGAATCTCCCCCCGAGCGCATAGCCGACCTCCAGGAATTGCGGCGCCAGGATCGTTTCCGGTTCGCCAACCACCTGGCGGCCTGGATCGATGTGGAGGACGGCCAGATCGTGGACTTTGGGCACTCCGGCGGCGGACTCATCGGGGCCACGGTGGTCAAGCTGGGGGGCCGGAGCATGAGCGTCGCTGCGGCCGCCTTTCCCGACCGGCGCCCGGAGCCGACGGTAACCGCGACGTCGGTTAGGTTCATCCAGACGGCAGGGGGTCGGACCGGCCTGCCATTGCCGCGCAAGGTGAACTACCCGCCATTCGTCCAGGTCCAGGCGCCCCTGGCGTGGACCACGCTGGCGCTCAGCATCCATGCCGACGGAAGTGTCGACACCGCGGTGATAGGCGCCAGCGTCTTTCCGCGGCACTGGATCTACGACCAACAGATGCAGTTGGTGCAGAAGACCGGGCTCATCGACTGGAAGTCGTGGACCGGCAAGGCCTTCGGTAACCACACCCCGTGGGGCGACGAGGACTCCCCGGCGCTGGTGACCGAGGTCGAGACGGCGCTCGAGCATGAGCTGTCCGCGCACTTCATGCGCAAAGGAACCAAGCCGAACATCCGTAACCTCAAGGCTGGACACGTCCTGACGGCGCAGGGGGAGCCCGGCGATGAGCTCTACCTGCTGCTCGACGGCGTGGTGTCGATTGAGGCTGATGGCGAGTTGCTGGCGCACCTGGGGCCCGGTGTGGTGTTGGGCGAGCGGGCCCTGCTGGAGTCGGGGCGACGGACATCGAGTGTCAAGGCGGTGACGGCGATTCGCGTCGCCGCCATCCGGCCTGACGAGGTTGAGCCCGCCATGCTGGTCGAACTGGCAACCCACCATCGCCGGGAACAGCACTAGTCATACTTCCGCGTCTTGCTCCACCTCGCCCATGTGACCGGAAGTGACTGAGCGCGCGTACGACGCCGTGGTGGTCGGTGCCGGGCCCAATGGGTTGAGCGCGGCGATCACCCTGGCTCGCGCGGGCAAGTCGGTCCTGGTGCTGGAGGGGGGCGATCGGCCCGGCGGCGGGTGCCGCACGTCCGAGTTGACGCTGCCCGGGTTTCGCCACGACGTGTGTTCCACCATCCAGTCGATGGCCGCGTCATCGCCCTTCCTGGCGGGGCTGCCGCTGGCCCAGCTGGGGTACCAGGAGGTGCGGCCCGCTGTTCCCCTGGCCCACGCCCTGGACGGCGGCCGGGCCGTCGCCGTGCGGCGCGCGGTGGTCGAAACCGCCCGCGGCATGGGGCGCGACGGCGCCGCCTACCGCCTTCTCGTGGGCCCCCTGGAGCGTCGCAGCAGGCAGCTCTTCGCGGAGTTCCTGGGGCCCCTCCGTCCGCCCCGCCACCCCGTTGCTATGGGGTTGTTCGGTATGCGCGCACTGTGGCCGGCGCCCACGCTGGCGCGCGCCGTGTTCCGAACTGAGGAGGCGCGCGCGGTCTTTGCCGGTCTCAGCGCGCACAGTATTCAGCCGCTGACCAACCCGCTCACGTCGGCCTTCGGGTTGATGCTGGCGCTGTCCATACATGCCTCTGGATGGCCGGTGGCGCGGGGTGGCTCAGAGGCCTTGACCGCGGCGCTGGTTCGCCAGCTTGAGGCCCTCGGCGGCGAGGTTCGCTCGGACACGCCGGTGAGCAGCCTGGATGACCTGCCGCCGGCGAAGGCGGTGCTGCTCGACCTGACGCCGCGGCAGGTGCTGGCGATGGCCGGCGACCGCCTGCCCGACGCATACCGACGGGCGCTGGGCCGGTACCGCTATGGCCCGGGTGTGTTCAAGCTCGATTGGGCGCTCGACGCCCCTATTCCCTGGACCGCCGCGGTCTGCCGGGAGGCGGGCACGGTTCACCTGGGGGGCACGATGGACGAGGTTGTGGCCTCCGAAGCCGCTTCGCCGCGGGCCGCCGCGCAGCCGTTTGTGATCCTGGTCCAGGCCACGGTGTGTGACCCCAGCCGGGCGCCGCGTGGCAAGCACACCGCCTGGGCTTACTGCCATGTCCCCAACGGCAGTACCGAGGACATGTCCGGTGCGATCGAGGACCAGGTCGAGCGCTTTGCCCCGGGCTTCAGGGACCTGGTCCTTGCACGTCACGTCACCGGGCCAGCGGCGATGGAGGCCTACAACCCGAACTACGTCGGTGGCGACATCAATGGGGGTATCCAGGACTGGCGCCAGCTCTTCACGCGACCCGTGGTTAGGGCGTTGCCTTACGCAACCCCGGACCGTGGTCTCTACATCTGCTCTTCGTCAACGCCACCCGGCGGCGGGGTGCACGGGATGTGCGGTCACTGGGCCGCGCGCGCCGCCCTGGCGCGCGCGTTCTAGTGGTCTGTTCGCGCTCACGCCGGGTACACGTCCACCTCGGTGGCCTTGATCGATGCCCACACCTTCCCGCCATCGGCAAGGGCGAGCTCTGACGCCGCGGCGCGGGTGACTTCGACGACCAGGGGAACCTCGCTCGCAACCCGGAGCCGGACCCGGTCGCCGACAGGCTCCATCACCTCGGCCACACCGGCCCACACGTTCCGTGGGCTGCCGTCGGGTCGGGCGCGGTAGAGCGCGACACTTCTGGGGTGGATGACCGCGAACACATCGCCGACGGCGGTGCTGGCCGCGGAGATCGACACCCCGCTGGCCAGCGTGATGGCGGCACCATCAGCTCGACCCCGGAGGAGGTTGACACCCACCAGATCGGCCACGTAGCGGCTTCTGGGACGCGCTGTCACCTCCTCCGGAGAGCCCGTCTGGATCACCCTGCCCTCCTCGATGACGACCAGGCGGTCCGCCAACGTCGTCGCTTCAAGTGGGTCGTGTGTCACCAGTAGCCGCAGGCCGGAGAAGCTGCTGAGATGCCTCCTCAGGTCCCGTCTGACCTCGGCCCGACTGGTCGCGTCCAGGGCAGCGAGCGGCTCGTCGAGGAGCAGGAGCCGTGGATCGACGGCCAGCGCCCTGGCCAGGGCCACCCGCTGGCGTTGCCCACCGGAGAGGGCCGCAGGGCGCGCGGCCGAGTACGCCTCAAGCCCGACTGATTCGAGCAGCTGCATCGCGGTGTCATTGGCCTTCTTCGCTGCGACCCCGCGGGCGTCCAGACCGAAGGCCACATTGGCCAGCACGCTCAGGTGGGGGAACAGGACATAGTCCTGGAAAACGAACCCGATCGGCCGCCTCTCCGTGGGCACCCAACCGCCCTTTGAGGGGTCGTCGAGGACGCGCTCATCGAGGGCGATGCGGCCGGAGTCGATCGGAAGCAGGCCGGCGACCGCCCGCAGCAGGCTCGTCTTTCCCGCACCATTGGGGCCCAACAACGCGACCACCTCGCCCTCGTTGACCTCGACGTCAGCGCTGATGTGAAGGGACCCGAGGTCGACGTTGACGTTCGCCCTGAGGCTCACACCGAGCCGAGCCAGCGGTGCCGAAGGCTGACCAGCACCACCAGTGAGACCACCAGCAACACCAGGCTCAGGACGATCGATGCCTCCGGCTTGGTCTCGAGGAGGAGGTAGACGGCCAGCGGCGTGGTCTGGGTGCGGCCGGGAAAGTTCCCGGCGAAGGTGATCGTCGCCCCGAACTCGCCCAACGCCCGGGCCCAGCAGAGAACCGCGCCAGCCGCGAGCGTGGGTGCGACCAGGGGCATCGTCACCCGCCGAAAGACAACCCAGGGGCTGGCTCCGAGCGTTCGTGCGGCCTCCTCATAACGCGTGTCGATTGACCGTAACCCGGCCTCCACGGTGATGATCAGAAACGGCATCGACACAAAGGTCTCGGCCAGGACCACCCCGGCCGTGGTGAAGGGCAGCGTGATCCCGAAGGTGTGGTCCAGCCACCCCCCGAAGAGCCCGCGCCGGCCAAACGCCAGAAGCAGGGCGAGGCCCCCGACAACTGGAGGAAGGACCATGGGCAGGGTGGTCAGCGCCCGCAGCAGGTCACGGCCGGGGAACGCAACGCGGGCGTACATCCACGCCAGCGGGACGCCGATGACGATGGAGAGCACCGTGGCCGCCACCGACGCGACCAGCGAAAGGCGAAGGGCGTCGATGGTTTCCGGGGCGGTCAGTTCGGTGATCGCCAGGCCCCACGGCGCGTTGGCCACAAGCCCGAGTAGCGGAACGACGAAGAAGACGGCACCCAGCGCCGCGGGCAGCAGGAGCACCGCGGGAACTCGCGGTGCTCGCCGGGGCATCATGCGTGTCCGAAGCCGAAGCGCGTCAACAACATCTGGCCCTCAGCCGAAAGCAGGTAGTCGATGAATTCGCTGGCAGCGGCAGCATTCCTGGCATCCCTGACCGCGGCTACCGGATATGTGGCGACGACGTTCTGGGGGTCTGGGATCTCAACACCCGAGACCCTGGACCCTGCCGCCTTCACGTCGGTGACGTAGACGATGCCGGCATCCGCCTCCCCCAGCCCCACCTTACTGACGACAGATCTCACGTCCGCCTCCTGGCTCCTGGGGCTGACTTTGACCCCCGCCGCGGCGAGGGCTTGAGCCCCGTATTTCCCTGCAGGAACCGTCGGCGCCTCGGCGATGAAGAGGACGTCGGATTTCGCCAGGTCTGAGAGGCCGGTGATGTGCTTCGGGTTGTTTGGACCGACCACGATCTGGAGCTTGTTCCTGGTGAAGATTCTGGCGCGTGGCAGCACCAGCGATGCGTCGGTCGCCCTCTGCATGTTGGCCTGGTCGGCAGACGCCAATACGTCCGCCGCCGCTCCCTGCTGGAGTTGGGTGACCAGGGTCGGCGTGCCGGCGAAGTTGAACTGGAGGTTGACCCCGGGATGCTGCTTCTTGAACGCCTTACCTGCTGCCGTGAAGGACTCGGTCAGAGACGCGGCCGCGAAAACACTGAGATCCCCCCTGACGGGGTCAGGCGACGGCGAGCCCTGGGCGGCAGAGCCGGAGGTACCCCCGCATGACGACAGGATCAGAAGCGTCGCGGCCGGTAGCCATCGAACCAGGTTCCTCATGCGGTCTTTCCGTCCGCTTCTGGGAGTTCAATCACAACGTTGGTGGCCTTCACGATCGCCACCGCGCGGACTCCCGGCGCAAACCCGAGCTCGTCGGCGGCCTCCCGGGTCATCAGGGAAACGACACGGTGGGGACCCGCCTGCACCTCGACCTGGGCGGTCACCTTGTCTTTGACCACCCGCGTGACAATGCCCGGGAAGCGGTTCCGGGCTGACTGAACCGAACCCTGTCGCACCGGGGAATCCGAGGCGGCGGATGCCATGTACCGGGCGAGGTCCTGAGCATCGATTCTGCGCTGGCCGGCCTTGGACCGGGTCGACTTGAGCCGTCCACCGTCGGCAAGCCGGCGCACGGTGTCGACGCTCACGCCGAGCACAAGTGCAGCCTCGCTCAGCCGATAATCGCCTGTAGGCACGGGCAACATGCTAGCAATTGCGATGCCAGCTAGGGGCGGAATGAGTTGCATCTGCCCTTCCAACAGGTTTGTAACCTAGCGTTTGCGAGACACATGCTCGGTGCCCAGCCCCGGCGCGCGCGTTGTAATAGAGGCATGGTGATCAGGGAACTGGGCCCGGGAGAGGCGGGGCTTGCTTACGCGGCGATGCTGGAGCTACGGCCAGACATCGGTACGCGCGAGGAGATGGTTCGCCGTATCGACGACCTCCAGCGCCCGGAGGGATTCCGGTTGGTGGCCTCCTTCAGCGAGGGTGACGACACCGCGGCGGCAGCGTGCGCGGGCTTCCGCGTCGGTCACAACACGGCGTGGGGACACCACGTGTACATCGACGACCTCTCAACCCGTGCCACCGCCCGCCAGCAGGGTCACGCCGGGGCGCTCTTGGATTGGCTGTTTACGGAGGCTCGCCGTCTCGGTTGTGAGCAGTTGCACCTCGACTCGGGCCACCATCGGCACGACGCGCACCGGGTCTACCTGGCTCACGGCATGCAGATCAGCGCGCATCATTTCCGCGCCGACCTCGAGGCGCCGGGTTCGGATTAGGTCCTGGCCTGTCCCGTGAGATAGGCCATCGGATCGACCCATTCACCGTTGTGCCTGATCTCGAAGTGAACATGCGGCCCGGTGCTCAACCCGGTGGACCCCTCCAAGCCCAGGATCTGACCCTGGTGCACCACATCCCCGGCCTTTACGGAGAACGCATTGAGGTGACCGTACAGGGTGGCGAAGCCGTCGGGGTGGGCGATGACCACGTAGTTGCCGTAGCCCGTGTAGTGGCCCTGCGCGTCATGGCTGGAGTTGGCCAGGAGCACCACGCCATCGGCCGCCGCGTGGACCGGCGAATTCTCTGCGCCGACGATATCGATTCCGGTGTGGAAATGGGGATAGAACGCCCCATGAAAATTGATCGCCGGTTCGAGGCCGAAGTCCGTCGGGCCGAATCCCTGGATCACCGGCGCTTCAACGGGGATGATGAAAGCCTGGTGGTGACGGATGGCGTTCAGCTGTGAGCCGGAGAGGGAGCCGATCGCCTGGAGCTTGGCCTCGGCCGCGTTGATCGCATTCTCCTGTTCCACCTGGGCCTCGACGAGGGCCAGGTTGTAGGTCACCGCATCCTTCACGCCGGGCTTCGGAGTGGAGGCGGCGGCAGCGACGATCTGCTGCTTCCTGGACGAGTCCTGGGCGGCCCCGCGGTAGATGTCGTATTCGCGCTTGAGTGTCTGTTGGTAGATCGCCGCCGCCTGCTCATATTCGTTGAGCAGCAGCGCGACGCGGCGCTGGGCGCGAGTCTCGAAGTCCCCTGCGGGAGGTGCGGCCCCCACTGAGGGGGCGGGTGCCGGGGCCGCGGTGGCGGGGTTGGCAGCCAGCATGCGGATCTGCGACTCCTGCCGCGTCAGGGTGTCCTGGGTGCGTGCCAGCTCGTTCTCCACGGCGACCAATTCCTGCCATGCCGGGGCCGAGGCGAAAAGTGCGGGGGCGGCCTGGGGCCTCGTGACTGCCGCCGGCGCGCGCACTGGCAAGATGGTGGAGGTCGGTTGGGCGGAGGTCGGTTGCGCGGTGGGCTGATCGTGGATCCCCGAGGACATCGCGATCAAAGCCGCCGGGACGGCGACGATGCCGGCGCGCCGAGCCCACCTGGGCAGAGCCTGGCGGAAGCGCCACAGAACCGTAATCGCCGCCGCTCCGAGCAGCCATCCGGCGAGCAAGACGATGGCGACCGATGACCGTCTATCCCGGGCCGCGCGGTTGGTTGCGACCGCCTCCGCCTCCGCCTGCTGCCGGGCCACCGTCGCCGCGTCCAGGCGGAAGTGCTTGAGGTCGGGGGGGGCGGCGGTAACGGGGTGTTTGAGCACCCTGAGGAGGTCGGAGAGGAACGGCGCGTTCTTGAACTGCGCCGCGACTACCGCCGTGGGTGACGGGGAGGGGCTTGGAGAGGGAGTGGCCGAAGGCGATGGCGATGGCTTTTGCGCCGCCGGCGCGGCGCCTGGCTTCTGTCCCGGCTGGGGCGTGGGAGACCGGGCGGGGGAGGGTGTGGGCTTCGGCGTGGGCGTCGGCGTGGGCGTGGGCGTGGGGCTGGGGCACGTGACGCTGGGGATGCAGGGGTCCGCGGCCAGGGCTGTCGTGATAGCGACCGGCGCACCGAGTAGTGCCGTCAGTGACGCGGCCATCGCCCAGCGGGCGATACCGCGGCGCGCGTGTGTGCGAATAGGGGTCAGATGCAACCAGGCCTCCCGCGAAAGCCCCCTCGCGCCGAAAAGGAGGGCGAATCCAGCGTCTCTCCATTCAACGTAGCAGAGCTCGGCAACCTTGCGCAGGGTCAGCTTTCCAGTGGCAGGTGCCCCAGTGGACCATGCCCGCCGCCGATCCCCGGCGCCCGCTGCAGGGCGACCTGGAGGTATGCCCTGGCCTCACCAATGGCCTCCATTGGGACGCGGCCGCGGGCCAGGTGCGCGGCGATGGCGGCACTGAAGGTGCAGCCGGTGCCGTGGGTCGAGGTACCCGCGATCCTGGGGTAGGACAACTCGGTCCAGCTGTCGGTGTCGCGGTCGTAGACCAGGTCGACCACCGGGTCCGTACCGGCGTGGCCGCCCTTGACGATCACGAACCGGGGCCCCAATGCGGCCACCGCCCGCGCCGCGTCCCGCGCCGCGGCGGCGGTGCGGAACTCGATCCCGGTCAGCGCGCGCACCTCGGGTAGGTTGGGGGTGACCACCTCGGCGAGGGGCAGCAGGATGCGTCGTAGAGCCTCGATCGCCTCGCTTGGGAGAAGGGTGGCGCCGGACTTGGCGATCATCACCGGGTCGACCACCAGGTGCTCGGCCCGATGGGCCACGAGGCGATCGACCACCGCTTCGATGACCGCCTCGGAGGCCAGCATGCCCGTCTTCCACCCCCCGGGCCGAAAGTCCTCCGCGATGGCGTCGATCTGGGCTGCCACGATCTCCACACTGGCCACCTGCACGGCGCGTACCCCCAGGGTGTTCTGCGCGGTCAGCGCCACGATTGCGCTGCACCCGTAAACGCCGCAGGCGGCGAAGGTCTTGAGGTCTGCCTGGATCCCAGCCCCGCCTCCGGAGTCGCTTCCGGCAATCGTGCAGGCAACCGCGAGCGTCACCCAGGGTCCCGAGGGCGCTGGGAGGGCGTCGCCTCCCGCGGCCGGCGCACCAGGAGGGTGATCAGCAGCAGGGTTACGCCGACCCCGACCAGGGGGCTGATGTCCGCCGGCTGGTTTCCGAACACCAGCCTCGCGGCGGCCCCGACGAAGAAGGGCGGCTCCTGGAAGAAGAGCAGCGTTGCAATCGTGCCCAGCCCGAAGGCGCCAAGAGCCGGCCAGCGCCAGGCGGGCAGCCCCGCCAGCCGGCTGCCGGCGAGCTCCTCAGGATCGATCGGTCGAGGGCGGCGCCAGAAGTCGACCAGCACCACGGTGCACCACGCCGGGAACCAGACATAGGTCACCAGCAGAAAGTTCAGGTAGATGCTCTCGAAGCGGTCGGCATTGACCACCACCACCCCCGCTATGGCCCCGCCAAGCAACCCGAAGATCAGCGCGGCCAACCAACGGCGCATGCGGATCCCCGACGCCAGCGCGCTCAGGGCCCCGGTGTACACGTTGAGGTAGTTGCTGCTCATCTCGGCGATGACGATGAAGGCGACGAAGATCCACGCCAGCCAGGCCGGTAGGTTGCCGACGATCAACCCGGCCAGGTCCTGGTTGTGAGCGTCGATGCTCTGGACCAGCACGCCAAGCACGCCGCAGAGGACCAGGGTGGTGAAGGCGCCCCCGCCGCTCCACAGACTCACCGGCCCAGAGGGCGTCGTCGCGGGCAGGTAGCGGGAGTAGTCAGCGGCATACGTGGCCCACGAAACGA
>JBPCPW010000067.1:0-27099 GCA_050998755.1 Candidatus Dormibacteria bacterium
AAGGCCATCGGTAAGCCGTGTGCGGGAGAACCGCACGCACGGTTTGAAAGGGGAAAGAGGAACCGGGCCAGCAATGGCACCGCGCCTCTAACTACCAATGATCCGGGAGATCGTCGTCGTCGAGGACAAGCGCCTGCGCACCAAGTGCCCGAAGGTGCCCAAAATCGACGGCTCCATTCAGCACCTCATCGACGATATGGTCGACACCATGCGCGAGGCTCCGGGTATCGGCCTGGCCGCGCCGCAGGTGGGGGTCCTGCTGCGGGTCATCGTCTGCGAGGTGGACGAGAACCTGCATTGCCTGGTCAACCCCGAGATCATCCGCATGGAGGGGGAGCAGGTCGGCAACGAGGGGTGTCTATCGATCCCTGGCTACATCGGCGAGGTGAAGCGTGCCGAGCGGGTGATGGTCAAGGCCAAGAACCGGGCCGGCAAGGACGTGCGCATCAAGGCCGAGGGGCTCCTCGCGCGGTGCCTCCAGCACGAGATAGACCACCTCGACGGGGTCCTCTTCACCGACCGCCTCACCGACCCCAGGACGTTCCGTAAGGTTTCCGACAAGGAGGCCGAGGAAGCGGCGTCGGAAGCCGGTGAGACGGAACAGGAGCTCGTAGGGGTCTAGGAGCCCGGCCGGAAAGTGACTTGGCGCGCCGTCTTCTTCGGCACCCCGGCGTTCGCGGTGCCCAGCCTCGAAGCTCTACTTGCACATCACGATGTGCCGCTGGTGGTCACCCAACCGGACCGCCCGGCGGGGCGCGGGCTCGAACTCCGGCCGTCGCCGGTGGCGCAGCGTGCGGCGGCGGCGGGCATCCCGGTGATCAAGCCGGTGCGCGCCCGCGACCCCGAGTTGGTGGCACGCGTTGACGCCGCGAGGGCGGACGTGGTGGTGGTGACGGCGTACGGGCAGATCCTGCCCAAGAGCCTCTTGGACGTGGCGCCGCACGGGGCCATCAACGTGCATGCCTCGCTGCTGCCGCGCTGGCGAGGCGCCTCGCCGATCACCGCCGCAGTCCTGGCCGGCGACCAGGTGACGGGTATCAGCATCATGCGAATGGACGAAGGCCTGGATACTGGGCCGGTAATCGTGCAAAAGATCAACAACATCCTCGACCGTGACGATGCCGTTTCGGTCGGCGAGCGGCTGTCGGCACTGGGTGGCCAGGCACTCATCGAGGCGCTCGACCAGGTCGCCGCCGGTACCGCGACCTTCCGGCCGCAGGACGATGGCGAGATGACCTACGCACCTCTCGTCAAAAAGAGCGACGGCGATCTCGAGTGGACGCTTCGAGCGCTGGAGATCGAGCGCGCGATGCGAGCCTATCGGCCATGGCCGGGGGTGCGGCTGCCGATCGGAGGCGCCCGGGTCGAGGTCATGGCCGGTGGACCCGTGCCGGATTGGTGGTTCACGGAGCAGGGCGAGCAGCCGCGCGATGAGCCGCCGGGCGCGGTGCTCGAGGTCATGGATAAGGCCGACGCCAGCGGCATCGTGGTCCAGACCAGCTCGGGTCCCTTCCTCGTGCAACGCCTCAAACCGCCGGGCAAGCGGGAGATGTCGGCCGTGGAGTACGCCCGTGGCCGGCGCGACCTGGTCGCCCCGAGGTGACCGTCCGCGAGGAGGGCGAGAAGGTGGTGGCCAACAACCGGGCCGCGTTCCACGAGTACTTCATCCTCGACAGCGTCGAGGCGGGCATCGAGTTGCTGGGAACCGAGGTGAAATCGCTGCGCACCGGCAAAGCCAATATCAAGGACGGCTACGTCCGGATCGAGAACGGTCAGGCTTACCTCCACAACGTCGATATCCAGCCGTGGGAGGGCGGCAACCGCAACAACCACGAGCGCCTTCGGTCGCGACGCCTACTCCTGCATAAGTCCGAGATCCAGGAGCTGCACGGCAAGCAGAAGGAGCAGGGCCTTTCCGTGGTGCCGCTGCGCCTCTACTTCCGTGGCGGTCGCGCCAAGGTCGAGGTGGCGCTGGTGAAGGGTAAGAAGAGCTGGGACAAGCGCCAGACGATCGCCGAGCGCGATGCCAAACGCGAGATGGGCCGTGCCGTACGGCGCGACGTGCGCTGATGACGTCAGAGGTGGTCGTTGGGATTCTGGGCGGCAACGAGATGCGCCCGGGATGTGAGGCCTTCGACCGCGCGCTGCTGGCGGCCGCCGGCCAGCCGAACGAGGTCGCGGTGGTGCCGGCGGCGGTGGTCCAAAACGGCTCGGTGACCGCCGCCATGGCGCAGGCCCGCAAATACTTCGGAGGTCTTGGCCTGGAGGTCAAGCACGTGGAGTTGCATCGCCGATCGGACGCCAGCAAACCCGAAGTCGTGGCGGCGCTGCGCGAGTCGCGGCTCACCTACCTGCTGGGGGGCGACCCCGGCTACCTGCTGGACACCCTCCACGACACGCCGGCCTGGGATGCCATCCACGACGGCCTAAAGGAGGGCTCCGCGCTGGCCGGGAGCAGCGCCGGCGCGATGGTCATGGCGGAGACGCTGCTGCTGCGCAGCCGCAACCCCCGGCCGGAGGCGCGCCACGGTCGCGAGGCCCTGGCAGTGCTTCCGGGGGTAGTGGTCATTCCCCATCTCAACAACTTCGGCGCGGCGTGGCTGGAGGCGGCCCGGCGGGAGGCCCGCGACCGCGACATTGTCGGCCTCGACGAAGCCACCGGCCTGGTGTACGCCGGCGAGTGGACGGCCCATGGACCGGGGGTGGTCAAGCTGTGGCGGGGTGGAAAGGAACCGGCGGTCGTCAAGGGTGATGGCGAGAGGCTGCGGTGGCGGGCACCGCGGGGTTGAACCAGTATCGTCACCGCGCGCTGCCTGACGGCTTGATTTTGGATCCTGACGGTGTGATTGGATTCCGCCGCTCCGTGGTGTAATCCGAACATGCCCCGGACCCGGGCCGCGCAGGCCAAAGAACTCCGCCAGGCCGCCGCCCTCCTGGGAGTGCAGTCAGGTGCCACCGTCGACGACGTCATGCAGGCACGCCGCACGCAGGCCAAGCTCTGGCACCCGGACATCAACCCCGAGACCGGTTCGGTGGAGCACATGGGGGCCATCAACAGCGCGGCCGACCTGCTCTGCGACTTCATCCGCAAGGGCGGGGAGGTCGACGGGGTGCCGGCGCCCCAGCCACCCCTCACCCGTGCCCCACGCAAGCCCAGGGCCGAGCCCTCCCGGGTCTTCGAGGTCCATTTCGCAGAGGGTGTCAGCCTGCCGGTGTCCGCTCCTGACCGCATCGTGCGACTGGAGATCGGCGAACTGGAGGCGCTGCAGGGCACCAGCCGGACCCTGCGCTTCATGCGACTGGAGCCGCGGATGTGCCATTACTGCGCGGGCCTGGGCGCCGACCCCGCCGGGCCCAAGCGGATGTGCCCGGACTGCGACGGTAAGACCTGGCACTGCCCAACCTGCGAAGGGCGCGGTTGGCTGCACCTGAAGCCCGGCACCTGTCGCCACTGCGGCGGCACCGGCGCCGCGCTGGTGGAACGCAGCATCCGCCTGAAGCTGCCGCCGGGCATCGACGGGATGCGCCGTACGCTGATCAAGGGGTGGGGTGACCTGTCTGAGGACGGCGACTCCGGCAACCTCTGGGTGGACGTGGTCCCAGCCCCTACGACGACCAGGTCGCGGCCCTGGCGCTATGGCTATTTCGGGCACGACTGGCCTGCGCCTGAGGGCGATGTTCTCAACGGCGTGCTCACGCTGGCCAATGCGCCGTTACCTGATGATGAGATGCGTGAGATCGGGTTCTGGCGCGACCCCAAGACGTCTCGGTGGATGCGCCAGGTCGGCCCGGACGGGGCGCCGGGGGTGATGTCGCTGATCCGCCAACGGCAGTTCTTCGTGCCCCAGCCGACTCACTGATGGCCGTCGGTTCGCCTCTACCGGCGCCCCTCCCCGGGCCGATGCCGTCGCCGTCGTCGCGGCGGGGGATGTCGCGCGGGACAAAGGTGGCCCTGTGGTCGCTCGGGGGCTGCGGGGTGCTGGTGCTTCTGCTGGTGATCGGGAGCCTGGTCTTCGGCGCGATCGTCGCGACTCGGACCTTCAACATCCACCTCGACAGCAGGGCCCCCGCGGACTTCCCCGTTTACCCGGGGTCGCAGCTGCAGACGGGTGTCAGCCTGGGAGCCAAGAACCATGGGGCGGCGGGCAGCTTCAGCCTGGTCCAATGGAGCGTCGCCGCCAACACCGACATGGTCATGACCTGGTACAAGGAGCACCTCGACCAGGGTGACTGGGCATATGGTGGCGAGGAGAGCGGGGTCATCAGCTTTCACCGCCGCAGCACCGGCGCCGTCGCCCATCTGGTCGTCCGCAACCAGGTGACGCAGACGCTGGTGCAGCTGGAGGTCGCCGGCGAGCAGCCGCTGGACGCGGGCGCCCACCCGGCCACCACAGATGTACCGTCGCCGGATGCTTCTCCCTGAGTTCAGATGCCGAATTCCCGGCGCACAACACCCCCTCCGCCTAACCTTCGCGTGTCAGCCGGATAGAACAGTGATTGGGCAGCGGAGCCGTGGCGCTGTCGCGAGGCGCGCATCGCATGTGACAAGGGCGCAACCGAGCGCCTCCGCAAGCGCGACGTAGGAGGCGTCATAGGCGGTCAGGTTGCCTCGAAGTTGCCATATGCGCTCGATCAGGCCGATGGCCGGATACCGGATTATGCCCAAACTGCGCCACGCCTCCACGGCTACCAGAGCCGCTGCCGCGCTGATCCGAGCGCTTATCTCATTTCGCCGAAGAGCATTGGTGACTTCGGCATCAATCAGATGCGGCGCGTGGAGTTGGTCGCCCGCAACTGCCCTCCGGGCAGGCCCTGAGTTCAGGAGGGCCGCCACAGCCGTCGAAGCATCAACGACGATCATCGCGATCCGCGGGCAGACTCGATTGAGCTGACGATCTCCGCGGCGTCGACCTCCAGGTCGGGCAGATTCCCAAGCAAGGCGGGATTATCAGCCCGTCGCGTTGCCTCCGCCAGTTCGCGCACCGCGGTCGCGCTGACCGAGGCACCGTCTCGAGCCGCCAATCGCTGGAGCCTGGCGAGTACGTCATCGGGAACGTTCCTCAAGTAGAGAGTGGCCATGTCGCACAATGCTAGCAGAACGCTCGCACGTCGCGACGATGGCCGCAACCGTCAACCCACTATTCATTCCTCGCAGGGTTAGACTTCCTGTACAGACAAGGTCCGCTCGGGGGTGAATTGGTTTCGATCGGGCAGTGGGCTGTGAGATTGCGAGCGGAGCGCCTGGCTCCTACAAACGGGCAAAAACTTTAACTGCGAACAACAACGCAGAACTTGCTCTCGCTGCCTAGGCAGTAAGAGTTAGTTCCGGGGCCTAGCCCCGGGGTCTGCCCCCTGAGCGTCCTGGTAGGGGGGTAGGCCTCAAATACAGGGCTTGCCCGCACGGGAATCGTGATCGCCCAAGCGGGGACTACAAAGGATTGCTGGCACCCAGCTGGCCCGTCCGGAGGCAGGCTGGGGGCGAGATCAAATCCGGTCTAGGCTCGTAGAGGTTTCACGGGACGCTGTTCGACACGAGGGTTCAAATCCCTCCACCTCCAAACCCTCTCCTTCGGGAGGGGCCACGCCCATGGGACGGGATAGGATCGGCAGCCAGAGCGATGGAGACCACAACGTGATCCCGCTGACGCCCCAGGGGTTGGGTGCCGCAGCCACCAACCTGCTCGACCGCGTGGTGACCGGGCACCTCGCCGACACGCGGCCGATGCCGCGGGTGGTCATCGATGAGGGCCCGCAGCGGACGGTGTACCGGTATGCCCCCCGCGGTGGCCGGGGCGGCACCGGGCTGCCAGTTCTCCTGGTACCGCCCCTCGCGGCGCCGGCCATCTGCTTTGACCTGCGCCGCGGCTGCAGTGTGGCCGAACACCTGCTATCCGAGGGTCGCCGGACGTACCTCGTCGACTATGGCTCGATCGCCTTCTCCGACCGCGACCTGGGGCTTGAGCACTGGATCGACGAGGTGGTGCCGAAGGCGGTGGAGGCCGTCAGCCGCGATGCCGGCGGGGCGCCGGTGATCCTGGTCGGGTGGTGCCTCGGCGGCATCTTCGCCCTGCTCGCGGCCGCGGACCGAAAGTCACTCCCGATTGCCGCGATAGCCGCCATCGCCACCCCCTTCGATGTCGGCGCGGTCCCGACAATCGCCCCTCTTCGCCCCCTCGCCAACCTGACCGGGGGCAGGCTTTTGACCGGCGTCTACCGCGCGCTGGGCGGCGCGCCGGCGCCGATCGTCAGGCGTGCCTTTCAGCTGAGCTCCGTCGACAAGATGATCACCAAGCCCCTGGCGATTGCCATGAACCTCCACGACCGCGAGTCCCTGGCGCAGATCGAGGCCGTTGACCGCTTCACCGATAACATGCTGGCGTACCCCGGCCGGACCTTCGGCCAGCTGTATCACCGCTTCTTCCGCGCCAACGACCTGGCCGGAGGCCACCTCGATATCGCCGGCCGTCGGATCCTGCTGGAAAACGTCAGGGTCCCGGTATTGATCATCGCGGGCGAGAGCGACGTGCTGGCGCCGAAACGAGCCGTCCATCGACTTACGCGGCTGCTACCCAACGCTCCGCGCCGGCGCTACCGCGTCTGCCCCGGGGGCCACCTCGGCGTGCTGACCGGACGTGGCGCGCGACATGGCACGTGGAAATACCTGGACGAGTTCATCGAGGAGAACACAGCCCCAAAGCCGGCCCGCAAACCGACGCCGGCGCGCAAGCCGGCGGCGCGCTCTCGGCCCACGGCGGCTCGCCGCTCGGGCTAAACCGCGTCGCGGAGCGCGTCCACCTCGAACCGGCGATGGGCATCGCGCACCCGGGCGCGGGTATCTGAGGTTGCCGTCAACCCCGCCAGCGCGCTGCCACGCTGACCCACCGAGTAAGCGCCCATGGGTAGTTGTTCGGTCAGGCTTCGCAGCGTCCCGATGAGGCGGTCCTTGCGGACCAATTCCAGGCGGGCGCGCTCGGCCAGCGCCCGGTGGTGGGCCGGGACGGACAGGGCGTCCATGCGGATCTGCAGGATGCGGTCCTCGTAGAGGTCGGCGGCGGACTCCAGCGCCATCACAGCCTCGTCCAGCAGCTGGCCAGCCTCGAGCCGCTGCTTGAGGTCGTCGAGGATGCTCTCCAGGTTGTCCTCGATCTCGCCCACCTCAGCCATGTACCAGTGGTAGCGGGTGTGCCAGTCGCCCCGTCGCTCCCGCGGCGTGGCAGACGCCGCCGTGACCTTGCGGCTCTGGCGCAGCCAGAGCACGTCATACGCCCGGCGGGTGCGCTCATCTGACAGCACCGTGTGGGCATCGGACGCGATGGTCATCAATTGACCCCAGAGCTCGGTGTTCAGCTCGCGGGAGTGGCGATCCGGGTGCACCTCGCGGGCGCGCAGCCTGAACGCGCGGTGTATCCGGTCGCTGCTGGCCCGTGGGGTCACGCCAAGCGCGAAGTAGTAGTTGATCGACGCCGTGGCGCTGGCCGGGAGCGGGACGTGGCGCGCCACCTCACCATCGAACTGCAGGCGGGCCTCGGCGCAGACCTTGCGCGCCTCCTCATGGGTCGCTCCCTGCTCCTCGATGGTGGCCTCGATCTCGCTGGTGCGCCTGCCCTGGCGGTGCATCTCGACGGCGCTAGTCTGCAGCCGGCTGCGGTCGGCGTCGGTCAAGCCCTTGGGGTGCGCCCCGATGCGGCCCAGTATTGCCCTCAAAGAGATCCTCCATCCGCCCCATCCCCATGGGACGATCAAGCCTTGAGGCTACTCCCCGGGGCGCCCCGGCGACAGGCGCCCGATCGTCGAATCCTGTAAATCATCGTGAAGAATCCCGCGGGCGCTGCGATGCCCGCCGCTGTTAGCCTTGAACGGTGCGAGGGCAATTTGACGAGGCCCGGGGCCGCCTTGCCGCCGCCCGTCTCTACGTGGTCTCCGCGGATGCCGATCCCGCCCAGCAGGCGAACGTTCTCTGCGCGGCGATCGACGGCGGCGCGGCCATCGTGCAGTTGCGCAACAAGCGCGCCGCAGCCGCTGAGTTGCTTGACGCGGCGAGACGCGTCGCGGCCCATGCCCGGGCCAATTCTGCGGTGTTCATCGTCAACGACCTACCCGACCTGGTGGAGGCCAGCGGCGCCGACGGCGTCCACGTCGGACAGGACGGCGGCGCCATGCTGGAGGTCCGCGCGCGCCTCCCGCTAGGAGCGCTGGTCGGTAGGTCAACCCATTCACTCGGCCAGGCGACCGCCGCGGAGTCGGAGGGTGCCGACTACCTCGGCGTCGGACCGATCCACGCCACGCCGACCAAGCCCGGTCGCCCCGCCGTGGGCCTCGCGTTGGTGGGTGAGGTGGCCGCGGTCATAGGCACGCCGTGGTTCGCGATCGGGGGTCTGAGCCAGGACAACCTGGCAGAGGTCATCAAGGCCGGGGCCTCATGTGTCGCCGTGGTGCGCGCGGTGGCCGGCGCGGCCGACCCTCGGCACGCCGCGGAGCAGCTTGTCGTCATGCTCGGCGAGGCGGTGAGGGTATGACAGCGCCTGCAGAAACAGGCCAGGTGACGGTCAACGGCGACCTCATGGAAATCCCCCACCGCACCACGATCGGGGCCCTCCTGGAGCGACTTGATGTCAGGCCAGCGCGGGTGGTGGTCGAGCTCAACGGGACCATCTACAAGCGCGGGGAGGGCCTCGAGCAGGAGATCGCCGCGGGCGACGTGGTGGAGATCGTGCATTTCGTCGGAGGCGGGTGATGGCCGCAGTGTCAACGATCGAGGACAGCCTGTCCATCGGCGAAGTGGTGCTGTCCTCCCGCCTGATCCACGGCACGGCGCGCTTCGCCGACAACGCCCAGGTCAAGGCCTGCCTGGAGGCGGCCCGTCCCGGCATGGTGACCGTGGCCGTCCGGCGCCTGGGACTCAACGAGGGTGACTCGGAACTGGAGGACATCGACCTCTCTCCCTACCGGCTGTTGCCCAACACGTTTGGCTCGACGGGCGTCGAGCAGGCGGTCCGCTTTGCCCGGCTGGCCCGCGCCGCGGGGCTCAGCGACATGGTGAAGGTCGAGATCGTGGGCGATGCCGAGTCCCTGTTGCCCGACCCGGGCGCCACTCTCGAGGCCACCCGGCAGCTGGTCGCCGAGGGCTTCACCGTGCTGCCGTACACCAGCGATGACGTGGTTCAATGCATCCGGCTGGCCGAGGCGGGCGCCGCTGCGGTGATGCCGCTGGCTTCGCCGATCGGGACCAACCAGGGGATCCTCAACCCGACCAACATCAGGATGATCATCTCGCGCCTGCGCTGCCCGGTCATCGTCGACGCCGGCTTGGCCGTACCGTCCGACGCTGCGAGGTGCATGGAGTGGGGCGCCGCCGCGGTGCTGGTCAACACCGCGATAGCGCGTGCCGGGGATCCCCCGGCGATGGCCCGGGCGTTTGCCGAGGCCGTCGTCGCGGGCCGGCGGGCCTTCCTCGCGGGACCGGCGCCGACCAGCCTGCAGGCGGTGGCGTCAAGCCCCGCGACCAGGCTGCCAGGGTCGCCGGCAGGCACCTGAGCACCGCGCCCCGCCCCGGGGACGGCGGCCTGACCGTTGCCGATATCGGCGAGGCCGCGCTCCTTGAACGGCTTCGTCCCTTTCTGGCAGAGATGGCGGGCCTGGTCACCGGTGTTGGCGACGATGCCGCGGTCTGGCAGCCGCCCCTGGGGCAGGCGGTGGTCGCGACCACCGACAACCCGTGCGAGGGCGTCCACTTCACGCTGCCGCTCTCGGCAACCGCGGCGGTCGACCTCGGGTGGAGGCTGCTGGCGGTGTCTCTCAGCGACATCGCGGCGATGGGGGCATTCGCCGGCCCGGCGTTCATCTCGCTGGCCCTCCCCGGCACCTGGCCGGTGGCCTGGGTTGAGGGCCTCTACCAGGGCGTTGCGGAGTGCGGCGCTCGGTATGGCGTCGCGGTCGCGGGGGGCAATATCAGCGCCTCCACCGGCGCGGTCCTGACCAGCGTTTGCCTCGGTGCAACCGACGTTCAGCGCGTGCTGCGCCGCTCCGGTTCGAGGGCCGGTGACCAGCTGGCAGTGACCGGGCCAATCGGGACGGCGGCGGCCGTACTGCGCGCGCGGGGCGCCGGCACCGACGTGCTCCCGGACTGGACCGCCTCCGCCCGTCCGTCGCCGCGTCTCGAGGCCGGCCAATGGCTGGCAGCCAACGGCATCACGGGGGCGCTCGACGTGAGTGACGGACTCTTTATCGACGCGGCGCGTCTCCTCGAAAGGGCCGACTGCGCCGGGCTGGTGATTGACGCCGCGGCCATTCCACTGGCCGAGGGTGTACGCGAGCGCTGGCCGCGCGAGTGGCTGGAGGTGATTGGTGGCGGCGAGGACTACGAACTGGCCTTTACGGCTCCCCCCGGGTTGATGCGCCAGGCGGTCCGTGCGCTGGCCGCGACGGGTCTGGAGCCCGCGGTCATCGGGCGGTTCGACAATGGTGCGGGGCTGCGCGTGGTCGCCGACGGCGGGGAGGCGCCGCCGCCCGGCTCGGGTCACCAGCACTTCGGAGGATGATGCCGGGACTGGAGCTGCCCGACCTCGCGGCCACCCTCGACCTCGGTCGCCGGCTGGGAAGCGCCGCCAGGGCCGGCGACGTGGTGCTGCTGGAGGGCCGGCTGGGGGCGGGCAAGACCGCCCTCGTCAGGGGCATCGCGGAGGGGCTTGGGAGCACCGACGAGGTGCTCAGTCCGACATTTGTGCTGGTGCGCCACTACCGGGGGCGGTTGGCGCTGGTGCACGCCGACCTGTATCGCCTCGAGGATCCGCGGGACGTCGATCGACTTGGCCTGCTCGAACTTGCCGACGAGGGTGTCCTGGTCGTCGAGTGGCCGGAGCGCTCGCCCCGGCTCGATTCGTTCGCAACACTGCGAATCCGCCTCGACCTCGGGCCGAGCGGTGGCGCCCGCACGGGCCTGGTACTGTCCGCGGCGAAGCACCTCGAGGTCGCGGTGATGGCGGCTTCGGGCCCGCCATGATCCTGGCCATCGACAGCTCGGGCGGGGAGTTGGTCGTCTGCTTGCTCGGGGAGGACCTGGCGGTGGTTTCGGGGAGGTGCCTGCCCGGGCGGCGCCACCAGGAGGCCATCCTGGACATCGTCGAGGACGTCCTCGGCGGCCGCGAGCACGTCGCCCGACTGGACGCCATCGCGGTGGTTCGCGGCCCGGGGTCGCAAACCGGCCTGCGCGTCGGCCTGGCGGCGGCCGAGGGCCTTTCCTTTGCCTCCCGCCGCCCGCTTCAGCCGCTGTCCAGCCTCGCCGTCGCGGCCCACCGCGTGCCCGTAGCCGGCGATCTCATTGCCGGGGTCAGCCTCGTTGCCGCGGTCAGCGCCGGCAGGAGCAACGTCTATGCGCAGCTGTTCCAGGGCCGCGGCACGGCGCGCATAGCGATGGGCGAGCGCGTTCTTGCCGCCGTCCCCGACATCCACGGTCGCCTGAAGATCGAACACCAGGTCCCTCTCGGGGCGGAGGCCGCGGTTCACGCATTGTTCGGCGAGCGGCTCCCTGGCAGTCTGGTGGGTGCCGTTGATGCGCTCGCCGGCGCGACGCGCGAGGCCCTCAGCGCGAGCGCCGCGGTGTCATATCATGGGCTCACCGGCGATTACGGAGAGTGATGATGCAGCTGCGTCAGCGGACGCTTATCGAGCCGATGCACCTGGACGACATACCGGCCGTCCAGGACATCGAGCGCGAGATCTTCCTCACTCCCTGGCCGCGCAACGCGTATCGCCGCGAGATCGTGCAGAACCGGATGGCCTCGTATGTGGTCATCAGGGACGGCGACGAGCTGGTGGGTTACGCCGGCCTCTGGAAGATGCATGACGAGGCGCACGTGACCACCGTTGGGGTACGTAAGAAGGACCAGGGCCGCGGCTTTGGCCTGGCGCTGATGCTGGCTTTGATCGACCGGGCCTTCGCCCTGCAGGCGCGCTGGGTGACCCTGGAGGTTCGGGCGTCCAATTTCGGCGCCATGGCGCTGTACGAAAAATTGGGGTTCAAGGTGATCGGGCGGCGGCGCGGCTACTACACCGACGACGGCGAGGATGCCGTCGTGATGTGGTCCGATTCTCTGATGGCGCCGGCTTTTCGTCAGCGCTTTGGTCGCATCCGCGATGAGGTGGGGGAGAAGATCACCTTCGACGCCAACACCTGGGAGTAGCCGACAGGTAGCCTCGCGCGTGCTGACACTGGGGATCGAGACCTCCTGTGACGAGACGTCCGCAGCCGTCGTTGAAGACGGCCGGGAAATCCTCAGCAATGTTGTTTCATCCCAGGTCGCCCTGCACCGTGATTTCGGCGGCGTGGTTCCCGAGCTCGCGGCGCGCTCCCACGTTGAGCGCCTGCCGGCGGTTGTCGACGCCGCGCTGGAAACGGCAGGGAGAGGGCTTGACCGCATCGACCTCATCGCTGTCACCCGCGGGCCTGGGCTGGTGGGGGCGCTCCTCGCGGGTGTCGGGTTCGCCCGTGCCCTGGCCTGGGAACGGGGATTGCCAATCGTCGGGGTCAGTCACCTCGACGGGCACCTCCACTCCGCGTTTCTTGAGTCTCCAGGGGTCCGGCTGCCCCTGCTGGTCCTGATCGCCTCCGGCGGGCACACCGAACTGGTCCTGATGGACGACAACGGCGAATACCGGTTGCTGGGCCGCACGCTCGACGACGCCGCCGGCGAGGCCTTCGACAAGGTCGCACGGATGCTCGGGCTGGGCTACCCGGGGGGCCCCGAGATCGACAGGGTCGCGGCGGGGGTTTCGGTCATCGACGCGCAGAAGGCGTTCCCCCTTCCCAGGATCCACGTGGACGGCCTGGACTTCAGCTTCAGCGGCCTGAAGACCGCCGTCCGGTACGGGCTCGATCGTGCGGCGGGCCGCCGAGCCGGTCAACGCCTGGATCCGGGAGCTGGGGCGATGCTCGATCCCGGATTTGTCGCCCTCGCGGCCGCCAGCTTCCAGCACCGTGCCGTGGAACACCTGCGTGACCAGTTCCAGGCCGCGGCCGCAACGGCGGTGCCGGCGGCACGGACCCTGGCGCTGGTCGGGGGCGTGGCGATGAACAGCAGCCTGCGTGCCGCCGTAGCCGCAGCCGCGGAGCGGGTCATGGGCCGCCGCGACGCGCTGGTTCTGCCGGGACCCACGCTGTGCACCGACAACGCCGCCATGATCGCGGCCGCCGGGCACGCGCTGCACGCCCGCGGCGGCGGACGTTCCCTGGCGGTGGACCCGTCGCTGCGGTGGGGCGCAACCTGACTTGCCAGAGCCCGAGCCGGGGCGGTAGAGTTAGCACTCCGGACTACTGACTGCTAAAGGCCCTAACTGGCCGATCCGAGAGCAAGAGGAGGAACCTGCATGAACCTGCGTCCACTGGCCGATCGTGTCGTCGTCAAGCCGCTCGAGCGCGAAGAGGTCACCAAGAGTGGCATCGTGCTTCCCGATACCGCCAAGGAAAAGCCCCAGGAGGGGATGATCGAGGCTGTCGGCAACGGCCGCCTGATCGAAGCCACCGGCAAGCGTGAGGCCATCGACCTCAAGGTCGGCGACCGCGTCATCTACTCCAAGTACGCCGGCAACGAGGTCAAGATCGACGAGGTCGACCTGCTGATCCTCAGCGAGAAGGACATCCTCGCCGTCGTTGCCACCAACGGCAAGAAGAAGTAGCTCAACCCCCCACCAGTCCTAGACCGGAGGTCTGACCATGCCTGCCAAGCAGCTCCTATTCGACGAGCACGCCCGCGATCACCTTCGCAGTGGCGCGACCCAACTGGCCGACGTCGTCCGCATCACGCTGGGCCCCAAGGGTCGCAACGTGGTGCTGGACAAGTCGTACGGCTCTCCCGTCATCACCAATGACGGGGTGACGATCGCGCGCGAGATCGAGTTGGCCGATCCGTTCGAGAACATGGGGGCGCAACTGGTCAAAGAGGTCGCGGTCAAGACCAACGACATCGCCGGCGACGGCACCACCACCTCGGTGGTGCTGGCCCACGCGATGATCGTCGAAGGGTTGCGCATGGTTGCCGCAGGCGCCAGCCCGACGGGGCTGAAGGTTGGCATCGATGCCGCGACCAAGGCCGTGGCGGAGCGCATCAAGAGCCTCTCACGCCCCATCCAGGGCCGTGAGGACGTCGCCCAGGTTGCCACCATCTCGGCCCGGGACGAGGTCATCGGCTCGCTGATCGCCGACGCCATGGACAAAGTCGGTAAGGACGGCGTGATCACCGTCGAGGAGAGCAAGGGCTTCGACACCGAGGTCGAGGTGGTCGAGGGCATGCAGTTCGACCGCGGCTACATCAGCGCGTACTTCGTCACCGACCAGGACAAGATGGAGGCGGTCCTCGAGGATGCCCTGGTGCTGGTCACCGACCGCAAGATCTCCACCATCGCCGAACTGGTACCCGTGCTGGAGCGCGTGCTGCAGGCCGGCCGCCCGCTGCTGATCATCTCCGAGGACCTCGAGGGAGAGGCCCTGGCCACCCTGGTCGTGAACACCCTGCGCGGGACCTTCAAGGTCGCCGCGGTGAAGGCGCCGGGATTTGGCGACCGACGCAAGGCGATGCTCCAGGACATCGCGATCCTGACCGGTGGCCAGGTCATCTCGGAGGAGATAGGCCTTCGCCTCGAGGACGCCACCGTTGAGCAGTTGGGCTCGGCGCGCACCATTCGCGTGGACAAGGAGACGACGACCATCGTCGAGGGTGCGGGTGACGCCAAGGCGATCCAGGCGCGGGTCGAGGAACTTCGCCGTCAGTCGGAGGATTCCGACTCGGACTGGGACCGCGAGAAGGTCCAGGAGCGCATCGCCAAGCTGGTCGGCGGCGTCGCGATCATCAAGGTCGGCGCGGTCACCGAGACCGAGCTCAAGGAGCGCAAGCACCGCGTCGAGGATGCCCTCTCGGCCACCCGCGCGGCGGTTGAGGAAGGGATCGTGCCCGGCGGCGGCACCGTGCTGATCCGCGCTCAAGAGGCCATCGACGGCCTGAAGCTGACGGGAGACGAGAAAACCGGCGCGCAGATCGTGCGCCGTGCCCTGGAGGCGCCCCTGCGCCAGATCGGCCAGAACGCCGGCGTCGAGGGTTCCGTTGTCGTCAATGCCGTGCGTGAGCTCAAGGGCAACGACGGCTATGATGCCCGCCGTGACGAGTACGGCGACATGTTCAAGGCCGGCATCGTCGATCCCGCCAAGGTGACCCGCTCGGCGGTGCAGAACGCCGCCAGCATCGCCGGCATCCTGCTGACCACCGAGACCCTCATCTCCGACATCCCCGAGGACTCCTCGGGGGGCGGGGAGCACGGCCACGACCACGGGATGGGCGGCATGGACGACATGGGTGGCATGGGGGGGATGGGCGGCATGGGAGGAATGGGCGGCATGGGGGGAATGGGCTTCTAGGCTCACTCCCCGGCAAGTTGGTCCGCAAGTACGGGCGGAGGGCGAGCGTGGTGCCGCGGTGGACCGGCCGGATTCGCGGTCCGATAATTACTCGGTGAGAACAGCTGTCTTCCAATTCGACGTGCGCATCGCAGACGTGGAGGCCAACCTCGCCGCCGCCTCGCGTGGCGCAGGGCAGGCGGCCGAAGCCGGGGTCGATATCCTGGTCCTGCCAGAGATGGCCACGGCCGGGTACGCCTTCGCCGACCGGGACGAGATGGCCCGCTTCGCCGAGCCGGCGACCGCCGGCGACCTGGGGAGGGCGCTGACCGCCTGGGCCGAGCTGGGCCGACGGTACGGTCTGTATATCGCCGGTGGGTTCCCTGAAAAGGGTACCGACGGGCACTTCTTCAACAGCGCGGCGCTGCTGGGCCCCGACGGGCTGGTGGGCGTGTACCGGAAGGTCCACCTGTTCTTCAACGAAAAGCACCTGTTCGAGCCCGGCGACCTCGGCTTCCCGGTGTTCGAGCTCCCGTTTGGCCGCGTTGGGATGCAGGTCTGCTACGACATCTTCTTCCCCGAGTCTTCGCGTTCGCTGGTGCTGGGAGGGGCCCAGCTGATCTTGTCGCCGAGCAATTTCGTTCGCAACTTCCGGCGCCGGGTTTACGACGAGCGCGGATACACCCAGGCCGACGTCGCGGCGATGGGGATCGCCAGCCAGAACCAGGTCCACTTTGCACTCGCCGACCGCATCGGCGACGAGAGGGGCATCGGTTTCATCGGCGCCAGCATCCTCGCCGGCTGGGATGGCTGGCCCCTGGCCGGGCCTGGGTCGGCTGATGGGGAAGAGCTCCTGGTCGCCGAGATGGATCTTGCCGAGGCCACGCGCAAGCGGCAGCGCAACCCCGAGAACCATGGCATCCTGGATCGTCGGCCCGAGGCCTACCGCACGGAGGCAATCCCGGCAGCGTACGAGGTGGCGGCTGAGGAGGCCGCGACCGGGGCGTGACGCTGGACCTGGCACCGCTCGTCACCCGGGCCTTTTCGATCGCCTGGCACCACCGCTGGCTCTGGTTCCTTGGCGTTTTCGGCGGTACCGGCGTCGGGGTCAACCTGGGCGCGGGCCCGCGGGCCGGGATCGGTACTGGCCCGGGCTTCGGCACACGCGGCGATGGGGGCGGCCAGGTCGCACAGTTCCTGGCGGACCATGTCGCGCTGATCGTGGTGGCGTTGGCGGTGATTCTGCTCATCGCGCTGGTTGCGTTTGTGGTTTCGTGCGTCGCGGTCCCGGCATCCATCTGGGCCGCGTTGGAGCTGGACGCCGGCCGCGAGGTGAGGCTCGGCGCCGCCTGGCGCGAGGGCCGCGGCCGCTTCTGGCGGTATCTGCGCCTGGCTCTGCTCAAGTCGCTGATGGGTCTCTTGGTAGTCGCCGTTGCCGGGCTCCTGGTGGCGCTCGGCGTGGGCATCTACCGCGCCGGCGGTAACGCCACGCTCGTGTTGCTGGTACTGGGCGGAGGACTGCTGCTGCTACTCCTGGCGGCGGTCTTCATCCTGCTCTCGCTCGCCCTCACCTGGTCCGATCGTCTACTTGTGATCCTGGAACTGGGCGCGGTGGACTCCATCCGTGCCGGCTGGTGGCTGTTCCGGCGGAGCAAATTGGACACCGTGACCCTGGGGGTGGTGTTCTATGTAGTCCGCCTGACCGTCGGCATCGGGGTCGCGATCGCCGGCGCGCTGGTCTCGGTCCCGGGGATCCTGCTGGTGGCCGGGTACTTCGCCAACCAGGGCGCCTCACTCGGCCTGCTCATCGCGGGCATCGTATGGGTGGTCATCCTGGGCGGTGGCGTGGAACTGGTTGGCGCCGGTTTCATAGGCGCGTTCAGTCAGGCCGGCTACGCCATTGCGGCCCGGGATCTCTCTGCGAGTCGCGGCCTGCAGGCGGCACCCGCGTGAGCGCCACGGCCCAGCTCGCCGACCTGCTCAATCCGCCCCAGCTCGAGGCGGTCACCGCCGCCGACGGGCCCCTGCTGATTTTCGCCGGCGCCGGGAGCGGCAAGACGCGGGTGCTCACATATCGCATCGCCCACCTGATCGAGAGCGGGCGTGCCCACCCCAACGACATCCTCGCGGTGACCTTCACCAACAAGGCAGCGCGGGAGATGCGGTCGCGACTGGAGGAGCTGCTGGGCGCGGGACAGGCGCCCGCCTGGATGGGCACCTTCCACAACATCTGTGGACGAATCCTGCGCCGCGACGGCCATCTCATCGGGGTGGACCGCAGCTTTGTGGTCTACGACCAGGCCGACCGCCTGTCGGCGGTGAAGCGGTCGATGCAGAAACTGGGGCTTGACGAGAAGAAATTCCCGCCCAACGCGGTCAGCAACAGCATCTCGCATGCCAAGAACGAGATGCTCGGCCCCGCCGAGTTCGCGCACGGCGCTGACGATTATTTCTCCGAGGTCGTCTCGCGGGTCTATCCCGTTTACGAGGCGGAGATGCGCACTGCTTCGGCGTTGGATTTCGACGACATGCTGCTGATGGCTGTGCGTCTTTTTCAGCAGGACCCAACTGCGCTGGCGAAATGGCAGAGCCGCTTCCGTCACGTACTGGTGGACGAGTACCAGGACACCAACAAGGTGCAGTACACACTGGTGAAGCTGCTCGCCGAGCAACACCGCAACATCTGCGTGGTGGGCGACGACGACCAGTCGATATATCGGTTCCGCGGTGCCGACGTTCGCAACATCCTCTTTTTCGAGCGGGACTTTCCCGACGCAACCATCGTGAAATTGGAGCAGAACTACCGCTCTACGCAGAACATCCTTGACGCCGCGCACGCGATCATCAAGAGCGTCCCCGAGCGCGCCGAGAAGAAGCTCTGGACCTCTGAGGGCCCCGGCCATAAGGTCCTGATGGGACAGGTGTATGACGAGACCGAGGAGGCCAACGCGGTGGTCTCGGAGGTGCGCCGGCTCACCTCCCAGGAGGGCTACAACCTCAACGACATTGCCGTCCTCTACCGTACCAACGCGCAGTCCCGCTCCCTGGAAGAGGTGCTGGTGCGCCAGAACATCCCCTACAAGCTCATCGGCGGCACGCGGTTCTATGAGCGCAAGGAGATCAAGGACGCGCTGGCCTACCTGCGCTTCATGTTCAACCCGTCAGATGCGGTCGCGTTCCGGCGGATCGTCAACGTGCCCCGCCGGAAGATTGGCGACAAGACCGTATCCGTCCTGGAGGCGGCGGCCGCGACGCGGGGCGTGCCGGTGGGCGACGTGCTCCAGGATCCGCGGTCGATCGCGGGGATCACCGGCGGCGCGGCGGAGGCGCTGGAGGAGTTCCGCGACCTGCTGCACCTGCTGCGGCTGGAGCTCGACAAGCACCCCCTGCAGGAGGTCATCGGCCTGATGTTGGTGCGCAGCGGCCTGCAGCAGATGGTCACGGACGGTAGCCCTGAGGGCGAGGACCGCTGGCAGAACATGCTCGAGTTCAAAGGCCTGGCGTCGGAGTACAGCGGCCTCGAGGGGCGGGAGGCGCTGGGCCGGTTCCTGGAGGACGCGGCCCTGGTGAGCGACGTCGACAGCCTCGACGAGGCGCGCCCGGGGCTGACGCTGATCACGCTGCACATGGTCAAGGGGCTGGAGTTCCCGGTGGTCTTCATGGTGGGGATGGAGGAGGGCCTGCTACCCCACCTGCGTGCCCTGGAGGAGCCGGGCGGGGTCGACGAGGAGCGCCGTCTCTGCTATGTCGGCATGACGCGGGCGATGCGCCGCCTGTACCTCTTCAACGCGTTTCGGCGGCACCTCTTTGGCGTGGCCAACCTCAACCTGCCGTCGCGCTTCCTCAGCGAACTGCCGGAGGCGATCATCGAGCGCCCCGCGGGGGGTGTGCGAGTCCAGGCCGGCCCGGGCAGCCGGCAGAGTGTGCTCGACATCCTCTCCAAGCAACCACCGGCACCGACCGCGCCGCTGGTCCAGCGCTACAAGGCGGGCCAGCGGGTGGCACACAAGACCTTCGGCAACGGCATTGTCGTCAAGAGCACCCTGACCCGCACCGACGAGGAGTTGATCGTGCGCTTTGACAACGTGGGCATCAAGATCCTCAGCGCCTCGATGGCCCCCCTGACCACGGAATAGGTCGGGATGGCGCGCGGGGTCTCTCGGGGCCGGCGACCGGATAAGCGACCCGCGGCCACGGAGGGCCCTCGTCGACCACCTCCGACCGCGAGCCCAGCACCGGGGATCGCCCTGGAGGTTGAGCTCAGCGAGGACCCGGCAACCCGGGTGGCGCAGTTGCGCAAGCTGCTGGACCACCACAGTCACCTTTACCACGTCCTCGACCAGGCGGAGATCTCCGACTTCGACTTTGACCGGCTCTTTCGAGCCCTCAAGGACCTCGAGGCCGAGCATCCGGAACTGGCGACGGCCGATTCTCCCACCCAGCGCGTCGGCGGAGCCCCGGTTGATGCGTTCGTCAAGGTCAGGCACCGCCGTCCCATGCTGTCGCTGGGAAACGCGTTCAACGAGGAGGAGATGCGCGCCTGGCACCGGCGGGTGACCAAGGGGGTGGGCGAGAAGGTGGAGTACGTGACCGAGCTCAAGATCGACGGGCTGGCGATGAGCTTCACCTTCGAGGGCGGCGACTTCAGGATCGGCGCCACCCGCGGCGACGGCACCACCGGGGAGGACGTCACCAGCAACGTCCGCACCATCCGCTCGGTGCCCCTCAAGCTGAAGGCCGGGGTGGGAGGCGTTCCCGATTTCATCGAGGTGCGCGGTGAGGTCTACATGCCCTCCAGCAGTTTTGCCCAGGTCAACCGCGCGCTGGAGGAGGCCGGCAAGCAGACCTACGCCAACCCGCGCAACACCGCGGCAGGCTCGCTGCGCCAGCTGGATCCCCGTGTTACCGCGGAGCGCGGGCTGTCGACCTTCATCTATGCCATGGACCCGGCGGGCACCGCGAAGAGCCAGTCAGAGGTGCTGGCGCGGGTGCAGGAGCTGGGCTTCAGGGTCAACCCGCACTACGAGGTGCACAGCGACATCGACGGTGTCCTCGACTACCTCGAGCGGTGGCGCGACAAACGCCACGAGCTGGATTACGGGACGGATGGCGTGGTGGTCAAGGTCAACGACCACGGCCAGCAGCAGGAGCTGGGGTTTGTGTCGCGGGAGCCACGCTGGGCGATCGCCTTCAAGTACCCGCCGGAGCAGGCCGAGACGCTGCTCAAGGACATCATGGTCAACACCGGGCGGACCGGGGCAGTCACACCATTCGCCGTGCTCGACCCCGTGTTCGTCGCCGGGTCAACCCTGTCGCTGGCCACCCTGCACAACGAGGACGAGGTGGCGCGCAAGGACGTGCGCATCGGTGACACGGTGCTGGTGCACAAGGCGGGGGACGTCATCCCGGAGGTGATCGGGCCGGTGCTGTCGAAACGGCCGAAGGGCGCGAAGCCCTGGAGGATGCCCACCGAGTGTCCTCGCTGCGGCACGGCGCTGGTGCGCCGCGAGGGGGAGTCGGTCACGCGCTGCGTCAACGTCAGCTGTCCCTCGCGCACCCTGGAGGCGGCGTTCCACTTTGTGTCTCGCGGCGCGATGAACATCGACGGGCTGGGCTATCAGACAATTCGCCAGCTCCTGGACCGCGGAGTCATCACGACGCCGGCTGACATTTTCCGGCTGACCAAAGAGCAGGTCCTGGGACTTGACGGCTTCGCGGACAAGTCGGCGGATAAATTGATGGAGAACATTGCCCGAAGCAAGGCCACGACCCTGCCGCGACTGCTCCTGGGGCTTGGGATTCCTCATGTCGGAGAGACGGTGGCAAACCTCCTGGCGCGGGAGTTTGGAACGGTTGAGGCGATCGAGGCCGCCGACGTCGATCGACTCAACGCCGTCGAGGGGATCGGACCGATCATGGCCGAGGCGATCAACATGTATTTCCAGGACCCGGCAGCCCAGTCGCTGGTCCACGACCTGCTCGAGCAGGGAGTCAAGCCCGAGCCCCCCGAAGCGCCCAAGGAGGGTCCGCTGACCGGCAAGAACTTTGTCATCACCGGGACCCTGTCTGAGCCGCGCTCGCACTTCGAGGCGCTGATCCGCGACCGCGGAGGCGAGCTGGTCGATAGCGTCAATAAAAAGACGAGCTACGTTGCCGTGGGGGACAACCCGGGCACCAAACTGGCCAAGGCGCAGAAGATGGGGATCGAAGTAATCGACGAGGTTCGCCTGCGGGAGTTGCTGGAAGAACGAGCGACAACCGCTGACGACGCCTGACCCACATGCAGGATCCGGGGGTCTCATTTCGTCGGCAAGTCTCATTTCGCCGATTGGAGCGGGCGGATTTCCCGATGCTCGCAACGTGGCTCGCCGAGCCCTTGGTGGCCCGCTGGTGGAACCACGAGACATCTGCCCAAGCCCTGGAGCGCGACTTTGGACCGAGCATCGACGGAACCGATCTCTCCGAGATGTTCATCGGCCATCTCGAGGACCGGCCTTTCGGCCTGATTCAGCGCTACGCGATCGCCAGCTTCGCCGAGTATGTGATGGAGCTGGAGACGGTGTGCATCGTTCCCGCCGGGGCTCTGAGCATGGACTACCTCATCGGTGAGCCCGACCTCCGCGGCCGGGGCATTGGCACGCAGATGATTGCGGCATTCGTTGGCGAGGCCTGGGCGGCATACCCGGACGCCAACCACGTCATCGTTCCGGTCAGCGCGGCCAACAGGGCCTCGTGGCGCGCCCTGGAACGCGCCGGCTTCACGCGCATCGCGGAGGGCGAGCTGGAGCCCGACAACCCGGTCGACTCGCGTGACCATGTCATCTACCAGGCTTCGCGAACGTACATCGCATCGATCTGACCCGCGTATTTCTCAAAGACCACGCGACGTTTCATCTTCAGTGTGGGGGTCAGTTCATCGGATTCCGCGGTCCACTCAACCGGCAGGATGGCGAATTTCCTCACCGCCTCGACCTGGGCGACGTGGCGGTTGCACTCATCGACCGCTTCCTGGACCGCGGCAAGGACCTGGGGATGGGCGGCCAGGTCGGAAATCGACGAGAACTCGATGCCCTGCCGGCGCGCCCAGACGGGTGCGACCTCGGCGTCCAGGACGATCAGCGCGCTGACGAAGGAACGCCGGTCGCCAATCGCGCAGGCCTGGCCGACCAGGGGGTGCTGCTTCAGCAGCGTCTCGAGGTTGGCGGGCGAGATGTTCTTGCCGCCCGCGGTGATGATCAGCTCCTTCTTTCGGTCGACAATGCTGACGTAGCCATCCTCGTCGATCGCCCCCACGTCACCGGTGTGCAGCCAGCCGTCTGAATCGAATGTCTCGGCACTCTTCTCGGGTTCGCGGTAGTAACCCTGGGCGACGTTCCCACCGCGCACCAGCAGCTCACCATCGGCCGCCAGCCTGATCTCGACGCCGTAGTCGGCCATGCCGACGGTGCCGTTCCGGTGGCGGTCGAGGGCCGGCGCGAAGGTCGCTCCCACCGTGGTCTCGGTCATTCCCCACCCCTCGACCATCGGCAGTCCGAGGCCCTGGAAGAACTCGATCACCTCGACGTTGATCGGGGCCGCCCCGGTGATCGCCGCGACGCACTGGTCCAGCCCAACCTTCGCCAACAGGGCATTCCATACCGGCTGTGATCCCGCGATGCGGCTGCGCAGTTCGGCAGGCGGTTCCTCGCCGCGCTGTCGCAGGCGGGCCAGCTGTTGTCCCAGGGAAATGGCGCCCTGGATGCCCGCGCGGCGCCGCTCGTCCGGCTCGGCGGCGGCCCCGGCGACCAGGGCGGCGTGCAGTTTCTCCCAGACGCGGGGGACGCCTATGACCAGTTGAGGGTGGACCTCGGCCGCGAAGGCAAACAGCTGCGTGGCGTCGGGGCAGAAGTAAACCGAGAGCCCCTGGTAAATCGCGTACCAGTGCCCGATCGCCCGCTCGAATGCGTGAGCGAATGGCAGGTAGGAGATGTGGCGGGAGCCGCTCTCAAGCGGCAGGAAATGGCGGGTGGCCTCACACATCCACATCACCTGGTGCTGCGCGTCCATCACCCCCTTAGGCGGCCCGGTGGTGCCCGAGGTGTAGATCAACGTGGCGAGGTCCGTTGGCTTCACCTCGTGCCACATCCGATCGAATGCCTCGGGGTCGAGCGTGGCGGCATCCCGACCGGCGGTGCGCAGCTCGTCCCAGGACATCAGCGACTGGTCATGGCCATCGGGCAAGTCGTGCATCGTGACTATCAGCCGGAGGTGAGGGAGCTGCGCGCGCACCTCCTCGAACCTAGTCAGGAAACCCTCGTCCTCGACAAACGCCACCGTGGCCTCGCAGTGGCCGGCGATGTAGGCGACCTGTTCGGGCGGGAGGGTGTTGTAGAGGCTGACCGGGGTACCCTGCGCGTGCATGATGGCGAGGTCGGCGATGACGTGCTCGGGCCGGTTGCGGGCCATGATCACGCCGAACTCCCCGTGGGCGAAACCGACCGCCATCAACCCCAGAGCAACGTCCCGCACCGCCTTGCGGTATTGCGCCCAGGTCAGGCTCTGCCACGCCCCGTCGACCTTCCAGTTGAGCGCATTCTCGTCGGCGTGTTCGGCAGCCGTGTCGGCGAAGGCGTCGAGCAGGGTGCGGCCCTGGATCGCATCCTCGATCTCGCGCCTTTCGGCTGCGATGTCTCTGGCCATATCGGGCAATCGTAAACCGCGCGGAAGAGAGCGAAGGCCGACCTGCGATCATGACCTCATGAAGGGCTACCGGCCGATGGACAGCTTCGGCGAGGACGCAGCGGAGACCTACGATTCCGAACCAAGAGGAGATGAAGGGTCTACTGTCGCTTTCCTTCAGGAACTGGCCGGCGGGGGTCCAGCCCTGGAGCTTGCGATTGGTACTGGACGCATCGCCCTGCCCCTGGCTGCCACCGGGCTGCGGGTTGATGGCATCGACCTCTCGTCCGCGATGGTGGCGATGCTCCGCGCCAAGCCTGGAGGCGAGAAGCTGTCGGTTACCATCGGCGACTTCGCGGACGTCCCAGTCGAGGGCACGTATCGCCTGATCTATCTCGTGTTCAACACGATCTTCAACCTCCTGACCCAGGGCGACCAGGTCCGGTGCTTCGAAAACGTGGCCAAGCACCTCACCGACGACGGGGTCTTCGTCGTGGAAGCCCTGGTCCCGGACTACCTCCACCGGCTTCGAGAAAACCAGTATGTGGACGCCGAGCAGGTTGGCGTGGACACGGTGGTGTTAGACATTGGACGCTACGACCCGGTCACACAAATCCTTGATGAGAGCCACGTGGTGCTGTCGAGTGAGGGAGTGCAACTTTTCCCCATAGTCACGCGGTACATCTGGCCGACCGAAATGGATCTCATGGCTCGGGTGGCGAGCCTACGACTAAAGGAGCGCTGGGGCAGTTGGCAGCGGGATCCTTTCACCTCGACCAGCCGCAACGGCATCTCGGTCTACGGACGCTGATTTCTGACGCCTCCGGAACCGAGCACGCTCCGGTCAGGCGCCGAGCGGACCGGGCGCCACGAGGGTTCGGGTTCGCAACGCCTCTGGCGGCGTGCCATTGACGATGAGCGATGCTCGGCTCCATGGTCTGTCGGCTGCGAGGAACGGCTCCTCAGCCTGCATCCACTCGTCCCAGAATGCCGCCGCCTGTTCGGCCGACGGGCCGAGTTCTTCATCGCGCGCGAGGCCCCGCCGGCGCGCCTCATCACGATCCGACTGAACCCACACGACCAATTCGGCGCACGAGGCGAGGCCCGCTCGTCCCGCCCCAACACCTTCGACTACGAGGAGGGGCCTCGGTGGGACGTCGACTGCACCCGGTCTGCCCTTGGCCACCCAGGCTGGCGGCCGGAAGGATACGGTCTCGCCGCGCCGCCATGGGGCGATGACGCCGTCCATCAGCAGGTCCGCCCAGTTGATCGGGTGGTGTTGCCAAGCGAGATCGTCAGAGTGCACCAACGTGCCCGTGAGGAGCCGCACCAAGCGCCCCGCGAAGGTCGACTTCCCGCCGCCCGACCGGCCGTCGACCAGGATGAGGGTGCGGTCGCTCGGGGGAATGAGCGCACGCATTCGAGCGGTCAGCCCGACGTCGTCGAGGGGCTCCCAGGATCGGGCCCCGGGTTCCTCTGGATGGAGCCTCACTCCGCGAGTATGCGACGCGCGTGTTCACGAATGTAGGCAGAAGGTGACGACAGAGAGAAGCTGGTTTGAGCTACAAAGAGGGGCAATGGCCATCCGCCTCGGCACGCTTTTGGTAGCCCTTCTGATGCTTGGCGGTTGCACCACGTCGACGCCAACGACGGCCCGCCCCTCGCCGATCAGCTGCACGGAAGTCAGCGATCTCGTCCCGAACACCGAGCCGGGATTCGGCGGAGGGTATGGGATGGCGAGAGCCGGACCGATATGGTTTTCTGCCTTTGGCCAGGTCCGGGCGGGGAAGGCGGTGCTGGATGACTACTCCCCAGGAGAGCCCACGAAGGTCCTGATCCATCCCAACCCTGGGCCACACCCGGAGGTCCAGATCCGCGGTACCGAGTGTGCCAGCGGCAGGGCGCTCCATTTCTGCTACCAACAAGGCAGCTGCGGCTTTACGGGTCAGCCGGTTTCGGAGTCAGATCTCGAAGCGAGAGGCGACGCCGTCGTGAAGATCGCCAAGGATCAGCCTGGTGACTACACCGGGTACATGCTCTTCCCGCGCCGAGGCAATTACCTGATCCGGGTGCAGCAAGCGGATCTGCTGCTGGGTTCGGTCATATTCCGAGTACGTTGAACGCGGCGAGGGCGGCCTCGAAAGCGGCGGGCCGCCGGTGCCAGAGTGCGGGGGCCTCACCTGGGATGATTCCTATATGAAGCTTGGAGAGCCGCCTGTCTTCGTTGCGCTGGTTGTGATCCTTGTCAGCCTTGGCGCTGCGAATGTCACTGTGAGGCGCACGCCGCCGCCCGGCTGGTTATGGTGGAATCGCCATGAGGTACGCGACAGATCCGAGGGTTGATGCCTACATCGATTCGCTGCCGGAGCTGGCTGCGCTAGCTTCTCACCCCGTTGGGCGGACGGTCTCCGCACGCGGGGATGGGATTGTCACGTGGGTCCCGGGTGCGTATAACCGCTGACTTCTCCCGGCTTGACATATGCCGATATCGGCATATGATTGCGCCATGGCACGAGCAGCGACGACGGCGGACGTGTTCAACGCGATCGCAGAGCAGCAGCGCCGGGAGATCCTGGGGCTGCTGCGGGCGGGTGAGGGGACGGTGACCGAGCTGGCCCGGGAGCTTCGGATGACCCAGCCGGGGGCGTCCAAACACCTGCGGGTGCTCCGCGAGGTCGGACTGGTGCGGGGCCGGAAGGCAGGCAAGCAACGCCTGTACGGCCTTGACGCCAGCGGGCTGCGACCGGTTCACGAGTGGACCGGCGGGTTCGAGCGGTTCTGGAGCGAGAGCTTCGACCGGCTGGACGAGTACGTGCAAGACCTCAAGCAGACAAGGCAGGAGGAGTAGCTGATGAGTGCGACGGGAGAAGGAGCGCCGGTGCAGTCCGCGACGGCCGCCCGCGAGATCGTGATCTCCCGGGTCATCAGTGCTCCACGGGAGCTGGTGTTCGAGGCGTTCACCGAGGTGCGGCACCTGTCGCGGTGGTGGGGACCGGAGGGGTTCACCACCACCACGCGGGCGTTCGAGTTCCGCGTCGGCGGGGAGTGGGACTTCGTGA
>JBPCPW010000037.1:0-16656 GCA_050998755.1 Candidatus Dormibacteria bacterium
CCCCCCCGAGTCCGTGTGGATTCTTCGGATGATCTCGGTCAGCTCGGCGTCGTTGAGCTCTCGCAATGACGGCGGCCGTGATACCCACGCGTAGTAGCCGCTCTTCGAGACCTCGAGAACGCGGCACATCGTGGCCACTGCATGATTCGCCTTCTCCGCCTCGATGAGCCGGAAGACCGTTATTGGGTCCGGTCCGAGTCCTTTGCGAAGAAGGCCAGCGCTTTTTTTAGGATGTCGCGCTCTTCCTCGGTCTGCCGCAGGCGCCGTCGGAGCCTGCCCAGCTCGATGCGTTCGTCGGTCGTCAGACCGTCCCGCCTACCCTGATCCACGTCGATCTGCTGTACCCAGTGCCGCAGCGACTCCACCGACACACCGAGTTCGCCGGCGACGTCGGAGAGCTTGCGCCCATGCTGTTTGACGAGCCGGACAGCCTCCTCCCGAAACTGCGGCGAGTACGGTACCCGCGTCTTGCCTCCCATGTGGACCTCCTTGTCGGGGGATTCTCCCCCAAGCGCTCAGGTGTCCACGAAACCGGGGCAACTCCACCCGCTCCGACTCCCTTCGCACCGACCCGGCCTTCGGTTTGGCCTTATACCGGGTCATGCTTCCGTGGCTATCGAATTTCGCCACGGGTGCGGGAGGGCCTCCCCAGTTGCCCGACCAGCCTTCCCTGCATGCCGACTCCTCTACGCCGGTGCGCTCCCTGGCTGCTCCAGAATCCACGGCCAGGGATGCTGCCTTCGCCAAATCCACCCAGGCTCGGCGCGCACTGCCCCTCACGGGAAGCCCTTTCGACGCGGCAGAGTTCACTTTCGTTACGGCCTGCAGGTTTGCTTCTCCTCGCTTCGTCGCCCAGTTTTCGCTGAACGCCGGAGGTTGACTACCGGGCTCCTCTGGCGGCTTGCCCGGGTGGGACTTTCACCCATTGGTTGGTCGGCCCTTACTGGGCACACGTGGATCCCGGCTAAGCAGATGTCCTCCTCGCGTCCGCAGCTCGCTGCCAGCATGGGGAGGTGGAAACTCAATGGTCGTAAGCAGGGGACCTCGCCAGATGGCTACGCTACCGGCGGCCCTCGATCCTCGGCCGACGATTGCCCTACTGGCGCACGACCATGAGAAGGTCCGGCTTGTCGACTTAGCCGTGTGTTACCGGGACGTCCTCGCCCGCCACCGCCTGGTGGCCACCGCGACCACCGGCCGAATGCTGACCGACATGGTGGGGCTCGATGTCGACTGCGTGCGCTCCGGGATGGCGGGCGGCGACCGTCAGATCGCCGAAGCGATGGCAGGCCGCGGGGTGGCGGCCGTCATCTTCCTGGTGGACCCGTTCCACACCCGTCCCCATGAGCCGGGCCTGGAACCAGTGATGAAGGCCTGCAGTCTGCACGACATCCCCTTGGCCACCAACATCTCCACCGCCGGGGCCATCCTTCATGCGATCTCGGTATCCGAGCTGCAGCGCGGCACGTGGCCGGCGCTCCAGGAGAAGTAGGCCGCAGGCTGATCGCCAGGGCTAGACTCGGGCCGTCATGAGAGAGATCGCTCCGGACGTCTGGCACATCCCGGGGACGCCGGCCAATTGGATCAACGTGTACCTCATCGGAGACGTCCTCATCGATGCCTCGCGCCGCGGCGCCGGCCCGGCAATCGTGAAGGAGCTAGGTGATCGGAGGCTGTCGGAGGTCGCGCTGACGCACGTCCACCCGGACCACCAGGGCGCCGCGAAGTTCCTCTGTGAGCATTACGGAGTCACCCTGGCATGCCACGCGGGTGACGTGGACGCGATGGAGGGCCGCGCGCCGATGTCGGGCGACTCCCTGCTGGGGCGCCTGTCCGACCGTTTATTCTCCGGACCGACCTACCCCGTGGGTAAGCGCCTCGAGGCGGGCGATGAGATCAACGGCTTTGTCGTTCACCACAACCCCGGGGCACACGGCCGGTCACGTGGTCTTCTGGCGCGAGCGCGATGGCGTCGCCATCGCCGGCGACGTGTTGAACGCTATGGACCTCAGAACCTCGCTCACCGGTTTGCACGAACCACCCGGCCCTTTCAGCCGGGACCCCGCGCAGAACCGGCGCTCGATCCGCAAACTGGCAGAGATGGACCCCCAGATCCTGTGCTGCGGGCATGGCCCGGTGTGGCGCGATCGCCCCAAGTTCAAGGACTTCGTCCGGCGGCTGCCGCAAGACTAGCGGGCCGTAGCCCTCTAGACCTCGACCGGCTCCGGCGCGGCACTGCGCGAGATGGTCAACTCTCCGGCGGGGGCGTCTACCTTGAGGGCATCACCGTCGTTGAACTCTCCCTGCAGGATGCGCATCGCCAGCGGGTCCTGGAGTAGGCGCTGGATCGCGCGCTTCAGCGGGCGCGCGCCGTATACCGGGTCGTAGCCCTCCTTGGCCAGGAGGTCCAGGGCAGGCTCGCTGACCTGCAGATCGAGGTGACGCGTTTCCAGCCGGGCGCGCAGGCCTTTCAGCTGGATCTCGACGATGCCGCGCAGCTGATCCTGGGTCAGGGGCCTGAAGATGATCACGTCGTCGACGCGGTTCAGGAACTCCGGCCGGAAGGCTTGGCGAAGCGCATCCATGACGGCGCCGTGCATGCGCGCCTCGTCGGCGGCGTACTCCTGGATGAGGTGCGACCCGAGGTTGCTGGTCATCACGACGATGGTGTTGTTGAAGTCGACCGTGCGTCCCTGCCCGTCGGTCAGGCGGCCGTCCTCGAGGATCTGCAACAGCACGTTGAAGACGTCCGGGTGCGCTTTCTCGATCTCGTCGAACAGCACGACCGAGTACGGTCGGCGGCGTACAGCCTCCGTCAGCTGGCCTCCCTCGTCGTACCCGACATACCCCGGCGGCGCGCCGACCAGGCGAGAGACGGTGTGCTTCTCCATGTACTCGGACATGTCGAGTCGGATCATTGCCTGCTCGTCGTCGAACAGGAACTCGGCCAGCGCGCGAGCCAACTCCGTCTTGCCCACCCCGGTGGGGCCCAGGAAGATGAACGAACCCACCGGGCGGTTGGGGTCCGAAAGACCGGCACGGCCGCGGCGTACCGCGTTCGAGACCGCCGCGATGGCCTCGTCCTGTCCGATCACGCGGTCGTGGAGCCGGGCTTCCATCCTGACCAGCTTCTGCATCTCCGATTCCATCATCCGGGTGACCGGGACACCGGTCCAGCGAGCGACGATCTCGGCTATGTCCTCCTCGTCGACCTCCTCCTTCAACATTCGACGGTCGGCCTGTAGCTCAAGCAGCTTCTGGCTCTCGGTGGCGAGGTCCCTCTCGAGCTGGGCCAGCTTGCCGTACTTGAGCTCGGCGGCCTTCCCGAAATCTGCCATACGCTCCGCACGGTCGGCCTCGAGGCGCGTTTCCTCGAGCTCCGCCTTGAAGCCGCGGATCCGCTCGATCACCGCCTTCTCCTGCTCCCAGTGCGCCCGCATCGAACGGTCGCTCTCCTCCAGGGCCGCCAGCTCCCGCTCGATCTTCGCCCGGCGCTCAGCGCTGGGAGCGTCCTTCTCCTTGCGCAGCGCCTCCCGCTCAATCTCCAGTTGGCGAATCTGGCGCTCGACCTCGTCAAGCTCCGCAGGAAGCGAATCGATCTCGATACGCAGGCGGGCGGCCGCTTCGTCGATCAGGTCGATGGCCTTGTCGGGCAGGAACCGGTCGGTGATGTAGCGGTGCGACAGCACGGCCGCGGCGACCAGGCCGCTGTCCTTGATCTTGACGCCGTGGTACACCTCGTAGCGCTCCTTGAGGCCGCGGAGGATCGAGATTGTGTCCTCCACTGTCGGCTGGTCGACGAAGACCGGCTGGAAGCGCCGCTCCAGGGCCGCGTCCTTCTCGATGTATTTGCGGTATTCATCGAGGGTGGTGGCGCCGATCGCCCGGAGTTCGCCGCGGGCCAGCGCCGGTTTGAGCATGTTGGAGGCGTCCATCGACCCCTCCGCAGCGCCGGCGCCCACCAGCGTGTGGAGTTCGTCAATGAACAGGATCACCTCTCCCGCCGCGGCCTCCAATTCCTTGAGGACGGCCTTCAGGCGCTCCTCGAACTCGCCGCGGAACTTGGCCCCGGCAATCAAGGCCCCCAGGTCGAGCGAGTTGACGCGCTTGTCCTTGAGGGTGCTCGGGACATCGCCCGTGGCGATGCGAAGCGCGAGTCCCTCGGCGATGGCCGTCTTGCCCACGCCCGGCTCACCAATCAGCACCGGGTTGTTCTTGGTCCGCCGCGACAGCACCTGGATAACGCGGCGGATCTCATCGTCGCGGCCGATGACCGGGTCGAGCTTGCCCAAGCGGGCCAGGGACGTCAGGTCCCGCGTGTACTTTGCCAGCGCCTCGTACTTGCCCTCGGGGTTGGGGTCGGTCACCCGCTGGGAGCCACGCAGGTCGGCCAGGACCTTCAGCACAGCATCGCGGTCAACGCCGAATTCGCGCAGGACGTTCGCCGTCTTCAGGCCGGGCTTGAGCAGTCCCAGCAGCAGATGCTCGGTCGAGACATACTCGTCCTTGAGCTTCTCCATCTCGCTCCACGCCTCGTCCAGCGCCTTCTTCAGGTCGGCTCCGATATACGCCGGGGCGTCGCTCCCGGTTACGGTGGGAAGCTTTTCGATCTCGTTGCGGAGACGGTTTGCCACGTCGTCCGGACGGGACTCGAGCTTGAGCAGGATGGGCCGCACGATGCCTTCGGCCTCGTCCGTCAGGGCCAACAGCAGGTGCACCGGCTCGACCGCCTGCTGCGAGGCGGCCTCAGCCAGGCCCTGCGCGGCCTGTAGGGCTTCCTGCGATTTCTCCGTGAATCGATCGAGTCTCATGTCCTCTGGGTTCTACCCCTCGGGCCGCGCCGGGAAACTAGACCTCTTTGAACTCCGCGTCGACCACCTCGCCCTCCGGCTTGGCCTCGGAGGCCTGACCGTCGGGAGAGCCGGGCTGGCTCACGCTGCCACCCTGCGCGGCAGCCTCGTGCATCGCGGTACCCACCTTGGTGTAGGAGTCAGAGAGATCACGGAACGCGTCCTGCATGCGCTTGGTGTCCCGGCTCTCGAGGGCCGCCCTGGCGTCAGGCACCTTCGCATCCACCTCAGCGCGGGTCTCAGCCGGGATCTTCTCGGAGTTCTCACGCATGAACTTATCCACCTGGTAGAGGAGGCCGTCCAGGTTGTTGTGGGCTTCGATCTCCTCCCGCTTGGAGGCGTCATTGGCCGCATTGGCCTCGGCCTCCTTGACCATCTTGTCGACCTCGGATTTGTCGAGGGTGGTGGAGCCGGTGATGGTCACCGTCTGCTCTTTGCCACTGGCGCGGTCCTTCGCGTGCACGTTGATGATGCCGTTGGCATCGATGTCGAAGGTCACCTCGATCTGGGGCACGCCACGCGGCGCCGGGGGGATTCCGTCGAGCTTGAACTTGCCCAGCTCACGGTTGTCCCGGGCCAGCGGCCGCTCGCCCTGGAGCACCACGATCTCGACGCTGTTCTGGTTGTCCGACGCGGTTGAGAAGGTCTCCATCTTGCTGGTGGGGATGGTCGTGTTGCGCTGGATCATGACCGTGTTGACCTCGCCCTCGGTCATGATGCCGAGGCTGAGAGGGGTCACATCGAGGAGGAGAACGTCCTTGACGTCGCCCTGGAGCACGCCGGCCTGGATGGCAGCGCCCATGGCCACGACCTCGTCGGGGTTGACCCCGCGGTGGGGTTCCTTCCCGATCATCTGCTTGACCGTCTCCTGGATGATCGGCATGCGCGTCGAACCACCGACCATGATCACCTCGTCGATCTCCTTGGCCGACAGGCCGGCGTCCTTGAGGGCGGCCTCCACGGGCTGGCGGGTGCGCTGGGTCAGGTCGTCGGTGAGCTGCTCGAACTTCGCCCGGCTGAGCTTCATGTCCAGGTGCTTCGGCCCCGAGGCGTCGGCGGTGATGAAGGGCAGGTTGATCTCGGTCTCCTGGCGCGAACTGAGCTCGATCTTGGCCTTCTCCGCAGCCTCGGTGAGCCGCTGGAGGGCCTGGCGGTCGGTCTTCAGGTCGATCCCCTGGTCTTTCTTGAACTCCTCGGCGATCCAGTCGACAACGCGCCGGTCGTAGTCGTCGCCGCCGAGGTGGGTATCACCATTGGTCGACTCGACCTCGAACACGCCGTCGCCGACCGCGAGCACCGAGACGTCGAAGGTTCCGCCACCGAGGTCGAAGACCAGGATCTTCTCATTGGTCTTCTTGTCCAGGCCGTAGGCCAGGGACGCCGCGGTGGGCTCGTTGATGATCCGGATGACGTTGAGGCCGGCGATCTCGCCGGCGTTCTTGGTGGCCTGGCGCTGGGCGTCGTTGAAGTAGGCCGGGACGGTGATCACGGCGTCCTTCACCGGCTGCCCCAAATAGGCTTCGGCGTCGCTCTTGAGCTTCTGCAGGATCATGGCCGAGACCTGCTCGGGGGTGAACTGCTCCTTGAGCACCTGCACCTCGACGCGGCCGTCCTTACCCTCCACCACGTTGTAGGGCACGATTGATCGCTCGCTGGCGACCTCCTTGCCGCGGCGGCCCATGAACCGCTTGATCGAATAGATGGTGTTCTCCGGGTTGACCGCGGCCTGGCGGCGGGCCAGAGTGCCGACGAGGCGCTCCGAGCTCTTGGTGAATGCCACCACCGACGGCGTGGTCCGACCACCCTCCGAGTTGGGAATCACGACGGCCTCGCCGCCCTCCATCACGGCCACGACGCTGTTGGTCGTGCCCAGGTCTATCCCTACTGCCTTAGCCATAAGTTCCTACGCTCCTAGTCCCATTCCACGGTGGTTACGGTCGCTCACCTTATACCCCCGTGAAACGGATTCAAACCGATCCTTCTCCACTCGTCCCGTGCTCTGACTGGCCCGCCGGGGCAGCCCCCGACTGGAGGGCCCTCAGGTATGTTCGCCTGCGGCCGATACCGACGATCATCTGGCCCAGACCAAACAGGAACGCGCCGACCAGCAGCGCGACCACCAGCACCGGCACCCGTTGCCCTTCGTAGGTCACCGTGGGCGAAGCCACGATCAGCAGGATCACCACGGCCACGGCGCCAATCGCCAGCCCATAGTTGTACCGCTGCTCGCCCCGGCTCAGCCGCGGTCGACGGCTCTGATCTGCTTGAGACACCCGCCAAGTCTACTTTTCGAGTAGCGTGCGGGCTTTGGGGCGCTGTCCGCGCCCCAGGCGTGGGTCAGGCGGCTTCCAGTCGAACCAGCCAGTCCTGCAGCAACTCCTCGGGAACCTGGGGATCGACATTCTCGCGGAGGTAACTCCTGGCGACGACCTTGAGGATGCTTCGCAGCTCCCGGTTGCGCGATTGCAGGGTCTCATCCGCAGCCTCGTCCGACAGGCGCCGGATCTCCGTCAGCAGCAGCGCGTGACGGTCCTTGAACTCCGTGAACCTTTCTTCCATCGGTCTCCATGTCTCCTGCAAAAAGTCAGTGTCCACGCGTATATACGCAGCGCGGATGCAGCGCGATCAAGGTGATAGTCACGGTAGCAGGTTAGAGAAGTATTGGAGTGTCGCTTTCGTCACGGTGGTGTGACGCCACGCGTAGCCTCGTCACGTGCTCCTCCTGCTTGTTCGGCACGGCCTGACCGACCTCACCGAGACCCGCCTGATCGGACGCCTCCCCGGGATCTCGCTGAACGCCAAAGGGCAGGCCCAGGCAACCGCTGCGACCGAGCTCATCGCCCCCCTGCCGGTGGCAGCCATCTTCTCCAGCCCCATGGAGCGAACACAACAGACCTCCGCACCCCTGGCCGAGCGTAAGGGCCTGCCGGTGGAGGAGGCGGAGGGCCTGCTGGAGGTCGACTACGGCGAGTGGGCAGGCCAGGAATACAAGGTGCTGCGGAAGACCGACCTGTGGAAGGTGGTGCAGCAGCACCCCTCGGGGGCCCGGTTCCCGGGCGGCGAGTCGGTTCGAGAGGCCCAGGCGCGCATCGTCGCCACCATTGAGGGCCTCCTTCTGCGGCACCCCAAAGACGTGGTCGCCGCGTACAGCCACAGCGACATGATCAAGCTCGCGGTGGCTCACTTCACGGGCGTCCACCTGGATCTCTATCAACGGCTGGTGGTCTCCGCCGGCTCGGTGACCGCACTTCACCTGGGGACCGGTCCGCCGGCGCTGATCAAGCTCAACGAACTGGGCAGTCTCGAGGACCTCAAGCCGCCGCCCCCCCGCCGAGGTAAGAATTAGAGCCATGCCCGACGAGATCGAACTTGACCCTACCGAGCGCATCGCTGTCGGCACTGTCGGCGAGCCGGGCCAGCGCGCCTTCTACATCCAGGCGCGTGGTCCCTACCGGCAACTGACAATGCTGGTCGAGAAAGTCCAGGTACAGGCGCTGGCCGAGCGCGCCATCGCGATCCTCGAGGACCAGAAGGCCGGGCCGGAGGAAGCCCCCGAGGAACTGGTCGAGCCCGTCCAGCCCGACTGGCGCGCAGGTCAGCTGGGCCTCGGCTTTGACCCCGACCGCCAGCTGGCGCTGATGGTGGCCCAGGAGGCGCCCGACCCCGAGACCGACGAGGTCGACACGGAAACTCTGTCCACCGCACGCCTGTGGTTGCGCCCGGCGCAACTCGCGGCGCTGGGACGCCGCGGCCTGGAGCTGGTCAACGCCGGTCGCCCACTCTGCGCCCTCTGCGGCCTGCCGCTCGACCCTGCAGGCCACGTGTGCCCGAGAAAGAACGGGAAGAGCCCGGTCTTCTGACCCCAGCCTCCAGTGAGGTGCTGAGTCGGACGCGGCTGGAGGTGATCGGCCGCCTGGCGTATTCGAGCAACGCCTCGTTCCTGGTTCGCTGCCACGACCAGGAGATCGACGGCGGCAACGACCGCCTTGCCGTATACAAGCCCGCCGCCGGTGAGCGGCCGCTGTGGGATTTCCCTCCCGACAGTCTCCACCGGCGCGAGGTGGCGGCCTACGAACTGAGCCGGTGGCTGGGCTGGGACCAGGTGCCGGTGACCGTCACCCATGAGGGCGCCGACCTTGGCCCTGGCTCCCTCCAGGCCTTTGTCGACCACGACCCTGAGCAGCACTACTTCACGCTCCAGGACGCCCATCGCCGAGCCTTCAAACGTCTCGCGTTTTTCGACATCCTCGCCAACAATGCCGATCGCAAGGCCGGCCATTGCCTGCTGGATCGCGATGGCCGTGTGTGGGCCATCGACCACGGGCTGACCTTCCATGCCGAGCCCAAGCTGCGCACCGTAATCTGGGACTTCGGCGGCCAGCCGCTGCCGGCGCCGGAGCGCAAGGCCGCGGCGCGACTGGCGCTGGCGCTCTCGGACCCGCGGTCGGAGATCTCCGCCACCCTCGGCGGCCTGCTGGCAGCGGCCGAGTTGGAGGCGCTGTCCCAGAGGGCGCGAAAGGTATCTGTAGCAGGGCTGTTTCCACAACCCGAAAGCTCGTGGGCCTTCCCCTGGCCACTCGTGTAAGGCAGAATGGGCGCGTATGAGCGTTCAGTCTTGGCAGATCCCGTGTCCCCGGTGCGGCTGGGCCAACAGCGGCGCCCACCTTCGCTGCTCCAAGTGCGGCCAGCCCCTGGGTGCGCGGCCAGGGCTGCTGGTGGCCGGCCAGAGCCTGTCCGGCAAGGGAGAGCGGCCGATCTCGACCAAGGTGGCCAAGCCGGGTGGGTTCCTGCCCAGGCTGATCGCGCTGATCATCGACAGCCTGATCCTCCTGGTGGTGCTCTTCCCCGTGACGGCGCTCTGGTCGCTGCAACTGGCACCGGTCAAGGTCGAGTCAGGCGGGGCGGCGAGCGGCGTCGACGTCCTGCGCGGGTCGATTGCCCTCCAGCTCACGCTGACCGTTCTGTACCTGTTCTACTTCGCCGGGTCGTGGACGATCATGGGAGCGACCCCCGGTCAGTTGCTGATGAGCCTGCGGGTCACCGACCAGAACGCGGCTGGAATCGGCTTCTTCCGGGCCGTGTTCCGTTACATCCTCTACATCCTCCTGTCACCCCTGGCGATCGTCAGTGCCCTTCTGGTCATCGCGGGCAAAAACAAGCGGGCGCTCCACGACATGCTGGCTGGGACGTATGTCATCCAGGTTCTCGACCGGGACGACCTGACCGCTGAATCGACTGGTCTGCCGGCGGCTTTCGGCGGTGGTGGCAAGAAGGCTGAGGCCGTCCCCGCTCCCATCGCCCCCGCCCCCGCCCCAGCCCCAGCGCCTCCACCTGCACCCGTCGCGGCAGCCCCGGCAGCCGCCGTTTACCAAGCACCGCCCACGCCTGCTTACAACCCCGCCCCCGCACCGGCTGCATACAGTCCCCCGCCGATGGCCGACCCCGCTCCGCCGGCGGCATCCGTGCCTCCGATGGAGTTCCCCGCGATGCCGATGGGGCCCGTGGCTGACGTGCCGCCGCCTCCCAGCCACCACGCGCCGGGCAGCGGGGACGAGGGCCTCTACGCTCCCCCGCCGATGATGGACCCGACCCCCTCGCTGGCCGACTTCACCGCCCCGGCACCGGCAGCACCCGCCGCGCGCGAGATCTATACACCCCAGCCCAGCGCCCCGCCCGCCCCGCCAGCCCCGCCGCACGAGGGCGAAACACCACCGTTTGACTTCCCCCCGATGGCCCCCCCTCCAGAACCCCACAAGTAGCCGATTCGTTAACTGGAGGCCGCCTCAACCGTCGCGGCGAAGGAGGGGCGGAGAAGCGGAACGAGCGTACACGAAGTACGTGAGCGAGCATCGCACGAGGGCGAAGCCCGGACCCGACGCTCGCCCCGGCGGTTGAGGCGGCCTCCCTAAAGAGGCCGGCTGCCTACCATGTCGCGGTCGGGGTCCTTCAGGTCTCGTAGAACATGGAGAATGTCCTTCTCCGACTTGATGCTCCGGCCGGCGAAGCGCGAGAGGTTGGCGAAAACGGTGTCCTTCATCTCGGTCTCGTCGTACTTGGGGGTGTACGTGTGGATCATGCGCACCAGGTAGTCCGGATCCTCGAGCATATCCATCACGGAGGGCCGGGTGATCGTCGTGGGGTGTTTGGGCTTGTCTGTCGAGCTGCGCAGCATCCAGAGAGACATCATCAGTGACTCACGAAGAACGTTCTCGTCCTTTCCCGCAGCCTTGTCCAGGTAGGTCATGTAGACCGCACCGTGACGCAGCTCGTCGGTCGCCAGGATGCGGAAGATCTTCTTCAGGACCGGTTCCTGGAAGCTGTCCGCGAAATTGTTGTACCAGAGCGCCAACCGGTGCTCTCCAACAAAGTGCATGGTCATCGTCTGGACCGCCGGGCCGGGGTCGAAGCTCAGGCGCAGCTTGGGCAGCTCGGTGTCCAGGTCGGGAAGGTGCAGCCCGCACTTGTTGATGTACTTCTTCATCGTCAGGAAGTGCTTCATCTCCTCGTAAAACCAGATCGAGACGAAGGCGCTGAAGTCGATGTCCTCGTAGAAGTCCCGAATGAACATCTCGGTGGCATAGAGGGCTGAGAGCTCGGTGAGACAGATGTACCTGAGGTCATAGAGCAGGCCGTCAGGCAGCAGTTCGGGCTGCAGCTGTTCCCACGGCACGTCCCGGGTCAGCAGCCAGCGGTTGCGCTCCATGCGCTCGAAATGGCGCTCGTAGAGCATCTCGTCGGACATCTTTTCAGTGTAGTTGGGCGTTTTGGCCAACTTCGGCACCATCCCCAACGACTTCTGACTGGATTCCTCATACGTTTGTATAGTCAGGTCCATGGCTACAGGCGCGAACACTCCGGTCACCTCCGGGCTGGCCCGGCGCCTGGCGCCAAAGACCCCGGAGATCAGCCGGCTGATGGTCTCGGCGATGCTCCGCGAGGTGCCACGGTACGCCGCCTCGCCGGAGCTCTACGGCAAGGCCGTGCTGCAGCGCTGCCGCCTGGCCGTGCGCATATTCGTCCGCATCGTCGAGAGCGGGGCGCCACCGGCGGCTCGTGACATCAACGTCGTGCGCCGGATCGGGCGTACCGTGGCCATCGCCGGCGAACCCCTGGAGCCCCTGCTCCATGCGCTGCGCATCGGTGCCCGGGTTGGCTGGGAGGAGACGCTGCGCGAGAGCCGACGCGCTCCGGCCCTGGCCCCGGAGGAGATGCTGCCGCTGGCGGGACGGGTGTTCGAGTACATCGACCAGTTGAGCTCATCGATGGCCGAGGCCTATACCGAGGAGGTCCAGGAAGGGGCGCGGCGCCAGGCGATGAGCGAGACCCGGCTCTTCGAGGCCCTGACCTCGGGCCAGCCGCCGACCGACGGGCTGACGGCGTTCACCCTCGAGCCGCCGCGTGTCGCCCTGGCTGTCGCCTCTGGGGCGGGGGCGGCCGCGGTGTCGGCGGTCCTCGGCCGATTGCGCGCCAGGCTGCCCCAGGGTGTGCTCGGTCAGCGCCAGGGATTGCCGGTGTGGCTGTTGCCTCGCGAGCCCTCCCCCGCCCTCCTGCGGGATTGCTCGGCGGGGACGGCCGCAGCCTATGGAATGTCCGCGGCGACGGGGGAGGTGTCCCTCTCCCGGGCGGTGGACGAGGCCGCAATCGCCGCCACGATCGGGCTGGAGCATGGTGGTGACGCGCAGCTCTACCTGTACGCGGAGGTTTATCCCGAAGCCGCCCTCCGCTCCGATCCAGCCGCCCTGTCGCGCTTCCAGGCCGTCTCCCTGGGGAGCCTGCGGGCGCACCCCGAGATCCTCGAGACCCTGCGCCTCTACCTTCTTTCGGGACGATCGGTTGGCGCCACCGCCAAGCGGGTGCACAAACACCGCCAGACAGTGGTGTACCGGCTGCGACGGGCCGGCGAGTTGCTGGGCTGTGACCTATCGAATCCCGAGGAGGTCTTTCGCCTGGAGGCGGCCGTCAGGACGCTGGGGCATCCCCGCGAACCCAGCGGTCCAGCAGGCGGTTGAAGTTCCGCCGGCTCAGGCGATCGCGCTCGGTGGGCTCGGTGCTCTCCCACAGCCGGTGGGCGTGCCGGGTCACCCCGAGGTCGTAGCTCCGGAGCCGGAATCCCGCCGCCGCCACCTGGCGGCTGTAGTCGAGGTCCAGGTTGCGGTAGAAGCGAAAGCCGGGGTCCATCTCGCCGATGGCCGGGATGTCGGCACGCCGCACACTGACCAGGTACTCGAGCGCCATGACCTCGCCCGGCGGGGCCGGCTGGAACTCACGCCAGTCCTCGGTCACCAACCCCAGGGGTCCGCAGGCACCAATTCCCTCGTCACGCAGCAGAGCCGCAGACCTGTCCAGGACATCCCACCCGAACTCCAGGCTGGGCTCGACGAAGTGCACGACGTGGCCGTGTGAGCGGCGTGCCGCAACGTTGAGCGCCTGCGCCTGGCCCAGGTCCTCCCTCACCCTGACCACCAGCGGCGCACCCCGCAGCGCCGGGTGGGCGGCATGCGCCAGTTGCTCCCCCGTCTCGCCGCCGGCGACCGCCAGGACGAGTTCGACCTCGGCGAGACGGCTGCCCGCCGAATCGAGCAGCGCAGCCAGCAGCCGCTCGACGTCCTCGGACCACCCGTGGAACGCCACGCAGAGACTGTGCTCGCAGGCATCCGGCTCCTGGTGCGCAGCCGGCACCGCGTTGTACGCCGGGTAGGTCTCGCCCGGTTGGGCCCGCGGAGAGAGTTCGAACCCGCCGGCACCGTCCTTCACCTCCCACCCCGCTTCAACGATCTCATCCCTGAGGCGGTCGGCGACGGCGAAATCCCTCGCTGCGCGCGCGACCATCCGCTCACGGGCCAGCGCATCAATTTCACGCGGCGCCGCCCCCTGTTTACTGGGCATCGGCGCCGCTCTCCCTCGCTGCCACACTGCCGCGCGAGGGCGGCCCGGCTTCCCTGGGCAGGTGCTCCAGGATCACCCGGACGACCTCCTCGACATCGTCGGTCACGACCAGGAGGTCGAGCTCCTCGGCGGTGATCATCCCTCCCGCGACGGCCTCCCTCCGCAGCCATTCCAGGAGGCCGGCCCAGTACGCGGAGCGGTAGAGGATGACCGGGAAGCGCTTGATCTTCCCCGTCTGGACGAGGGTGATGGCCTCGAACAGCTCGTCCAGGGTGCCGAAGCCCCCGGGAAAGATGACAAAGCCCTCCGCGTACTTCACGAACATGGTCTTGCGAACGAAGAAATAACGGAACTCGATCGAAATGTTGGCGTATGTGTTGAGACTCTGTTCGTACGGAAGCTCGATGTTGCAGCCGACAGAAACACCGCCGGCCTCCGCCGCGCCCCGGTTGGCGGCCTCCATGATCCCCGGGCCCCCACCGGTGATCACCGCCAGCCCGGCGTCAGCGAGCGCGCGGCCCAGGCGGCGGGCGTCCCGGTAGTCGCGGTGGCGGGACTTGACGCGCGCCGACCCGAACACGCTGACCGCGGGGCCAATCTCGGCCAGCTCATCAAATCCGCGCACGAATTCGGATTGGATCCGCAGGGCGCGCCAGGTGTCGGTGTGGATGAAGTCGGCGCGCGTGCTCTCGAGCAGGTGCTGGTCGGCGGTCGGCAGGTCCCTGCGCTCCGGGAAGCGCCGGCGCCAGGGGTTCACCTTGCGGCGGTCAGCCGGCAAATTCGGTCCCGACCACCACTCTTTCCACGCGCGGCCCAACCCGTGCCAGGACCTCCCAGCTGATCGTGTCCAGGCTCCTGGCGAGGTCGTCGGCGGTGATCTGCTCCCCACCCTGCGCGCCGATGATCACCGCCTCGTCCCCCACCGCCGCGTCAGGCAGGTCACTGGCGTCGACGGTGATGAAGTCCATGCTGATGCGCCCGACAACCTTGACGCGGCGCCCTTGGAGCAGGAGCTCACCCCTATTAGACAGCGCGCGGGGATATCCGTCCGCGTACCCGGTGGTCACGGTGGCGGTACGGACCGCGCGGGGAGCGGCATAGGCGCCACCGTAACCGACCCGGTCGCCGGGTCCCAGGTCGTGCACCGCGACCACCCGGGCCTTCCAGCTGAGCACTGGCCTCAGCGTGACGCCTGCGACCGGGGCCAGGGTGGGCGAGTAGCCGTAGAGCGGGAGGCCGCAGCGGACCAGGACCAGCTGCGTCGCCGGGAACTGCAGGGCGGCCGCGGAGTTGGCGGCATGAAGAACAGGCGGCCTGATGCCGGCGGACGCCAGGTCGTTGACCACCGCGAGGAAGGCCTGCAGCTGCTGCTGGGTTCGCGCCGAAGCGGGGTCATCGGCCTCTGCGAGGTGGGTCCAGAGGCCCTCGAGCTCAAGCCCGGGGGATTGCTCGATGCGGCGAGCCAGGATCATCGCCTCTCCCGGCGAGCAGCCCAGGCGCGCCATCCCGGTGTCCACCTTGAGGTGCAGCCTGGCGGGTGAGCTGGACACGGCGGCGGCGATGCGGGCCAGCGCCTCGGGTTCATACACGCCGAGACGCAGGCCCAGCCCGATGGCCTCCGCCTCGGCGCCGGCCGGCACCGGGCCCAGCAGCAGGATCGGTGCGTCGACGCCTGCCGCGCGGAGTTCGGCGGCCTCGGCGAGGGTCGCCACCGCGAGCCAATCGGCGCCCGCGCGGAGCGCTGCGCCGGCCACGGGGACCGCCCCGTGACCGTATGCGTTGGCCTTGACCACCGCCACCAGCCCGGTGCCCGCCCGCAACCGGCCCCGGACCTCGGCAACGTTATGAGTCAGGGCCTGGAGGTCGATCTCCGCCCAGCGCAGTGGCGCCCCGGTCAACTCCGGGCGGGTCAACTCCCGGCCCGTTGCAGCAGGGGCTTGAGGTCGCGGATGGTGACGGGGATAAGCGGAAGCAGGTCGGACGCCAAAACGCCGGCATCACCCATCCGGGCCACCGCCTCATCACCCGCCGCGCCGTGCAGAAACACCCCCGTGACCGCGGCCTCAAACGGCTCGAGTCCCTGCGCCAGCAACCCGCCGATGATTCCCGCGAGCACGTCCCCGGTACCGGCGGTGGCCAGCGCCGGGTTGCTGTGGGGGTTGACCCGCACCTGGCCGTCGACGTCGGCGATCACGGTGTGGGAGCCCTTGAGAACGACCACCTGGCCCCAGTCGCGCGCGTACTTGCCGGCAACCCCCTCGCGATCAGCCTGGATCTCCTCGACCTTGAGCCCGGTCAGGCGTGACATCTCCATCGGGTGAGGGGTGAAGATCAGCTTGCTGCGCAGCTTACCCAGCTGCTTGCGCTGCTCCGACAGGGCGTTGAGGGCATCGGCGTCCACCACCGCCGGGCAGCGAAGCTGGGCCACCAGGTCGACGACCATGCGCCGGGTGGAGTACTCCCGGCCCAACCCGGGGCCGATGACGCAGGCGTTAGCCGCCCAGCAGTGCCGCAGCAGGGTGTCGATGGCGGCGTGCCCGAGGATCCCCGGCCCGACCTCGGGCACCTGGGTCACGACCACCTCGGCGCATTTGATGGCCAGGATCGGGTAGATCGTCTCGGCCGCCAGCAGCCGGACGTAGCCCGCCCCGGTTCGCGCCGCGGCGGTTGCCGTGAGATACGGCGCCCCGGTATAGCCCAGCGAGCCGGCCACCACGCAGACCTGGCCGAAGGTCCCCTTGTTGGCACCCTCGGGACGATCAGGCAGTCGGAGCTCTGCGGGGATCCTGGGCCGCGGCTTGCGGGCGGTGTCTTCAACGACCGCGGCGATGGCCCTCGCCAGAACGGCGGAGTGGGTGATGCTCCCCGCGATCTCTAGCGGGGGTTCGCGGGTGAGGGTCACCGTGGGGGCGCAGCGAAG
>JBPCPW010000109.1:0-5053 GCA_050998755.1 Candidatus Dormibacteria bacterium
TGGCGAAGATGGTCGAGTGCCGGCCGTTCGCCGACAGGAACGCCGTCTCGTCCACACCCAACTGGGTGACCCCGTCGAGCCGGGTCGGGTCGTCGACCAGCGGTGTGCCGTACTCGACGACGGCGGCAGACGGCTGCTCACCGCCAAGGAACGCCTCACCCCGGCCCGGTTCGCACGGATGTGGAACTCGGTCAGCGACGGTGATCCGTCCGGGCAGATCCTGGCCGCCTACATCGCCAAAGAACACCTGCGAGCACTGCTCGCACTCGCTCGGCGTCACCCGACCCGGGACATGATCAGCAACGCCAAATACCGCTTCGCCGCCTGGTGCGCACTGTTCTCCAACATCGGCGAAGTCGTGACCCTGGCCGAGACGATCGAGACGTGGTGGCCCGAGATCGAAGCCTTCCTCCGACTCAACATCACCAACGCCCGCACCGAAGGCTCCAACCGGACGATCAAACAGATCAAGAGAGTCGGCTGCGGCTTCGCCAACCAAGCCAACTACGAACGCCGTATCCTCGCCTACGCGACCGCACGGGACGCGGCGTGACCAACCAGAACAACGTCACCGCTCACCCGGAACCACGGAGAGCCACGAAACCCATCGTGTCGTCGACGGACGGCGACCGATCGACCTGCTCGCCGAGGATGACGTCACCGAGGTCACCACCCTCGCCAACGACTGGCGCGTTCCTGACCCAAGGATGGTCCTGATTGAAAGGGTCGCCAAGTTGCCCACCGTCTTCGTGGAGGGCATCTGGCAGCGTTCGATCACCGAGCGGCGGGCCAACCAGACTCTGGAAGGTTCGACGCTCGGTGGCCGGTGGCGTCGCCCCGATAGCTTCGTCGTCCTCTACGTCGGCCGGCCCCGCGAGTCAATCGTCATTACAGATCGGTCACCCGGGCCGCGCTCGAGCTTTGATCTTGCCCTAGCTCCAGGGGATTGGACGCTCGCGGGGTCATCTCGTAGCGGGGTCGAGGGCGCTACCAATGTCGGCCAGGTCGTCGGATGCGCCGATGAGCCGTTTCGAGCCCTGGCCGGCGATCGCGCCGCGGTGTGCCCAGACGGCCTGGTAGATTGTCGACAGCCACGGGGGGTTACCCATGGCCGGCATCCGTTGACCAGTACGGGCGTCGCACGGGAAGAGGTGTCTCATCAAGGTGCCTAGCTATGCGGACCTCGTCGAACAGTTGATGCGCGAGTATGAGGGTCGGGTCTCCCTCTCGCGGGTCTCGCAGGTCGTCGCTGAATGTCGTCGCTCGCACGAAATTCAGCCGCGCAACATGGAAGCGTTCCTGGGAGCGTGCCGAGACCGCCTCGATGCCTATCGCCAGGCCCAGCGGCGAGGAGCGTGAGCGGGATCTGCTCGCTCGTGCCGGGGAGAAGGCCTAACCGCGCCTTGCGCCTTGTACCCGCACTCCTGGAAGGCTGTGCTGGCGGGTCATCAACACGGAGGCTACCTACATGCTTGCTCGGAGGTGAGGCCTGGGCTAGATTGTCGACAATTTACGGCAGGAGGCCGGAAGCGGGATCACAGGCCTGCGCACGAGCATCGGCCATCGTCTCGACGGGGAAGTGGTACGACATGCATTTCTGGAGGGCATACCGTGCGGCGTCGACAGACTCGCAGGACTGCAGCCGCGCGCGTAGATGTTAGGAGCAGGCATGGCTAACCAAGAAGACAAGCTCGCCGATGTGGTCGTTATTGGCTCCGGGCCGTCCGGCGGGGTCGTGGCCCACACACTGGCTGCGCAGGGTCACGACGTGGTTTGCCTGGAGCAGGGCGACTGGGTCAACCCGACGGACTATCCGGTCAACCACCCAGAGTGGGAACTTTTGATTCAGCGGCAATGGTCGCACGACCCGAACGACCGCCGGTCACCGGCTGACTATCCGCTGGACAACTCCGACTCGGATATGGCCCCAGTAATGTTCAACGCGGTAGGGGGCTCGAGTCTGTACTTCGGTGCCCATTGGCCGCGTCTCCTGCCGTCGGACTTTCGAGTACGCACGGTGGACGGTATCTGTGACGATTGGCCGATCAGCTATACCGACCTCGCGCCATACTATGACCGCGTTGATGCCTTTATCGGCGTGTCTGGACTCGGCGGTGACCCCGCATATCCCGCAGGTCTGGACTATCCGCTGCCGCCACATCCGCTCGGCAAAGTCGGGCGGAAGGCCGCGCAAGCAATGAACGAACTTGGATGGCATTGGTGGCCGGGCGCGAACGCCATACCCAGTCAACGGTTCAAGGAGCTATCGCAGTGCGGCCGCTGGGCCACCTGCGAGTGGGGATGCCCAGAGAGTTCAAAAGCATCGGCCGACGTTGCCTGGTGGCCACATGCCCTGCGTTCTGGCGCGACCCTGATCACCGGGGCTCGGGCGCGTCAGATCGAAACCGGCGGGGACGGGCGCGCGACCAGCGTGCTGTGGATTGATCGCGACGGAGTGGAGCATCGCCAGCGCGCGAATGCAGTTGTCCTGTGCGCCAATGGAATTGGTACACCGAGGCTCCTGCTGCTATCGGCCTCGAGCGCCCATCCAGATGGACTGGCCAATTCGTCTGGGCTGGTCGGCAAGAACCTGATGCTGCACCCGAATGCCTCGGTCACGGGTTTTTATGAAGAGAATCTCGAGAGCTGGATGGGGCCATTCGGACAGCTGATCCATTCTATGGAGTTCTACGAGACACGACCCGAGCATGACTTCGTCCGGGGTATTAAGCTGCACGCTCTGCCCACGCCCGGAGCGTTGACGGCAATCGAGTCTCACCGCGACCTGCCCTATGACCGAGTCTGGGGTCCCGCGATTCATGACGTCGCTCGCACACACGCCAACGGCATCATGTGGGCCGCCAATACCGAAGATCTGCCCGATGAAGCCAACCAGGTCACCTTGCATCCGAATCTGACCGACGACGGCGGGGTGCCGGCGCCGCAGATCCACTACCGCATCAGTGACAACACCCAGAAGATCCTTCGGTTTGCCGTCGAGCGGATGGAGGAAATCCACGCAGTTTCCGGTGCTGTCGAGACCTTCGCCGTTGAGTTGTGGACCGACCAACCAGGCCACCTACTGGGTACTGCTCGGATGGGGGACGACCCGGCAACGTCCGTCGTGGATTCGTATGGGCGGGCTCACGACGTACCTAACCTGTTCATCGCCGACGGGAGCATCTTTGTGACCAGCGGGTCAGCCAATCCGACCTGCACCATCTCCGCATTGGCGCTTCGCGTCGCGGACAACATCGCATCGACCGCCAAAGAGCAGAAGGTGAGCCCGTGAGCAGCACCGCCGGCGGCCCGCCGCAGCGTTTGTCGGTCCCAGGAAAGTTCAGGGCGCCTCGCGCTCTTACCGACATCGAGTTGTCCACTCTTCGGTCCATCGCCGACGTACTGATCCCAGCTGTGGGGGACAACCCCGCCGCGACTGCCGAGCCTGAGTTCGATCGCCTGCTCTCGGTCGCGCTAGACGCGCGCGCCGACGGGTTTGACTCGATCGTGGAGATCCTCGGAGACCTCAAGGAAGCAACAGCCCCAGACATCGACCAAGCCCTGCGGGCACTGCATGCCAGCGATCCGAAGAAGTTCCAGGTCCTGTCCGCGGTAATCGCCGGAGCATGGTTGCTGGTCCCGGCGGTCCGCGACCGGGTCGGCTATCCCGGACAGGCCCGTCGCCCGGCGCGACTGGAGGAGGCCGTCGATCAGATCTCCGACGGCATCCTCGACCCTGTGATGGCACGCGGATACATCTTCACCGAGACACCTGAGGAACGGCGATAACGATGCGCTGGAGCAGCGTTCTCAACGTCGTCGAAGCGCATGCCGGCGGCGAAGTCGGCAAGGTCGTGACCGGTGGAATCGGAGATGTTCCGGGCGAGACCATGTTCGACAAGCGGGTGTACCTACAGGATCATCGGGATGAGATCCGGAAGCGTCTGCTCTTCGAACCTCGCGGTGGCGTCGTGCACAGCGCCAACATCATCCTGCCGTCCAACCGGCCGGAGGCGCTGCTCGGTTACGTGATTGCCGAGTCCACCGAATACCCCGCGATGTCGGGAAGCAACACCATTTGCGTTGCCACCGTGCTGCTTGAGACCGGCATGCTGCCGATGAGCGAACCAGTCACAGAGCTGGTACTTGAGGCCCCCGCCGGCTTAATAAGCCTGCGGTGCGAGTGCCGCGACGGCAAGGTCACCGGCGTGCAGTTCGTCAACCAGCCAGCCTTCGTCTACCAAATGGACGCGAAGGTTGAAGTAGACGGAGTCGGCACCATAACCGTCGACGTCGCGTGGGGAGGGATGGCCTACGCAATTGTTGACGCGGCAGCACTGGGGTTCGCATTGACGCCCGACGAGGGGCGCGATCTGTGCGTGAAGGGTCAGCTGATTAAGAAGGCCGCGGCCGAACAAGTCGCGGCCGTCCATCCGGAGAACCCTCAATTCCCGGGCATCACACAAACTGAGTTCGCCGGGCCACTGCGCCGCCAAGACGACGTACTGACCTCACGGAATGCCGTTGTCGTCTCGCCGGGCAGGCTCGACCGTTCCCCCTGCGGCACGGGCACCAGCGCACGGCTGGCCGTCATGCACGCCCGTGGCCAGATCGCCGTCGGACAGGCCTTCGTCCACGAGTCGGTCATTGGAAGTCAGTTCTCGAGCCGTATTGAGGAGGAAACGACGGTCGGTCCCATCCCTGCCGTCGTGTCCAGCGTGACGGGTCAGGCGTGGATTTCCGAGCTGTGTCAGGTGGGGTACGACCCAAGCGACCCGTTTCCGGAGGGGTACACGCTCTCCGACACTTGGCTGAGCACTCTGTAACCGCGCCGACAGGTCTTGACTCAGCCCGAATCCTCACGCGCGAGTCAACGTAGAACTGTTCTTGGATCTGCCTCTAGCCGCGGTTGCTCTGTCTATCGTCCTAGTGTCGCGTGAACGATGATCTTTGACCGCCGCGGGCTTTGGTGAGTATCTGGTCGGCGGTCTTGGTCCATGTGAAGGGCTGGCAGCGTTCGTTCCAGGCGTCGATGTAGATGCCGATGGCGGCG